>JACRCW010000079.1 GCA_016218805.1 Deltaproteobacteria bacterium | reverse complement strand
GTGGTGGATCTCCGTCGCCAGATTGACAACATGGGTGAGATCAACCTCACGGCCATTGATGAGTGCCGGGATGTGGAAGAGCGGCACACGTTCTTGTCCAACCAGCAGGATGATCTCACGCACGCGCTCAACCAGCTGGAGCGCGCCATCACCAAGATCAACAAGACGACCAAGCGCCGCTTTGCGGAGGCGTTTGAAGCCATCAACCAGAAGTTCACGGATGTGTTCCCGCGTCTCTTCCGAGGAGGAAAAGCGTGGCTGCAAATGACCAACCCGGATGACCTGTTGGAGACGGGCATTGAGATCTTTGCCCAGCCGCCGGGTAAGAAGGTGCAGTCCGTCCAGTTGTTGTCCGGTGGTGAGAAGGCGCTCACCGCGGTGTCCCTGGTGTTCTCCATCTTCCTCATCAAGCCCAGCCCGTTCTGCCTGCTGGATGAAGTGGACGCCCCGCTGGACGAGGCCAACGTCACCCGCTTCAATGAACTGGTGCGTGACGTGTCCGCGCTTAGCCAGTTCATCATCATCACGCACAACAAGCGCACCATGGAGATTGCCGACAACCTCTACGGCATCACCATGGAGGAACCCGGCATCTCCAAGCTGGTCAACGTGCGCGTCAACGTTGCCGAGATGCAGGTGCAGGCGCCGCGCTCCCTGGCCGCCCCCGCGCCGGGTTGAGCCCCCGCTGCCCGGCGTGACACGCTCCACCCCGACCGACGGGGCGCGCCCACGCGCGTTTCTCCCGTCGCGGAGGGTGCATGTCCGTGCGGTTGCCGCGTGCCGTCCTGCTCCTGGCCGTCCTCACCAGCCTGCCCGCCACCGCCCTTGCCGGCGCCCGGCGGGCCTGCACCAGCGCCACCTGCGTGGAGATCCGCCCCTCCGCCCATGACGTCACCGTGCAGGAGGTCAGCGTCTACAACAAGACCGCCAAGGAGCTGGCGCCGTTTGAGTTCACCGTGGAGACCACCTGTGCGGGCGGCCTGGCACAGTCCCGCACGTACCACCTGGCGGAACCGCTTGAGCCCAAGCGGTGGCGCGCCCTGCCCATGGCGGACCCGGTCTGCGTGGGCACCACCGCCGCGCCCACCTCCGTGTTGGTGCATGACCTGCCGGTGCAACCCGCGCCCGTGGCCACGGCGCCTGAGTCCATCACCCCTGAGCCGGTGCGCCGCCGCGGCGCCATGGTGGCGGAGGACCCCTGCTGGATCTGGCCGGTGTGCATCTGCCCCGGCGCCGGCAGCTCCTGCAACCTTGGGGGCGGTGACCTGGGCGGGAGTGACTGCGGTGACGGCGGGGACGGCGTGTTTGTCATCTTCATCGCACTGGCGCTGGCGCTGCTGGCGCTGCTGCTCGCCGCGGCCATCATCGTCGTGGGTGCGGTGGTGGGCTGGGCCACCGGCTGGACCGCCGCCAAGGTGTTTGAGCGCAAGCCGCTGGAGTGGTGGAAGTCCGTGCTGCTCATGGAGGCGCCGCTCACGCTTGGCGTGGTGACGGCGCTGGTGCTGGGGGCGTTGGGCGGTGCGGGCACCTTCGCGCTGGCAGCCCGCCAGGAGGCCTGGGCGCCGCCGGCGGCCGCGGCCGTCATGGTGGCCACCGGCGTGGGGGCGGGCGCGCTGGTGGCCACGGGCGCCGCGGCGGGTCTGGCATCCGTGGTGGGTGCCACCTACCTGGCCGCGGAGCCGCTGGAGGAGCCCGTTGCCGCGGAGGTGGACCAGGCCGTGCGCACCGTGGAGGCCGTGGAGGTCCCCTGAGGCGCGGTCAGGCGGGCCGGGCGCGCCCCTGCGGCCGGGCGTTCCACACCCGCGTGGCCAGGACCAGTCCCACCGCGGCGACAGGCAGCATGGCGACGGGCCAGCTGATCCAGTTGGCGGCGTTGGCCGCGTCCGCGCCGTGCGGCAGGATGCGCGCGTAGAGGAACGACTGCGCGGCGGTGCCCAGGTACACAAACCCGTCAATGATGCCGGTGACCACCCCCGCGTTCTTCCGGCCGCCAAAGTCCATGCTCGCCGTGCCAGACAGCATGCCGTGCACGCCAATCACGCACAGCGACATGAACACCACCGTCCACGCCACCACCGGGCTGCCCAGCGCAAAGGTGACCATGACCCCGCCGACGACCAGGCCGCCGTACAGCACGCTGGCCACGGGCCCCCGCCGTGAGTCAAACACGTGGTCCGAGATGAAGCCCGCAAACACGCCGCCCATGATGCCCGCAATGCACAGCAGCACGCCCCAGTTCTGCGCGACGAAGGCGGCCTTCTCGCCAATCTTGTCCGCGTAGACCAGGTACCACTTCATGATGGCGTTGCGCAGGAAGCCGCTGCAGAACTCCACCCCCACGATGATGATGATCACCCGCTGCGAGAACATCCGCCGCGCCACCTCCAGCACACCCAGCGGCGGGCCGTTGTCCCCCGAGGAAGCGTCCGCGGTGTCAAAGTCCGGGTGACCCGCCGCGGAAGGCGTGTCACGGATGAGGAAGGTGTCCACCACGGTGAACACCAGCAGGATGAGCGCGGGGACCAGGAACGCGGCGGACAGCGAAATGGACCGGGCAATGAACCGGCTCCAGTCATACGCAAAGTACAGCCCCAGCGAGATGAGGATACCGAACACGCCGCCCAGCACACCGCGCTCGCGCACGTGGAACCACGGCGCGTTCACCTTGACAATGGAAACCGCGCCAAAGCTCTGGAAATACATGTTGGCGCAGAACAGCACGGTGATGGTGGGGGACAGCGCGGCCTTGTCCCCCAGGGACCCGTCCATGGCCAGGGAGAACATCAGGCCCATGAGCGCGTTCATGACGGCGGAGCCGCCCGCGGCCAGCAGGATGGTGACCCGTCCGCCCCAGCGGTCCGTCAGCGGGCCGTTGAGCAGGAACGCCACGCCGTAGACGGCGGACCCCCACCCGTCCACCACGCCAAACTGCTCCTTGGTGAGGATGCCCGCCTGGTCCAGCAAAGACGCGTTGGCCGACAGGTTGTACCGCCCCATGTACAGGAACGCGTAGGTCATCCCCAGCGGGAACCAGTTGAGGAACCGGCGCCGCTTGTAGGCCTCCGTGTGGCCCAGCTCCACGCGCGGCAGGCGCCCAAGGACAACAAACACCGCCCCGAGGATGAGGAGGATCGGCAGCAGCTGGTTCAGCCAGGCGGGCATGCGGCGTTCTCCGGGCGAGGCGCGGCCGTACCCCATCCGGGCGACCCGATCCAGCCGCCGCGCGGGTGTTGGGTGTAGGCTGCCGACGCATGGAGCGCGCATTCCCGCTGGCGGTGATGGCGACGTGGTCCGTGTTCACCGCATGTTCACCGGGCCGTCACCCGGCGGACGCGGGCCGCGCGTGGAGCTACCCGGAAGACGAGCGGTGGACGCTGTTCCACCTGCAGGCCAAGGCCACGCACAACAGCTACCACGTGCAGGGTGATGCCGACGCCACGCCGTGGAACTACACGCACCTGCCGCTGGACCGGCAGGCGGAGGAACTGGGCGTGCGCGCTTTTGAACTGGACGTGCACGAAATGTCCGGCGCCCCCGAGTTGCAGGTCTTCCACCTCGCCATTGTTGACAACGTCACCACGTGCGCCACGTTCCGGGAGTGCCTGGGCGTGCTCAAGGGCTGGTCGGACGCGCACCCCGCGCACCACCCGCTGTTCATCCAGGTGGAGCCCAAGAGCGGCGCGACGACGGGGGACCTGGAGCCGTTCTTCCAGAAGCTGGAGGGGGACATCCTGGCGGTGTGGGGACGGGAGCGGCTGCTGACACCGGATGACGTGCGGGCCGGCGCGGCCACGCTGGCCGAGGCCGTGCGGACGGCCGGCTGGCCGGTGCTGGGGCGGCTGCGCGGCAAGGCGGTGTTTGCCATGGATGACGCGGGCGAGGTGCGCCGGCAATACACGCACGGGCTGGCCCACCTGGACGGGCGGGTGATGTTTGTGGACTCGGCGCCGTCTGACCCGTTTGCCGCCGTGGCCGTGCTCAACGACCCCGTGCCGCAGGGTCCCGCCCTGGCCGCCGCACTGGCGGCGGGGTTGCTGGTGCGCACGCGGGCGGACTCGGACAGCGTGGAGCCGCTGGCGAACGACCGCACGCGCCTGGAGGCTGCCCTGGCCTCCGGCGCGCACTTCATCTCCACGGACTATCCGGCGCCGGTCCCGGACGCGGGCATCAATTACGCGTTGGAGATTCCCGGCGGCGCGCCGTCCCGCTGCAACCCGGTGACGACGGCGGACGCCGGTGGTTGCCGCGCGCAGGTGTTGGAGGACCCCGCGTTCATGCGGTGAGCGCCGCGGGCCTTCCGTGGTAGCGGCGTGGCCATGTCACCGCGGACACCGCGTGCCCGTCGCCTCCTGGCGGCGCTCCCCTGGGCGCTGGCGGCCCTTGGGGCATGGGCCTGGGCCGCCCAGACCGGTGAGCTCCTGCTGGGCAAGCCGCTGCGGTGGGCGGCGTTGCTGCTGGTGGTGCGCGCGTTGGCGGTGGGCACCTCAGCGCGGGCCCGGGTGCGCGGGCCCCTGCGGCGCATCCGGTGGCCGGGGTGGACCCCAGCGGTGATCACCGCGTTGGTCGTCGGGGTGGCGGCGTGGCGGTTGCTTCCCACGGTGATGACGGGCCTGGGCACGCTGGCGGGCTGGGACTTCCCGGTGCACGCCTGGCACGCCAACCTGCTGGCCACCGAGTTGTTTCCCGGCCTGCGCGGATGGACCTTCTCGCACAACTTCGGCTGGGCGGAAGGGGATGATTATTCGCTTTTGCCGTACCTACCCGCGGCCTGGACCCAGGTGCTGACGGGCGGCGCGGTGGGCGTGGACGCGTTCCTGGCCGTGCAGGTGGCGCTGCTCACGGCGGGTTTTCCCCTGGTGGTGGCGCTGTACCTGGGGCGCGGGTTGCGGACGTGGCCGGTGGTGTGCGGGGCGCTGCTGCTGCTGCTGGACCCCGGGATCTTCCACCAGGGCGGGTTGGTGCCGCTGCTGGTGGCCGGCGTGTGGCCGTTCCGGTTGTCCATGCTGCTGTGTGTGGCGGCGTTGTGGTGCGCGGACCGCGTGCTGCACCGGCCGTCACCGGCGCGCGTGGCGGTGTACGTCCTGGTGCTGGCCGCGGCGGTCAACTCGCACGTTGCGGGCATCACCTATGCGGCGGCCACGCTGCTGTACTGGTGGGTGGCGCGCCAGCCGGCGCGCGCCCCGGCGTGGACCTGGGGCCTGCTCCTTGCCGGTGCGGCGGCGGCGGCGGCCAGCGCGGGCTGGCTGCTGGTCCCGTTCAACGCCATGAAAGCGGAGTTGACGCCGTGGGGGGACCCGCAGCGGTTGCTGCCGCCGTTCGCCGAACGCGCGTTCGCGTTGTCATTCTTTGAGCGGATGAGCGCGCTGGAGGCCGTGCTGGCGGCGGCGGGCACCGTGCTGTTGTGGCGGCGTGGTGCGGTGGCCGCGCGCTGGGCGGTGGGCGGGCTGGCGCTGGGCACGCTGTGGCTGGGTGTGGACGTGGTGGAGGCGCTGGCGCCCAGGTCCCTGCAGGAGACGGCGGAGCTGATGCAGTGGCCGCGCTACTGGGCGCTGGCGCGCCTGTCCGTGCTGTTTGCCGCCGGCGTGGCGGTGGCCCAAGGCGCGCGCTGGGCCGCCGCGGCGCTGCTGTCGCGGCGGCGCCCGGCCGTGGGAGTGCTGTTTGGCGTGGCCACCGTTGCGGTGGCAGTGGCGGCGCTGGACCTTGGGTGGCGTCCCACGTGGAACCGCAGCCACCTCAAACGGGTGGCGGACCTGCCGCGGGTTGATGACCTGCCCTACGCGGCCGGCCTGCTGCAGGCGGCGCAGCAGGTGCGGAACACGGGTGCGGCGGACGCGCTGCTCATTGTGGACATGCCCACGGGTGGCAACGCGCAGGCGCACCTTCCGGCGTGGGTGAACCGTCACACCGGTGTCCGTGTGGCCGGCACGCAGCGGCTGCACGGCACGTTTGTCTTCCGTGACGTGGGGCCGCAGCAGGGCCAGCACACGTACGCGGAAATGACCGGCGGTGGCGCCACGCACTGGGTGAAGCTGGGTGCCATGCCGCCCGGGCCCGGGGCGGTGGAACGGGGGGTGTTCCCCGGGGACGTGCACCTGTGGGAGCTGCCGCGCCTGGCGGCGGATCATCGCGTGGCGACGGGGATGGACGGCGTGCGGGTCACGCGCTTTGACCGCCAGGCGGTGGTGCTGGAACTCCCGCCGACGGGCGGCGCGCTGGCGGTGCGTGCGCGCTGGCACCCGCGGTGGCGCGTGGCGGAGGGACCGGGCGTCATCCTCAAGCGCGCCTCGCTGTTCCCGTCGTCACGGCAGGTGTTCATCCGCCTGGAGGTGCCGCCCGGCGTCACGCGCGTGGTGTTGGAGCCCGGTCCGCTGCCCGCGGCCGGCCGTGGGTGGACGCTCACGGCGTTGGGCATTGCGCTTGGAGCTGCCGTTGTGCTGGTGGCCCGCCGGCGTTGGGCTCACGCCTCCAGCGCCAGCAGCAGCGCCAGTCCCCCGGCGCCGGCCAGCACGTAGAGCAGGGCCAGCGGGGCGGCCAGACGCCAGGCCACCCGGCGGCGGGCCGCGGCGTCCAGGTCCAGCAACAGGCCGCTGCCGCGCCACATGCCCAGGAAGCACGCGTGACCCGCGTACAGCAGCCCGCCCAGGACGAGAAACGGTCCCACGTCCGGCAGCAGCCAGGCGGCCGCGAGCGCGGTGCTGGCCAGCGCCGGTGCGGCTCCCAGGACCGCCACGAGCGAGGCGTTGCGTCCGGTTCGCGCGCGGTCCGCATCCGCCGGCAGCACCGCGCGCGCCCAGGCGCGTCCCAGCGTCATGGCCAGCCAGCCCAGCGCCGGCCAGGCGGCAGTCACCAGGGCCACGCGCGGAGCGGACCAGGCGCGCGCGGTGCCGTAGTCACCCACGCCGTAGCGGCGCCCCACCGTGGCCATCACCACGCCCACCAGCAGCGCGCCCAGCGTGGACAGCAGGAGTGAGACGACGGCGGGCGGCGAGCGCCGTCCGGCGAAGACGCCGGTGTCACCGGCGGCGCGCTCCCAGCCCACCCGGGGCGAGAAGGTGAGCTCCAGGACGTGAACCCAGGCATCCCACACGGAGCCCGGCCCCCAGGACGGCGCGGCCAGGACGAACTCCCGCGACGGCGAGGAGGTCTCCGGCTGGCGGGGACCCAGCGGGCGGCCGCAGCGCGGACACCGTTGCCGGTCCAAGTTCACCGGGAGGCTGGCGCGGCAGCCGGGGCATTGCATGGGCGTGGAACCTACGCGCGCCGCCTCGTGCGCGCACGTCCGCCGTCATTGCGCCGGCGCAACGCGCTCTGGTAGGGCCGCTCCGTCGTCATGAGCGCTGAGCCAACACCGACCCAATCCCCGCCGCCGGTGCTGCCGGCGCCCCCCCGCATGCCCGCGGCCGTGCTGGACGCGCAGATGGACCCGCTGGTGCGCGGGCTGCCACTGCGCGCGCGCCTCACGCGGCTGTGGCGTTTGGCCAACGCGGTGGTGGACGTGCGGGTGGCCGCGCTGCTGGCGTTCTGCGGCGGGTGGCTGGTGTTCACGCAGATCCACTGCACCGTGGGGTCGTTCGAACGCCAGATACGTCCACTGCTGGGCGGTTGGAGTCCTTACCTGCGGCCCATGTTTGGACACCTGTACTGGTTCTGGATGGGCCCCATTGTGCTGTTCCTGGTCCCCATGGGGGTGGGTTGGCTGCTGCTGGGGATGCGCCCGCGTGAGCTGGGCCTGCAGGTGGGCAACTGGCGCAACGGGCTCAAGTGGGTGTTCGGGATCTACGGCCTGTTCCTTCCCGTCGTCGTTGCGGTGAGTTTTTTCGGGGCGTTCAAGAACACCTACCCGCTCAACCACTTCGTGGGGGATGAGGCGGTCCGGTACTTCACCGGCCAGGGCGGGTCGGTGTGGCCGTTGCTGCTGTTTGAAGCGTCCTACGGGCTGTACTTCATTGGTTGGGAATTCTTTTTCCGCGGCTTCATGGGATTCGCGCTGTTCCGGTCGCTTGGGTATTACGGCGTGTTTGTGGCAACGGTGCCGTTTGCGGTGATGCACGTGGGCAAGCCGGAACCGGAGGCGCTGGGCAGCGTGGTGGCGGGCATCTTCCTGGGCTTCTTTGCGCTGCGCGAACGCAGCTTCCTGTACGGCGCGCTCTTGCACATGCTGGTGGCCTGGAGCATGGACGTGCTGGCCGTGACCCACCGCGTGCTGGAGGTGAACAAGTGAGCGCCACCCCGGAAGGCCCGCCCCGCCGCGTGGCACGCCCCGTGGCCGCTTCGCTCCTGGTCGGTGCGGCGGCGGTGCCCCCATCCCTGTTGCTGGCCGCCCCCGCCCTAGTGGGCCTGGAGGCGGACCGCCTGGTGCAGACCGCCGTGCCGTTGGCCTGCACCGCATCCGCCGTCACCGCGGCGGCGGCGCTGGCGGGCGCGTACCGCGGGGCCCGCAACCCCGTGCACGTGTGCATGTCGGCCGCGTTGGCCGCGCTGCTGCTGGTAGGGTTCTCCACGTTTGTGGCCCTGGAGCCGGCGTGGTGGCGGTTTGCGGTGGGCCTGGCCGGGCCGCTGCTGGTGGTGGCGTTGGTGGCGTACGGCGCGCCGGTGGCGCGGCACGCGTTGGATGCCTCCGCGGCCACGGTGGCGCGCCGCTGGCTGGGGGAGCCGTTGCGCCTGCTGGCCGCGCTGGGCCGCGCGCTGGCCGGCCGTGAGGGCCGCACCGCTTCCGGGAGCCGCGCGTGATTCCCGTCCCTGCGCTTCCCCCGTCGCTGCGCGGCCTGCGCGTGGCGCTGGTGCATGATTGGTTGGTGTCCACGCGTGGCGGTGAGAGCGTGCTGGCCTCGCTGTGCCGCCTGTTCCCCGGCGCGCCGGTGTACACGCTGGTGCACCACGGGGGCGGGCTCACCGGCGATGTGGGCGCCGTCATTGCGCGGCACCGCGTGGTCCCGTCGTTTGTGCAGCGGCTGCCGGGTGCGCACCGCTACCACCGCGCGCTGCTGCCGCTGTTCCCGCACGCCGTGGAGGCGTGGGATTTCCGCGGGTATGACCTGGTGGTGTCCTCCAGCCACTGCGTGGCCAAGGGGGTCATTGTCCCGCCGTCCGCCACGCACGTGAGCTACGTGCACACGCCCATGCGCTACGCGTACGAGCAGTTCCCCGACTACTTTGGCGCCACGCGCCTGCCCGCCGCGTTGGGCGGCGGGGTGCGCTACCTGATGCACCACCTGCGCCTGTGGGACGAAGTCACCGCCGCGCGCGTGGACCACTACCTGGCCAACAGCCACCACGTGGCCCGGCGCATCACGGCGCGCTACCGGCGGGACTCCGTGGTGGTGCACCCGCCGGTGGACATGGACCGGTTTGCGCGGGCCGGCCTCTGGCCCAGGCCGGACGGGCCCTTCCTCATGGTGGGCGCGTTTGCGCCGTACAAGCGCGTGGACCTTGCGGTGGAAGCGTTCAACCGCCTGCGGCTGCCGCTGCACATTGTGGGCGGGGGGCAGGACGCCGCGCGCATCCGCCCGCTGTGCGGGCCCACCGTCAAGCTGCTGGGCCGCCTGTCTGACCAGGAGGTGGCCGCTGCGTACGCGGGTGCGCGCGCGTTGGTCTTCCCCGGCGAGGAGGACTTTGGCATCACGCCGCTGGAGGCCATGGCCTCCGGTACGCCCGTCATTGCACTGGGCCGCGGTGGCGCCACGGAGACGGTGGTGGACGCGGCCGAAGGCCCCACCGCAACGGGCGTGCTGTTCCCCGAGCAGTCCGTGGACGGGCTGTGCGCGGCGGTGGAGCGCTTCCTTGCCGCGGAGCCCGGGTTCCGGCCCGACGTGCTGCGGGCACAGGCGGAGCGGTTCTCGCGGGCGCGCTTTGAGGCGCGGATGGTAGAAGTGCTGGAACGCCTGGTGGGGAACGGCCCGCGCACGGCGCGCCGTTCCGGGCTCACCGCGGTGTGAAGGAGCAACTGATGGGAACGCTGGCCCGCACGGCGATGGTGGTCCTCGGGCTCCTGTGGGCAGGCGCTGCCGCGGCACAGTCCGGTCCGGACCCGCTCATTGACGCGCCGGTCCCGCCACCCGCGGCGTCACCGCCGCCCGCCGCGCCGCCACCGCCCGGCGGCACCCCGGCACGTTCCTGGGACGAGCTGGGCGTGGGCGGCCCGGATGGACAGGAGCCCGGCAAGCCCGCTGCCGGGACCCCGGACGCAGCGTCCCCGCCGGCCGCTGCCGCGGGCGGCGAACTCACCTGGAGCACGGCGCTCAAGGCTGGCGGCGTCACGGCGGCCGTGCTGGTGGGCTGGACGCTGTTGAGCCCGTTCCTCGGCGTCATCCCGTTCGCGGGCACGGTCCTGCAGATCGTGGGGCTTGCCATCCCGTTCATCGCGTCGGCCGCCGGGTGGACGTTTGCCGCCCGCCAGCTGGATGTGCGCGCGCCGCTGCGCGTGGTCGCGCTGGCGGGAGCCCTGCAGTTCGGCGTGGACCTGTGCTGCTGCCTGCCGTTCATTGTGACGCCGCTGGCGCCCGCCGCCTGCCTGGGGCGCTGCCTGGTGGACGCCACCGTCAACGGGCTGGCCACCGCGTTCTTCCTCAAGAAGTGGGGCCGGCTCAAAGCGCCGGGCGAACCCGAAATCAGCTACGACCTGGTGGAAACGCCGCCGCCCGCCAACGCTCCCCCGTCCGCGGGAGCCGGCGCTCCGTCGTCACCGGTGCCGGGAGGGCAGGGCGGCAGCTTCCTGGCTCCCACCCCGCCGCCCGCGGCGCCGCCTTCACCGGACGCAGACAGCGGCATGACGGTGAAGTAGGAGCGCCGGCATCATGAACCCGTTTGATGCGATGTACGACGGAACGCCGCCGTGGGACGTGGGCCACCCGCAACCCGCGTTTGTGGAACTGCACGCCCGCGGTGGGCTGCGCGGCCGCGTGCTGGACAGCGGGTGTGGCACCGGGGACCTGGCCATCTGGCTGGCGCTGCAGGGGATGGACGTGGTGGGTGTGGACCTCTCGGGCCGCGCCATTGAGCGCGCGCGGGGCAAGGCCCGCGCCGCCGCGGCGCGCGTGGACCTGCGCCAGCATGACGCGTTGCGGGTGGACACGCTGGGCGTGGCCTTTGACACGGTGCTGGACTGCGGGCTCATGCACACCCTCACGGACAAGGGTTGGACGCTCTACCTGCGCATGCTGGCGCGCGTGCTGCGCCCCGGCGGCCTGCTCCACGTGCTGTGCTTCTCCGAGCACGAGCCTGACTGGGGCGGACCGCGCCGCGTGAAGGAGAGCGAGCTGCGCCGCGCCTTCCAGGGTGGCTGGTGGCTTGAGGAACTGCGGGAGACCCGGTTTGAGACGCACCGCAGCCCCGCCGGCGTTCGCGCGTGGATGTGCTCCGCCACGTGGAACGGCAAACCGGCGGCCGGCGTGCAGTGAAGGCCACGGGCCTCAGCGGGGCCCGGCGTCCGTCTCCGAGCACGTCCGCCACCTGCGCAGGACGTCCGTCCAATCCCGGTGCGGCCGCCCCTTGAGCCCCAGCATGAACAGGTTCCCATCGGCGCGCACCAGGATGCTGCGCCAGCCAATGGCCACCACCTCCACGCGACCCAACAGCTTGTCACCCACCCGCCGCACTGCAGACAGCGCGTTGCGCTGGTCTCCCTGGCGGATGGTGGCCACGCGCTGCGCCTCCCGGTCCACCGCCACGCCCACCAGCTGCAGACCCCAGGTGGGGGGCAAGGGGGTGATGGGACGGTCACGTTCTGCGGCGCGCGCACAGGGTCCGGGTCCCACGCCAAGCAAGAGGGCAAGAACCAGTGGCAGCATCCGTCAGCCTCCGTCCCCGATATGGGAACCCATATTCATGGGCGCACGGCGGATCAAGCCGGCGGTTTCTGCTGCCCATGGCACGGCAGGTGGTATGCGTGGGGCATGCGCTGGCCGTGGAAGAAGGCGTACGGAAACAGGGCGCGAAGGGCCGCGCGGCCATGAGTGAACCCCCGTCCACGTCACCGGGGACGGACGCCACGCGCGAAGATCGCGTGGTGGACTTCCTCCGGGGGATGGGCTCACGCCTGCGGGCGCACCGTCTCACCCAGGCCGCCCCGTTCTGGCTGGCCGCCACGGGCACTGGCCTCATCGCTGTGCTCTATGCCCACGCGTACAGCGCCGCCGTGGCCACGGCGCAATCACTGCTCCAGGCACACCCGTACGCGCTGCTGGCCGTCTCCCCGGTGTGCTTCCTGGCGGGATGGTGGCTGGTGCAGCGCTTTGCGCCGGCGGCGTCCGGCAGCGGCATTCCCCAGGTGATGACCCTGCTGGAACTGGACCCGGTGGCCAATGACGCCGCGTTCAACCGGATGGTGGGTTGGCGGGTGCTCGTCGTGAAGATCCTCAGCTCGCTGTGCTGCGCACTCGGCGGCGGCGCCATCGGGCGCGAAGGACCGATGATCCAGATTGCCGCGAGCCTGTTCCACGCCGTCGGCGGCGCGTTCCGCCGCTTCATCCCCGCGCCCAACCACCACGGCTGGATTGTCACCGGCGGCGCCGCCGGCATTGCCGCGGCGTTCAACACGCCCCTGGGCGGCATTGTGTTTGCCGTGGAGGAGCTGGCCAGCCAGGGGTTCAACAAGTTCAAGACGCACCTCATCACCGCCGTGATCATCTCCGGCATGGTCGCCCAGACATTCCTGGGGCCCTACCTGCTGTTCGGCTACCCGGCGGTGGGCGAGCTGGGCCCCACGCTGTTCATCGGCTTCGCCGTGCTCGTCGGCGTGGTGGCGGGGTTTGGCGGCGGCGTGTTCGGGAAGGTCCTGGTCCTGGCCTCCGCCCGGCTGCGCGCCCTCCCGCTGGCCCGCCGCGCCACGTTTGCCGCCGCCTGCGGCGTGGTGGTGGCCCTGGTTGCCATGGTGCAGGGACCCGGCGTGTTGGGTGGCGGTGTGGAACTGGTGAAGGAGTTCCTGTTCGTACCGGAACGCCACGCCACGCCGGCGCTGCTGGTCACGCGCTGGGTGACCACCGTGGTCTCCTACCTGGCCGGCTGCGCGGGCGGCGTGTTCGCTCCGTCGCTGGCGCTCGGCGCCTCGGTGGGCTCGGTGCTGGAGGGCTGGCTCACTTCCGGCAATGCCAACCTGATGATCCTGCTGGGCATGGTTGCGTTTCTCGCGGGCGTGACCCGCGCGCCGTTCACGGCGTTTGTCCTGGTGGTGGAGATGACAGACCGGCACGCCGCCATCTTCCCGCTGATGCTGGCCGCCATCTCCGGTGCGCTGGCGGCGCACGTGGTGGACCCGGTGTCGTTCTACCACCGCCAGCGGCGCGTCTTTGCCGCGTGGTTCAAGGACGCCATCCTGGATTCCCGGCCGGAGATGCGCGGCGTGCTGGTGTCCCAGGCCATGACGCGCAACCCGGTGACCCTGGCTCCCGCCACGCCGCTGGCTGAGGTGATGCACGTGGCCAACCAGACCGGTCACGCGGTGTTTCCGGTTGTTTCCGTGGAGGGGCGGTTGGTGGGGTTGGTGGCCATGGCTGATGTGCGGCACCATCTGGAGGATGCCAGCGTGCTGCCGCTGGTCGTCGCCGGGGACATCATGCGCACGCACCTGGTGACGGTGGTGGATGGGGACACGCTGGAGACCGGCCTGAAACGGCTGATGACCTCCAAACTCAACGCCATTCCCGTCGTCGCGGGGGAAGACCCCCACCGGCTGGTCGGGTGCTTGACGGAGGGAGATATTGTGAAGGCGCTGGCGTCCCGTGGCTCCCGCCCGCCCACCGGCGAGTTTCCGGCAGTGCAGGCGCGCTGAGAACCGGGCGCGCCGGTTTGCGCCCACCGCCGCGGCGCTGCTAGCGGGTCTGTTACAAAAAGGGTGTGGGGGCAGCCGCCACCACAGGCGCAACACGGACGGTCGGGCCGCCTCCGGAAACTGGCACGCGCAGCCGTGCCGCCCGGAGCACCCGCATGGCCCGCCGCAAGCCATCCGAAACACCCGCGCCCACACCGTCCACCGCGCCGAGCGCCTCCAGCACGCCGCTGGCCGGCTGCCTGCTGCGCATCATCTGGATGTTCCTTGGGAACCTGGCGCTGGCCGGGGCCGCCGCCGCCGTCTTCCTGGCGCCCGCGGGAACGCGCTACTCCCTGGCTGACCTCAGCTTTGTGCTGGCGGCGGGCGGGCTGGCGTTTGTGCGCTACGCGGACATTGCATACTTCCACGGCACCACTGCGCGGGGCGAACCCGCCACCCTGAAGGACTGGTGGGGCTACGTGCGGGTGCTCGCCGTGGTCACCGTGGTCCTGTGGCTGGGGTCACACGCGCTGGGCGCGCTGCTCCACCGCTGAGCGCACCGTGGCCTCTGCGCCGTCCCGCGTGGCTCTCCCCAACACCAGCGCCCACGTGAGCCGCCGCCGTCTCCCCTCTCGGCCCGTGGTGCTGGCGGCGGTGGACCTGGACCCCGCCGCGGTGCTCGTGCTGCGCACAGCACACGTGGAGGCGGTGCGCCGGCGGGCACACCTGCTGGTCATGCACGTGGTGTCGCCCGTCGTGGCCCCGCTTCCCATGCTGGAGGGGCCGTCGTGCGCGCTCGGCGTGTTCCAGGGCGCGGCGGTCCGCCTGCTGGGTGACCTGCGGGCCCTGGTGCGGCGCAGCACCCACCGCACTGGCCGCCGCTTCACCGTGCTGGTCCAGACCGGCAGCGTGGCGGACCAGGTGGCGCGCGTGGCGCGCGACCAGCACGCGGCCCTGGTGGTGATCGGCCGGACCCGTGGGCGGGGCGTGCTGCGCGCCCTGTTGGGCGGCGTGCCCCAGCGGGTTGCCGGGCAACTGGAGTGCTCGCTGCTCGTCGTGGAACCGCCCGCCACACGCGCGGGTCAGTGAATCCCATCCCATCGCGGAGGCCCCCCATGCACATCGAAGTCGCCTTCCTCATGCTGTTCACCGTGGCCAAGGCGGTGGCGTTGGTCACGCGCTGGTTCAAGGCGCCCTACACCATTGCACTGGTGGTGGCCGGATTGCTGCTGGGCGGTGTGGACACCATTCAGCCTCCCGCGCTCACCAAGGACCTCCTTTACGGCGTCATCCTCCCCGGCCTGGTGTTTGAAGCCGCCTTCCACCTGGACTTCCGCGCGTTCTGGCAGAACAAGGGCGCCATCCACGCGCTGGCCGTCCCGGGCGTGCTGGTGGCCGTGGGGCTGACGGCGGCACTGCTCACGCCCGTCGCGGACGCGCTGCATTTTGTGGAGGGCTTCCGGCTGGTGGACGGGCTGGTGTTTGCCGCGCTCATCAGCGCCACGGACCCCATTGCGGTGGTGGGCCTGTTCAAGACGCTGGGCGCGCCGCGCCGCCTGGTCACGCTCATGGAGGGCGAAAGCCTCCTCAACGACGGCACCGCGGTGGTGCTGTTCACCATCGTGCTCGCGTTCGCCGCGGGCGGCGGCGGCACGGTAACCGGCGCCGTGATGGAGTTCTGCCGCGTGGTGGGCGTGGGCGCGCTCGTTGGCCTGGGCGTGGGTTACGCGGTCTCCAAGGTCATCCAGCAGGTGGACGACCCCATGATAGAAATCACGCTGACCACGCTGGCGGCGTACGGGAGCTTCGTGCTTGCGGAGAGCTTCCACTACTCCGGCGTCATTGCCACCGTCGCCGCCGGGATGCTGTGCGGCAACTACGCGGCCCGCACCGGCATGAGCCCGTCCACGCGCATCGCGGTGGAGACGTTCTGGGAATACGTGGCGTTCGCGCTGAACTCGGTGGTGTTCCTGCTCATTGGTTTTGAGGTGGACCCGGACAAGCTGGTGGCCGCCTGGCAGCCCATCCTGGCCGCCTACGCCGCCGTCACCGTGGGGCGCGCGGGCGTGGTCTGGCTGGTGGGCGCCGCGCTGGGCCGCACCCGCGAAGCCATCCCGCGGCCATGGAACACGGTGCTCATCTGGGGCGGGCTGCGCGGCGGTCTGTCCATGGTGCTGGTGTTGGGCCTCCCGGCCGCGTTCCCGCACCGGGAGTTGCTGGTGACCATCACGTTCGGCGTGGTGCTGCTGTCCATCCTGCAGCAGGGGCTCACCATGGGAGCCGTGCTGCGCCGCCTGGGCCTGGTCCACGCAGCCCACCACCATGATTACGAACGCCTCCGCGCCGTCGCACGGGCCGCCGCGGCAGCGCTGGAGGCGCTGGAGCGGTTTGCCGCGGACCGGGCCATCCATCCCGGCGTGGCGGAGAAGCTCCGCGCGGAGTGGGTTGCGCGGCGCAATGACGCCGAACAGCGCCTGCTGGCCGTCCCGGCCGAAGCGGTGCGCGCCGAGGAGGAACAGTGGGCCGCGCGCGCGCTGCTGGTGATTGAGAAGGACCGCGTGCTGGGCTTTGTACGTGACGGTAGCCTCAGCGCGGAGTCCGGGGAGGAACTGCTGCGCGCCCTGGATGCCCGGCTGGTCACGGCCGCGGACGAACCGGGGTGAGGCCGCGCCGGCTCCCGCAGCTCACTCGGCGGCGGGTTCCGCGGGGGGCGGCGCGGTCCCGAGCTCACCCGCCCGGGCAAGACCCCACTTGAACAGCACCGGGCCCAGCAGCTGGTTCACGGCCACCAACGCAATCCCCAGCCCCGCCAGCCCGGTGCCCACCGGTGCCGGCAACTGCACCGCCATGACCGACAACAAACCAAAGGTGACCCCCGCCTGCGGGATGAGCGCGAGGTGCCCATAGGCGCGCACGGGCGCGGGATCCTTCGCCCACCGGTGCCCCAGCTGGCAGCCGACCCAGGTCAGCCCCATGCGCAGCCCCACCAGCGCCAACGCAGCCACCCAGGAGGCACGCAGCGCGTCCACATCCAAGGACGCGCCCGCGGTGGCGAAGAACAGCACCATCACCCCGGAGGACACCTGCTCCACCGTGTGGACCAGCGCACGTCCCTGCCGCGATACGTTCTGGACGACAAAACCCGCCAGCATGAACACGAGCAGCGTGTCGTAGTGGAAGTAGCGGCAGAAGGCGGTGGCCGCGTAGGAGAGCACCACAATGGAGAGCAGGCGCTCGCCCCGCACGGCCCACAGCCAGGCGGCCACCAGCAGCCCCAGCGTGGTTCCCGCGGCGGTGGAAGCAAGCAGCTCGTGCCCCAGGGCCCGGAGTTGGTCCAGTGACAGCGCCTGTTCGGGGTCCATCAGTGACCCGCCCAATGCCAGGCACACGCTGAACACCAACAGCACCAACACATCAAACACCACCACCATGCCCAGCGAATACTCTGTCAACGGCCCCCGCGACCGGGTCTCCGTGACCAGGCCCAGCACCGCGGCGGGCGACTTGGAAAGCGAGATGGCCCCCCAGGCCAGCCCGGCGCCCAGCACCGCCAGCGTGGAGAAGCCCTCCAGGAACGGAACCAGCGGGCGCAGCAGCACCAGCCCCAGCGCCATGCAGGGCGGTCGCATTCTGACAGGCCTTACATGATGAGGGCTCCAGTCATGAGGTGAATCAAGTACTTGCGGTCACCGCCCGCACGCTTGCGGGTGTTGGGGACGCCCAGGGTGCGGCTGGGATCGGTCTTGACAATGTT
>JACRCW010000012.1 GCA_016218805.1 Deltaproteobacteria bacterium | reverse complement strand
TCCACAATGCAGCCAATCTCATTGCAATGATATTCCTCTGCTGCTCTGGTCTTGTTCTCCAATCAGTCCACAAGACCCCGGTTCCTGCATGATATCTCACTACGGAGCCACGACGTGCCTCACCCAATTGTCAGGAGAACCCTTTTGCTTTGCCACAGCTTCCCTCTCCTCCGCGGTGGCGGTCTTGGCGGCGCCCTTCTTGATCAGGCGGACGCCGAGCTTCCCGTCAAGGTCCTCGGCATCCGAAGCAAGCTTCTTCATTCGCTCCAGCGGAACACGGCGTTTGAGGAGCCGCTCGTGGATCTCGGTGAATGCGAGGAGTGCTTTGCCGTCCTTCTCAATCTCAGCGCGGATGGTGTCGTGCGCGCGCACCTTGCGGGCGGAGCGTTTTCCGTCGTTGCCCTGGTTGGTGAGCGTAGTCTGGGTCTCATCCTCCAGGATGGCCTGGACGCGGGCGAGCATTGACTGGGAAGCCCCGGCTTCCTTGAGATCACCGTGGACCGCCTGCACGATGCTCATCACGTCCGCGTAGTCCTTCTGCAGTTGCAGGAACGCCATCAGTGCTTCGGTGGTGGCGCCTTTCCCGTCACCGCGCTTCTGGCTATGTCCCTGGTTGGCGGCCGCCGCGTCCACGCCGTGGCCCTTGATGTTCTCCAGGTCCTCCTTGAGGCCGCCGACATCGAGGTAGCCCTCGAGGAGTTCTGGGTCATCAAGGATCTGCTCCGCGACCCGGGTGAGCCGCGTGACGTTGTCATTGAATGCTTCGTCCTTGGCCATGTCATCTCCTTCCCCGGCTCGGGCTCGGGGGCGGCGCGTCTAATCTGTTGGCAATGCAGCGGCTGCCAAACCCCAGTTGCCACCCGCGCGCGCCGGGGCGAGTGCCTCGGTGCTCCTGCCGAACTGGTCTACAACGTGGCTCACGGGACCCCCCGGGGCTGATGCCGGCCTATCTACGGGACCGGCGGCTTCTCTGTCAATGATTAAGTTGGATTTCAATCCACCCTATTCCCCATCCCCTGCGACACGCACAGAACGGTCTCCAAGGAAACCCCCCGATCGGGGGGTAATTTGCGTGTTCTTGCGTCAAATGTTCCGTCAGGTAACCAAGTCAAGCGCGAATGCGCGACTTCCACCGTCCTGCCGAAATCACAGACAATTGAACCCTCTTGCCGGCCGCGGCGCGCGCGCGCCGTTGCGGGCATGGGTCCCTATCCACCGTGGACGGCGCCGGGTGGGTCAGCTAGCGCCGCGCTGCCAACGCTTCGCGGACGGCGGCCGCCAACGTTTCCCGGGTGAACGGCTTCTCCAGCACCCTGCCCCCCGCGTCACCTCCCGCTTGGCCGACGACGCCGGACGGAAGTCCGGACATGATGACGCACCGCAGTTCCGGGCGGGAGGTGCGCAGCTGCGCAGCCAGTTCGCCTCCATTCATTCCGGGCAACCGGAAATCGGTGACCAACAGGTGAATGTCACCGGCGTGCTGCGCCGCCAGCGCCATGGCCAGCTCCGGCGTGCCGGCTGCCAGGACCGTGTAGCCCAGTTGTTCCAGCACCAGTTTGCTCGCCGCGAGAATCGCCGGCTCGTCATCAACGAGCAGCAGGGTCCCATGACCGCGCGCAACCCGGTGCTCCGCCGCCCCGGGAGGGAACTCAACCGCCGCCGGGCTGGCCCGGAAATAGATGGAGACGGTGTTCCCCGCGCCGGGTGCGCTGCTGACCTGGAGAAAGGCGTCATTCTGCTTGAGGACGGCATAGACCGTGGGCAGTCCAGGGCCCGCGTGGTCGGCCGGTGCTTCCAATGTAAATGCGGGTTCAAACAATCCGGGCAATTCCTCCGCACGGATGCCGCGCCCGGTGTCGCGGATGGAGAGAACGGCGTATTCCCCGGGAGGAACCGCGTCCGGCACGGCGGAGAGCGTCCGCGCCAGAGAAGCGTTGCGCGTCTCCAGCGTGAGTTGACCTCCGGATAGGGAGGCTTTCTTCGCATGGGAGCAGAGTCCCATCATGACCTGCGCCAGTTGCGCAGGGTCCAGTCTGACCGGGCGGACGCGTGTGCCGGGGAGCCACGCCAGGGCCACGTCGTCGCCAACCAGGCTACGGAGGCCTGGGAGGAGGCTGTCCACCGTGGCGTTGATGTCCAGCACGCGGGGGGACCGGGCCAGCGCCGCGAGGTCGTTGGTGACGCGCGTGCACCGGAGCGTGGCGTCACGCACCTGGCTGAGCTGGTGGTGCGCTGGGTGACCGGGCGCCAACCCAAGGGCCGCCAGTTCCGTCTGTCCGAGGATGACGCTGAGCAGGTTGTTGAGGTCATGCGCGGCGCGCGCCGCCAGGCGGCACACGGCGTCTTTGCACAGCGGTTCTTCTTCCGGCTCCGCGGCATCGTCGGGCGGCGCGGTCACGGCCGATCATCCTTGTGAGCCAGGGGGCTCAAGTGCCGGGGCATGTTGTTCTCCCACCCAAGCGCCGCGCCGACGCGCGTCGGAGTATGCGGCGGATTTGTCGCCCTTACGCCGTAGGCCGTGACGGGTGGTCCGTCAATTGAGAATATTCTCCGGTTGAGAGAGAGATGTTGAATGTGTCTCATTCGTGAGACACACAAATCACGTGATTATGGCGGGAGTGGTGCGCCGGGGTGTGACGGCCGCCGTGGCGGATGAAGGCGACGACCGGCGGTGGACCGCAGCAAACGAGGCGGTGGTTGAGCGGCGGGAAGGGGCTGCGGGTGCAAAGGCGCAGGACACGACGCAGCCCGTCAATGGGTGCAGGGCGCGTCCCAAGAGGTGGTGGAGTCACCCGGGCCGGCGACCGGCACAGAAGCCGGTCCTACTTGCACGGACAGGTGCCGCCCTATAGACCGCCCGCGCCTTTCAACCCCCCACGGAGCCCCGCATGGCCGAACCCACGGCCGGCCAGAAGCCGTACGACCCGCTTGCCTTCTCGTCGCAGGAACTGCGCGATCTGTACTGGTTCATGAACCTGAACCGGCTGCTGGAGGAGCGCCTGACGGTGCTCTACCGGCAGGGGCAGATCGTCGGCGGGCTGTACCGGTCGCTGGGGCAGGAGGCCACCAGCGTGGGGACGGGGTACGCCACGCTGAAGCAGGATCTTGTTGGGCCCATGATCCGCAACCTGGGCGTGTTCATGGTCCGCGGCGTGTCTCCGCAGGACATCATGGCGCAGTACATGGCCAAGGCGTCCGGCCCGACGATGGGGCGCGACGTCAACACGCACTTTGGCGACCTCTCCAAGGGGATTGTCATCACCACCAGCATGCTGGGCGCGCTGCTGGAGGTGATGGTGGGCACGGCGCTGGCCATCAAGCTGCAGAAGCGGCCGGACCAGGTGGCGTTCACGTGGATTGGGGACGGCGGCCAGACCAACGGCTACTTCCATGAAGGCATGAACCTGGCGGCGGTGAAGAAGCTGCCGTTTGTGTGCATCATTGAAAACAACGGGTATTCGTATTCCACGCCCAATCACCGCGAGACGCCCATCAGCCAGTTTGTGCTGAAGGCGCGCGCGTACGGGTGTCCGGGCATCCGTTTTGACGGGAATGACGTGCTGGAGGCGCTGTGGGCCACGCGGCGTGCGCGCGCCATGTGCCAGCGTGGTGAGGGCCCGGTGATTATGGAGGCGGTGACCTTCCGCATCCGCGGCCACGCCGAGCATGACGACGCGGGTTACGTCCCGCGGGAGCTGGTGGAGCGGTGGAAGCAGCAGGACCCGCTGGCCCGGTACGAAGCGCAACTGGACACGCTGCCAAACGCGCCCACGCGCGCGGAGCGCGACGAGATGCGCGCGCAGATCCAGGGGCTGCTGACGGAGTGCGTGGACAAGGTGCTGCCCATGCCGCAGCCGCGCGGCGAAAGCGCAATGGGAGGCGTGTACGCCGGGGAGAAGCGCCCCGCCGTACCGCCGATGTGAGGAGGGTGTTCATGGCGAGGTCAGCCCTGGCGAAGGTGGGGCGTGGCGGTGGGGGCGCGGTGGCCTCCGCGGTGGGCATGGAGACGCTGCGCGCGCTGCACGGGCGGATGGTGCTGGTGCGCACCGCCGAGGAGCGCCTCATGGCGCGGCTGCGTTCTGGCGGGCGGTGGACGGGCACGCTGCACCCGTCGCGCGGGCAGGAAGCGGTGAGCGTGGCCACGGTGGCGCACCTGACTGACGAGGACTGGGCGAGCCCCACACCGCGCGAGCTGGGCGTGCACCTGTGCCGGGGGATGCCGTTGGCGGAGGTGTTTGCGCACTTTGCCGGCGCGGTGAATGGGGGCGCGTTGGGGAGTGTGGTGTCGCGCACCACGCCGTCACTGGGGAGCACGGCGAGCAACCTGGCGGTGGGCGCCGGCATTGCCATGGCGTTCAAGCTGCGGCGGCAGCCGCGCGTGGCCATGGGGTTCTTTGGGGACGGGGTGATGGGCACGGGCACGGCGCACGAGGTGTTCAACCTGTCCGCGGCGCACGGGCTGCCCTACGTGCTGGTGTGCAACAACAACGGGATGGCGTTCAGCCAGCCGGTGGCGGAGACGTCCCCCGTGGTGGAGCTGGGCTCCCGCGGTGAGGCGTACGGGCTGCCGTGGAAGAGCGTGGACGGCACGGACGTGGAGGCGGTGTGGTTGGCGGCGCGCGAGGCGGTGCAGCGTGCGCGTGATGGCGGCGGGGCCACGCTGCTGGAGTGCCGCACGCCGCGATTGGGCGGGTTCACCACGGCGGAGCTGATGGAGGAGACCATCCCGCGCGACGCGGTGGACGTGCTGCCGCGGCTGGAGGCGCGCCTGGTTGAGCTGGGCGTGGCGCGCACGGAGCTGGAGGCCGCGGCGGCGCGCGCGCGGCAGCAGGTGGATGAGGCGGTGGCGCACACGGAGGCGCTGCCGGTGGTGCACTCGGCCGCGCTGCGGCGCCGCGTGTACGCGGACTGAGAGGAACGGACCATGGCGGTGATGACGTATATTGAGGCGCTGAGCGCCGGTCTCCGTGAGGAGATGCAGCGGGACGGCAGCGTGTTCATCCTGGGTGAGGACGTGGGCACGTACGGCGGCGCGTTCCGCGTGACCAAGGGTTTCCTGGATGAGTTCGGTCCGGACCGCATTGTGGACACCCCCATCAGTGAGAGCGCCATCATCGGTGCGGCCATAGGCAGCGCGTTCATGGGGATGCGGCCCGTGGCGGAAATGCAGTTCATTGACTTCATGGCGTGCGCGCACGACATCATCGTCAACTACGCGGCCAAGAGCCGGTACCGCTGGGGCGTGGGCGTGCCCATGGTGATCCGCGGACCGTGCGGCGGTGGCGTCAGCGGCGGCCCGTTCCACAGCCAGAACCCGGAGAGCGCGTACCTCAACGCGCCGGGCCTGAAGATCGTGGCGCCATCCACGGCCATTGACGCCAAGGGGCTCATCAAGGCCGCCATCCGGGACGACGACCCGGTCATCTACCTGGAGCACAAGTTCCTCTACAGGCGCGTGAAGGAGGACATCCCCGACGGGGACTGGGTGGTGCCCATTGGGAAGGCGGCGGTGGCGCGGGCGGGTAAGGACCTGTCCATCATCACGTACGGCGCCATGCGCTGGGTGGCCACGGACGCGGCGGAGGTGTTGGCCGGGGAGGGCATCAACGTGGAGGTGTTGGACCTGCGCACGCTGCTGCCGCTGGACCGCGCGGCCATTGCGGAGAGCGTGAAGCGCACCAACAAGGTGCTGGTGCTGCACGAGGCCACGCTCACCGGCGGGCCCGCGGGTGAGATCACCGCCATCATCAACGAGGAGGCGTTTGAGTACCTGGACGCCCCGGTGCGCCGCCTGGCGCCGCCGGACATTCCCGTGCCGTACGCGCCCACGCTGGAGAAGTTCTTCCTCCCCCAGGTGGACGACGTGGTGAAGGCCGCCCGCGAGCTGCACGCCTACTGACCGCCACCTTGTGCCCTTTCCCCCCCACCCGTTAAGACGCAGCGCAGGAGAACAACGCCATGGCAGACGTCATCATGCCGCAGCTCGGTGAGAGCATTGCCGAAGGGACCATTGTCCGTTGGCTCAAGAAGGTGGGCGACCGCGTCAAGCGCGACGAGGACCTGCTGGTGGTCTCCACCGACAAGGTGGAGGCGGAGTTGCCGTCCCCAGCCGATGGCATCCTGCAGGACATCAGGGTGGCCGAGGGCAAGACTGTCCCGATCAAGACGGTGATCGCCGTGATTGGCGACGGTCCTGTGGTGGCAGCTCCGCCACCCGCGGCAGCCGCAGCGCCCGCGCCGTCGCGCCCCACGCCCGCCCCGGCTGCTGCTGCTGCTGCTGCTGCTGCTGCTGCGCCAGGCCTGGCGGTGGCCACGACGAGCGCGCCGCAGGGCCGCCTCTGGTACAGCCCGCTGGTGCGCAAGATTGCCCGGGACGAAGGCATTCCCGCGGACGAACTCCGTGGTGTGGGTGGGACGGGGTTCAACGGGCGCATCAGCAAGAAGGACATCCTGGCGTATGCAGAAGCGCGCCGGTCCCGCCCGGGCGCGCCGGTCAACGGCAGTGACGTGGCCGGGCGGCAGGTGCCGGTGCCTCCGGCGGGATTCCAGGAGAATCCCACGCTGGAGATGCCGCGCGTCCCGACGGGGACGGTGCCCAAGGGGCCCGCCCGCCCCACCCGCGAAGAACTGGTGCCGATGACGACGATCCGGCGCCTCATTGCGGACAACATGGTGCGCAGCAAGCAGACGTCCGCGCACGTGCAGACCATCTGGGAGGTGGACTTCTCCGCGGTGGCCCGCATGCGGGAGAAGCACAAGGAGGCCTTCAAGCGCGACGAGGGCGTGGGGCTCACGTACACGGTGTTCATTGCCGCGGCGGTGGCGCGGACGCTGCGCCGGCACCCGTACGTCAACGCGGAGGTCCGCGGGGACAGCATTGCGTTCAAGAAGGACGTGCACCTGGGGCTGGCGGTGGACCTGGGCGAGGACGGGCTCATTGTCCCGGTGGTGCCCAACGCGCAGGACCTCAACCTGCGCGGATTGGCCCGCGCCATTGACGAACTGGCCGCGCGCGCGCGCAAGAAGCGCCTCAAGGCGGATGAAATCAAGGGCGGCACCTTCACCATCACCAACCCCGGCGTGTTTGGCAGCCTGTTTGGCACGCCCATCATCAACCAGCCGGAGGTGGCCATCCTGGGCGTGGGCGCGGTGGTGAAGCGCGCCGTGGTCATGGAAACGGCCGCGGGCGATGTCATTGGCATCAAGCCCATGGCCATCCTGGCCCTGTCGTTTGACCACCGCATTGTGGACGGTGCCACCGCGGACCGGTTCATGAAGGACCTCAAGGCCGAGCTGGAGAACTGGAACACCGAACCCTGACGTCACGTCCAGCGCAGGCATGGGATCGTCGGGCCCCTTGGCGTGCGCTAGGCTGCGCGGCCCGGGTGTGGAGCCCGGTTCGGGAGGTGGGCATGCGCATTTCCATATGGTTCGGGTTTTCGCTCGCGGCTGCCAGCCTGGCGGGCTGTGTGGGCGGGAACGGTTCTTCTTCTTCCTCATCCTCTTCCACGGGTGGCGCCAGCTCGTCGTCATCCTCGGGCGGGACGGGTTCGTCATCCTCGGGCGGGTCATCCGGGACGGCGCGCGCGGGCGTGGCCACCTACAACAGCATGGACCCCTGCTCGGACAACCGCGCAGAAACGGACTGCACCACGGCCTCCTGCGAGTGGGTGGCCACCGACGCGGCCTGTACGGACTGTCCGGCAGGCGTGTGCCGCACGCCGGACCCGTGCGCCGCCCACGGCGACGAGACCTCCTGCACCGCGGACACGGCCAACACCTGCGCGTGGGCGGCGTACGGGATGGCCTGCGCCCCCGGTTCCACCACGTGCGCCACCGGCTCCTGCTACGCCAACCCGGGCGGATCGGAGTGCCAGTGCGCCTGTCCCATGGCCTGCCCGGTTGGCGGTGACTGCCCGCCGTGCGAATGCGCCTGTGGCGGCAGCGGCGGCGGCGGCAGCGGTGGTGGGGGCGGCGGCGGCGGGACGTGCACGTGTGCGTGCCCGGACTGCGCCCCCGGCGAGGAATGCCCGCCCTGCGGCTGCACCTGCATCTCCGAGCCAGGTACCACCTGCGCGGGCGACGCCACCTGCACCTGCAACTGCCCGGACTGCGCGCCGGGGACGTCGTGCCCGCCGTGCGCGTGCGGCTGCTCGTCAGAAGGATCCGCGGGAGGCGGCTCCACCGGCGGTGGTTCCACCGGCAGCGGCGGGACGGGCGGTGGGAGCGCCGGTTCCGGCGGGACGGCGTGCACCTGCGCCTGCCCGGCGTGCGAGGCCGGCACCACCTGCCCGCCGTGTGACTGCGCCTGCCCCGCCGAAGACGGCGGCATGGCGCCCGACCCGTGCTACGCCCACCTGGAGGCCACCACGTGCGTGGCGGACACGGCCAACCTCTGCCAGTGGTACGGGCTGGGCATGCCGTGCTGGGTGGACCCGGATGGCGGCACCTCAGACTGCCGCAGCGGCGTCTGCCAGCGTGCCTTCCCCGTGGATCCGGACTGGGACGGCGGATCCGGCGGCGGCGGCGGGACGGACTGCGCGTGCGCGTGCCCGGCGTGTGAACCGGGCGCCACCTGTCCGCCGTGTGACTGCAACTGCCGCGGCGGTGGCGTGGACGCTGACGGCGGGGCGTGCGTCCCCACCGTGAGTCCGGAGCCGCCGCCCCCGCCGCGCGCGCGCGGGTTCCACCGCTGAAACTCCCACGCGGCCACGGAGGGCGCGCCGGGGGGGCGCGCCCGCCCCGTGGTACGCAGCGGCCCCGTCGAGGTAGAACGCCGGATGCGCGTCTACACAGCAGGTTGATCGATTGGGCCACAGGGAACTTCTACCGCTGCTTCCCGGAATGACGCTGGCCCTCCCCGAAGGAGGTTCCGGCGCGGACCTGCTGTTGCAGCGCAGCATCCGGGAGGCCTTTGCCCCGGACGCGCTGCCGCTCATCCAGCAGGCCATGGCCCGCGCTGAAACGCTGGTGTCACCGGACGCCATGCCCGTTCTGGAGCACGCGGTGCAACCCGGCGCGGTGACCGCCTGGTACCCGTGGCGGGACGGCATGCCCCTGGCGGGCGCGGTGGCGCGCATGCGTGAGGCCGGCGTGATGCCGTCGGTGGGCGTGGCCGGCCGGCTCATCAGCGAAGCCCTGGGCGGGCTGGCGGCCCTGCACGGCCTCAGGGATGCCTCCGGCCAGCCGGTGCCGTTCTGTCACGGGGCGTTCCGCGCGGACAGCCTGTGGCTGGGGTTCGACGGGCGCACGCAGCTGTGCGACGCGGGGCTGGCCCTGGCGCAGAGCCTGCTGGAGCAACCGGCGTGGGCGGCGCGCAGCCCGCGCGCTGACGTGGGTCAGGCGGGCGTGCTCATGCACGTGGTCCTCTCCGGCGTCATGCCGCAGGGCGCGGTGCCCGCGGATGGGTTTGACCCGCGCAAGGTGCAGCCCACCGTGCCGGAGCCGCTGGCCCACCTGGTCATGCTGGCCACCAGTCCCGTGGTGGACCACCGGCCCGCCGATGCGCTGGAGCTCAAGGAGCAATGGGACGGCGCCATGGCCATGCTGGGCGGGATGGCGCTGCACGCCTCCGTGAGCCGCTGGTTGTGCACGCTGTTCCCCAGCAACCACCCGCTCATTGAAGCGCTGCGCCGCGTGTTGGCGCCGCTGGGAGCGGGGCAGGGCCTCCCCGTCAACGTGGGGCCCATTCTCTCCAACCCGCGCCTGGCACCCATTGTGGACAAACCGGTGCCGCCGCCCGCCGCGCCACCTCCCGGTGCCTCCATGCCGCGCGCCGCACCCGTCGTGGACAAGCCGGTGCCGCCGCCCGCCGCGCCACCTCCCGGTGCCTCCATGCCGCGCGCCGCACCCGTCGTGGACAAGCCGGTGCCGCCGCCCACCGCTCCGCCGCCCGGCGCGTCCATGCCGCGGGCCGCGCCCGTCGTGGACCCGCGGGCACCCGTCCCCTCCGTATCGGCGCCGCGGGCGCTTGCGCTGCCGGACCTGCCGTCTCCCCCCGCGGTGTCCGCGCCGCGCCTGCCCCCCATCATCGACGGTATGGCCCCGCGGACGGTGTCATCGCCGCGGATCACGGCGGTGGCGGAGGCGGCCCCCGCGCCGTCCCCAGCTGTGCCTGCGCCGGCCGCCTCGCCCGTCACTGACGCGGCCGCACCGCGGACCGTGTCGTCCCCGCGCATGAGCGCAGTGCCCGCGCCGGAGGCGGCCCCTGCGCCCGTCACGCCGGCTGGCGCGGTTTCTCCCACCTCGACACGCCTTCCCGCGGTGCCTGAACCGGTCTCCGCACCGCCCGCGCCGTCGTTTGACGCGGGTTGGTCCATCCCGTCGTTCGGGCCGCCGCCCGCTGTCCCGGAAGCCCCGGCCGCCCCCGCGCCCGCACCCGCACCCGCGGAGCCCGCGCCCGCCGCCGGGCCCGTGCCCGTTGCGCTGCCCACGGACGACGAGGCCGCGCGCGAGGCCGAGTTCCTGGCGGCCGGTCCCGCCGCGGCCACGGCACCGGCACCACCCCCGGAACCCGCGCCCCTGGCGGCGCCACCCGCCCCGCTCCCGCCGCCGGCCTACGGCATCTCCCCGCCCGCCACGCCTGACGAGGTCACGGCGCCCTTCCTGGAGGCTCCGCCGGCCCCGGCGCCCGCCGTCCGTGTGGAGCCCGCGCAACCCTCGCCGCCCGTCGTCGCGCCGCCCGTCGTCGCGCCGCCTGTCGTCGCGCCGCCCGTTGTCGCGGCGCCCGTTGTGACGCCTGCCGCGGCGCCCACCGCGCAACCGCCGGCTGCCGCCAAGCCCGCGCGCTCCACCACGGGCCGGCGCAAGGCGGTCGCGCGCGCGCTTGAGGAGGAACTGCTCCACGCGGACCTGGCGCACCAGCCCGCGCCCGCGCGGCGCGGTCCACCCGCCGCGGCCATCGCGGTCGTCGGTGCGTTGCTGGGCGGAGTGGGCGTGCTGGCCGGGTTGCGGTTCCTGCAGAAGCCGGTGGCGCCGGTGGCCGCGGCGGCGGACCCGCTGGCCGCCGTGGAGCAACCACCACCCGCCACGCCGGTAGCCGCGCCCGCCAAGGCGGCCTCCCCGTCACCCGCGCCGGCCAAGGCCGCTGCGCCGGAGAAAGCGGCCAAGAAGCAGGCCGCACCGCCGCGGCGGGTAGCGGCCAGCGCCCCCGCGGTTGCCGACGCGGACATGGCCACGCTCACCCTGACCATCACCCCGTGGGCCAACGTCTGGGTTGACGGTCGCAAGATCGGGCGAACGCCGCTCAAGCCGCTGCGCCTCACGCCGGGCAAGCACACGCTCACCCTGGAGAACCCGGACCTCAAGGTGCGGCGCACGGAAAAGGTGGACATGCAGCCGGGCGGGTGGGGCGAGCTGACGGTGACCTTCACTCCGTGACGGGGATCAGGGCTCGTAACCCAGGTTGGGCGCCAGCCATTTCTCCACATCAACCACGGGCACGCCCTTGCGGCGCGCATAGTCCTCCACCTGGTCGCGGCCCACGCGGCCCAGGTTGAAGTACCGCGCGGACGGGTGGTGCAGGTACAGGCCGCTGACGCTGGCGGCGGGGGTCATCGCGCAGCTCTCGGTCAGCGCCATGCCCAGGCGCTCTGCCTCCAGCAGGCGGAACAGCGTGCGCTTCTCGGAATGGTCCGGGCACGCCGGGTAGCCAAACGCCGGCCGGATGCCGCGGAACTTCTCGTCGGCCAGCTCCGCGGGCGAGTAGGACTCCGCTGTTCCGTAGCCCCATTCCCGGCGCACGCGCTGGTGGAGCATTTCGGCCAGTGCCTCCGCCAGCCGGTCCGCCAGGGACTTGAGCAGGATGGCGTTGTAGTCATCATGCGCGGCCTGGAACGCGCGGGCCATCTGTTCCACGCCCAGGCCCGCGGTGACCGCAAACGCGCCCACGTAGTCCCGCGGTCCCACAAAGTCCGCCAGCGAACGGTAGGGCTCACCGTCAGTGCGCTGGGCCTGCTGCCGCAGCGCCGGGAAGCGGCACAGCTCGCGCGCGCGTTCCTTGTCGTGGAACAGGACAACGTCATCCCCGTCCGCGGCGGCGGGCCACAGGCCGTACGCGGCGCGCGCGCGCACCGGCCGCTCGCGCACCAGGCGGTCCAGCAGCGCAAGGGCGTGGTCGTGCAGCTCGCGCGCGGCGTGACCGTATTCGGGGTGTTGCAGGATTTCCGGGAAACGCCCGCGCAGCTCCCACGCCGTGAAGAAGAATTGCCAATCAATGTACGGCGCAATCTCGGCCAGCGGCACGTCGTCCAGCACGCGCAGGCCCAGCTGGGCCGGCACGGGGACCACGTCCCCATCAAAGTTCAGCTTGGCCCGGTTGGCGCGCGCCTCCGCCAAACTGACCAGTGGCCGCTCCTGCCTGCCGCGGTGCAACTCGCGCATCGCCTCCTGCTCTGCGCGGTTCTCCCGGTTGAACACCTCGCGCTGCGCCGGGTCACGCAGCGCGCCCAGCACGCCCACCGCGCGGCCTGCGTCCAGCACGTGCGCCACCGGCGCGGAGTACTCCGGTGCAATCTTCACCGCCGTGTGCTGCCGTGACGTCGTGGCGCCGCCAATCAGCAGCGGGAGCTTCATCCCGCGGCGCTCCATCTCCCGCGCCACGTGGCTCATCTCATCCAGTGACGGCGTGATGAGTCCGGACAGCCCCACCATGTCCGCGCGTTGCGCCACCGCCTCATCAAGGATCCGGTCACACGGCACCATCACGCCCAGGTCCACAATCTCCCAGCCGTTGCATGCCAGCACCACGGACACAATGTTCTTCCCAATGTCATGCACGTCGCCCTTGACGGTGGCCAGCAGCAGCCGGCCCGCGGACCGTCCTCCGCCCGCGGCCTTTTCGGCCTCCAGGTGCGGCGTGAGCACGGCCACGCCCTTCTTCATCACGCGCGCGCTCTTCACCACCTGCGGGAGGAACATCTTCCCCGCGCCAAACAGGTCCCCCACCACCTTCATGCCGTCCATCAACGGGCCCTCAATCACGTCAAGTGGCCGCCCCAGCTTCACCCGCGCCTCCTCCACGTCCCGCTCAATGAAGTCCACCACCCCGTGCACCAGCGCGTGCCGCAGCCGCTCCTCCACGCTGCCGCTGCGCCACGCTTCGTCCGCCTCCTTCTTCTTGCCGGAGCCCTTCACCCGCTCGGCAATCTCAACCAGGCGCTCGGTGGCGTCAGGCCGGCGGTTGAACAGCACGTCCTCCACGCGCGTGCGCAGCTCGGGCTCAATGTCCTCGTACACCACCAGCTGGCCCGCGTTGACAATTCCCATGTCCATCCCCGCGCGGATGGCGTGGAACAGGAACGCGGCGTGCATGGCCTCGCGCACCGCGGTGTTGCCCCGGAACGAGAACGAGAGGTTGCTGACACCGCCGGAGATCTTGGCGCCGGGACAGGTCCCCTTCAGGATGCGCACCGCCTCCAGGTAGCTCTGGGCAAACCCGTTGTGCTCGTCAATTCCCGTCGCCACCGCGAGGATGTTCGGGTCAAACACAATGTCCTCAGGCGGGAAGCCCGCGGACTCGGTGAGCAGGCGGTAGGCGCGCTGGCAGATGGCCACCTTGCGCTCCGTCGTATCCGCCTGGCCCTGTTCATCAAACGCCATCACGATCACCGCGCCGCCGTAGGTCCGCACCGTGCGCGCGCGGGACAGGAACTCCGCCTCGCCCTCCTTGAGGCTGATGGAGTTCACAATGGGCTTGCCCTGCACGCACTTCAGTCCCGCCTGCAGCACGGACCAGCGCGAGCTGTCGATCATCACCGGGACGCGCGCGAACTCGGGCTCGGTGGCCGCCAGGTTGAGGAATGTGGTCATTGCGGCAACGCCGTCCACCATCCCCTCGTCCATGTTGACGTCAATGACGTTGGCGCCGTTGCGCACCTGCTCCATGCCCACCGCCAGCGCGGCGGCATAGTCCTGCTTGCGCACCATTTCGGCGAACTTCGCGGAGCCAGTGATGTTGGTGCGCTCGCCCACCATGATGAAGTTGCTGTCCGGCCGCAGCGTGAGCACTTCCAGGCCGGCGTACCGGGTGGCCCGCGGCGCATCCAGGTGGCGGCGGCGCGGCGGTACGCCCTCCACCGCGCGCGCCACCGCGCGGATGTGCGCGGGCGTGGTCCCGCAGCACCCGCCCACCACGTTGACCCAGCGGTTGCGCGCAAACTCGCCCAGCAGGCCACCGGTGGCGTCCGGTTTCTCGTCGTAACCGCCGTCCGCCAGCGGGTTGGGCAGGCCCGCGTTGGGGTAGCAGGACACAAACACCGCGGGCGCAATGGCGTTGAGTTCCTCCACAAATGGGCGCATTTCGCGGCCGCCCAGCGCGCAGTTGATACCCACCGACAGCGGGCGCGCGTGCTCCACGCTGACCCAGAACGCCTCCAGCGTCTGGCCGGACAGCGTGCGCCCGCTCTTGTCCGTGATGGTGACGGACAACATCACCGGAAGGCGGCGGCCGCGCTCGGAGAACACCGTCTCCATGGCCACAATGCACGCCTTGAGGTTCAGCGTGTCAAACACGGTCTCCGCCAGCAGCGCGTCCACGCCGCCGTCCAGCAGCCCGCGGACCTGGTCCGCGTAAGCGCTGCAAACCTGGTCAAAGGTGACCGCGCGCCGGGCGGGGTCATTCACGTCCGGGGAGATGGAGAGCGTGCGGTTGGTGGGCCCTATGGAACCGGCCACAAACCGGCGCCGCTGCGGGTCCCGCGCACTTGCCGCGTCCGCCTCCGCGCGCGCCAGGCGCGCCGCCTCCACGTTCATCTCGTAGGAAAGCGACGCCAGGTCATAGTCCGCCTGCGAAATGGCGTTGGCGCCGAATGTGTTGGTCTCAATGATGTCCGCACCCGCGTCCAGGTATTCCCGGTGGATGGAGCGGATGACGTCGGGCCGGGTGAGGACCAGGACGTCGCTGTTGCCCTTGAGGTCCCGTGCGTGCGCGTGGAAGCGCGCGGCCCGGTAGTCCGCCTCGCCCAGCCGGTGCCGCTGGATCATGGTGCCCATGGCGCCGTCCAGGACAAGGATGCGCTGCTCAAGGAGCTGTTCAAGCGTGTTCATCGGGAACCTCGGTGTGCCACGGCGGTAAGTACTTCAAAGCGGGGAGCGCGCGTCTCACGTGAGGTGACCGCGCAGCTGTCCACGGTGAGCCGCGCGCCGCGGAGCCAGCGCGCCAGCGCCGCGGGACGGAACCCCGGATGGGTGTGCCCGTACGCCGCGGCCACCGCGCGGTGTGCGTGCGCAGCCAGCGTGACCACGAGGAGGCGCCCGCCGGGGCGGAGGACGCGGGCGCACTCGCGCAGTGCGCGGTCCGGGTGCGCCACGTCCGTGAGCACGTTGAGCAGCAGCACCTGGTCAAACGCGCGGTCCGGCAGCGGCATCTGCTCCACGTCACCGGGGACGGCGCGGACGTGTGCCAGCGCGTGCAGCCGCCGCGCGGCCGCGGCCACCATGGCGTCACTGCGGTCCAGCAGCGTGAGCGTCCGCGCGCGCGGCGCCAGCATCTGTGCCACCGCGCCGTCACCGCCGCCGGCGTCCAGCACGTCACCCAGGCTCACCAGCGCGGTGAGCGCGCGCGCCAGCGCCTCCCACGTCCGGCCCGGCGAATAGTGCTTTTCCAACTCACCCGCCCAGGACTCCAGGGAACCGGGCGCCGCGCGGTGGGCGCGCAGCACCGCGCGGCAGCGCTCACGGTCACCGGCCAGCGCCGCGTCTGCCAGCGACGGCCGCAGCGCGGCCCACAACGTCCGGGCGCCCGCGTGGAACCGCTCCGGGTCCGCGCGCCAGCACGTGGAGGTCCCGTCACGGCGGTCCTGGGCCAGGCCGGCCTCCCGCAGCCGTGACAGGTGCGCGGACACGCGTGACTGCGTGGCCCGCGTGACGTCCACCAGTTCGGCCACCGTGAGTTCATGCTCCGTGAGCAGGCACAGCAGGCGCATGCGCGTGGGGTCTGCCAACGCGCCCAGCAGGTCCACGGAGGAGGCCAGGTCCGTCATCCGTATATCCGGATAGACGGATGGAACGGGCGGGTCAACCGCGGTCCCAGGTCAGCACCCACTCCCGCGCCCGGTGCACCACGCGCCCGCCCGGCACGTCCGCCAGCAGGCGCTCCAGGTCCGCCGCCACCATCCGCTGGCCGCTGGTCCCATCGCCCGGGTCGGACGCCCAGGCAGACAGGCGCGAGATGATCCCGGACCGGGACGCGGTCACGTTCTCCACCGGCTCGGTGAGGATGAAGCGCCGTCCCGCTGCGGCCAGGCACCGCCGCACCAGGTCCGCCTGCTGGGGCATGAAATGGTAGAGCGACGCCATCATCACCACGCAGCCGCCCGCCGGGACGGACTCCCGCAGGTTGGCCACCAGCGTGGGCACGCCGGACGCCTGCAGCGGGCGCAGCAGCAACGGGTTCTGGTCCACCGCGAGGTACCGCGTGCCCGGCGGCAGGTAGCTCCGCAGCCGCCCGTCGCCCGCGCACAGGTCCACCACGTCACAACCCGGCGGCACCTGCGCGGCCACCACGCGGTAGCGCTCATGGTAGCCGTGCGCGCCGTACAGCAGGCGCATGGCGGATTGGTACAGCCACGGGTGCCAGTACACCGGGCCCTTCACAGGCCCTCCAGCACGTCCAGCGCCATCCGGTACCGGCCCAGCGGCGGCATGATGTAGGCGCCCTGCACGTGCGCCTGCACCGCGCGCAGCGTCTCCTGCGCCATGCGCACGCCCTCGCGCCGGCCCGCCTCCGCGTCCCCCGCCTTGCGCATGCGCTCGCGCACGGCGTCCGGCACCTGCATGCCAGGTACTTCGCGGTGCAGGAACTCCGCGTTGCGGGAAGACGCCAGCGGCAGGATCCCCACCAGCACCGGCAGGTTCAGCCCGCGGATGTCCCCCAGGAACTTGAGCAGCACCTCCGGGTCATACACCGGCTGCGTCATCACCAGGTGCGCGCCGGCCTCCTTCTTGAGGGACAACCGCGTCACCTCGCGGTCGTAGTCCAGGGCGGCGGGCTCAGCGCCGGTGGCCAGCACGAACGAGGTCTGCTGTTTCATCTCCTTGCCGCCGGGATCAATGCCGCGGTTCATGCGGTTGAGCAGTTGCAGCAGCCCCACGCTGTCCAGGTCAAACACCGCCGTGGCGTCCGGGAAATCACCCGTCTTGGGCGGGTCCCCCGTGATGACCACAAGGTTGCGCAGCCCCGCGAAGTGCGCGCCCAGCGCGTCGGTCACCAGGCCCAGCAGGTTGCGGTCCCGGCAGCAGAAGTGCGTGAGCGTCTCCACCCCCAGCTTCTCCTGCACGTGCGCAGCGAACAGCAGGTTGCTCATCTTCACCGTGGCGCGCGGCCCGTCCGGGATGTTGATGGCATCCACGCCCGCGGACTTCAGCATCCGCACCGCGTCCTCGGTCTTCTCCGTGTCCAGTCCGGATGGCGGCGAGACCTCCACACACACCACAAACTTCTTCCCAAGCTTTGCCGCAAACGGGCTGCGCCCCGCGAACTCCGTCTCCGGCCGCCCGATGGGCCCGCTCTCCACGTCCTGCCGCGCGCGCACTTCCACGCGCCCGCCGCTCATCATCCGCACCGCGGCGGCCACCCGCTTGATGTGCGCCGGCGTGGTCCCGCAGCACCCGCCCACAATGCGGGCGCCCGCCTTGAGGAAGCGCCGCGCGTACACGCCAAAGTACTCCGGCGTGGACAGGTACATGTAGCGTCCCTCAATCACGCGCGGGTGACCGGCGTTGGGCTGCACGGACACCGGTGCGCCCGCGCCCACCATGGCCTCAATGACCGGCAACAGCATCTCCGGGCCGCCGTTGCAGTTGGCGCCCACCACGTCGGCGCCTGCGGCGCGCAGCCGCTCGGCCACCTGGCGCGGCGTGGCGCCCTGCCGCGCCAGCCCGCTCTCCTCAAACCGCAGCTGGGCCACCTTGGGAATGTGCAGGTGCCGCGTGGCCTCCAGCGCCAGTTCCAGTTCCGCCACCAGCGCAAACGTTTCAAACATCAACAGGTCCGCGCCCGCTTCGCACAGCGCCGTGGCCTGCGCAGCGTACGCGTCACGCACCTGCCCGCGCGTGGTGTCAGAGATCATGGCCTCCGCGTCCAGGTAGCTGGGACCCATGGAGCCCGCCACGTACGCGCGCGTACCGGCCACCTTGCGGCACAACGTGACCGCGGCGCGGTTGATGGCGTCCGCCTTGTCCTCCAGCCCGTAGCGCCGCAGCGCCACGCGTGAAGCGCCGTACGTGTTGGTCTCCAGGATGTCCGCGCCCGCGTCCAGGTAGTCCCGGTGCACGCTGGTCACCGTCTCCGGCGCGCTGAGGCACAGCTCATCAAACGAGCGGTTGATGAACACGCCCTTCTCGTACAGGTAGGTGCCCATGGCGCCGTCGCACACCATGGGGCCGCGGGCCAGGGTCTCCAGGAACGGGGGCAGCGTCGTCATGGCCCGCACATAGCAGAAGCGCCTGACGGGGGCAGGGCCGGACCGTGCGCGGGTGCGGTGGGACCGCGGTCAATGCCCGGTGCCGGGCGCGTGACCGGACCCGTCCGGGTGCACCGTCACGTGCGCCCCCATGCCCGCCTCCGCGTGTTCCAGGATGTGGCAGTGGTACATCCAATGGCCGGGGTTGCTGAAGTCCACCAGGACCGTGACGGTTTCGCCGCCGGCCACCAGCACGGTGTCCTTCACCCCGGGGTCGGACCGCACCCGGGCGGCAGGTGCCAGCACGCGGAAGAACTGCCCGTGGAAGTGGAACGGGTGCTCCATGCCAAGCTGGTTGTCAATGCGCACCTGCGCCGTGGTGCCCTGCGTGGTCTCCCACGCCTCCTCGTCAGGGAACGACCTGCCGTTGATGGTGAAGTGCACAGTCCCGTCGTTGTACCCGGAGATGACCAGGGTGCGGTCCGGCGGGCCCTCCGGTGGCAGGGTCACCTCCGCGGAGGACGGCAGCACAATGTCCCGCAGCGGGGCGTCCGGCGCGGTGGCCACCTGGAACTCCTGCAGCACCCGCTCCTCCTCCACCACGTTGCCGTTGCCGTCCAGCACCAGCACGTGGCTCAGCAGCGCCGCGGTGCTTCCCGGCGCTCCGTCAAAGTACACCAGCACGTCGTAGCGTTCGCCCGCCGCCACGGAGAGGCGCGCGCGGACGCGTGGCCGCGGCAGCGGACCGCCATCCGTGCCAAACACCGCGAAGGTGGCGCCCGCCACCGACAGCGACATGGTCCGCGCGTTGGCCCCGTTGAACACGCGCCAGCGCTCCTGCGTGCCCCGCGTGACGGTCACCGGCGCCCGCGGCGCTTCCGCACCATTGAGCAGCAGCACGTTGCCGCCGCGCCCGTGCATGACGTCCATCCCGGACTGCTGGAACGGCGCCAGGCTCCCGTCCGCCTCCAGCCGCACGTCATCCGTGAAGATGATGCGCTCGGCGTCAAATGCCACCGCGGGGTCCTCGTGCACGACGACGGCACCCATCAGGCCGCGTTCCATCTGCTGCGGCGTGTTGTAATGCGGGTGGTACCAGAAGTTGCCGGCGTCCGGCGGCGTGAAGTCATACGTGAAGGACCCGCCCGGCGGCACCGGCGTCTGCGTCATGGGTGTGCCGTCCATCGTGTCGGGAATCCGCAGACCGTGCCAGTGAATCGTGGTGGGTTCCGGCAGTTGGTTGGTGAAATGCACCAGCAGCCGCTGGCCGCGCTGCAGTTGCAGCGTTGGCCCGGGAATGAGCCCGTTGTAGGCGTACGCCTGCGTCAGGCGGCCGTCCGCAAAGGCGTGCTCCACCACGGACGCCACCAGGTCCACCTCCACCACCTGCGGGTCGGGGTTGACGTCTTGCGCCACCGTGGTGTGGAGCAGGGCAGGCAGTTGGGGCGGCGCCACGGCGCTGCCCGACGACGACGATGATGATGAGGACGACGAACCGGTGGCGGCGCCGGAGGACGAGGAGGTGCCTCCGTGACCGGCCCCGTCCGCGCCGGGGGCGCAGGCCGCAAGGGTGACCACCACAAGGAGTGGGACAACGCGCATGGATGCTCCGCTTGGAATTTGGAACGCGGCCATCTGCAGCGCCGTTCGCGTGCTGTCAAGGACGGCAAAGCAGGGCGTCACCCACCGCCGGTGCGCGGGCCGGGGTTCAGGCGCGCAGCATCGCGTTGGCGCTCGCCCAGTCGGTGACATAGCGGATGACCTCGCCATCCATCCCGGCATCATCCCCCCCGCCCAGGCGCGCCATGAACTCGCCCACGTCATCCCCGCGGTGGGCGCCCGGCGTGCCCTGCAGGGTGGCCCACAACTCCGGTGCGGTGATCAACACCACCGGCCGCACGCGCACGCCGGAGCGCCGGTTCTCCACGTGCAGCGTGCGCGCCAGCATCAACACCGCAGCGGACGCCGCACCCACCGCGCCGCCCTCCGGCGTGGGCGTGTCCGCGGCGTGCCCGCACACCACCAGGTACGCGCCGCTGCGGCGCTCCACCATGGCCGGCAGGAAGGTCTGCGCCGCATGAAAGTGGCTGGAGAGGTTGGAGCGCAGCACGCCGTACCAGGTGGCCGCCGGCGTCCCCAGCAGCGTGGCCGGCGCCATCCCCCCGCCCAACGACGCCATCACCGTGTCCGGCACGCCCGCCTGCGCCACCACCGCGTCAAACACCGCGCGCGCTCCCTCCATGCTGCCCAGGTCCCCCTGCAAGGTGACCAGCCGGTCCCCGTCCATGAAGCCCGCGTCCGCCACAAAGCGGCGCAACCGCTCAAACCGCGCGGTGTCACGGCTGCACGTCAGCACCCGGGCCGCCCCCGCGCGCAGCGCCCCACGCACCAGCGCGCCGCCAATGTTGCCGGCACCGCCCGCCACAAACACGGTCTTGCCGTCAAGCACGCCCATGGGCTGCGGGGCCTCCACCCCTGCGCGCACCGGGGCGCGCCGCGAGTTCTGCTGGATCGCTTGTAACGGTTGCCGTCAGGCGGACAGGCGGATCGGACCCGGGCGCGCCTGCCCCCGGCGGATGCGTTCCAGCAGCGCCTTGGCGTTGCCATCCAGCCCGGACAGCGTGAGGCCAAACCCCGCCCCGCGCTCGCCCTCGCCGGCGCCCTCCGCCAGCCAGGTCACGCGTCCCTGCCAGCGGTGCGTGCTCCCCTCAACGTCAAACTCCACCGTCATGGCCGCGCCGCGGTCCACCTTGCGCGCGGTCCCCTCCGCGCCGGTGAAGCGCAGCACGCCCATCTGGATCTCCACCAGCTCCACGCCCGTCCCGTCCGGCAGGCGCGCGGGCAGCGCCGTGGGGATGCGTGCATCACTCTCCGCCTGCAGCGCGAACAGCGTGCTGAGCGCCGCGCCCAGCTTCCCCATGTCATGCGACCAGCCCGTGGCCAGCTGCAGCCCCACGTCATGCACGGTGCGGCCGGTGGGCGTCTGGTGCGTGCGGCACCACACCACCTCAGCCTGCGTCTCCGCCGGCTTGCCTTCCCCGGTGTCAACGCTGAGCGCCACGCGCGCGCCCTTGTCCAGTGCCACGTCCGTCTCAATGCGCAGGCCCTGCGGGGAGACGTCGGACGCCTCGGCCACGCCGCGCAGCGACCCGGCGCTCCAGCTGACGTGGAGCCGCAGGTCAATCCGCGCACCGTCCCTCGGCTTCAGGCTGCCCGACCCGCTCGTCATGCGCTGCACCTCCGTCGCTCTGCTCACGCTACTCCACGCGCCGCTGCGGCTCCACCACCTCGGCCACGTCCGGCAGCGGCTTCCCGTCGGCGTCCGGCACGCCCGCGCACGCGTACGGCTCGGCCCGGGGCGGAAGCGGGTCCAGGAACATGGGCTGCACCAGCCAGCGCCCATCCCGGTTGGCCAGCGCGCGGCACAGCACCGCCGGCTTCTGCCGGTTGATGACCAGGCGCAGCTCCGCGTCCTGCAGCATGGCCACGTCGCCATCCGTGTCTCCGGCGGCCAGCGCCACCCGCTGCGCACCCGCCGACGGTTGCAGCTGCATGGCCGGCGGAGCGCCCAGGATGGCGCGCTGGATGTGGCAGCGCTTGCCGGTGCCCCACGTCATCACCGCGTCCACGGCGCCACCGCAGCTCTCCAGGCGCGGGAGCAGGCGTCCGTCGCGCTCCGCCTGCAGCCGCACGCCCACCACGTGGTCCGCAGCAATACCCACGTCCGCGGCCACCGCCTCCACCGCCGCCTGCAGGGACGCGCTCACAATCCACACGTCAAAACCCTCCGCCTGCAGCACCGCCACCAGCTCGCGCATGGCGGGGTAGATGCGCACCCACGCCGGCGCCTCCCGGCTGCCCACCTTCATGGTGGCGCCCACCGGCGCGTTTTCCGCCGCGCGGTGGGCCGCGGCCGCCTGCGCGCGGACGTCCGCGTGACGCTGGCCCCAGAACACCTTGGCGGAGAACGCGTACGGGTGGTGCAGCGCGTCCGTATCCGGCGTGGCGTACGCGGGCTCCCCGCCGCGGGTGCGCCCGTCCAGCGCCACCGCCAGGATCTCATCCGCGCACGCGGGCACCTTGTCCGTGCGCAGCCGCCCATCGCGCTCGGCGGCGGCCCCGCACGCGCGCGCCAGGGACTGCTGCGCCGCAGCGGACAGCGCTGCGTACACCGCGGACCACTGCCCGCCAGGGGGCGCCCGCAGCGTCCCCCGTCGGAGCGCGTCGGCCAGCATCAGGTCCCCCACGTCCTGGCGCATCATGGTGTTGTCCCAGTCAAACGTCGCCACCGGCCGGTGGTGCGCGTCCCACGTGGCTGAGCTCCTGCCGCGCTCCGCGATGAGGCGCTCCAGCGCGCGCGCGTTGGCGGGGAGCCAGCCTGGCTGCGTCAGCCGGGGCGGCGGGCCGCCGGCCCGGGCAAGCGTGGAGGCAACCAGCACGGCGGTGGCGGAAAGCAGCAGGCGCATGGCGGCCACCATCCCAGAGCGCCGCGCCCACGGGCAACTCCGGAAGGTTGACGAGCAGCGCAGCGTCCCGCCTCCCCGCACGGTTCCCTGGCCACGGGCGGCTGCCGCCCCCGGCTGGTATGACCCTCCCATGTCCCGCGCCTTCACCCGTCGCGCGTTGCTGGCCGCCACCCCCGCGGTGCTGGGCGCGGGTGCGGCCCGCGCGCTCTCCGGCGGTCACAACCCTTTCACCGTGGCCCAGCTCCAGCACGGCGGGAACTGGAATCCCCGCCCCACGGCCATGCGCCGCCTGCTGTGGGAGGTCTCCAAGCGCACCTCCATTGATGTTGCCGCGGACGCCACCGCCGTGACCACGGACGCGCGCGAACTGTTCTACCAGCCGTTCCTGTACTGGACCTCCGACGGGGAGTTCCCGCCGCTGGACGCGCGCGCGCGGGAGAAGCTTGCGCGTTATCTCGCGTTTGGTGGGTTCATCCTGTGTGACAGCGTGGACGGCGCGGTGGACCGCGGGGCCGCCGCCAGCTTCCGCCGTGAACTTGGCGCGCTCACGTCCAACCGTCCGCTGGACGTCATTCCGCGCGAGCACGTGCTGTTCAAGAGCTTCTACCTGCTGGACCGCGCTGAAGGACGGATGGTGAACAGCCCGGACCTGTGGGGCATCACCGTGGACAACCGGGTGGCCGCGGTGCTGACCGTCAATGACCTCGGCGGCGCGTACGCGCGGGACAACTTTGGCTACTACCTGCATGAAGTCGTCCCCGGCGGCGACCTGCAGCGCGACCGCGCGTTCCGGCTCGGCGTGAACCTGGTCATGTACGCCACCTGCCTGGACTACAAAGAGGACCAGGTGCACATCCCGTTCATCCTCAAGAAACGGCGGCGGTGACCCGTGGACGCGCAGGACCTCGCGTACAACGACTGGAGCATCACGGCGCTGTCACCGTGGCCGTGGCCCGTGCTCGCTGCCGCCGTGGTGCTGCTGGCCGTGGCCGCGTGGGTGGTGGCCGGACCGCTGCGCACCGCGCCGGGGGCCACGCGCCGCCTGCTGCTGGGCCTGCGGGCGCTGGGCCTGCTGGCCGGCGCCGCCCTCCTGGTGGAGCCGGGCCTGCAGTTGCAGCAGGTCAGCAGCACGCCGGGACGCGTGGCGGTGCTGCTGGACACCAGCCGCTCCATGGGGCTGCCGTCGGGCGGGGAGGCGCCGGCCACCCGCATGGACCGCGCGCGTGAATTCGTCACCGTCGCGGCCGCCGCGCTGCAACGGTTGCCCCCGTCCGTGAGCGTGGAGTCCTGGACGTTTGACCGCGCGCTGGCGCCGTCCACGGCGGAGGCGCTGCGGACCGTGGCACCCGCGGGGGACCGCAGTGACCTGTGGCGCGCGCTCACCGGTGTCCTGGACGGGCGCCCCGGCAAGCCGCTGGCCGGCGTGCTGCTGATCTCTGATGGCGCGGACACCCATGACCTGCCCGGGAACGGCCTGCCGCTGGAGGCGGCGGAGCGGCTGCGCCGTGCCGGCGTGCCCGTGCACACCGTGGCGCTGGGTGCGGAGCGCGGCTACCGGGACGTCGCGGTGGAGAGCGTGCGTGCGGATGATTTTGCGTTCGTGCGCAACCCGCTGGAGGTGGAGGCCACCCTGGTTGCCACCGGGTATGACGCCCTGGACCTGCCGGTCACGCTGCGGCGGGACGGGCGCGTGGTGGCGGTCACGCAGGTGCAGCTGCCTGGCGGGGGCGGGCGCGCGGTGGCGCGGTTCAAGTTTGAGCCGCGTGACGTGGGCGAGGCCGTCTACGCCGTGGAGGTGCCGGCCCAGGTCGGCGAGGTGATCGTCGACAACAACCGCCGCAGCTTCACGCTCAAGACCATCCGGGATCGCATCCGCGTGCTGCAGGTGGCCGGGCGCCCGTCGTGGGATGTGCGCTTCCTGCGCCGGCTGCTCAAGGAGAACCCGTCGGTGGACCTCATCAGCTTCTTCATCCTGCGCACGCCCTCGGACAACGCCAACGTGCGCCAGGATGAGCTGTCATTGATTCCGTTCCCCACGCGTGAGCTGTTCACCGAGGAGCTGGGCACCTTTGACGTCGTCGTGTTCCAGAATTTCAACTTTGGCCCGTATGAGATGGGCGCCTACCTGCCCAACGTGCGGCAGTTTGTGCTCAACGGCGGCGGGTTTGCCATGGTGGGCGGCGAGCTCAGCTTCTCCGAGGCGGGTTATGACAGCACGGTGCTGGCGGACGTGTTGCCGGTGCGCCTGCCGCCGGGCCGCGGGCACTACGTGGAGGAGCCGTATACGCCCACCGTCACGGAGGCCGGCCGCCGCCACCCCATCATGGCGCTGCCCGGTGGCCGCGTGGGAGACGTGGTGGGGCGCCTGCCGCAGTTTGAGGGATTCAACCTCACCGACGGATTGGCGCCCGGTGCCGAGGCGCTGCTCACCCATCCCGCGCCGCGCAGCGGTCCGCGGGACCAGCCGGTGCTGGCGGTGCGCGAGGTGGGCAAGGGCCGGACGCTGTCCCTGATGACGGACAACCTGTGGTTCTGGGCGTTGCCGGACGCGGGCGCGGACGGGCGCGGCACCGCCCACCGCGAGCTGTGGGCCAACGCCATCCGGTGGCTCATTGGTGACCCCGCGCTCAGCCGCGTGCGCGTGGAGGCGCGCGGCGGCGCGTTTGATCCGGGCCAACCGGTGGAGCTGGTGGTGCGCGCGTTTGACGCGTCCTACCGCCCGCTGCCCGGCGCGCACGCGGAGCTGGTGCTGGAGGGCGCCCTTGAAGGCGGTGACGCCGCGGTGCCGTACCGCGCGGTGGCGCAGCAGAAGGGCGTCACCGGCCCGGAGGGCGAATGGGTGGTCCGCGTCCCCTCGCCGGGGCCGGGCGCCTACCGCGCGCGGGTCACCGCCCGCGCCGCGGCGGGCTCATTGGGGTCAGACGAGGACGCGTTCCTGGTGCGCCAGAGTGACCGCGAGATCGCCGAGGGGGCGCCGCGCCCGGAGTTGATGGCGGCGCTGTCTGAGGCATCCGGTGGCACTGTGGTGCGCTCCCCCGACGACGTCGGTGGCCTGGAATGGAAGATCCCGGAGGGCGTGCGGGTGCACCGCCGTCGGACGGAGCCGCTGTGGGACCGCTGGGAGGCGGGCGCTGTGTTCGCGCTGCTGTGGGCGCTGGAGTGGGTGCTGCGGCGCCGCGCGGGCTTCGCGTAAGAACGCCAAGTGGCTCAGCGCCGGGACTCCGCAAACGCCTTCATGGCATCCCGCATGTACACCGCCAGCCCCGCCGCGTGCTTCTCGTAGTTCGCCGCAAAGCGCTCGTCGGCCACGTACATCTCCCCCAGCCCCGCGTACATCGCCATCGGGCAGGGGTAGAAACGCGTGTCAATCATCCGCCAATGCCGCTCCACGGTGGCCAGCACGGCCGGTTCCTCCGCCTTGTGGCCCGCCGCCAGGTGCGCCGCCATGGCGCGGTTGACCTCGTCCATTTCGCGGTGGATGGCCTTCCAGTCCTCCTTGGTGTAGCGGGCGGTCCGGCGCTGGCTCTCCTTGTACGCGTCGGTGTCGCCCCAGCGCTGCCGGGCTTCCTCCTCGTATTCGGCGGGGTTGAAACCATCAAAGTCGTTTGCGTCCATCACCGTGCCCTCGTTCAGTTTGGCCAGCGCGTCGTCAACCAGCCGGAGCATGTCCTGCACGTGCGCGGCCTTCTCCTGCAGCAGCCGCTTCTGCATCCGCAACGCCTTGCGCCGGTCAAACGCGGGGTCCGCCAGCAGCCGGCCAATCTCCGGCAGCGGAAAGCCCAGCTCGCGGAAGAACAGCACCTGCTGCAGCTTCTCCAGGTCCGCCTGCGCGTAGATGCGATAACCGTTCTCCGCGCGCGTGGTGGGCGCCACCAGGCCAATCTCGTCGTAGTGATGCAACGCGCGGACGCTGAGCCCGGTCATCCTGGCGACCTCGCTCACCGTGTGCGCGCTGTGCTGGCGGCGCCGCTTCATGCCGGGCACGCTACGCCCTCACGCAGCGTGAGGGTCAAGCCTGATCTGCGCGAGGTCACACGTCACGGATCACCACCGACCCGCCGCGGTCCGGCCGGCCGGTCACGTTGATCACCGGCAGCCCGTTGACGTCGTGCACGCCGGGACGGTGGCGGTGGCCGTGCACCGCCAGCACCACCTTGCGTGACTCCGCTATCGCCTCGCCCAGCACGCGTGCGCCCTGGTACGCGCGCGTGAGCGCTTCCACCGGATTGCCGGGCGTGGGCAGCGCTTCCAGGAACGGCGCGGTGTGCACGGCAACGACGATCCGCTCCGCGCGGTTCTCCGCCTGGCGCAGGTGTTCGCGCAGGCGGCGCGCGCAGTCCAACGTGAACGCCGCGTCGCTCACGCCCAGGCGCACCCAGCGTGCGTCATTCCAGCGCAACAGCGCGGGTTTGAACCCCGCCTCGGCCCATTGCGGCGGCGGCACCACCACCAGCGACTTCTCCGCGAGGTGCTCGTCGGTGAGTGCGCCCAGCGGCATGGTGGGGCAGCTCTTGCCGCGCATGGCCTTGAGCGCCTCCGCACCCAGTGCCACGCGTACGTCCGCAAACGTCACCCGGTCCGTCAGCGAGTAGTCATACCAGCCCACGTTGCCGACAATGGCGACCTCCCCGACGTACACGGGGCCCGCGTCCAGGTAGTGCCAGCCGTGCTGCTCGCACAGGTCCGGGAGCGACTGCTCGTAGAGGCGCGCGGTGGAGCCCTCGCGGGACCACAGCTCGTGGTTGCCGGGCACAAACACCCGGACGGGGCAGGCGTCCGTGAAGGCGGTGAGCACCTCAGTGAGGAGCGGCGGGTGGTACTGGCTGACCGCGTCACCAACCAGGACCAGCGCATCCGCGCGCGCGTCCCGCACCGCGGCGGCAAGCGCGGGCAGGTCCGCCCCGCTTTCGGGGTAGTGCAGGTCGCTGACGGCGGCGAGGCGCATGGGCCGCGCGGGCTAGCACGCGCCGCGAAAACGTCACAAGTCCCCGTCGGCGGTGCGGGACACGCCCGGGTTGGGTACACTGTTTCCACGTCGAGGGAGTGCATGGGTGATCGCTGGGTGAGGCGGATGGCGCGGGACGGGCTGACGCGCGTGAGCGTGGCCGTCATGGACGGAGCGGTGGAGACGGCGCGCACGTGTCACCGCGCCACGCCCATCGCCACGGTGGCGCTGGGCCGTGCGATGGTGGCGGCCACACTCATTTCGTCGACGCTGCGGGACGAGGGACGGGTGAACCTGCAGATCGTGGGCAACGGGCCCCTGGGTGCGGTGGCGGTGGACGCGGCGGCGTCCGGCACGGTGCGCGGGTCGGTGCGGTGTCCCATGGTGCTCATCCCCATTGGGACGTCCGCGCGGGCGCGGGTGGCGCCGGGGCTGGGGCACAGCGGGCTGTTGCACGTGCTGCTGGACCCGCACGGTGGGCAGTACGTGCGCGGGTCCTGTGAACTGGTGGACGGCGAGGTGGACGCGGACGTGGAGGCGTACCTGCACCAGAGCGCGCAGCTGGCCAGCGCGTTTGGCACGGACGTGCGCATCCGTGCGGACCGCGCGGCGGTGGAGCGGGCGGTGGGCGTGCTGGTGCAGGCCATGCCCGGCAGCGACGGGAAACAGGTGGAGGACGCGCAGGCGCGCCTGCGTGATGGCGGGCTGGCCCGGTTGCTGGGTGACGGACCGCTGCCGGACCCCAACGAGATCGTGCAGCGCGTGGTGGACGGTGCTGCCTACAAGGACGCGGAGGAGCGCGCGGTGCGGTGGTTCTGCCCGTGTTCGCGCGAGCGGGTGAAGGACGCGCTGGCAGCGGTGGGCCGGGACGAGGTGCGCGCGATCATTGACGAGGTGGGCCAGGCCGAGGCGACGTGTGACTTCTGCCGCAGCGTGTACGTCATCCCGGGGGCGGAACTGGAGCAGCTGCTGACGACGATGGCGGCGCGGGCCACCCGGAGTTCCTGAGCGCGCAGGGAAGCAAGCGCGGCATTGAGCAGGGAAGCAGGCGCGGTATTGAGCAGGGAAGCAAGCGCGGCCTGCCTCCCCCCGCGTGCGGCCGCGTGCGGGGGGAGGTCGGGCGATGCCTTGGCATCGCCCGGGTGGGGGGAGGAATCAGCCCGCCTCTTCTCCCTTGGCGATCGTGGTGGTGGGAACGTCCCCTGCGCCTTCCTCGCCGATGGCGGGCGTGGTCTTGCCGGGCGGCGGCGGCGGCGTGCCGGTGCCTTCCTCGCCCACGGCCATGGTGGTGACGGTGCCCTTGTCCTTCTCCTTGCCCGGCTTCTTGCCGCCCTTGCCGGAGGCGTGGCGCGGGAGGCCCGTCGCGTATTCGAAAAACGTCTTGAAGCGGAACGGGTTTTCCAACCACGGCGTCTTGCGCTTGGACATGGGCTCTCCTCGGTGGGCCGCATTGTAGGGACTGGCGGTGCGGCTTGCCAGCCACCGCGCGCAACGGTACCGACGGCGGGCCATGGCCACCTTCCGCCTCGTCACGGATTACCAGCCCACGGGGGACCAACCCCAGGCGATTCAGACCCTCGTGCAGCAATACACGGCGGGGGAGAAGTCACAGGTGTTGCTGGGGGTGACGGGCAGCGGGAAGACCTTCACGGTGGCGCACGTGATTTCCCGGCTCAACCGGCCGGCGCTGGTACTGGCGCACAACAAGACGCTGGCGGCGCAGCTTTACCAGGAACTCAAAGGGCTCTTCCCGGACAACGCGGTGGAGTACTTCGTCAGCTACTACGACTACTACCAGCCGGAGGCGTACGTCCCGTCGACGGACACGTACATTGAGAAGGACGCGACCATCAACGACGCCATCGACCGGATGCGGCATTCGGCGACCAAGAGCCTGCTGGAGCGCAACGACGTCATCATCGTCGCGTCGGTCTCCTGCATCTACGGCCTGGGGAGCGCGGAGGCGTACGAGGGCATGGTGGCGCTGGCCAACGTGGGGGACCGGCTGGACCGCGACGGGTTCATCCGCAAGCTCCTGGAGATCCAGTACGAGCGCAACGACATCGACTTCCACCGCGGCACGTTCCGCGTGCGCGGTGACACGCTGGAGGTGTTCCCCGCGTATGAGGAGGAGAAGGCGATTCGCATTGAGTTCTTTGGCGACGACGTGGAGCACATCCGCGAGATTGACCCGCTGCGGGCCAAGGTGATCCAGGACCTGGACAAGGTGGCCATCTACCCGGCCAGCCACTACGTGACGCCGGTGGAGCAGCGGCAGCGCGCCGTGCGGCAGATCCGTGACGAGCTGCAGGTGCGCCTGCAGGAGCTGCGCGGGCAGAACCTGCTGGTGGAGGCGCAGCGGCTCGAGCAGCGGACGATGTTCGATCTGGAGATGATGGAGCAGATTGGTTACTGCTCCGGCATTGAGAACTACAGCCGCCACCTCACGGGGCGCGCGCCCGGGCAGGCGCCCCCGACGCTGCTGGAGTACTTCCCGAAAGACTTCCTGATGGTGATTGACGAGAGCCACCAGACGATTCCGCAGCTGGGCGCGATGTACAAAGGCGACCGCAGCCGCAAGGAGACGCTGGTCAACTACGGCTTCCGGCTCCCGTCTGCGCTGGACAACCGGCCGCTCAAGTTTGAGGAGCTGGAGGTGCTGCGGCGTGAGCGCGCGCGCACGCTGTACGTCAGCGCCACGCCGGGGGCGTTTGAGCTGGACGAGGTGCACGGCGTGGTGGTGGAGCAGATCATCCGTCCGACGGGCCTGGTGGACCCGATGGTGGAGGTGCGTCCCGCGGGCAGCCAGGTGGATGACCTGCTGGGCGAGCTGCGCGCGCGCATTGCGAAGGGCCACCGCGTGCTGGTGACGACGCTGACCAAGCGCATGGCGGAGGATCTCACCGAGTACTACGCGGACCTGGGCATCAAGGTGAAGTACCTCCACGCCGACGTGGACACGCTGGAGCGCATGCAGATCCTCAACGAGCTGCGCCGCGGTGTGTTTGACGTGCTGGTGGGCATCAACCTGCTGCGCGAAGGCCTGGACCTGCCGGAGGTGTCGTTGGTGGCGATCCTGGACGCGGACAAGGAGGGCTTCCTCCGGGCGGAGCGCAGCCTCATCCAGACCATTGGGCGGGCCGCGCGCAACGTGGAGGGGCGCGTGATCATGTACGCGGACAAGGTGACGGCGTCCATGAAGACGGCGCTGGAGGAGACCGACCGCCGGCGCGCGATCCAGGCGGAGTACAACCGCGCGCACGCCATCACGCCCAAGACGATTGAGAAGGCCATCCGGGACATCGACACGGAGATGGGCTACGCGGCGATGGATTACCTTGACGTGCCACTGGCGGCGGACTCCGGTGGGGACTTCATTGCGCCGGCGGAGGTGCCGGCGCTCGTCGAGAAGATGCGCGCGGACATGCAGGAAGCAGCCAAGGCGATGGAGTTTGAGCGGGCCGCGGAGCTGCGGGACGCGATCAAGACGCTGCAGGACCAGGGCGTGTTGAGCCTGGGGGTGAAGCGGCCTGAGGGTGCGGGGCGGAAGGGTTCCCGTCGACGTGGGCGCAACCCGGCGGGGCGGACGGGCGGCGCGTCCAAGTCGGTGGTTCGTCTCAAGAACGGGTGATGCCGCGGCGCCCGCCGTCCTCAGGACCCCATCACACCCCCCAAGGAGCCATCCAAGCGCGAGAAAGCGCGCGAAAATCGGCGAAAATCGCAGCGCTGAGCGGATTTCCACCGGTCACGGGCCCCTCCGGGATCGGATCGGGAACGGCCCCTGCGAACAGGGTGCGGGATCGGTGGAAATCCCGGCTTCAGAAAGCACATGAAGGACTTTCATAAAACGCATTGAAAGCGCCGCCTTGCGCGCGATCTTCGGCCGCCGGAGCGGGCTGAAATTTGACCCCCCTTTTCGGGCCACCCTAGGGTGCAGGTGTCAGGTCAACGCGCCTTCGGAGAGCCCCACATCATGCGCAAGCCGTCCAGCAAGACCGCCACCCGGGAAGTCACCCAGACCGCTGCGCGCAAGCGCCGGCTGAGCAACGTCAAGACCCGCCCGGGCGAGACGCTCAGCAGCGCGGAGGAGAATGTGCTGCGCATGCACCACGGGATGGAGGTGGGCCTGCATGACCCGCTGCCCTCCAACGCGGTGAACTCCGCGCTGCGGCAGTACCTGTTGGACATTGAGAAGCGCGCCTACCTGGCCACCGGCCGCCACCTGCAGGACCCCGAGGGCGAGGAGCCCGAAGCCAACGACGAGGCGAAGGACCGCATCGTCGCCAAGCTCAAGCGCGCGCGCTGAATCCACGACGTAGGTCTGGACACGCAGGGGCACCCCGCAACGGGTGCCCCTGGCAATTTCCGGCGGCTCACCGTCCCGTGGGGATGTTCACGCTGGCCTGGAACCCGGGGTCGCCGTTGACCTGGCAGGCGCCCCAGAAGCTCCCGTCTGACCACAGTGACGTCAGCCCGTTGAACGTCCAGCCGAACCACGGCTCGGTGGGGGTGACGGCCGCGCCGTTGAAGGCCCACGCCAGCGCCACGTTGCCGGCCGCGTCCTGCACGCGGATCTCGTCAACGTTGAAGCACGCGCCCGCGGCGCTGCTGTCAAACGGGTCTATGCGCAGGCCGGTGAGCGTCCCGGTCCAGCGCGGGTGCGTAGAAAAGTCAAAGAGCACCTCAACGGTCCCGCCGTGGTTGGGGAAGGGGGCCCAGACGCTCTTGGCCTCGTCCCAGGTCCCGTCGGTGGCGGTGGTGAAGAACGCCTGCGCGTTGGCCACGGGGCTGGCGTTGGCGCCGCGGTAGTACACGCGGTCATACCCCAGCGGGCGCGCGGCGTGGCGCGCCAGGACAATGTTGCGCACGGACATGCCAATGCTCCCGGTGGACCCGGCGGGCGCGTACACCTCCGGGTTGATGTTCAGGTGCACCAGGCGGAAGTCGGACGGGTCGGGTGACAGTTCGGTGTCATCAAACGCAAACTGCGTCTTCACCACCGCAAGCGCTGCGGCGAACTCCGCGCGCGCCAGGCGGAACTCAAAACGCCGGAAGCCGGTCCACGGCGTGGTGGTGAACGTGGCGGAGTCCGACGCCACGTGGCCAAACCGCGTGCCCGCCGCGAACGCGGTGATGATGATGGGCAGCTGCGTGCAGGTGGAGCACCCGTCCAGGATGGCGCCTTCCGGTTGTGCGGGCCGCAGGTCAAACGCCTGGATCACCATCCACACCTGGCGGCCGGTGCGCGCGTCCAGGAAGCGCAGCACCGCGGTGGCGTAGACCTGCCCGGCGCCGCTGCGCGTGGCCCACGGCACCTGCAGGTCCAGCGCGTAGGTGAGCTCGTGGCTGGGATCCAGGAACGGGCGTTCATCCGCCGTGGCCGCAAGATCATGGTGAAGCACAATGGGCAGGATTTCCGACGTGACAGGGACACCGGCGGACGCCGAGTTGATGTAGATGCCCGCCGTTCCGCCGCGCAGTTGCACGGCGGAAGTGCCCGGCGTGTCGTTGGGGCCGCGTTGCCAGGCGCTCCACTCTGACGCGGACCCCGGCTGGAACCCCGTGCGCGTGCCCACGTCCCAGGTCACCGGCGTGTCATCCGCGGAGGCGCCCATTTGCCACAGGATGGCGTTCATCCGCTGCGCGGGCACGGCGTCCCCACTGGCCAGCGTGCGGCAGTCCACCTCGGCCGCGGTGATGACGGGCTGGGTGACGTACACCTCCAGCGCGCCCGGGTCCGCGGCGGCGTCAGGCACATCCGGCAGCAGGCACACGTCATCATCCTCAATGGTGACCGTGGTGGAACGGACCGTGCCCAGCGTGGTCCCGGTCCCGGCGGACAGGCCCAGTACAACGGTGCGGTCCCCGCGGACCGCGTCATCCACCGTGGACAGGGCGTACGCGCGGTCCGCCGCGTCCCCGTCCGCAAACGCAGAGCTGCCCCCGGCAAACGCGTAGTGTGCCCCAACGCTGGCGGTGCCGCCGGTGGCCAGCAGCGTGAACGGCGCGCTGCCGCGGCTGCCGCCCACGCGGCGGACCACCACCTGCACAGTGCCGCCCTCGGTGACCGACAGCGACGGGGCGGCCAGCTCCAGCACGCCCGCGGGCGGGCAATCCGCGTCCGCCGCCGAGGCGCACAGCGCCGGACAGCAGCCATCCCCCGCCACGCACGCGGTGGCGGCGGTGCACGCCGCGGCGCTGCTGGAGGGGGGCGCGGCCGCGGATGATGACCACACCACCGCTGCCGAAGACGACGCGGTGATGGTGGCGGACGACGAGGTCAGCGCTGGTGACGACGAGGGCGTGCGTGATGACGGGGTCCCCGTGGACGAACCGCCCGGCGCAGAGGAGGAGGAGAAGGAGAAGGAGGAGGAGGAGGAGGAGGGCAGGGCGGTGGACGTGGCGCTGCCCGTTGATGAGGCAACGTGGCCCGATGAGCTCCCGCCGCCCAGGCGGCACCGCCCGTCCGTGCACCGCTGTGGCGCATCGCAGTCAAAGTCACGCGTGCAGCGGGTCACGCACGTGTTGTCCTCGCGGACCTGGTCATCCCGGCACTGCGCCACGGGGCAGCCCGTGTGGACCAGGGTGGACAGCAGGACCGGGATAACGACGACAGGCAGGCGCATGTGCGTCTTGTCCGCGCGGCCGCGCGGGATGTCAATGGAAATCCCGGCTGCGCGCAGCCAGGTCCCCCGCCGGGAGCTTCAGCTCCTTGAGGTGTTCCGCAATGACGTGGATGACCTCACCGTCCCGCTCCACCCGCCCGCTGACAATGACCAGCGGCGCGGAGCGGGCCAGCGCGTGGAACTTCTGGAACACCCGGTTCCACAGCACGATGTTGGCGGTCCCCGTCTCATCCTCCAGCGTGAGGAACACCACGCCGGACGCCGTCCCCGGCTGCTGCCGCGTGATGGCCAGGCCCGCCACGCGCACCGGTGTGCCGTGCGTGAGCGTGCCCAGGTCCGCGCAGCGCACCACGCGCTGCCGCGCCAGGTCTTCGCGCAGATGCTTGAGCGGGTGGTCCGCCACCGACAGCCCGGTGTGCCGGTAGTCCAGCATCAGCTGTTCCATCTTTCCCACGCGCGGCAGGCGCGGTGCGGCCTCTTCCGTGCGCAGCCCCGTGGTGAGCCGTGGCGCGGGGTTGTCCGGGCGCACCGCGCCGTCCACGCCCAGGCCCTCCCACAGGGCTTCACGCCGCCCGCCCGCCAGGCCGTCCATGGCCCCGCTCCCACTGAGGGCAAACAGCTCCTGCGGCCGCCACTGCGCCGCGCCCATGGCCGCCGCCATGTCCACCAGGCCCTCACCGCGGTCCCGCCGCTGCACCAGCGCCTCCACCTTCTCCCGCGTGAGTCCCTTCACCAGGCGGAAGCCCAGCCGCAGCGCCAGCTGGCCGTCCGGCTGCCGCTCCAGCGTGCAGTCCCAGACGGAGTGCCGCGCGTCCACCGGCAGCACCGGCACGCCGTGGCGCTGCGCGTCCTGCACCAGGGACGAAGGTGTGTAGAAGCCCATGGGCAGGCTGTTGATGATGGCGGCGCAGAAGGCCGCGGGGTGGTGCACCTTCAGGTATGAGCTGGCATAGGTAAGAAGTGCAAAGCTGGCCGCGTGGCTCTCCGGGAACCCGTATTCGCCAAACCCCTGCACCTGCGCGTACAGCCGCTCCGCAAACTCCGCCGGCACGCCGTTCTTCTCAAACCCGCGCAGCAGCTTGTCCCGGTGCCGCGCCAGCCGCCCGTTCTTGCGCCAGGCCGCCATGTCCCGCCGCAGCTGGTCCGCCTCGCCCGGGGTGTACCCCGCCCCCACCACGGCCAGCTTCATCACCTGCTCCTGGAACAGCGGCACGCCCAGCGTGCGCTCCAGGATGGGCGCCAGCGCCGGGTGCGGGTACTCCACCGGCTCTTCGCCGCGGCGGCGCCGCAGGTAGGGGTGCACCATGTCCCCCTGGATGGGCCCGGGCCGCACAATGGCCACCTCAATGACCAGGTCATAGAACGACGCGGGCTTCAGCCGCGGCAGCATGGCCATCTGCGCGCGGCTCTCAATCTGGAACACGCCCACCGTGTCCGCCTTCTGGATGGCCGCGTACACCGCGGGGTCCTCCGGCGGGATGCTCCACAACTCCATGGCCGGGCCACCCGTGTGCCGCACCAGGTCCATGCACTTGCGCAGCGCGGTCAGCATCCCCAGGCCCAGCACGTCCATCTTGAAGATGCCCAGCGTGTCCACGTCATCCTTGTCCCACTGGATCACCGTGCGCGCCTCCATGGCGCCCGGCTCAATGGGCACGGTGTCCAGCAACGCGTCATGCGTGAGGATGAAGCCCCCCACGTGGATGGACAGGTGCCGCGGGATCCCCTGCAGCAGGCGGGACAGGCGCAGCGTCAGCGCCACCTCGCGGCTGGCGGATTGGATGCCCACGTCCGCCAACCGCGCCGCCTGCACGTCCCGCAGGCTGGAGTGGATCATCAGCCCGCTCATGCGGTCCAGCGTGTCGTCGTCCAGGCCCACCACCTTGCCCGCCTCGCGGATGGCGGAGCGCCCGCGGTAGCAGATGACCTCGGCCACCATGCCGGCGTGTTCGCGCCCCCAGCGGTTGTAGATGTCCTGGATGACCTCCTCGCGCCGCTCGTGCTCAAAGTCCACGTCAATGTCCGGCGGCTCGCCGCGCTCCACGGACAGGAAGCGCTCAAACAGCAGCTGCATCCGCACCGGGTCCACGCTGGTGACGCCCAGCACGTAACAGACCGCGCTGTTGGCCGCGCTGCCGCGCCCCTGGCACAGGATATGGCGCGCGCGCGCCGTCTCCACAATGTCATGCACCGTGAGGAAGTACGGCGCCACGTCAATCTTCTCAATGAGGTCCAGCTCGTGCAGCAGCTGGCGGGACACCGCGTCCGGGACGTTGCCGCCGTAGCGCCGCCGCGCGCCCTCAAACGTGAGCGCGCGCAGCCGTCCCTGCGCCGTCTCGCCGGGCATCAGGCGGTCCGCGGGGAAGCGGTAGCGCAGCTCCCCCAGCGAAAAGCCGCGGCACGCGTCCGCCACCTCGCGCGTGCGCCGCAGCGCGTCCGGGGCGTCCGAAAAGCGGCCGGCCAGCTCCAGCGGCGTGAGCAGCCGCGCCTCCGCGTTGGGCAGCAGGACGGTGCCGGCGTCAAACAGGCGCACGCCCAGCCGGATGCACGTCAGCACGTCCTGCAGCGGCTTGCGCCAGCCCGCGTGCATCAGCGGCCGGCTGGTGGCCAGCCGCGCAATGCCCAGCTGCTGGTGCGCGTCCCGGGCCCAGCGGTCATGCCGGGCGTCTTGGTCAGACAGGCGCCGCACCAGCGCCACGCTGAGCCGCTCCCCAAAGGACTCCTTGAGCGCGCGCAGGCACCCGTCCCGGGCCGCGTCCCACGCCACGGCTAGGTCCCGCGCGGGGAGGTCCGGCTGGGACTCCGCCATCAGGTCCAGGCCGGGAGGCAGGACCACGGCGTGGAGCCCCGGCGCGGAGGCGCACACGTCCGCCAGCGCCACCACGCAGCTGCCCTTGGGCCGGTCCGCGTGGCCGCGCGTGAGCAGCCGGCACAGCCGCGCGTACCCGGAGCGGGAGACGGGGTACAGCAACACGGAGGGCCCCGCGGTCCCGTCCGGCGCGCGGGTGACCAGCGCCGCGCCCACCACCGCGCGCGCGTTCAGCCGCCGGGCCTCCGCAAACGCGCGCACCACGCCATACAGCCCGTGCCAGTCCGCCACGCCCAGCGCGTCCGCGCCGCCGGCCACGGCGGTGGCCACCATCTCTTCAGGCTGGGAGGCGCCGTGCAGGAAGCTGAACGAAGTGGCCGCGCACAGCTCCACGCACGGCGCCCGCAGCTGGTCCGGCGCCCGCGGCGGGGGATCCGGCACCGGCCCGGGGGCCGCCGGTTCCACAAACGGCATCCTGGTCCCCCCGTCCATGCGCATCCGGGCCATGCCGGGGATGTACACTGAACATCCGTTCCCCACAACCGCCATTCGCCGCATCCGGACGCGGCAAAACGCTCCACCCTCCGCCCACCGGTTCCCCCCCGCTTCTCCCCAGGTTTTTCCACAGCGGGGGTGGAATGGGCGCGCGGGGCCGCTGCGGGATATGGAGCGCGGGCGGTGTTGCGTTTCCTTCCGTTTCTGCTCCTGGCGTCTGCCGCGTTGCCGCTGTCTGCACAGCCGCTGGAGACGCCCGTGGGTTTTGCGGGTCCCACGGGGACGCTGCAGCAGACGCCGTTGCGCGCGGCGCTGGTGGACGTGCGGGCACACCCGTCGGTGGCGCGGCCGTGGCTGCGGGTGGAGCGCAGCACGGCCAACGTGTGGAACTCCCAGGCACCGTTCCGGACGCGGTCCGGCGTGGTGGCCACGCACGCCGTGGACGCGCAGGTGGAGGGGTTGTTCCTGGATGCGGGGTTGCCGCTGGGGCGGTGGGTGTCCGTGGGGGGCCGGTGGGGGGTGCAGCAGCTGTGGGGCGGGCGCCTGGTGGATGAAGGCATCGAGGCGTTCCACCACCGGTTCGACTTCTACAACTTCTCCCGGCACCTGGAGCGCGCGGGCCGCACGGAGCTGCGGGCGGAGACGGACGACGGCGGGCCGGGGCTGCACTGGATGGGGCCGCGCACGCTGCTGGCGTCACCCACGGTGAGTGCGTTCCTGCGGCCGCTGGAGAATGAGACCACGTCCATCCAGGTCCGCGGCGACCTGCTGCTGCCGCTGGGGGACGTGTCGCGCGCGCTGCGGCTGTACGGGCCGGAGGCGGCGCTGGGGGTGACGGTGTGGCGGCGCTTCTGGCGCGTGGCGGCGGTGTACGTGGGGGGGCACGCGCTGTTCCACGGCCAGGCGGCCGTGGCGGGGCTGACCCCGCGCAACCCGCAGCTGCTGGGGGAGATGTCGCTGGAGCTGCGGGTGCTGCCGTTTGCCACGCTGCTCTTGGAGGACCGCGTGCAGTCACCGCTGTACGTGGCTGACGCCATGCTGCTGACCAGCCAGACGCTGCCGCCGCGCGCCACGGCGTACAACGCGTACTTCACGCCGGTGAACCTCATCTCCGGGGGAGCGCGCTTCTACTTCCCCACGCGGACGGTGGTGACCCTCTGGGTGGGCGAGGACTTCATGCTGTGCCAGGCGTGCCGCCGGTTCCGCTGGAGCCGGGAGACCAATGCGCCGGACGTGTCCCTGACGCTCACCGTGGAGCAGCTGTTCGGGCCGCCCGGTCCGCGTTGAACAGAACAGGCGCGGTGGACGCCCCGGTGGGCGCGTTCCCCCGCGTTCAGGCGCCGGCCGGGGAGGCGGGCAGGGCGTCCACAAACCGCACATCCTGGAAGCCCGCGCCCACCAGAAACGCGCGGAGTGACTGCTGCGCGCTCTCCAGCGCGCGCCGGCGCAACGCAGCGTCCTGCCGCACGGCGGACTGCATCTCCACCAGCGCCTGGTGCATCATCACCTGCTGCTCGGCCGGCTCAAGGTTGCTGTCAAACACCTCCGTCTCCAGCGGCCGCAACTCCACGCGCGTGACAACGTCCGGAAGCACCACAAACACCGTCCGGCCGGCGGCCCGCGCGTCCACGCGGCGCAGGTCCACGCTCAGGTGCGCGTCCGCAAAGACGATGGCCCTGCCGCGGTGGGGGCGGACCTCGTGCGCCGCCCAGTTGGCCAGGTCGCGCAGGGTGGAGTCCGCTTTGGGCACCGCCGGTTCATAGGTGACCTTGCGGTGCAGTCCGACCGACAGGGTCTCCAGGCGCGCCACCTCACGGATGCGGTCCACCACGGGGCGTAAATCCCCCTGGGGCACGGGCTGTGTGGGCGGTTCGCGCGCCAACAGGCCCACCACCGCTCCGGCACCCAACGCCGCTCCAACCACCGCTGACATCACACGAGGAAATCCCATGGCTCCAACCTCCGCCCGGGGAACAGCATGCCGCGTGCCCAGTCAGCGCCCCCGCGCGCCCGTGGTGGCGCATGCAGGATGCAGAATGTGACGTGAACGGTGGTTCACGGGGCGATCCGCGACGGGCGCGGGCGCGGGCATGTGGTTGAATGGAGGTGCGTTTCCGGGCGTCCACTGGGGCGCTGGTGCAAGTCCCCGTCGGCGGGTGATGGTCCGGGGGACATGGAGGTCGTCACATGGCAAGCGTTCGCGGATCCTGGAGCGTCCTGGTGGGGTTGGCGCTGGCGCAGGGGTGCATCACCACGCGCGAGCGCGTTGTTGAGGAGCGCACGGTGACGACGGACACCGCGGCCCCCGGGCCGCCGCCGCCGCCGGTGGTGGCGTCCGCCAGCGTCTGGGACGACGACCTGGCCGGGTATGGCAGCTGGGTGGTGAGCGGACGCTACGGGCGCGTGTGGTCGCCCAACCCGGCCATGGTGGGGGACGGCTTCCGTCCGTACACGTATGGCCACTGGGAGCTCACCGAATACGGGTGGACCTGGGTGGACGACTACGCGTGGGCCTATCCGGTCCACCACTACGGCCGCTGGGGTTGGGACCCCGTCTACGGGTGGGTCTGGTCACCTGACACGGTGTGGGGTCCCGCGTGGGTGAGCTGGCGCACGGGTGGCACCTACCTGGGTTGGGCGCCCATCCCGCCGGGGTATGCGTCGGGGATGACGTTCGTGGTCAGTGATGGCGCGTGGGTGTTCGTGGAGACGCGCTACATGGGCTACCCGTCCATCTACCGCTACGCCATCTACGGTCCCGGCTACCGGACGTGCCTGGGGACCACGGTCATCTACACCGACGTGCGCGTGTACCACGGGTCGTACCGGTACGATTACGGCCCGTCGACGACGTACGTCAGCAGCGGCGGCGGCACGGCCCGCCCCGTGCGCATCACGGACCTGGACAGCACGCGGCCCGTGTTCCGTCCCACGGTGGGCAACGCTGGCCACCGCGGCAGCCCGGGTGGTCACGGTCCCTCGCACGTGGGTGGCACGGGGGGCGGACAGCCGGCCCCCGGCCCAGCGCCCAACCCTGCACACGGCGGGGGATCAACGGGGGGAACCAGCCCCGGCACGGGCCACGGCTCATCCAACGTGGGCGGCGGGACCTCCCCCGGCGGCGGTCATGGCCCCAGCGATGTGGGCGGTAGTCCGCCCGCGGGCGGCCACGGTTCCTCCGACGTGAACGCACCGCCGGAACCGGCACAGCCCCGTCCCGGACGTGAATGGAACCCGCCGGACCGCAGCGTGCCTGCGCCCAGCGGCGGTGGCGCGGCGCCGGCGCCCGCCGGTGGTGAACCGCGTCCCGGTCGCGAATGGAACCCGCCGGACCGCAGCGTGCCTGCGCCCAGCGGTGGCGGCGCGGCGCCCGCGCCCGCCGGTGGTGAACCGCGTCCCGGTCGCGAATGGAACCCGCCGGACCGCAGCGTGCCTGTGCCCAGCGGTGGCGGCGCGGCGCCCGCGCCCGCCGGTGGTGAACCGCGTCCCGGGCGTGAATGGAACCCGCCGGACCGCAGCGTGCCTGCGCCCAGCGGCGGCGGCGCGGCGCCCGCGCCCGCCGGTGGTGAACCGCGTCCCGGGCGTGAATGGAACCCGCCGGACCGCAGCGTGCCTGCGCCCAGCG
>JACRCW010000075.1 GCA_016218805.1 Deltaproteobacteria bacterium | reverse complement strand
CCAATACCTTCAGCCATATGCTGCGCTTCTGCATTCGTTCCTCGCTTCTGTGTTGTCGTCGACAAACACCACACTGGCACAGGAACGGATGCAGGTCATCCTACCCCTCCGGGACCCACTTTGGGGTCAGGAGAGCCAGATTTCGCTGGTCCCGGTTGGTCCCCGGAAGGCCGGCGCCCACGGGACCTACGGCACCGGCCTGACGCACTCTTTTGCTGCCTTTCTCACCCCCCGCCATGACGCTTGACGGCGCGCTGGGGGAGAAGGTCCGCTGGCTGCTTGCCCACGAGCTCTTTCATACCCGGAACGGGGGGATCATCCGGCGCGCCCCACCCGCCAACGAGTGCCTCTGGTTCTCCGGAGGTTTCACCGATTTTCTACGCCCGACGGTTGTTGGTCCGCGGCCAATTGCTGCCGCTTGAAGGCTACCTGGCGAGCCTCAATGAGCAACTTGCTGACCATCTCCGCTCCCCGGTGCGCAACGCCTCCAACGCCGAGCTTGCGCGTGACTTCTGGACTTCCGCGGAGATGAACCAGCTGCCCTATCAGCGCGGGGCCCTGTTGGCTCTGTGGGTGGATTCGGAGGTGCGGCGAGCCTCGGCTGGGCAGCGGAACCTTGACCACCTGATGCGGGCACTGGTTGCGCGGGGGCGCACGGGGGAGCGGGTGAACACGGACATGCTGCTCACCCTGATCCAAAGCGAGACGTCAGCCGGGTTTGCCAGGGAGCTGAGGCGAATGGTGGTAGAGGGGTTCCCATTTGAGTTACCGGTGGGGGTACTGGCGCCGTGCATGGAGGGACGGGCCAAACCCGGTGGCCAAGGCGCCGCTTCGTTTGAGATCGCCCGCCGGGAGACCTGCGCCGGCGTGCTCTGAGCCGGATGGCGTACGCCCAGGCGCGCCTGGAGGTCAGAACGCTTGCCGCCACAGCCGGTTCCGTGCCGGGTCGTCAGGGGACGGTTGGAGCCAGACGCCGGTGATCTGGCCGCCCACCGCACTGAAGCGCGCGCTGGCCACGCCCGGCTGATTGGGCGGGTGCGGGATCCGTTCAACCGGCCCCAACCCGGTGTCCGTCAGCAGGCGCACACCCAGCGTCCGCACGCCTCCCACGTCCTCAATCACGTGCAACGCCGTTTGGGCTCCGCCCGCTACCAGTCCAAAGCTTGCCCGGTCCTGGTGCCAGTCATCCCAGAGAACCGGCGCCACGTCGTGGGTCACCACCCAATTGTCCACGTAACGCGCCACAGAGACGCTGAACCACAGGGGGTCCGCCGGGCTCAGGGCCGGGTTCAATGTTGAGAACTTCAGGGCCGCGCCACGGTCGTCGGCCACCAGTTCCATCCGGCCTTCGCCGCGGGACCGTCCTTCCGCCAGCAGCGGCACTGGCTCGGTCCAGCCGCTTGTGGGGCGGTAGGCAACGCCAAGCAGGCCCGTCGCCGGAAAGGTGCGGACGCCCAGGGCAAAACCCCAGGCCGCGGCCACGGCCGTGACGTCCGACGTGGTCCCCTCGGGGATACGGGTGAACACCGGCGTTTGACCGTCCCGCAGCACCCTCAGTTCCAGCACCGCTTCGTACGGTCCCGGGGGCGCCGGCACCTGGGTTCCCATGCGAATGACCAGCGTGCCGTGCGGGCCGGGCACCACGGCTTCCCCCCAGAACGTATTGAGCGGGTCAGTGGGTTCCACCGCCAGGGCGGATTCGGACCGGGTCATCACCCCGTCCTTGAACACCACCAGGTCCGTAAGGCGGCCTTGCCCGTCATGCCCAACCACCACGTGCGCATGCGGCGAATCCACGGGCCCCACGTAGTACGCCGCACCCGAGAGCGATTCCTCCTGCCAGCCGGTGGGGGCAAGGCGGAAGAACGCGGGCCTGTAGTGGTGGCCAACCATGACATGGACAAACACCGTCCCGCTGGCGTTGAACACCCACGCCTCCGGGCCCGCGTCCACCGCCCGCGCCGACGACAACCACGGCAGCGCCTGCCAGCCGCCTTCGCCCAGCAGGTCAATCCGCGCCTCCAGTCCATTGGCACCAAATCCATCCACCTGGCTGAGGGCGCAGCCTTCGGCCAGGGCCTGGAAGTGTGAGGTGCTGGCAAAATGGCGCACCGTCCCCAGCTGCCCGGCCTGCACCGGCCACACCTGCCCCGCACCGTTGGGCGCCGTGTAACCCAAGCAGAACCCCTGGCCCAGGGGCGCGGCCGCCAGCCTGCCAGCGGCGTCAAACCGCCCAAGGACGTGCCAGCCGGCCGCGTCCATCACGCCCGCAATCTGCGTGGGACCGGCTTGCAGCGTCACCAGCAGGGAGCCATCCCGGCCCACCACCGCGCCGCCCATGGCCGTTGCGCCAAGCGGCGCGGCATTTGCCCGGGTTTCCACGACGGCGGGCGCCAAGCGCACCAGCGGAACATCCGACGCGGCAATTCCCGCAAAACCACCCCCGCCCCCGGCCAGCGCCAGGGCGGGCGGCAGGCTTGACGCCCAGGCCGGGCCGGGGACGTTGACTTGCCACGCGGGCGAAGGTGTCACCGCCACGCTGGTCCATTCGGAAACCCGGTAGTCGGTTGCATCCGCCGACCGGGTGGCCACCAGCACACCTGCGGCGGTCGCCGCCATGCCGGTGACGCGGGAGAGCGTGGCTTCGCCCGGTGCCGCGGCGCTGACCAGCCGAGCCATCTCATTGGATTGGCCGCCCAACAGCGGCGTGCTGATGCGCACGCCCACCAAATCACCCCCGCGCTGCACGTCCAGGACCGGCAGGCGGGTGGCGTCCAGGGTCAACGCGGGGTTCCGGTACCACTGCAGGTTGGTCATGGCCGACCACTGCGTGCCCTGGAGGTGGGACAGCCCCAGGCTCAGCGACGATGGATTTGACTCGCGCAACCATCCAACGGACAGCCCGGTGCTGCTGCCCGAGGCGACCCACGGGTAACACGAGGCGCTGCCGCACGCCGCACCGGAGGCGACGGTGGCCTCCCGCCATGCAGTGCCATCCAGCGCCGCGGCCCGCAGTTCACGCACCCACACCCTGTTTGCCGGATCCCACTCCGTGCTGGACCACACCAGGTTCCACGTCCCGGCTGCGGCCAGGGCCAATACATCCGTGGCAAGACCGCCGCCCGGCGCGGGCAAATCAGCCAACGTGCCGCCCTGCCACAGCGCCAGGCCGCTCCCCCACGCCGGAGCAGCGCCGTACAACACCAGCGGCGCAAGTCCCTCGTGCGCGAACACGACGGGAACTACGCCACCCCGGCACTGCGTGGCTTCAGCGGGCACGGAACGCAGAGTGTATTGGGGTTCCCAGGTCCCAGCGCGGTAGGTTTGCCGGTACATCAAAGGCACGCCGGAATCGTCATAGCCCAGCACGGAAAAGCTCGCGTCTGATTCGACAACCACCGCCGGGGGGCGGAGAAACGCCTCCGGCAGCCTGTGGGCCGCGCCCCAGGCGGAGCCGCTGAATACCCGGGCGAACGTGTCCTCCACCACGTCCGGGCTCAGCTTGCCCTCCCGGTTCCACACAATGACAAAGTCATCCCCGGCGGCGGCCACCGCCGGCGGATACCAGGCCAGGCTGGCGGTGCACTCAAATCCCCCCATCGCGTCACCGTGCCATTGGTCATGGTGCGTGACCTGGGGCTCGCCAACCAGCGGCAGGTGCGCGGTGGCCGTGGCCATCCGGCAACGCCCGCCTATGGACCCGTAGTACTCCAATCCGCACATGTACTCCGCCCACAGGATCATGGCCCCGTGGGTGTTGACCGCCGCCACCACCACCCACGGCCCAGCCTCCATCATGCTGCCGTACGCCCAGGTGTACGCCACCACTGTGGGCTCCCAGGCCCCGGTGGCGGGGTTGAACAGCGCCGCTTCCAGCTGCACCTGCCGGTCCAGCGTGCGCAACCACGACGCCACCGCGGTTCCGCCGGCGCCCACCTCAACGGCCAGGTTGGAGACCGCGGACAGCCCGCCGTCCAGGTAAAAGGACTCCGGCGGCGGCGGCTCCGTGGTGGTGAACGCAAAGTGGTACGCCTCGGCCAGGGGGTGGCCAAACCGGTCCGTCACCGCCGTGGTGACCAGCACGTCATAGGTGGTGCCAAATGACAGGGGATGGGCCGGCGTGAAGGTGGCGGTGAAGGTACTGGCGTCGTAGGTGACTGCGCCGGTCACGCCGTCCATGATCAGACTGGTGTGGTCCAGCGTGGCGGGGTCAATGGCTTCACTGAACACCACGCTGGCCACGGTGCGCGGGTCCGCGCTCCCGCCCGCCGGCGCGTGGGAGACCACGTGCGGCGGGTCCGCATCCACCGTGTATTGGAGGGATTGGACGGCCTCCCGGTTGCCCTGCAGGTCGTTGGAGAACAAGCGCAGCGTGGTGGATTCGGTGAGTTCCAGCGGGCCAGTGTACCGGGTCTGGTCTGCGCCCGGATCGCTGCCGTCCGCCGTCACGAACGTATGGGCGCACCCCGCACCGCCCGGGTCCGCACAGCTCAACGTCACCACCACCCGGTCGGCAAACGTCCCGGGCGGCGGGTCGGCCGTGGTCACCGGCGGCGAGCCGTCGGCGCTGGTTCCGGAGGTGCTGCGGCTGCTGGACGCGGGCGCGCTGCTGCCAGATGACGCTGTGCTGCTTGGACCGCCTACGGAACTGCCGGAGTCCCCGGACGTGCCGCGGCTGTTGGACACGGGCGCACTGGCGCCTGATGACGCCGTGCTGCTTGCACCGCCCCGCGAGGATGACGGACGGGCCGAGCTGACCTGCCCGCCCTGGCTGGACCCGCCAACCTGCCCGCCGGGATTGGCGCCACTGGAGCCTTCGCCAAGGACGCCGTCAGGGCAGCCACCCAGGATTCCCAGGCATGCCAGGGTGAGCAACGGTAGAATTGTCACGTTTTTATGCATGGTTACCCTCTGAACAAAGACGCTGTCCGGTTTTGGGCGTGTCAAGATGCCGCGCACGTGTGCAACATAGACCAGGGCTTACTCCGTTTTGGCTCCAGGATCTTCCGCGCCGCGGGCGCCGTGTGGACTACCTGCGTCGGCGCAAGCGCAGCCATGCGCGGCGGAGCGCACGCTGCCGGGACAAGTGGACGGGATGAGCTGGACACGCTGTTTCAGCGACAGGGTCTCATCCGCGTTTGCCGCGCCCTTGAAAATGGTCCTGGACTGCGTGGCGCATTCCTTGTTCAGTCCACGCGTGTGGTCCGCGTTGACCCGCACGGGTTTGCCGTTGGCCTTGACCCAGCCCGCCGTTCCTCGTCGACGCCGCCGACAAACGTCGCGTGAAACGCGGACGGATGTATTGGGGGCCCCCGCTGCGCCACGCGGCCCGCAACTCAGCCTGGCCGGCGTAGGGCGGAACGCGGTTGATTGGTCTCCGTCACAGATTTGCTCAGCCGCCCAGGGCGTACCGCTCCAGGAAATCCAACCCCGCCTTGACTGCTGGCTCCGCATTGATGACGTGAATGGGCGCCTGAGCGGCCCAGGCAAAGCGCAACGGCTCAAACAGGAGCGCGTGCAAGATGAAGAGGCGCCAGCCACCCAGAGCGCGCCGCCGTACGGTTTTCTGTTTCCGCAGCCAGACGAGCATGCGGAAAGATCAGGCTCTCCTGACCCCAAAGTGGGTCCCGGAGGGGTAGGATGACCTGCATCCGTTCCTGTGCCAGTGTGGTGTTTGTCGACGACAACACAGAAGCGAGGAACGAATGCAGAAGCGCAGCATATGGCTGAAGGTATTGGGTG
>JACRCW010000078.1 GCA_016218805.1 Deltaproteobacteria bacterium | reverse complement strand
GCTGTCTCTGCCTTCCTTCCCTGTGCAGCTGCCAAAGACCACGGAACCCGCCGCTTCCGGCGTCCCCCCTCCCAGAACCAGCAGGTTCTACGAGGTGGGGGGCGCCTTCTACATGCACCAGGTGGATGCGTCAAGCAGTTTTGCGGCGTGATCCCAAGCGCCCGAATAGCGACGTAAAATCAAGCCAGAATTCTGCCGCGCAGATCCACAAGCGTGGCCGGGAGCAGATCCCCCCTCAGCGGCGATCCGGGCTCAGGAAGCGGGTCAGCGCCTGCGCGGTGAGTTCCACCAGCGGCACCACGCGCGCGTAGTCCATCCGCATGGGGCCAATAACGCCAATGCACCCCAGCGGCGTGCCTGCCCCGCCGTAGGGCGCCGCCACCACGGCACATTGGGCCATCTCGCGGTAGCGCGTCTCCTCGCCAATGAACACGCGCACCTCCTCCGCCGCCTGGATGCGGTCCAGCAGGCTGATGATGCCCTGCCGCTCCTCAAACGCCCGCAGCAGTGACCGCATCCGGTCCGCCCCCGCAAACTCCGGGCTGTCCAGCACGCGCGTCTCACCCGCCAGGAACACGTCCCCGGCGCTGCGCCCCGCCGGGCTTGCCGCCCGGCCCGCCAGGTCCAGCACCTGTGCCACCAGCTGGCTCATGGCCGCACCGGTCTGCCGCATCTCGTCGAGAATGCGCACGCGCGCCTCATCCAGCGTCAGGCCGCGGCAGTGCTCATTGAGCGGGCCGGCCAGCTCCTCCAGCTGCCGCTGGTCCAGCGGGCGGCCCTGCTCCGGCACCAGGATCTTGTTGTGCACCTGGCCGGACGTATCCACCACAATCACCAGGATGCGCTCATCCGGGAGGCGGATGAACTCCACGTGGTGCAACCGCAGGCCCGAGGGACGCGGCGCCAGCATCACCCCCGTCAGGTGGCTCAGCGAGCTCAGGTGCCGCGTGGCCAGCTCGGTGGCCTGCTGCACGTCGCCCGCGGTCTTCACGGGGTGTTCCAGCTGGTCGCGTTCGCGCACGGTGGGGCGGCGGAGCGTGACCAGCGTGTCCACGTAGAAGCGGAACGCGCGCTCTGTGGGCACCCGCCCCGCCGAGGTGTGCGGTTGCGTCAACAGGCCCATCTCCTCCAGGTCCGCCATGATGTTGCGGATGGTGGCCGCGGACACCGCCACGTCAGGGCGCTTGGTGAGGGTGCGGCTGCCCACCGGCTCCGCCGTGGCGATGTAGTCCTCAATGACGGCGGTGAGGATGAACTGCTCGCGGTCATTCAGAGTGATTTCGCCCGTCATCGGGGGTTGCCTCGGGGGTTGCCAAGACCGGGTGGCGGCCTCACCTTCTACGTAGGATTGGCCCCGGGGCGTGTCAACGAGCGCGTTGCCCAAGCGGCTGATTGCGTTGACGTTTCGGGCGGAGGCCCGCAGGAGGAGCGCGACCCCACGGGCGCCGCGGCGTGCGGGTGGCGCGCGCAGATCGCCGTGGGAGATCAACCGTTTGGATGGGATGGGTGCATGTGAAAGATAACCATTGAATTTCCAAGGTGATTCATATATGGGCCCTGCCCCTTTTCGAGACAGCGGCCCACCCGGGCGGTACAAGATGGTGGTCTCGAGCAGTTTTGGTTTCCAAGGAGCACGGATGAGTTCGTCCAAGAAGTCCAGCGCGGCGGCGGCGGCAGTGGCACCGGTCACGGGTGCGGCGGCAAAAAACGTCCCCGGTCCGTTCCGCCCCATGGACACCTTCAAGATCGGCGACAAGGCGGTCTACCCGTCCCACGGCGTGGCCGAGGTTGTCGCGATCCAGGAGATGGACTTCGGCGGGCAGAAGCAGACCGTGTACGTACTGCAAATCCTGGAGAACGGCATGAAGGTCTACGTGCCCACCTCCAACGTGTCCTCCGTCAAGCTGCGCGAGATCATCAGCGAGAAGGAAGTGGAACAGGTCTTTGCGATCCTCAAGAACCGCAAGGAGAAGACCGTGGATTCCACGACGTGGAACCGCCGCTACCGGGAGTACATGGAGAAGATCAAGACCGGCAGCGTGTTTGAGGTGGCCAAGGTGCTGCGGGACCTCTACCTGCTCAAGAACGACAAGGACCTGTCCTTTGGCGAGCGCAAGATGCTGGACACCGCCAAGAGCCTGCTCATCCGCGAGATAGCCATTGCCAAGAGCATGAAGGAAGCGGACGTGGAAGCGCAGTTCAAGCAGATCTTCAACGGCTGAACCTCACTCCCCAGCAACATCCTCTCCGTCGTCATCCGGCGCTGGCAGCGGCGGCAGGCCCACCTGCGTGCGCAGACGCTGGCCCAGGTAGCTGCCGCAGCGGCGCAGCGTGGCGGGGAGCGCGTCCCGCCCGCCGCGCACCGGGATGGACACGCGGTCCCAGGCGCGCGCCTGCGTTTCACCCGTCCAGGGATCCAGCAGCGAAACCTGCGCCGCCGCGGCCAGGCGGCCCGGCAACGGATCCCCGCCGTCATCCGGACCCACCGCGGCCTCCACCCACAGCAACCATGCGGCGCCGGATGCGCGTGCACCGGCAATCGCCGCGCTTTCGTCCGACAGCGCCCACCACGGCCGCGCGGCCTGCAGCGGCGTCCCCGGCCGCCCCAGGAAACTCTCCACCAGGCGGGGCGTCAGCGCATCATGGCGCCGCGCGTCCTCCATCCAGGCGGCGCCCGCCTCCGAGCCCACCAGCGCGCCCACCAGCGGCAACGACGACGCCAACTCCGACCACGGCGAGGGCACCAGGCTCCCCAGCCCCCCTGACAGCGACGGCGGCGGCGGGAGGCGCCCCAGCAGCGACGCCGCCACCACCACGCCGTCCAGCGGCCGCGCGCGGTGGGACCGCGCCAACGCCTGCGCGGGGATCCCTTCGCGCACGTCGACACGCGCGCACGAAGCGAGCACCAGCCACGCCAGCAGGGAACCGTGACGCACGCGCAGCCCGGTAGAGGCGGGCCGCGCCGCGCGCAAGCCTCCCGTCGCTGCGCACGCTTGCCGCCGCGACGTTTGCTGGTAGGGTGCCGCCCCCGATGAAGCGCGCAACCCTGCCGTTGGTCCTACTGCTCGTCGCCGGCGGCGCCCGCTCCCAGGACGCGCCCGCCCCCGCCGCGCCAACCCCGCCGGCCGCCGAGACACCGCCCCCCGCCGCGGAGGCGCCGGCACCCGCCGCCAAGACCGCCACGCCCGAGGACGACCCGTACCTCACCAACTACAAGAAGTTTGAGCACCGCGACGAGCGCGCCCCCGGACGCGGACCGCAGGGACGGAAGATCGGGTTCGGGTTTGCGTTGGGGCGGCCGCTGGGGTTCACCACCAAGGTCTATTTCACGCAGACCATTGGCTTCCAGGCGGACATTGGCGTCACCTACGGCTGGCTGGGGCCCGAGGTGGACATTGCCGGACACGTGGTCTGGCACCCGTACACCATCCTGCAACGCGAGGACTTCAAGCTGAGCACCTACGTGGGCGGCGGCGCCCGCGGCGCCTGGTGGCCGCTGATGTTGAGGGGCATTCCGGATCAGGTCCCGCATTGCGAGCCAAAACCGCCGCAAAGCCCCACGCTGACCAGCGCGCTGGACCCGCGGACCTGCTGGCGCCCCGTCTTCCTCTACGCTCCCCAGGGCGAAGCGTTCCCCGGGACGCTTGGCGCGCAGGGCGTGGCCGGCCTGGACCTGCAACTGCAGAAGTTTCCCCTGGAGCTGTACGTGCAACCCACGGCCACTTTGGACCTGTTTCCCGGGCTTTCCGCGGACGTGGGGTTCCAGGTGGGAGCGCGCTGGTATTTCTTTTGACGCGGGTCAAACCGCGTCAATGCGGCCGTCCACCACCCGCCCGGTGTGGACGCTTCCGCGCTGGCGGCGCAGCGCCTCCGTCACCTCCGGCCGCTTCTCAATCACCACGTCGTCCACCACCAGCACGTCAATCATGGTGCCCAGGAAACAGCGGATGGCATCCGCCGGCGTGTTCACAATCGGTTCGCCCTTCACGTTGAAACTGGTGTTCATGACAACTGGAACACCGGTGAGACGCTCAAACTCTGAAATGAGACCGTGAAAGCGCGGGTTCTCCGCCTCCGTCACGGTCTGCACCCGCGCACTGCCGTCCACGTGCGTCACCGCCGGAATGCGCGCGCGCTTGTCGTCGACAACGGGCACCACGAACAGCATGTACGGGCTGTCCGGCAATCCCGTCATGTCAAACCAGTCACGCGCCTTCTCCGCCAGGCACGCCGGTGCAAAAGGCCGGAATCCCTCCCGCAGCTTCACCGCGCTGTTCACAACGTCCTTCATGTCATCCCGCCGGGGGTCCGCCAGGATGCTGCGGTTGCCCAGCGCGCGCGGACCCCACTCCATGCGCCCCTGGTACCACCCCACCACCTTCCCCTCCGCCAACGCCCGCGCCGTGTGGGAGATGAGATCCTCCCGGCGCTGGTGGTGGATCTTTCCGCCGTATTGTAGCAGCGCGCTGTCCACGTCACCGCGGTCAAAACCGGGTCCCAGGTAGCGGTGCCTGGCTTGCGGATAATGCCGCGGCTGCTTGAGCACGTTGTGGTACCCGTACAGCGCGGCCCCCACGGACGTGCCACCGTCATGCGCGGCCGGGTGCACCCACACGCCGTCAAACAGCCCGCTGCGCGCAATCACCCCATTCATGGTGGAATTCAGCGCCACCCCGCCCGCCATGCACAGGTTCTGCTCGCCGGTTTCCTTGCGGAAGTGACGCAGCACGTGCATCACCGTTTCCTCCAGGCACTCCTGCAGCCCCGCCGCCACGTCCATGTGGCGCTGTTCCACCGGTTCATCCGGACGGCGCCGCCGCCCCAGCACGTCCGTGGTACGGCGGGGGAACACCAGGTCCCAGCTCTGCGTCCACTGCCCCAGCATGAGCTGCGTGATGGCCGCCTGGTCCACGTCGTACCGGCCCTCCGGGCCCAGCACCACCAGCGAACGGAAGAACTCACGGAAACGCTTGCGGTCCCCGTAGGGCGCCAGGCCCATCACCTTGTATTCATCATGCCAGTCAAAGCCCAGCAGGGTGGTGATGAACGTGTACAGGTACCCCAGGCTGTTGGGCAGCAGCGTGTCCCGCAGCACGTCAAACCGGGTGCCCACCGCGCGCGTGACCAATGCGGAGGTGCTTTCGCCCTGCGCGTCCATGGACAGCACCAGCGCGCGCTCAAACGGCGAGTCATAGAACGCGCTGGCCTGGTGGCACATGTGGTGCGACGTCACGGCGTACTGGTCGTCGCGCAGCCGGCAGCGCAACTGGTGTTCAAAGTCTTCGCGCGACAGTTCATCCGTGTAGCCGAACACGTTGTTCACCACGCGCATGGTGGACAGCGACGTCCACAGCCCCACCTTGTGCGGCAGCCCCAGCCCGTGCGCGTTCTGTGTGTACACGTCCGGCCGGTACATCAGGGGAAACGAGTAGAAATACGAAACCAGGTCCAGGTCCTCGACCCGCTGCACGCCGCCTTCGCGCAGGCAGTACTCAATGGCCAGGCGCGGGAATACCCCGGAATGTTTCTCACGGTTGAAGCGCTCTTCTTCGCAAGCGGCCACCACTTCACCGTCCACGACGAGGGCGGCCGCCGAATTGTGCGATGCGCCGAACTTGGAGGGATACCCGTACAGGCCGCCGTTGTAGCCGAGCACCTTCATGGCGTGGCACCTTTGTGACCGCGGGCAGACGCCCGGGCAGGGGCGCGGCTTATAGGCAGCGGCTCCTACCGCCGCAAGGCGCGTTTCCGCAGCGGTTTCTCCCCGTCCGCCAGACCGGTGGCCCACGCGCGCACCGCATCCAACAGCCCAAAGCGCTGCGCGGTGTCCTCCAGGTCCGCCGGCAGCGGCGCCACAAAGCGCATCCGCCCGCAGCGCACCGGCTGGTCCAGGCACAACAGCGCCGCGTGCAGCATCTGCCGCGGCGCCAGCTCCGCGGCGCGGCCGCCGTACACGTCGTCACCCAGGATGGGAAGCCCGTGCTCAGACAGGTGCACGCGGACCTGGTGCGTCCGCCCGGTGTGCAGCACCAGTTCCACCGCGCTGATGCCGCCGCTGCCCGTGGCCAGCGTGCGCCAGTCCGTCACCGCCTGGCGGTCACCGGCGCGCGCGGTGAACTTCTGCCGCTGCACCGGGTGGCGCCCAAACGGCGTGCACCACGTTCCCGCCGAGGGCGCTGGCACCCCGCGCACCAACGCGAGATACCGCTTTTCCGTGGTGCGATCCTTGAACTGCCGCTGCAGCGCCACCAGCGCCGCATCATGCTTGGCCACCACCAGCACCCCGGAGGTGTCCCGGTCCAGGCGGTGCACAATGCCGGGGCGGAGTTCGCCGCTGATGCCGCCGAGGTCCTTGACGTGGAACAACAGCGCGTTGACCAGCGTCCCGTCCGGGTTGCCCAGCGCCGGGTGCACCACGCGCCCCGCGGCTTTGTCCACCACGACGATGTCCGCGTCCTGGTACAGGATGGACAACGGCAGGTCCTGCGGCAGCAGCGCCACTGGCAACGGGCGCGGTTCGCGCACTTCCACGCGCTGCCCACCGCGCGCCTTCTGACTTGCGCGGGCGGGCTGGCCGTCCACCAGCACGCGCCCCGCCTCCATCAGGGACTGGATGCGCGCGCGTGACAGCGCGGGCAGCGCATCCGCCAGGAAACGGTCCAGCCGCGCCGCGGGCGCCGCGGGGGGAATGAGCACATTGTGGATGAGCAGGACCGCGGCTTCCGGTGCGGCCTCGTCCTCGTCGTCGTCCGACGGGTTCACCATATCTTGGACTTGATGTGACCCTTTCCGCGCATCAGCACGTCAACAATCGCGCGGTCGAAATAGTTGGTCCGCCCGTACAGGTCCGGCGTCACGCGGCTCTTGTACAGCTCGCGGCCCTCGGCAAGTTCAGCGTCCAGGGATTCAAACAGGTTGTCGTTCTGGATGCCGCCCACGATCTTCGCTTCGTTGTAGAGCGAGATGTCCGACGCAATCGCGCGCGCCAGACGCATGGCCAGTTCGGGGGAATCGATCAATGCCATGACGGGATGACCTCCGGCCGCGACGCTAGGCAGCCCCGGCACCCGCGGTCAAGAAACGCGCCCCGTGTGTCTCGTCGGGACGGGCGGTGTCCGGCGGCCGGCCTACGGCCGAAGGGCAGTGGCGGCCCGCTCAAGACGCTCCACCTCGGGCGTGGCATCGCGGCCAGCGGCCAGCTCGCCCTGGGCGGCGCGTGCACGCGCCAGCAAGGCGGACACGCGCTCTGACCGGTGCGTCCGCTCCAGCTCGCGCACTACGCGCTCCAGCCGCGTCTGCAGCTCCATCACCCGCACCGCGCGGTCCGCGTCCTGTTCCGCCTGCGCGTCACGCGAAAGGTCACCTTTCCCGGAACTCCCGTACGCGCGCAGCGTTGCCACGCCACGCCCGCGCGCCACACTCCGCGCTGGATCCACCGGAGCGTTCAGCGTGGGCCGCGGATCCTTGCGCGCCACCCCAGCCGCGCGGCTGCTCTTGCGGACCTCCGGCGTCACGCGCTCAGCGGTCAGCGTCACACTGGTCACCAGCCGCGCCCCGCCTTCTGATGCGTCCTCCAGGGACGCCTCAGCCGCCGGAGCGGGCTCCACCCACCGCCACGTCCCAGCCACCCCCAGCGGAATGGCTAGGACCAGCCAGGTGAGAAGCGTCTTGGAGCGAAGGAGCGATTGCATGGACCATCCGGGCGTGGGGTGGGGAAGCCGCATACGGCATCCTACCGATGCCCAGGTTATCCGACCTGTGGCGGAACTTGTTGCGAGATCTGCCACAGTTGGCTGTTTTCTATAGCATTTGCCTGACCTATTCGGCCGCGCGCTCCACGCGGCCGTCCGCGTGGCGGGCAAAGCGTCCCGCCTGCCGGCCGTGCACCGGGTCATTCTCCGGCCACGGCCACCCGCCGAATTGCGTCCGCCGGTAGTCCTGGAACGCCCGCTGGATCTCCTCCGGCGTGTTCATCACAAATGGCCCGTATTGCACCACCGGTTCGCCAATGGGACGTCCCTGCAGGAGCAGGAGCTCCGCGGTGCCGTCGCCCGCGGTGAGGGTCACGTCACGGTCCGCGCGGATGAACAGCGCGCCGGGTTCCCGCTGTACGTGGTCCCCCACCGCCACCGACGGGCCGGCAAAGAAGTACAGCGTCCGCGCGGTCCGCTCCCCCGCCGCGCGCGGCAGGTGCAGCGTGGCGCCGGCGTCCAGGCGCACGCTCCAGATGGCCACGTCCGAATCCGGCCGGCGGGCCCACGACCGCGGCGGCGGCGGCGGCGCGCGCTGGCCCGCGAGCGTCCCCGCCACGACGGTGACGCGGGCCCCGGGGGACTCCACGACGGGGATGTCAGGTGCCCACAGCATGGAGAAATGCGGTTCCGCGTGTTTGTCCGCCGCCGGCAGATTGAGCCAGATCTGGAACAGCTCCAGCGGATTGGGCTGGTTCTGCTCCAGCAGCGGGAACATCTCGCTGTGCACAATGCCCGTGCCCGCGGTGAGCCACTGCACATCACCGTGACCAAACCGCGCCGCCGCACCCAGGGAATCAGAATGATCCACCAGGCCGCGGCGGACAATGGTCACCGTCTCGAACCCGCGGTGCGGGTGTTGCGGGAAACCGGGGACCACTTCGCCGTGGTACATGCGCCACCCGTCACGCACCTGGAAGTCCTGGCCCAGGTCACGCCCGTGCAACGCCGCTGGAGGCGGGCCCAGCCGTTCCGTCCCCGCGGGGTACGCGTCCTGGTGGTGCACGCAGAACAGGAACGGGTCCACGGTTTCCCACGGGAACCCCAACGGCCGGACGTCCAGGATGAGCGGGTCCATGGTCAAGCGTTAGCAAACGGCCCGCGGCGCCGCAGGCACGCCGGGTTGCGCGGGTGCCGACGCCGTGCGACTGCTGTGCGCGGAGGACCACCACGCACATGCCGGACCCGTCACAACGCGCCGCCGAGGCCACGGAGCTCAACAAGGCGGGCGAGCACGCCAAGGCGTGGGACCTGCTGTCGCCGTTGCTGGAATACCCGGGCACGGAGTTGGACGCGGCGGCATGGAGGGCGGTGCTGGCGGCGCTGGCGCAGGTGGGCCGCAAGTGGGAACGGCGGGCCTGGTGGGAGCCCATGGACAAGCTGGCGCGCGACCCCCACGACGTGAAACTGCTGTTCAAGACGGGCTATGAGTTGTTGGAGGATGGCCGGCCGGAGGTGGCCGCCTGCCTGTTCCTGTACGCACACCGCCTCAAGCCCACCAATGAGGACATCCTCACCGAGCTGTCCTGTTCCCTGGAGGACCTGCGGCGCCACGACGAGGCGCGCGGGTTCCTGTTGGCCGCGGACCCGGTGTTGCTGCGCGAGAGTTTCAACCTGCGCTACCTGCTGGCATTCAACCACCTCATGTGCCGCGACGTGGACGCGGCGCGCGCGCTGGTCCCCAACCTGTTGCGGGAGAAAGACCCGGAAATGCTCCCGCTGGCCCACGAATTGGACCACATGCTGGCGCGTTACGACGTGGCCCGGACCGCGACACCGCTGGACGGGACGGACCTGCGGGGCTGGCATTTTGTGGTCAATGGCGGATTCCTGGTGGATACCTCCGGCCCGTTGGGCGGGCGCCACGGGCAACCCGCGGATTCCGCCGCCCACCGCCGGCTGGGGGTGGACGGCGCCCTGGCCGCGCTGGACGCGCTGGGAGTGACGCCGTCAACGGTGTATTCGCTGGCGCTTCCCGGGAGTGCCACGCTGGCCGCCGCCCTGGCCGAGCGGCTGTCCCGCCCGGTGGTGGAGTACCCGGCGCGCGGGTCCCTGGAGCCCGGGCTCCTTGTGCTGTTCAGCACCAGCGCCGTGGATGACGCCTGGCTGGAAGTCCTGCAATGGCAGCGCCCGGGGCAGCCGGTGTTTGCCTGGAATGCGTCCTGGCGGGAGGAACCCGCGTTTTCCGCGGATATCCTGGGCCGGCTCCAGGACGGCCCGGGTGCTCCGGACCAGACAATCACCGCGAAATCCATCCTGGATGCGCCGGCCACCCCCACCGCCGTGCTGGAGCCGCTCCGGAAGCTGGCGCTGGCGGTGAAGGACATGCGGCGTGACGCGGGGCCGGCGCTGTACCTGGACCGCGGCCAGCGCCGGCGTCACCGTCCGGATTCGCCCGTGCCGCTGCGCTGATCCGCGGCCGCGGTGGCTTCCGCCAGCCGCTTCTCCACCACGTCCAGGCCCGGGTTTCCCATCCCGCCCAGGGACACCCGCGCCGCCAGGCTCTGTTCCGCCGTCACCGCCGCCGCCCCAACAATCTCCACGGCCGCCCGCCCGTACGCGTCCCGGAACGGCACGCCGCTGCGCGCCAGCTCCATGGCCCGGTCCGTGGCAAACATCTCCGGCGAAATGGCCACATTCATCCGCAACGCATCAAATTCCACGCCGTCCAGCAGGCGCGGCAGCAGCGAAAGCCCGTCCAATCCCCGGGAAAGCGCGCGAATCACGGGCGCCTTGGTCCCCTGCAGATCGCGCTGGTAGCCCGACGGCAGGGAGAGCGTGGCGTCCAGCTCCGCCAGCGCGCCGGACGTGACCGCCGCCAGTTGCCGCAGCAGCTCCACGACGTCCGGGTTGCGCTTGTTGGGCATGATGGAGGAACCGGTGGTAAACGCCTCCGGGAGCCGCGCAAACGCAAACTCGGACGTGACAAACAGCGCGAGATCCCAGGCCAGCCGCCGCGTGTCCAGCAGCGCCTGGTGCAGCGCCTCCAGCGCCAGCCGCTCCACCTTGCCGCGGCTGTTCTGCGCGTAGATGGGGGACACCAGCACCCGGGAAAAGCCCAGTTCCTGCGCCACGCCCTGCCGGTCCAGCGCCAGGTTCACCCCGTAGCCAGCTGCAGTGCCCAGCGGGCACGCATCCGCGGCGTCCCGCGCGGCCAGCGCCACAAACGCATTCTCCGTGAAACCCTCCGCAAACGCCGCAAACCACGCCCCCACGGACGACGGCACGGCGCGCTGCATGTGCGTGTACCCGGGCATGGGCACGTCCATGGTGAGCCGCGCGCGCTGCAGGCAGGTGCCGGCAATGTCCAGCTCCTCGGTCAGCAGCGTGGTCAGCGCCTCCTTGAGGTACAGCCGCTGCGCCACCAGCACCTGGTCATTGCGGCTGCGCCCGGTGTGCACCTTGCGCCCGGTTTCGCCGAGCATCTCGCCCAGGAACGCCTCAATCGCCGTGTGGCCGTCCTCATAGCGCGCGTCCAGGACAAACGTGCCCGCGCCAAACGCCGCATGCAGCTCATCCAGGCCGTTGCACAATGCCGCGCATTCCGCTTCCGTGAGCAGGCCAATGCGGAGCAGCCCGCGCACGTGCGCGCGCGACGCGCGGATGTCATGCGGGAACAGCGCGCGGTCCCAACTCACGTCGTCACCCGCGCAGAAGCGTTGCATGCGGTCATCCGGTGATGCAGCGCCCTTGTCCCACAGCGGCTTAACCATGGATGGGAATCCCTTCGAATTCGTCGCGCCCCAGCGCGAGGTTAATGTTCTGCAGAGCCTGCGTGGCCGCGCCCTTGAGCAGGTTGTCCAGCGTCACCACCAGCACCGCCCGCGGTCCGGCGGTGGTGATGCTGCCAAGGGTCACCCGGTGGCTGCCCACCGCGTCGCGGACGAGCGGCGTATCGTCAACGATGCGAACCAGCGGCTCGGCACCATAGCGCTCCTGGAACAGCGCCCGCAGCGCGTCACGGTCCCGGGGCTGCCGCAGCACCATGGACATGGTGAGCGTGATGCCGCGGAAGAACGGCGCCACATGCGGCATGAAGTGCACCGGACGCCCCAGGTGGTGGCTCACTTCGCGTTCGTGCGCGTGGTCAATGAGCGAATAGGGCATGAGGTTGTCCCGGAGTTTCTCCGGGTTGTTCTTGTCAGCCGGGGTGGTACCCGCGCCGCTGTAGCCGGAGACGCCAAACACGTGCGGTGTTTCGGCCAGCAGCGGCAGCAATGGGGCCAGACCCAGTTGGATGCCGGTGGCGTAGCAGCCGGGGTTGGCAATGCGCCGCGCGGAGCGGATCCGGGCGCGGTGCAACTCCGGCAATCCGTACACCCACGCGTCATTGAACCGCTGGTCCGCGGACAGGTCCACCACCACGGGCACCTTTTCCAGCGACGGCAGCCACGCCGCCGCCTGCCCATTGGGCAGCGCGAGCACCACTGCGTCCGCGCCACGGCGCTCCACGTCCGCCGGCGTCAGCTCCTCCAGCGCAACGTGGCCCACCGTTCCGGCCCCACTGCGGCTGGCCGCCCACGCAAGCTCCAGCGCCGGGTGCGCCTCCACCAGCGCCACCAGTTCCGAGCCCACGTAGCCCCGGGCCCCCACCAGGCCGATGCGCAGCCGTGCCATCTCAGCTCCCAATGCTGTGCTGCTTGAGGGTGGGCGGCATGGCCTTGGCCAGCTCCACGCAGCGGCGAATCGTGTCGAAATTGTGAATGCCGTACCAGAATACCACCCATTTGTCAGTCCGGAACGACCCGTCGCTCTTCTGGAAGTACCAGCCGTTGATCTCGTTATCCAGGCGGGAACGCCAGAACAGCTGCTTGTTGTCACGCGTGATGCAGTGCCACAGCGAGCTGGCAATGCCTTCGCCCTGCGCCTCACTGGTGACGGCGAACTTGTCCAGGTACGGAATGCCATCCTCCAGCGTGAGGATTGCCGTGGCGCGGTACGAGTCCGACAGGTACACGCGGTAGAAGTCCTTGCGGGTGAAGTAGTCCACCGTCAGCTTGCGCCCAAACGCCTGCTCCAGCAGCTCCGCGAGGCGATTGCGGTCGATCTTTTCCATGGATTCGTGCAGGCGGATGTGTTCGCCACGGCGGACCAGGGTCCCGGCGCCTTTGTGCGTGAACAGCTCACGCACCAGGTTCTCCGGTGAGGTGATGGACACCGACGACGAGCGGGGCAGCCCGTCCAGGAGTTCCTTGATGGCCTGCAGCCGCGTGCGCGTGTCGCTGTCCAGCCAGGGCTCCGCGAGCATGTCCGCGTAGTCCTCCTCAATGTTCACGGCGGAGATGATCTGCTGGTCCTGATCCAGCAGCCCGCCGGTGTGCGTGAGAAAGACCACCTTGAACGGCTCCAGCGCGCGCGCCAGCGCCGCGGCACCCACGTCCGAGTTGACGTGGAGAATCTGCCCGGCCGGGGTCTCCCCGAGCGAGGCAATGATGGGCATGTGACCGGAGCGCAGCGCGGAATCAATGGCCTCCGTGTGGACCTGGGTGACGTCACCCACGAGCCCAAAGCGCTTCTTGTCGACGAGTCTGGCTTCAAAGATACCGCTGGTGACGGGCCGCGCGCGGGTGCCCACGGATTCCAGCGCTTCCACCAGGCGGAGGTTTTCGCGGATGAACACCTTGCGCGCGATTTCCAGCGCCTGGGGCGTGGTCACGCGCACGCCGTCCACGCGCTCAGGGTCAATGCCGGCGTCACGCAGCTGGTGTGACAGCTGCGGCCCGGCACCATGGATGACCACGGGGGTCAGGCCCACGCGTTGGATGAAGGTGAGCGCGGAAGCCAGCGTTTCCAGGTCATCCTGCAGGACCGCGCCCTCCACGCGGATCACCGCGAACCGGCGTGCATCCACGGAGGAGAACAGCTTGAGGTACTGCTCCACCTCCTTGCGGCTGCCCAGGTTCCGCAGGAACCGGACGATAACCTCCTGGGTGCTGCCCATTTCAGCTCCTTTCCGGCTCAATGCCCGCGCCCAGGATGCGGCCGTACATCCGGGCCGCCTCCATCAATTGGTCAATTTCCACCCATTCATCCGCGGTATGCGCCTGCGCAATGTCACCCGGCCCGAACACGACGGCGTCCGCGCCCGCTTCCGAAAACAGCGCCGCCTCCGTCCAGAAATCCACGCCATCCGGGCCCGGCAGGCCCAGCTCCCGGGCCACCTTCACCGCGCGTGACGCATCGCCCCGGGCCGGGAGCGGCGGCGCCACAAAACCGCGCTCCCACTGCACGCGCGCGGGGTCCGGCGCCAGGGCGCACACTTCGTCCACAACGCTGGCCGGGGCACGGCCCGGCGGCGGGCGCACACCAAACCGCACGCGCGCCTCCCCGGCGATCATGTTGGGCTTGCTGCCGCCTTCCACAAAGCCCAGGTTGAACCGCGCGCCGCGCAGCTCCTCCGCGCCCTGCCCTTCCTGCAATTCGGCCCATTCCAGCGCACGGGCGGCCCAGCGCGTCAGCTCATGCAGCGCGCTGTCCCGCAGCGCGCGCGCGGCGGATGCATGCCCGGGCACGCCGCGGAACGTTCCGCTGGCGGTGGCCAGGCCCCGGTGCGCCGTCACGGCGCGGCAGCGCGTGGGTTCCGCCACAAACACGCGCTGCGGCACGGGGTGCTCGCGCAGGAAGGTGCGCACGCACCGGCTGTCCCCCGCCTCCTCATCCGACGAGAACAGCAGCGCGAACGGCCCTTCCACCTGAGGCAGCATGGCAACCATGGCGGCGGCCGCGCCCTTGATGTCACACGCTCCCAGGCCCACCACGCGTGTCCCGGCAACGTGCAGCGCGTGCGGGTCCCGCGTCCATCCCGGCGCCGCGGGCACGGTGTCCACGTGCACATTGACCAACTCCGCGGTTTCGCCGCGGCGCGCGTGCAGGTACACGCAGCCGTCACCCAGGTCCTTGACGTCCACCCGGGCGTCCCGCGGCATGTGCGCCGCCAGGTAGCCAAAGATCCCCGCTGTGTCCATCCGCCGCGGCGGGTTGCGCGTGTCAAAAGCCACCAGGCGTTGCAGGTGCTCCAGGACCCGCGCGCGCAGGGAATCGTTCACTTCGCGGCGTCCCGGCGGCGCGGGTTGATGCGCGCCGACAGCGAGCTGCTCATGCCGAACAGCTTGATGAACCCTTCCGCTTCCACCGCGCCCCAGTCCGCGGACTGCGCGTACACCGCGCGGCGCGCCTTGAGGATGTGGTCCGACGTCACGGAGACCGGGTGCACCGCGCCGCCGTGCGTCTCCAGCGTGACGGTACCGGTGACGGAGCGCTGGCTCTCGCGCAGGAATGCTTCCAGGTCGTACTTGAGCGGTTCATAGAAGAACCCCTTGTACGCCAGGTCCACCCAGCGCTGCGCCACCACGGGCTTGAACCCGTTCTGGTGGTTGGTGAGGATGGCTTCCTCCAGCGCGGTGTGCGCGGACATCAATGCGGTGATTCCCGGACATTCAAAGACAATGCGGCCTTTGAGGCCAATGGTGGTGTCTCCGGTGTACACGCCGCGGCCCACGCCGTACGCGCCAAACATGGCGTTGAGCGCCTTGAGCAGCTCCGGCCCGGACAGCTTCTTGCCATCCACGGCGACCGCCACGCCCTGTTCAAACGCAATGCTGGCCCGCAGCGGCGCCTTCGGCCACCTGGTCGGGTGCGTGCACAGGACCCAGGTCTCCTCGCCGGGGGCCTGGAACTCGTCAATTTCGGATCCTGACACGGTGACGCCCAGCACGTTGGTGTTGATGCTGTATTTTGACGTCTTGGCGCGCACCGCGTGGCCGCGCTGTTCCAGGTACTGCTGTTCGAACGCGCGCACCGCCTGGTGCTCCCGCTGGATCTCGCGGATGGGCGCCAGGATCTCGTAATCGCCCAGGGAGCGCACCGTCTGGTCAAACCGGACCTGGTCATTCCCCATCCCGGTGCAACCGTGCGCGAACAACCGGGTCCCACGCGCATCCGCCAGCTTGAGGGATTCCTCCACGATGACGTACCGGTCCGAGCACAGCACCGGGTAGCGCCCCTGGTACTGCGCGCCGCCCCACGTGAGCGGCACCACCACCTGGTCCCAGATGGCCGGTCCACCGTCAGCCACCACGTGTTCCACCGCGCCCAGTTCGTGCGCGCGGGTTTCAATGTATTTCTTCTCCGCCGCATCCACGCCGCCGGTGTCCACAAACAGCGTGACAACGTCATATCCCTGCTCGCGCAGCCAGGGCACGCAGAAGCTGGTGTCCAGCCCGCCGGAGAACGCGAGAATGACCTTCTTCTTTTCCATGGAGTTCCTCCTTCAGCGGTTGGCCAGCAGCCGGGCCAGGACGGCTTTCTGCACGTGCAGGCGGTTTCCGGCCTCGTCAATGTGGAGGGCGCGCGGCGAATCCAGCACCTCGTCCGTGACTTTCACGTTGCGCCGCGCGGGCAGGCAGTGGCTGAACAGGCCGTCCGGCGTCAGCCGCATCTTGTCCATGTCCACCATGAAATGCCGGTGTTTCTCCCGGATGGGTTTCTCATCCGCCCACCGGCCAAAATACGGAATGGCCCCCCAGCTCTTGGCGTAGACCACGTGCGCGCCGCGGTAGGCGCTTTCCACGTCATGGGAGACGGTCAGCGTACGGCCCTGCTCCTTCACCATGGCGCGCGCCGCATCCATGTAGCGCGCATCCAGCACGTACTCCGGCGTGGGGCACAGCAGCGTGACGTCAAAGCCAAACTTGGCCGCGATGATGAGCGCACTGTTGGCCACCGCGGTGTTGAGCGGTTTGGGGTGGTAGGTCCAGGTGAGGAGGAACTTCTTGCCGTCGGTGGGGCCCACGCGGTCCTGCAGCGCCAGCATCAGCGCCAGCTCCTGGCACGGGTGCGTGATGGTCTCCATGTTGATGACGGGGACGGTGGCGTGGCGCGCAAACGCGCGGATGACCTTGTCCTCGCGGTCCTCCTCCCAGCGCTGGAACTTGGGGAACGCGCGCACCGCCATGGCGTCCACGTAGCGCGACAGGACCTGGGCCACCTCCCGCACGTGCTCCTCGGGTTCGCCGTCCATCACGGCACCGTCGTCAAACTCAATGGGCCAGGCGCCCTTGCCGGGTTCCAGGATGATGGCCTTGGCGCCCAGCTGGTGCAGCCCCAGCTCAAACGTGGTCCGCGTGCGCATGGACGGGTTGAAGAACAGCAGCGCCACGGATTTGTCCTTGAGGACGTCCTGGTGCGGCTGGCGCCGGAAGTTGCGCGCGGAATCCAGCAGCGACTGCAGCTCATGACGCGGGTGATCCAGCGTGGTCAGGAAGTTGCGCACCGCGCCCTCCTCCTCCTCCCCGTGGGTTGTCGGGACCCGCGCACATGCAGCCAACCTTGCGGCGTGTCAATGCCGCGGCGGATTCACGGCGCCTTTCTCAGCGGCCCGCGTTTCTGTAGGAAGCGCCGCCATGGACCTGACCCTCCCGGAAGAAGTGCAGCTGCTGCGTGACTCCGTGCGCGCGTTTGCGCGTGACGTGGTTGCCCCCTCCGCCGCTGAACGCGACCGCACCGGCGCGTTCCCGACGGAGATCCTCCGTCAGGCCGCTGCGCTGGGCCTGTACGGCATCAAGGTGCCCGAGGAGTACGGCGGCACCGGCGCGTCCATGCTGGCGTACGTCACCGTGATGGAGGAAATCGCCGCGGCGTGCGCGTCCACGGCGGTGTCCCTGGCGGTGATCAACCTGGGGGCGGACTGCGTGATGCGCTTTGGCACGGACGCGCAGAAGAAGCGCTTCCTCACGCCGCTGTGCCGCGGTGACCTGCAGGCCGCGGCGTTCTGCCTGTCCGAACCGCACAGCGGTTCCGACGCTGCCGCGCTGCAGGCCACCGCGCGCCGGGACGGGAACGGGTACGTGCTCAACGGGACCAAGCAGTGGATCACCAACGGGGCCCACGCGGGGTTCTCCGTGGTGTTTGCGCGCACCACGCCGGACGGCGGGGCCAAGGGCATCACCGCGTTTGTCATCCCGCAGGGAACACCGGGTTTCCGCGTGGGCAAGGAGGAGCACAAGATGGGGCTGCGCTCTTCCAACACCGTGCAGATGATCATGGAGGATTGCCGCGTGGATGACAGCCTGCGGCTGGGCGCCGAAGGCCAGGGCTTTGAGGTGGCCATGGCGGGGCTGGACGGCGGGCGGGTGGGCATTGCCGCGCAGGCGCTGGGAATGGGCCGCGCCGCCCTGCAGGAGGGCGTCCGTTACGCGAAGGAGCGCAAGGCCTTTGGCAAGACGATTGCCGACCTGGGGGCGGTGCAGGACTTCATTGCGGACACGGCGATGCAACTGGACGCGGCGCGCCTGTTGGTGTGGCGCGGCGCCACCATGCTGGACCGCGGGCTGCGCATCACGCGCGAAGCCGCAATGGCCAAGGTGTTCTCGACGGAGGCGGCCGGGCGCGCGGCGGACCGCATGCTGCAGGTCCACGGCGGGTACGGGTATGTGAATGACTTTCCCATTGAGCGCATTTACCGGGATGTGCGCGTCACCCGCATTTATGAGGGCGCCTCGGAGATCCAGCGCGTGGTGATCGGCCGGGCGGTGACCGCGGGCGGGTAAGGCGGCGGGCCGGGTCGTGGAGAGGGTTGCGCCGGCGGCCGGCGGGGACGCCGGCCCCACACCGGTACTCTCTGTCCGTGCTGTCTTTCTCTGGCTTCCGCCCCGCCGGCGCGCGTCAGGTCATCTCGGACTGGATGCGCTGCAGCAGGGCGGCCACCTCGGCGTCACCGGGGGCCAGCGCGGCGGCCCGGTCCAGCAATGAGCGCACCACCGGCAGCGTGCCCGCGCGCTCATAGCGCGGGTTGGCCAACAGCACGCGCGCCAGCGCCGTCAGGTACGAAGGCTTGGTGGCATCCAGGCGCACCGCCTCGCGCAGGGCGGTCTCCGCCTCATCCAGGCGGCCCGCGGCGGCCTGGCGCATGCCCTCCTTGTAGCGGTCCTGTCCCGGGCCATCCTCGGCGGCGGCGTCCGTGGACGTCCCCGTCACCTTGGCGGGCTCCGCGCTGGGCGGCGGACTGGAGGGCTCCTTGCGCTGGGCCGCTGGAGTGAGCGCGGGCGAACTGGACGGCTTGCCGTGGCCCGCCCCCTCGGAGGCCGCCGCCGGCGGCGCCGCCGACACAGCCGGCCCCGCAGGACGCTCCGCCATCGCCTTCTGGACTTCGCGCATGGCGGCTTCCAGACGCTGGATGCCCTTCTGCATCTCGGAGAACAGCTGCTCTTCACGCTCCTGCAGTTTCTGCTTGAGCGCCAACGCCTCCTCCGCCTGCCGCAGCTTCTCCGCCTTGAGGCGCGCTTCAAACTCCGGCACGCCGGGCTTCCACTCTGTGATGAGCCCCAGCATCTTGAGCGCGCCCAGCAGCCGCGCGCCCCGCTCCTGCGCCACGCCGGAGCGCTCCACCGCCTCGTCCACGGTGTACGCCTCGCCCAGCAGCTTGAGGATGCGCTCGTCGTCCTGGTCCAGGCCCAAGTGCGGGCGGAATTGCGTGAATTCGGACCGCGGCCGCACGTAGGAGTCCTTGATGGACGCAAACAGCGTCTTGATTTCCCCCTCGGGCACGTACTTGCGGTAGCCCGCCAGGTAGATCTCGCCGGCGCGGAACTCAAACTTGCCCACCTCGTCAGCCGGGCCCTTGCCGGGCTCCAGGCTCCACGCGCCCTGCACCAGCGCAAACCCGCTGACAATCTGATCACGCGTGAGTTGCCGCTGCTCCGTCTGCAGCCGCTGGCTGTCCAGCGCGCCCATCTCCAGCAGCGCCTCGGTGAGCTTGGCGCCGCGCTCCACCATGGCGCGGGCGGCGGCCAGGTACTGGTCCTCGGTGATGATGCCGTTGGTCACCAGCACGCGGCCCAGGCGTTCGCCCGGCTCGGAGGAGGAATACGCCACCGGTGCGCCGTCCTCGAAGTACACCTCGCGCTTGGCGGTGCCGCTGCGCAGGTTGAGGCGCCCGGAAAAGCGGTCCTTGAGCGCGCGCACCAGGATGCGCCCGTAGGGGAAGGTCTCCAGCTGCCCTTCCTTGGGCATGGTGCCTTCGTCGTCCTCAGTGGGCAGGCCCAGCATGCGGCTGGCGCCCGCGCCGCTGCGGGCCACCTGGGCCCGCAGGGATTCCACTTCCAGCTTGAGGGCATCGCGCTCGCGCGCGGCGGTGCCGCCGTCGCCACCCTTGGGGGCCTCGCGGCGGGCGGCGGCCAGCTCGTCCTCGGCGCGCTTGGCCCGTTCCGCCGCCTTCTTCTCCGCCTCCTGCGCCGCCTTGAGCTGCTGCTGCAGGCGTTCCTTGTCCGGATCCGGCCGGGCGGCCGGCGTGGCGGAGGGATTGGTGGTGGGGCGTGGCGCGGCGCGGCCCTTGGCGTCCGCCTCAGAGGCCGCGGACCCGCCGGTCACCGCCGCGGACGGGTGCGCGCCCGTCTTGACAGGGCTCATGGGCGGGAACTCCACGTCCAGCACGTCCGGCTCAGGCTGTTTCTGCGCCGCATCCTCGTCGTCAAGTCCAAGCAGGTCGAGGGCTTCTTCAGGATCCAGCGGGGAGGGCATGAACTCTCCTGCGATGTTGCAGCGAGCAGAACGGGGGCTCGCATGACGCGCACCCACTTCAGCCTCCGGTGGATACCAGAGGCACCGCCGCAACCGGAAGGAAACGTCCGGAAGAGCCGCTGCGTCACCAGGAGCGTCTGCACGGGGAGAGATCATCCTTGACGCGGGAAAGGAACTGCTTGTAGAAGCCGCGCCCCTACCGGTGGGAGCGTAGCTCAATTGGCAGAGCAATGGACTCTTAATCCATCGGTTGAAGGTTCGATTCCTTCCGCTCTCAAAGAGGAACCCCGCCCCCGGCGGGGTTCTTCGTTTCTGCCGCCGTGACGCCGTCACGGGCAGCGCGGCGGGCGGCCTCCGCGCGCGGCACCAGCAGCAGGTGCGCAGCGGTGACGCACGCGGCGCCGGAAAACAGCACCGGGTAGCCCACGGCATCTGCGATCACGCCAGACAGCGTGCTCCCCGCGCCTGTGCCCACGACCACCAGCGCGGCCAGCGTGGAGTACTGCGTGCCGCCAAAGCGCGGGTCCACCGCGTCCATCATGAACGTGAACAGCACCGTGGTGAGGATGCCCGTCAGGAAGTGCTCCACCACCAGTCCGGTGCCCAGCCAGTGCCCCGGCGCGCCAAACAGCGGCACCACCAGGGCAATACCGGCCGCCTGCAGCGCCACGGCGGTGCCCAGCGCGCGCGCGCGCGGCACCCGGGTGACCAGCGTCCCCCCCAGCCAACTGCCCAGCAATGAGGCGCCCAGGCCCAGCGTGTTGTTCCAGATGGCGATCTCCTCGACGGTGAACCCGCGGTCCACCAGCGCCGGCTTGAGCATGGCGGAGGCGGCGGCCTCGCCCACTTTCACGGTGGTGCACAGCCACGCCAGCGCCCACGCATTCCGCCCGCGGAACAGCTGCCGGAAGGTGGCGCGCGCGGCCTCCACGGCGGAGGTCCGGCCCGGGGCCGCGGCCGGCGGTGCGGGGGGTTCACGCAGGAACACGGAGACCGGGACCAGCGCCGCCATCACCGCCGCCACGGCGAACAACCCCGCCCGCCACCCCAACGACCCCGCGGCCCACAGGATGGCGCCGCCGCCCAGCACCATGCCGGCCTTGTAGCCGCACACCTGGATGGCGTTGCCCAGGCCGCGCGTGCGGTCGGTGAGGCGGCTGACCGCGTACCCGTCCACGGCAATGTCCTGCGTGGCCGCCAGCACGTTGACCAGGAACACCACGGGCAGCACGGCGACGACGGGGAAGAACCCCAGCAGCGCGGCGCCGGCCAGGCAGCACAGCACCACGCCCAGCTGGGTGCCCAGGATCCAGGTGCGCCGCCGGCCCAGCGCGGGCAGGTGCCAGGTATCCACAACGGGAGCCCACAGCGGCTTGAAGGTCCACGGCAGGTAGAGCAGGTGCAGCAGCCCCACCACGGTGTTGGACGCGCCCTGCGCGCGGAACAGCACGGGCAGCCCCTGCGCAAAGAACCCGTAGGGGATGCCTTCGGCGGCGTACAGCGCTGCAAGCTCCCACAGCGCCTTGCGCTCGGCACGCCGGTCCGTCATGACGACGGTGCGTCCCACGGCATGCGCCGGGATGCAACGGTGACGTCATGAGGATCCTGCTGTTTGGTGCGCTGCGTGAACGCCTGGGGGCGGATGAACTCACGCTCTCCCCGGCCCCGCCGGACGTGGCCGCGCTCAAGCGCGCCCTGGGCGAGCGCCACCCGTTGCTGGCGGCACACTGGAACGCCATCCGGATCGCCGTGAACCAGGAGTTCGCCGCGGACGGTGTGGCGCTGCAGGATGCCGACGAGGTGGCGCTCATCCCGCCGGTGGCGGGCGGCAGTGCGGCGGCACGCGTGTCCCTCGGAGACGCGCCGCTCAGCATCGACACGGCGATGGCCGACGTGACGACGACGAGGATGGGTGGGGTGTGCCTGTTCGCCGGGATGGTGCGGGATCATGCGCACGGCCACGTCGTCACGGGGATGGAGTACTCCGCGTACGGACCCATGGCGCTGCGCGAACTGCAGCGCATTGTGGCACGGGCGGAGGAGGACCACGGCGCGGCGGTGGCGTGTCACCACCGCGTGGGAAACCTGCGCATCGGTGAGCTGGCCGTGGTCATTGCCGCGGCGGCGCCGCACCGGGACGCGGCGTTCCGCGCGTGCCGCCAGGTGATTGAGGACCTCAAGCAGAGCGTTCCCATCTGGAAGAAGGAGTTTGGCGAACACGGCGCAGTCTGGGTGGGCATGGGCCCGTGACGCGCACTCGCGCACCGGCGGTGGGTACCACTGTCCGCCTGGTTGTGGACTGGCTGGATGACCACGGACAGGGCGTGGGTGAGACCGGCGGCCGCCGCGTGGCCGTGCACGGCGCGCTCCCCGGTGACGACGTCACGGCGGAGGTGACCTGGGCCTCCCCCACCAGCCCGTGGACCCGCGCACGGCTGCTCCACGTGCACAAGCCTTCGCCGGACCGGCGGGACGCGCCGTGCGCGCACGCGCCGCGCTGCCCCGGCTGCCCGCTCTCCGGCCTGGACGGCGCCGCGCAGCTGCGCGCCAAGCACGCCCGCGTGTTGCGCGCCCTTGCGGACGAAGGCCTGCCCCACCCCGCCCTGCCCCCCGTGCACGCCGCACCCAGCGCCTGGGACTGGCGCATCCGCGCCAAGTACGTGGTGGACACCTCCGGCGCCGAGCCGGTGCTGGGCGCCTACGCGCCGGGCACGCATGACGTCTGGCCCAGCCACGCCTGCGCGGCCGTGCATCCGGCCATCCGGTCCGCCGTGGACGCATTGCGGCCGCTGCTGCGGGAGCACGGCGCGGGACCGCTGCGCTACGTGGTGGCCCGCACGGACGGCAGCGCGGTGCTGGGCACGCTGGTGGTGCGCGGCCGCACACCGTGGGCAACCGTGCTTGCCCCCGCGTGGCGACGTGCGGCGCCCGCGCTGGTGGGCGTGACGGAGCACCTGCAACCCGGCAGCGGGGACGCCATCCTGGATCGCGCGCCTGGCGCCACGCGGCTGCTGGAAGGGGTGGACCACGTCGTCATGACGCTGTCCGGCGTGGCGGTGCAGGTGGGCACGGAGGCATTCACGCAGCTGCACCCCGCCGCGGCGGATGCGCTGGTACAGCGTGCGGTGGAACTGGCCGGACCGCTGCGGGGGGCGCGCGTGGTGGACACGTACGGCGGAATTGGCGCGTTTACCTTTGCGTTGGCGCGCGCGGGCGCGCGTGAGGTCCTGTGCGTGGACGACAACGCGGCCGCGGTGGCGGCCGGTGGGGCGGCCGCGCGCGCCGCGGGCCTGGCCCAGGTGCGCTTTGAGTGCGCGGACGCCGCCGGCGCGCTGCCGCGCGTGGAGCGGGCGGATGTCGTTGTTGTGGACCCGCCGCGCAAGGGGCTTTCCGCCGGCGCGTTGGCCGCCATCACTGCGTTGCAGCCGGGCCGGGTGGTGTACGTGGCCTGTGACCCGCGCGCGCTGGGCCGGGACGGGAAGCACCTGCTGGCGCACGGCTACGCGCTCACCGCGCTGGAGCCGTTTGACCTGTTCCCGCAGACGCCCGAAGTGGAAACGCTGGCGCTCTTCACGCGCGCGGGCCCGGAGGTGACGTCGTGAAACATGCCCTGGTGTTGCTGCCGTTGCTCGCCTGCCGCGCCGCCGGCCCATCCGCGGCGGACGCGGGACGCGCGGCGCCACCGCCCGCTCCCCCCGCTTTGCTGGAGCGCATTGACGTGCACGTGCACACGCAGGCCCCGCTGTACGGGCTGGCGCTCAAGATCCTGGAGGAGTCCGGCGTTGCCAGCATGGTGAACCTCAGCGGCGGGCCGCCCGGCCCCACGCTGGTGCAATCCCTGGAAGCCGCGGTGCGCTTCCCCGGCCGCGTGGCGGTGTGCACCAACCTGGAGGGCCGCCACATCCGCGCGGAGGACTTTGGCGCGCGCATGGCGGCGGACGTGGGGATGGCCGTCCGGATGGGCGCGGCGTGCCTCAAGATTCCCAAGGGCCTGGGGCTGGGCATCACGGACCCCGCGGGCCGGCTGCTGGCCATTGATGACCAGCGGCTGGCCCCCGTGTGGGAGATGGCCGGCAAGACCGGCACACCCGTGTTCATCCACGTGGGTGACCCGGCGGCGTTCTGGCAGCCGGTGACCCCCGCCAACGAGCGCTACGACGAGCTGCGCCTGAATCCCGACTGGAGCTACGCGGGCGCGGACGTGCCTTCGCGCGCGCGGCTGCTGGAGCAGTCTGAACACGTGCTGGCGGCCCACCGGGGTACCGTGTTTGTCGGTGTGCACTTTGGGAATGACCCGGAGAGCGTGGCGGCCACGGCGGAGCGCATGCGCCGGCACCCCAACCTGTGGATCGACACGGCCGCGCGCGTGGGCGAGATCGGCCGGCAGCCCCGGGAACTGTTGCAGGCGTTCTTCACGGAGTTCCAGGACCGCGTGATGTTTGGCACGGACCTGGGCGTCACGGAGGGCGGGCTCATGCTGGGCGCGCCGGGCGAGCGCGAACCGCAGTGGAGCGACGCGCTGGTGTTCTTCCGCGCGCACTGGCGGTTCTTTGAAACGCTGGACCGCAACCTGGAACACCCCACGCCCATCCAGGGGCGTTGGAAGGTGCAGGGCATTGGCCTGCCGCGCGAGGTGCAGGCCAAGTTCTACGCGGGCAACGCGCGGCGGTTGCTGCGCTGGCCGGATTCCGGAAAACACTGACCCGGGCGCGTCGAACGACGGCACGCCCGGGTCAAGGGGGTCACGCTGCGCCAACGTGGCGCAGTGGGTTCACTTCTTGGTGGCGGGAGCCGGCGCCGCAGGAGCGGGACGCGCGGGCTGGCTGGGCGTCAGCACGCGACGCACCACGCCCGGCACCCGATCCACCACCGCGGACAGATCCCCGGCGACCTTCTCCTCCACGCGGTTGACCTGCGCGTTGGAGGCAGGGTCGACGATGATCAGGGTCAGCAGGTACTGCTTCTCCGCCACCTTGGCCAGCGTGCCGCCAAGCACCCACTTGGCGTCCGTGCCCTTGGCCATGGCGCCGGCGCAGCCTTCCTTGCCGCCGCAGTCGTCCTTGTACTGGGCGCCTTCGGCGTACCCCAGTTCCATCTGCGCCTGGCGCAACTGCATCACGGTGGCGTTGGTGTCCCGGCACCGCACGGAGAACCGCCCGTCCTGGGTTGCCGCGGTGCACGCGGAGTTCTCAATGGCTCCGGCCTCGTCCTGGGCCACGCCCTTTGCTTCAAACTTGCCAATGTACAGGACGTCATCCTTGCCCGCCCAGGCAGTGGCGCAGAGCCCCACCAATCCCAAAGCTGCCACGAACCGCTTCATTGCGCTTCTCCTTGCGTGACCCCCGGAGGCCTCTCTCGCGGCCGCTGGGGGCGGGTTACCCCGTTCGTCTATCATTTCCCTTTGCGCTTGCCTTTGACCTTTTTCACATCCTTGGAATCCTGTACCGGGACCGGATCTGCAGGTGGCGCAGCCTTTTCCGGGGCGGGCTCCGCCTTGGGGCCCTCATGGGGCACGGCAGCCGGGTCCAGAGCCACGCCCAGCCGGGTCTGGATGTTGGCCAGCAGCTGGCCTGAGAACTCCTCGGAATAACCGGTGTTGACCATGGAGACCTTGCCGGCACCGTCCAGAATATACAGGCACGGCAACCGCTTCACGCCGTAACGCTTGGCCACGATATTGAAGCGGTCCGAGGCCACCGGGTAGAGCAGGTTGTGTTCCTTGGCCAGATCACCGGCCTTTTGGATGTCCTCCTGCTTCTGGTCAATGGACACCACCACCACGCTGAGGCCCTGGTCCTTGTACTTTTCGTACATGCGGCCCAGGAACGGCAGCTCCTTCTTACACGGCTCACAGTAGGTAGCGAAAAAGCTAAGTATCACGGCCTTCTTACTGCCGTTGGTCAGGGCGGCCATGTCCACCACCTTGGTGCTGGCCGCCTCCCAGTTGATCACCTTGCTCTGGAACATCAGGGCCTGCTGGCCCTCTTTGAGCTGGCCCTCATCCGCCACGGCTTCCGCGTGCGCGGAACCCGCGCCTGCGACGGCCACCGCCAGACCCAGCACCCATGCCCTCACAGCCGACTTGTCCATGAAGCCCAATCCTCTCAGGGGTTGGCGGAGGGGGCACCCGGGGTTGCTGACCGGATGACCGCCTGGATGTGATCGATTTCCAGGGCCACGTCCTTGGACGCACCCCCGCGCAGGTTCTTCAACGTTGCCTTGCCGGCCTGCATCTCCAGGCCGCCCAACACCAGCACCCAGGTGCTCCCCGCCTTGTCCGCGCGGCGCATCTGGCTCTTCACGCTCTTGCCCGAGTGATCCAAGTCACACCACGTGCCGCGCGCGCGCAGTCCCTGCACCAGCACCATGGCAGAGGACCGCGCGGACTCCTCCGCCACCACGACGGAGAGTTCCGGCCCGCGCGCGCTCACTACGTCCTTCTGCAGCATGAGCAGGCGCTCCACGCCCAGCGCAAAGCCAATGGCGGGGGTGGGTTGCCCGCCGAATTCCTCGACGAGGCGGTCATAGCGGCCACCGCCGGTGACGGCGGACTGGCTCCCCAGCTCCGACGAACACGCTTCAAAGACGGTGCGCGTGTAGTAGTCCAGCCCGCGCACCAGCAGCGGATTCTCCTGGAAGGGAACCTTCAGCGCGTCCAGCCCGGCGCGGACCGCGCGGTAGTGGTCCCCGCAGCCCTGCGTGCAGGCCAGCACCGACGAGAGAACGGTGGGAGCGCCGCGCGCCAGCGCCTGGTCCGCCTCCACCTTGCAGTCCAGCACCCGCAGCGCGTTCTGGTCCAGGCGGCGCTGGCAATCCGCGCACAGCGCGGCGCGGTGGGGCTCAAAATACGCCTTGAGCGCGGCCAGCCCGGCGGCACGGCAGGTGGGGCAGCCCAGCGTGTTGAGCTGGAAGTAGAGGCCGCCCACGCCCGCTGCGGTGAGGAACTGCTGGAGCATGGACAGCATCTCAACGTCAATGCCGGGGCCGGGCATGCCCAGCGCTTCGCAGCCCACCTGGTGGAACTGACGGAAGCGGCCTTTCTGCGGGCGTTCGTGCCGGAACATGGGGCCCAGGTAGTAGAAGCGGTGCTCGTCGGACTGGCCCCACATCTTGTGTTCCACGTACGCGCGAACGACGCCGGCCGTCCCCTCCGGACGCAGCGTGAGGCGCTTGGCGTCGCCCCGCTCCGCGCTGCGGTTTTCAAACGTGTACATCTCCTTCTGCACAATGTCGGTGGTGTCACCCACGCTGCGCTCAAACAGCTCGGTGACCTCCAGCAGCGGCGGGCGGATCTCGCGGTAGCCGTGCGCGCCGAACACCTCGCGCGCGAGCGCCTCCACGCGGTGCCACCGGGCCACCTCGTCGGGAAGCACGTCATTCATGCCCTTCACGGCCTGCAGTGCCACGTCGTCCTGCTCCTGTCGGGCGCGCCGTCGGTCCGGCGCGCGGGATGCGTGCTTGTCCCCGATGGAAAGGTCCCGGTCAAGGTGCACCCCGTCACCGGGTGTGATCGCCCATGGTTGTGGTCCCTGGGGGTGGGGCAGCCACAGGATCCCAAAGAGCCGTTGTGGTGTGGCACAGCCGCCCCGGCTGTGCCGGTGCATGGCGACGTCACGGATTTCCCGCTGGCGTCCCGGCCGGGGGCGGCCGGGCCACACCGCGCTGGCGTGCTACCTGGCCGCAGCGGCATTGTCGATCCCAGCGGTCTACAACCATCTCGCATCACACCCCCCGTCACCCGGCCCAGGGAGCTTGCCGGCGGGACCACCCCGCGTGGGCGGTGGCGCCGCTTGACTGCCGCGCCCGCCCGCCCGAAAAGCGCCACCCTTCTTTGACGGCGGGTCCCGCACCACGCGGCCCCGCCCGGGTCCGTCCCCATGTCCCTGCATCCCAGCCAGATCGTCGGTGCCATGAGTGAGGCCAAGTTCGCCGAGATGATGGCGCGCTCACCGCGGTCCGTCCGCGAGACGCTGTTTGGCCGGCTCAACATCAAGGCCAGCAGCACCAAGAGCATCCTCCCCAAGCTCCACCAGAAGAACGAGGAGCGCATCAAGAAGCTCCACACCAAGCTGGCGCAGGTGCCGGGCAACGCCAAGAACGAGCAGGACCTGTGCTCAGAGCTCATCCGCAACTGGCTTGTGGGCAAGAACCCCATGCTGATTGCCGCCATGGACCAGCTGGGCGTCAAGCATGAGAACGGCCTCACCGAGCAGGAGCTGGACTTCATTGAGAAGCTGGAGCCCGCCAAGGTGAAGGACCTGGTGGGCGCGCTGGCCGGGAAGTTTGCGGACGAGGAGGTGGGCATCTACCTGCGCTTCATGAAGGTCCCGCACCTGCGCGGCCAGCTGCCCGCGGGCTGCTACCCCAAGGACGCGCCCGCCGCCCTCACGGACGACCCCGAGACGGTGGCCGCCGAAGAAGCCCCCGCCGCGCCCTGAGGCTCACCGCCCCAGCAGCGTCACCAGCTGTTCCGCCAGCATGCGCGCCGTGGTCATGATGGGCGTCATGGTGTGGCTGGAGGCGGAAGACGGGTAACCCGCGGAATCCAACGCATACACACCGCGCGTCCCGTACACGCGTCCATCCGGCGCCGCGGCGCCGTCGCTCTCCGACGGGGCGTACCGGATGCCGCCCTGCTGGTGCGCGGACAGGAACGGCACCGTGGCGGGCGCAAAATCCATGGCGTCCACACGCGCCAGATCGGCTTCCTTGCGGATGACCACGGGCGGCACCGCCGGGATCATCACTTCCACCGCGCCGGCGGCCAGGAACGCCCGCGCGGCCGCCTTGCCCGCCTCCCGCGCCCGCCCCAGCAACTCCGCGTCCATGCCGTGGTGGATGCGCAGGCGGCCGTTGCTTTCCACCTCCAAGCGTGACGTGGCGTCATCCGGGAGCAGGCACAGCACCGCGGCCACGTGCGGATAGCGGCGCATCAGCGCCTTCCCCTCCGCCCCGCCCATGGGCATCAGCGTGGAGACAATTCCCGGCGTGCCGGCGATGGCTTCAATGCGGAAGCCCCACCAACCGTGTTGCTGGTCATCAAAGCGCTCATGCTGGGTGATGGCGTACGCCTGCGGGATGCCACGGAAGAAGCGCACCTCCTGCTTGAACAGCGCCGTCACCGGCAACTGCGGCTGCAGTGACACGTGCCGCCCAACGTGGGCGTTGCCGATTCCCGAACGCAACAGCAGCTGCGCGCTGGCCAGCGCGTTGGCCGCCAGCACCACCGTGCGCGCGCGGACGTGGAACAGCGCGCGTTCGTGGTGACCACGGGGATCCAACTGCCACACGTGGACCGTCTTCACGTCGGAATCAGCGCCCTCAATGCGCACCGCGCGCGCACGCGTGAGAAACCGTGCACCCTTCTCCAGCGCCGCGGGAATGGCCACAAAGCGCGTGTTGCGCTTGGCGTTGAGCGGACACCCGATGAGGCACGTCCCCGTCCCGGCGCAGCCCACGCGGTTGTGCGCCATCACTTCGCCGCGCCAGCCCAGCGCGCGCGTGCCCTCCCGCAGCAGGCGGTTGTTGGTGTTGAGCTGCTCCTCCGCCGGCGCGTTCACGCTCAGGTCCCGTAGTGCGCGGTCCCGGTACGGCGCCAGCGCCTCCGGCGAGAAATCCGTCAGCCCCCAGCGTTTCACCCAGTGGCGCGCCGTCCCGTCATGCATGGGCACCACGTCTGACGCGTTGATGACGGGACCGCCGCCCAGCACCCGCCCCTGCAGCACGGTGATGGACAGGTCGCTCGTGGTGCGGGCACCGCGGTCCATGTACAACTGGTCATACATGGGGCCATCACGGCCGGTGAGCTGCGGGCCCGTGAAGTCACCGCCCTCCTCCAGCACCACCACGTCCAGGCCCGCTTCTGCCAGCACCCACGCCGCGGTGGCCCCCGCACTGCCCGACCCGACGATGCACACCGCCGCGTCCACGTCAGGCGGAGTGGCCAGCGCGGAGACGTCCAGCACCGTCACGGCGTCACCGCCCGGTGGATGGGACCTTCGTAACCGATGGCCGGCCACGCCGCGCGGTCGTCATAGAACATGAGGCTCAGGATGCGCAGGAAGCCGGCGGCCGCCTGGCGCAGCAACAGCACGCGCGAACGCTGCCACGACGCGAAGTGCAACAGGCGCGCGGGTTCGTCCAGGCGGGAGAAGGTGGAAACGCGGAACGCCAGCACCGGGCTGAACTCCAACAGGAACAGCGCCTTCTTGAGGTCCTCACGGTTCCACGGCGGTTCATCCGCCAGGAAGAGGTCAAAGCGCCGTGCCAGGTCCGCGTCATCCGCGTTGTGGGGGAACTCCGGCGTGGCGGGAAACAGCGCGCGGCACAGCGCCACCAGCGTGCGGTGTTCCTGCGGGGTCAGCGCCAACAGTCCGTCCACGGCGGGCGCGCTGCCGCGCAGCCACGCGAGCGCACCGCCCATGAACAGCAATCCACCCGCGCCGGCACAGGCACCCAGAAAGGCGCGGCGGCGGAAGAGCGGGGAATCCATGGGCGTGGCGCGATGGTAACGGGGAGCAAGGCGCAGGCAAGCGCTCACGTCGGGGCGTTCACCGTGCGGCGGCTGGCCACGGCGGTGAGTTCCACCGCGATCATGAACACGCAGCTGAAGTAGAACGTCCACAGCGCCACCGCCACGAGCGTGGCGACGGAGCCATACTGCGCGGACAGGCGCGCGTAGTGCTCCAGGTAGGTGCGGTAGACCCATTCCGCCAGCGCTTGCAGCAGTGCGAACCAGATGCCGCCCAGCGCGCGCGCCGCCCACGTGGACTGCCGCCGGGCGACGTGGATGAGGATCAGGTTGTACGCGACGAACGTGAAGATGAACCCACCCACCTGCGACAGCGTGCCAGCAACGAAAGGGTGCTGCAGCAGATGCGTGACGACGTGGGGCGGCCGCAAATGGATCACGGAGGCCACGGTGGCGGTGACCACGCGCAGCCCGCCCGCGCCAAACCCCAGCGCACTGATCCAGAACAGCGTCTTGAACCGCCCGAGCACCAGCTCAATGACCGCCCGCGCGCCGCGCTCCCACAGCGACGGGTGGGGCACGCCGGGGGTTTCGCCCAGGACAATGCCGAAGGGGCGCGCCACCGCGCGGCGGATGGCGTTGACCACCTGGCTGGCGGCGATGAGCAGCCCCACCGTGCCCAAAAGGCCAATGTCACCGCGCCGCGCCACCAGCGAGGTGAGCACCGCGCGCAGGTCCTGTTCCGGGGCAATGGGGACCAGGTAGCGCAGCGCGTCAATGACGTCGTCCATCAGCGCCATGCTGGCGTCACCCGCGCCGGCGCCGGCCAGCACGCTGCCACCAATGGCGAGCAGCACCGCGGCCAGCGGGACCATGGAGACCAGCGCGTAGAAGGCAATCCCCGCGGCATAGACGGTGCCGTCATCCGCCACGAACGCGTGCAGTGCGTCCCGCCACAACTCAGCGTGGGCCACCAGGCGCGCCCACGGGGAGACACGCGGGGCGGGAGCGGGCGGCGGGGCCGGCGGCTCCGGGGGCGTTGCCGGGGCGGGCGGCTCAGCCATGCTGCGTGGGATCCCTCCGCTTGCGGTGCGTGTGACCGGAGCGGCCAATGTCCTTTCCGCGCCGGCGGAAGATGATCTTCAGCGGCGTTCCCACAAAGCCAAACTGCTCGCGCATGGCGTTCTGCAGGTAGCGCCGGTAGCTGGGGTGGATGCCCTCCGGCATGTTGCACGCGACGACGATGGTGGGCGGGGCGATGGCGACCTGCGTGGCGTAGTACAGGCTGACGCGGCGGCCCTTGAAGCTGGGGAGGTGGTGGCCTTCCTCGGCGCGCTCAAAGGCCTTGTTGATGCGCGCGGTGCCTACGCGGCGGAAGTGGTGCTGCGCCACGGTGTCCACGGTGGACAGCACCTTCTGCGTGCCCTGCTTGTGCAGCGCGCTGGCAAACACCACCGGCGCGTACGCCACAAACCCCATCTCATCCAGCACGCGCTTGGCGTACTCCTCACGGCGCCGGACCGCGTCCTCCACCAGGTCCCACTTGTTGACCACAATCACCAGCGCCTTGCCGGCGTTGAACGCCATTTCGGCGATTTTCTCGTCCTGCTCGGTGACGCCTTCGTACCCGTCCAGCACCAGGCAGACCACGTGCGCGTCCTCCAGCGCGTGCAGCGCCGCCACCACGGAGAACTTCTCCACCTTGCGCGCCACGCTGCGCTTGCGCCGCAGGCCCGCCGTGTCAATGAGCACGTACCGCTTGCCATCCCGCTCCACCAGCGTGTCCACCGCGTCCCGTGTGGTGCCGGCAATCTCGCTGACCATCAGGCGCGGCTCGCCCAGGATGGCGTTCACCAGGCTGGACTTGCCCGCGTTGGGACGCCCCACAATGGCCACGCGCAGCTCCGGGGGCGCGTGCACTTCGTCGCCGCGGCCCTCGCCTTCCTCCGGCGGCGGCGCCTCGGCCTCCGCGGCCTCGGCAGCGGCCCGGCGCGCCGCGCGGCCCCGGGGCTGGGCGTCCTCATCCGCCGCGCGCTGCTCGGCTTCCGCGCGCAGCTCCGTGGGCAACAGGGACAGCACCTTGTCCACCAGGTCAGACACGCCCAGCCCATGCGCCGCGGACACCGGCATGACGTCCGCCACGCCCAGTTCATAGAACTCCGGCAGCAGGTCCACGTGGTCCTTGGCGTCACTCTTGTTGGCGGCGGTCACCGCGGGCTTGCCGTGCTTGCGCAGCAGCTCCGCCACAAAGCGGTCATCCGGGTGCAGCCCCGCGCGCGAATCCACCACGTGGATGACGACGTCCGCCTCCTCAATGGCCACGGTGGCCTGTTCGCGGATGCCAACAAAGAACTCGTGCGCATTGTCCGGGTCCAGGCCACCGGTGTCGATAAGGTGGAAGCGGTACCCCGGCGGGCGGGCCATGGCGTACAGGCGGTCCCGCGTGACGCCCGGCTCGTCATCCACAATGGCAATGCGGCGGCGGGCCAGCCGGTTGAACAGCGTGGACTTGCCGACGTTGGGGCGGCCGACGATGGCCACCACGGGGAGCCGAGACATGCGGCGCGTCTAGCAGAGTGGTGCACCGCGCCATAGGTGCCGCGCACCGGTTTGTGCGCGGGCGGCGGGGGGGTACAACGCCGGGCCCGTGAAAACCGCTGCCCTGCTCCCGCTGCTGCTGGTGTCCGCGTGCCCCTTGCGGCCGCCGCCGTTGCCCGGCGGGGACAGCTGCTACGTGGCACCGGAGCTGGATGCCAGCGCCTCGTGCGTGGCGCCGTGCTCCAACGGCAATGAGAAGATGGTCGGTGAGTTCTGCTCACGCGGCGGCGGCGAATGCGACGACAACTACGGGCGCGCTCCCGGTGCCGCCATCATCTGCACGGTGGAGTTTGAGCCTGACACGAAGGACTGGTTCTGCACGCGCCCGTGCGACAACGACGAGCAATGCGGCAGCGGAGCGGCATGCCGCGGGGATCCGGCGGAGGACGGCGGCCGGAAGGGCTGCGTGCCGGCGTCCTGCCTGTGAGGATGCGGGCCGTGCGGCCGGATCACTTCCCGGCGAGGAGCGCCGTCTTGAAATCCGCGGTGGGCGGGTCCCGGCCGATGTAGGTGGCCAGGAACATGTCCGCGAACTCCTTGCCTTCGACGGTGACGGACTTGGCCCCGATGGTGATGGTGCTGCCCTTGCCCGGTTCGTAGAGCCACGTGATGCGCTGGCCGTCCTTCACGTCCACAACAAACGCCAGGAACCTGTCAATGGCGGCCTTTTGCGCGGCAACCTTGTCCGGCGAATTGTTCTGAAATCCCTCTTTCCACGCATCCACCAGCTTGCCCTTGTCCACGTCACGCACGAACTGCATCACCAGGGCCTTGGGTGCGTCCGGCCCGATGGCGGCGTCCGCCTTGGTGGCCGGCGCGGTCAGGTACAGCCCACCGACGTAAACCTTGACCGAGACGAACGCGACCTTCTTGGTGCGCACGCCCATCCCGTTGAGCTTGAGCTCCGCGTCCCCCACCTTCATTGTCTCATCCATCTTGACGCCGGCCAGCTCGCGGGCCTGCACGGCCGCGCCTGCCAGCAGGCAACCCGTCATCACCACAGCCCCAAACATCCGCATCCCTGCCTCCGTGACATCCTGGGACGCCTGCGCGCCCCGCCGTGTTCACGCTTACCACGTAGGGGCACCGCGCCGGAGCGGTCTTGTCACGGGAGGAAAACCACGGCATGACCGTCGTCGCCTGCGGACACGCGGGTCCTGGAGGTGGGTCATGTTGCGCAACAGGAATGGGCTGCTGGCGGTGGCGCTGGGGCTGGTGGGCGGCGGATGCGTGTACTGCCAGGACGTGTTCCCGGACCTGGAACCGGGGGACGTCACGGGTGTGCTGGTGGGTACGCCGCCCGGGGCCACACAGGAGGGCCCGCTGGCGGGCGGCCGCGTGCTGCTGCGGCAGGGGTCACAATCACGGGTCACGCGTTCAGACGGGCGCTTCACGGTGCGCAACCTGCCCCAGGGCACCCACGTGCTGCTGATGTCCTATGACCCGGACCACGACGGTGTGGCGGACCTGGCCAAGGTGGTGGAGGCGGCCATTCGCGTTCCTGCGGGCAAGGAGGAGCGCGCGCGCGTGGACATGGGGCGCATTGTCCTGCTGCCCCCCGCCACGCTGAACGGGCGCGTCCTCCCTCCGGCGGTGAACCCCGGCTGCGTGGACATGGCCACCGTGCGGGTGATCATTGACGGGACGCCGGTGCTGGTGGTGCCCGCCGCGGACGGCACCTTCACCGTGCGCGGCCTGGGCGCGTGGACCTGGACGGTGGTGGCGGCGGGCACCGGCGCTCTCACCGCGCATGAAGTGACCGTGGAGTCCGGCCAGACCGCCGAGCTGGGTGACCTTCGGCTGGAGTGCGTGTCCACGCCGACGACGCTGACCGTACAGTTTGATCAGCCCGCGGGGCCGGGGGCGACCCCCAGTGAAGGCTTGCCGCTGTTGGATTCCAACCTGGCGGCGGCCTGCCCGCTGGGTGCCTCCCCGCCGGACGGCTGCCCACCCGCGGTCTCCGTGGTGGACACGGCGGGTGACCTGCTGCAGACGGTCACGTTCCTGGACCTGGTGCCCGGCGTGTACCGCGTGGACGTCAACGTCCCGGAGTGGCTGCCCATCACGTTTGGGCACGTGCTGCTCTCCGGCGAGCCGCGCGAGATCAGCCTCACGGTCACCCCGCGCAAGTTCAACGACCTGGACGGGGATGACCTGCAGGCGCTGGACCAGATGGGCATGGAGACCTGTCACGCCGCGTGCGTGCAGGACCCCACCGCGCCGTGCGAAAGCCGGGACTGCGACGACGACGGCGATGGGCAGTTTGACATGGAAGAGTTGGCCGGGTGCGGCCAGCCGGGTGAGGTCCCCACCCCCAGCAACGAAGACCCGCGGCGCTACGACCTGGACCACGACGGGATCTGCGACGGGTTTGAGGCCCAGGGCAATGGCGGCGGGAGCGGAGGGTCCTCCTCCTCCTCCGGCGGGGTGTCGTCATCGTCGGGGCCCGCGTCCGGCACCAGCCTGGCGCCGTCGTCGGGCGCGTCCGCTTCCAGCCAGTCTTCCACCAGCCGGTCCGCCCCGGCGCCGTCGTCCTCCGGCGCAGCAACCTCAACGCTGCCGCCGTCGTCCGCCGCCGCGTCCACGCAGCCGTCCTCCTCGGCGGCGGGCGGCAGCAGCACCACCGGGCGCTCATCATCCGGCGCCGCGTCCTCGGTTGGCGGCGCGTCCTCGGCGGCCAGGGCGTCGTCGGGAACGGGCAGTTCCGGCGGCGCAATGGGTGAGCTGGTCCACACCTTCCCCGCCGGTGCGGCGGTACTTGACCTGGCCACCGACGGAAACTGGATTGCGTGGGTGGTCAACGGCCAGGTCCAGTTCTGCCAGGCTCCCGCCACCGCGGGTTGCACCGCCACCGTGGTGCCCACGACGATGCCCGCACCCGCTCACGTCGCCGTGGCGGCGGGCGCACTGGCCTGGTCTGATCACCCGGCGGCGGGCACCACGGCCGCGCTGGAGACCTGCGCGCTGCCCAACTGCACTCCATCCACGGCCGCGCCGCCGCTGCGCTTTGCCGGCGCGCTGGCCGCCAAGGAGGGCGCCAGCGGAACGCTGTTGCTGGGGAATGACTATGTCCCCGGGATGGGCGGGGGCGTCGTCTTCGAATATCCGTGGGCCACCGGTGGCGGGATGCCCTACTTCCAGCCGGTCACCAACCTGCAGTTCATGCAACTCGCCTCCGGCCCCACCGTGGTGGCGTGGGTCCGCTCCGGAAGCCAGCTGGAGCTGTGTACGCCCCCGGGGGGCTCGTGCACCGCCACCTTCCCACCCGGAAGCGTGCCCGCGTCAGACGTGGCTGTGGACGCCACGCACATCTACTTCTCCGGGGCCCCTGGCCAGCCGGTGAGCCGTTGCACCGTCGCGGAAGCTACCGGTGCCGGCACCGCCTCCACGTGCACCGCGCAGCCGGTGCCCGGCCTTCTCACCGCACAGCCGCCCATCGCCGTGGGTGGCGGGTTCCTCTACTGGGTGGCGGATGACGCCACGGCGCGCACGCTGCGGCGGGTCACCATTCCGTAGCCAGCAGGCGCCCGCAGGCAGGCCGCGGACGCGTCTCCCAGTCACCTGGAACCCCCATCCCAGCAACTCGTAGCCACCCACCCAGGGACCCGGAGGAACCTCCCCACCAGGCCGGAGCCCACCTCCCACCAGCCCGGGGTGACTTCCCATGTCATGCCACGTGCGCCCCCATGACACCTTTTGGACCTTCCCAGGTCATGCGGTGTGTGCCCCCATGACACTTCCTGGCCCTCCCAGTGACAGGCCTTGGGGTTCCCACTGCGTGGACAACGCGCAGGTTGTTTGGGCAGTCTCGCTGATCAGACAAAACCCCAACCGGGACGCGGAGATGACGAACTGCTCCTCACTGCGGACACGGAACCCACCTTTGACAAGGTGCTGACCAAACTCGGCAGGCGGGTTTCGGGTGACGGACCACAAGTTCACCCAGGCAGACCTGGTGTCCCAACTGTTCAAACTCACCCCGGTGGCGTGGGAACAGCGCGCCGATTTTGTGGCCAAGGGCTACCCGGACGCAGAAGCGGAGTTGGTTGAAGCGCACCGCCTGGTGGAGATTGGAGCGTCAGAATCAGCCAACCGGATTGGCGCAGTGGCGGAAACCAAGGTGGCCACCCTCAGCCAGGCTGACCCGCGCACCCAGCTCATTGCCGCGCGGGATGCGGCCAAGGACCTCCAGAACGACGCGGGGCTGGAGGTGAACTACTTCAACATGAACTTCCCGGCGGGTGACGCCGCCAACCTGGTCACCCCGGCCCTGGTGCTCGCCAAGATGCTGGAGAAGCATGGCACGGAACTGAAGAACCCCATCATGGTGGCGGACCTGGTGGAAGACGTGAAGAGAGCCCAGGCCGCCCTGACCAGCTCCGAACTCAAGCAGGAGTCCGGCAAGATTGAACAGAAGGTCCCCGCCGCCGACAAGGCCCGCGCCAGCAAAGCGCTGTACGCACGTCTGCTCTCCATCAGCCGGCGTGGCCGGGTCATCAACCGCAAGGCCCCGGACAAGGCGGCGCTGTACTCGCTCAATGTGTTGTTTGGTGGGACGGCGCCGGGTGGGGAGAACACCGGCGGAGATGAGGGCGGGACCGGTGGAGAGGACAAGCCGGAGGGGTAAGCGGGCAAGCCGGGCATCAGGGAGCGGCCGCAAGCGGAAGCCGGATAATTCAAGCTGTCCCTTGAGAGGTGGTTGTAGAGCTGGGATCGACAACGCTGCTGCGGCCAACCAGCACGCCAGCGCGGTGTGGCCCGGCCGCCCCCGGCCGGGACGCCAGCGGGACACCCGTGACGTCGCCATGCACCGGCACAGCCGGGGCGGCTGTGCCACACCACCTCGGCGCTTTGGGATCCTGTGGCTGCCCCACCGGCAGGGACCACAACCATGGGCGATCAGACCCCGAGCGCCTCCGGCGTTGATCTATCCACGGCGTCACCCCCACGGCGTCACGGCACCGGTTTGATCGCGTCCCAGGTTGTGTTCCCAGAACCTTCCGCTGCGCGGACCCCCCCGATCGGGGCGGTTCCACTGGGTTGGGCCTGCAGTATGAGGCGAGTGCTGCATCCATGCAGTACCCCGAGGGGTCCCCCATGCGATTGCGTTTGGCCTATCTCATCTCATCGGGTGTGTCCTTCTTCTTCCGGAACGCATCCAATGCGACCGTGCGCGTGGACCAGCCGATGCCATTTGGTACCTGGACAAGAACCGGCATGGGCGGCACTGCAACCTCTCCGCCGGTCGTCGTTCGAGACTCATGGGGCTACCGTTCTCTGTTCGTGAGGGGCACGAACAACGATATTTGGACCCGAGAGGAAACCGCCGCGGGTTTTGGGCCCTGGGTCGGGCTCGG
>JACRCW010000074.1 GCA_016218805.1 Deltaproteobacteria bacterium | reverse complement strand
TCGCGGGGGTCGATTGTCGGAACTCTTTGGTTGCGGGCCATGGAGATTCTCCTTGAGCCCTGTTCTGATCCCCGCTGCGCTACTCCGCAACCTCCAGTGATCCTTCAACATCTCAAGAGCTCAGGTTTGGATCCGCCGGGATGAGGAACAGCGTGGTCGGGCGGTGGTCGTCCTTGTTGCCAGGGCCCGCGTCCGGGGTGGGTTCCGCCGTCTTCACCAGCGCGGCGCGGTAGTGCTTCAGCGACGCTTCCAGGGCCTCGCGATGGAGCGCGGGCGTCGACTCCGACTGCCAGCTGGCCTGCAGGTACGCCCTCGCGATCGCGTCCGCGGGCCGACCCAGGTGCTCGAGCGTCCGGCCGAGGAGGAAATGCGACGGGTGCGTTCCGCCAGCGCCTGGTACTCGGCCGTCGCCACCAGCGCCGACAGCGGCGCAAGCTCCTGCTCGGCGAACTCCTTCTTGAACAGCACCACGTGGCAGCGCGGGCACACCGGGATGCGCCACGGCGCCGCGGTGGGGCCCAGCGGCTTGAGGTCCAGGCGCTTGCCAAACGTCGTCCCGGACATGTCCAGCTCGGCGCTGAAACTCTTCTTGTCAAGCGGGCACACCTGCGTGGTGACGCCCTTCGTGTGCGCGGTGGCGACGAGCGGGCCGAAACACAGCGCGAGGACTGCAACGGCGCGGAACGGACGCATGGGCACCCCGGGTCACACGCGGATGGACAAGGGTGACGCGCGGTTTGTTCCGCGTCCAGCCGTGCAGTCACCGTCCCGCGGCCAACGCACCCAGCCATTCCTGCATCATGGTGAGCGCCACCAGCGGCGTGACGCCCGTGGGGTCAAACGCCGGGCTGACCTCCACCACGTCCATCCCCACCAGCTCCATGCCCTTGAGCGCGCGCAGGATCACCTGGCAATCCCACGTGGTCAGACCACCGGGAACGGGCGTGCCGGTACCGGGCGCATACGCGGGGTCCACGCCGTCAATGTCAAAGGACACGTACACGGGCTTGCCGCGCAGGCGCTCCACGCGCTGGGCAATGGCGCGCGGACCCGCGTCGCGCACGTCGTCTATGAAGATGACTTCAAAACCGTGCCGGCGCGCGAAATCCAGGTCATCCTTCCCGGCCAGCGGCCCGCGGATACCCACCTGGATGACGTCACGCGGCTCCACCAGGCCCTCCTCCACCAGGTGACGGAACGGCGTGCCGTGATGGAAGTCCACGCCCCATGACGGCGGGTAGGTGTCCAGGTGCGCGTCAAAGTGCAGCACGGCCAGCTTGGGCTTCCCTGCACGCCGCTTGGCAAACGCCCGCAGGATGGGCAGCGTGACGGAGTGGTCCCCGCCCACGGACAGCGGCACCGCGCCCGCGTCCAGGATTTCGCCGATGCGCGTCTCAATGTTGCGGAAGGTGGCGGCGAGGTCCAGCGGGATGGCGCACACGTCCCCCGCGTCACACACGCGCAGCGTGCGGAACACGTCCGCGTCCGTGCCCACCTGGTAGCCGCGCCCCATGCAGGATGCGTTGCGCATTTCGCGCGGGGCAAATCGCGTTCCAGGCCGGTAGCTGGTACCACCGTCAAACGGTATGCCGACAATGGCGACGTCCGCGCCCTTGACCGCTTCATGCACGGGCAGGCGGAAGAACGTGGGCACCCCGGCAAAGCGCGGCAGCACGCGCCCCGGCACGGGAGAGAAACTCGCGGGACCCACGTCACGCCCCAGCGTGCGCACGCAATCCGCGCAGATGGCCGCGCCGCCCGTGCCCGTCCGCGCCGGCTCCGCCTGGCTCCCGCAGAACGAACACGCCACCATGCCGCCTCCCGCTCAGTGTGGAACGTCCGCCGCGGGCGCGTTGAACGCGGGCGTACCGGTCAGCGCTTCCAGGAACGCCTTGAGGTCCGCCTTCTGCGCGTCGGTGAGCTTGTGGCCGGTGAGCGCCTGGTCCAGCCCCGGGTTGGCAATGCCACCGCCCACCATCACGTTGATGGCCTGGTCCAGCGTGGCCGCGCTGCCGTCATGGAAGTACGGCGCGGTGAGCGCCACGTTGCGCAGTGACGGCGTCTTGAACTTGCCCTTGTCCGCCGCGTCCTTGGTGTGATCCATGCGGCCCTTGTCCTGCTGGTCTTCCGGCTTGTCACTGCCAATGCCCACGTTGTGGAACTGGAAGTTGGTGAACGCGGGCGGCACGTGACAGACAATGCACGCGTTCTCCTGGAACAGCTTCCAGCCGCGCTGCGCGGGCTCGCTCATGGCCGTCTTGTCGCCCGCCATGAAGCGGTCCCAGCCGCTGTTGCCGGCCTTCAGTGAGCGCAGGAACGCGCCCAGCGCCTTGGGGATGTTGTCCGCGCTGGGGTCCTCCTTGAACACCGCCTGGAAGCGCTCCTTGTACGCGGGCACCGCCGCAATGGCCGGCGCCACGGCGGCGGGGTCCGCGCCCAACTGCGCCTTCCACGCGGCCAGGCTCACCGCCTCCGCCGTGGGAGCGCGCCCGTCCCAGTAGAAGTGCGGCTGCAGCCCCACGTTGAGCAGCGTGGGCGTGTTGCGCTTGTTGGCCGCGCCGCCCACCTTGGTGTCCACCGCGTTGGGCGTGGCCCAGCCGTGGTCCGTGAAGTGACACCCCGCGCACGCCATGGATCCGTCCTTGCTGAGCCGCTTGTCAAAGAACAGCGTGTACCCCAGCTGCGCCTTCTCCGGCGTCGTCGGGTTCTCTGCGCTGTCCAACGGCGTGGGCAGGCCCAGGCCCGGGTCCGCGGGAGCGGCGGCGGCCTGGTCCGCGGGCTTGGCGTTGGTTGAATCCGTCTTGCAGGAGGCGAGCAGAAGCAGCGTGGTCAACGCGGCAACAAGGCGAGGTGCGTTCACGAGACACTCCGTACCACTTGAGTCGCGCATAGGAAGCGCTCGGCGGGTTGCGTGTCAAGTTGCACGTCGTGAATGGCCGGTGGTTGACGCAGCCGGCCCCACGGCGTTCCATCCCGCCGTGCCCCGAACGCCACTGGTCATCCTGGACACGCCCGATGTCGCGTCCCTGCGCGGGCCCGCGGACCTGCCGCGCGCACGTCTGGACCGCTACTACTCGACGGAGCCGTGCTCCAACTGCGCGGCCTCGTGCTGCAGCGCCAAGGTGGAACTGACCACGGTGGAGGCGTTGCGCGTGGCGCACGGCCTGCGCATTGCCGTTGAGGCGGTCGTCCAGCGCATTGACTGTCCACCGAACCTGGCGGACCGGATGGCGTCGGTGCCCATCCCGCTGGACGACGGGTTGACGGTGTTGCGGTTGCGCCATTCGGCCGCGGGCGCGTGCGTGTTCCTGCAGCGGCTGCTGGAGCAGGGACGCTGCGCGGCGCATGCACACCGCCCTGCGCTGTGCCACTTCTTCCCGTTCCGCTTCCGCGTGAATGAGCGGACCTTGTCCATGGGTGACCCGGCGGTGTGCCCAGCGCGCTGGGTCAAGAGCGCCGCGCTGGAGGCGGCGCTGCGGCGTGTGCACGCGCGCTGGCGGCGGGACTTCTCTGACGAGAAACGCCTGGTGCGTGACTGGGAGCGCGCGGGTGGCGCGGCGCGGCCGTGGCGCGAATACGCGGAGTTTGCCGCGCGCTGGGTGGAGGCGCGGCGCAAGTGGACGCGGCCCGCGTGGATGCTGGTGCCGGCCACGCGCGCGGGATGGCGCAAATGAGCCTGACCGAGACGGGACCCGCGTTTGAGCACGGCCTGTGGGCGCGTGACCTGTGGCGTGCGTACGGGACGGTGGCGGCGCTGTGCGGGTTGGACCTGACCGTGGCCCCGGGCGAGGTGGTGGGGCTGCTGGGGCCCAACGGCGCGGGAAAGTCCACGGCGCTGCGGCTGGTGTGCGGGTTGGGCCGCGCGGACAAGGGACGCACGCGGCTGGCGGGCATTGAGGTGGCGGATCATCCCGAAGACGCGCGCGCAAAGCTGGGGTTTCTGGCGCAGGACACGCTGTTGTACCCGCGGCACACGGTGGTGGAGACGCTGGCGTTGTTCGCGTCCCTGCAGGGGTTGGCAGGACGTGCGCGCGCGGACGCGGTGGCGCGCTGGATGGACCGGTTGCATCTGCATCCGCTGGCGGACCGCACCGTGGGGACGTTGTCGTCAGGGGAACGGCAGCGCGCCAACCTGGCGCGCGCACTGGTGCATGATCCGCCGGTGGTGATCCTGGACGAGCCCACCACGGCGCTGGACCCCGAAACGGTGGACCTGCTGCTGGATGTCATCCGCGGGCTGAAGGCGGAGGGGCGCGCGGTGTTGCTGTGCACGCACGCGCTGGCTGACGCTGAGATGGTGGTGGACCGCGCAGTGCTGATCCACGCCGGGCGGACGGTGGCGGAAGGGACGCTGGCCGCGCTGATGGAGCGGACCCACAGCAACACGCTGACGGCGGCGTTTCTTGCGCTGGTGCGCGCGCTGGCAACGGGTTCCGGGTGAGAACTCCCGCAGTTCAACGCGGCGGGAGGCGTTTCACGCCGGCTTCTTGCGCACCACCTGGCCGTCGCCGTCGACGGTGTAGTCCTCGGCCGCCGCGGGCGGCAGGGTGGGCGGCGGATTGAGCTTCACCTTCAGGGCGCACAGGCACTGCGCGGCCCGCCGGTGGACGCGCGCGGACAGCGTGTCGTCAGCAATCAGCTTGGCCACGGCGGGCCCGGCGGCCTCCAGGTTCCACCCCTCCACCACCTCCAGCAGCTTGGTGCGCACGTCGTCGCTGTGGTCATCCAGGTACGGCGCCACCGCCGCCCAGACTTCCGGGCTGGGCTTGCGCGTCCCCAGGTGGTCAATCAGTTCCAGCTTGGCCTGCGTGCGGCGGTAGTCCTCCGGGGAGCGTGACGTCAGCGCGCCCAGCAGGATCTCCAATGACTGCCCCTCCGGCACAATGCGCTCCAACGCGCGGAACGCCAGGTTGACGTTGTCATCCGTCCGCACAAACTCCTGCAGCGGCGGCACCGCGGCCATCCCCACCTTGACCAGGTTCTCCACCAGCCACTTCTTCTCCTCGCCGTCCCAATGGAGCGACTGGCACACGTACGTGAAGCGCTTGAGGGCTGCGGCGTAGGCCTCGGGCGTGGCCATCTTGAACAGCGCTTCCAACGCCTCCTGGCGGACCTCTGGCTGGGAGTAGGGCTCCTTCACCTTCTTCACCAGCCCGGCAATCTTCTTCTTGTCGTCCGTCTTGAGGAAATCCAACAGGCCCATGCTTGCCTCCCGGAGGGGGGGCTTCCATAGGGCACACCGCCGCGGCGGGGAAGCGGTCGCCGTGGTCCACACGGGTGACGCCGGGTTGCCCGTCAACGTCCGCCGTTGCCCGCACCGCTCCCGACGGGGCAGCATTTGCGGCCCACGCGCGTTTCCCCAGCGCGCGCTGACAGAGACCCGGTGCACGCCGCCCTCCTGATCGCCTGTTTTATCGTCGCGGAACCGCCGCAGGTGGGCGCGCGCGTGGTCAGCGGCCCGGAGGCAGACAGCAACGCCCGGCGCGAGATCAGCGGCCAGGTGCCGCAGCCGGACCTGCTGTGGCGCAGCCAGGCGCGCGTGGAACTCAGCCGCCGCGAACGCAACCAGCGCGTGGGCGTGGAAGGCCAGTGGGGGCACAAGGTGTTCGCCACGCAGCGGTCTGAGGACGTACAGGCGCTGGAGGCGCGCGCGCGCTGGGACGCGCGGCCGTTGGACGGGTTGGGGCTGTTTGCGGAGACGGGCGGGCGGGACCGGCGCCAGCGCTCTGGTGCGCGTTCGTACACGACGTGGACGGGGGACCTGGGCGCATCACTGGGACCGTGGGGACCGTTGCCGGTGTCCGTGTCGTTCGGTGCGGGGCCGCGCGCGTTTGCCTTCTGGCCCTATCCGCAGGGCCAGGCGTGCAAGGGGGACCGCTTCTGCCCCGCCCCGTTGGCCGAACTCACCCGCAGCGACCTGCGCCTCCCCGACGACAGCCTGGCGCGGTTTTCCAACGCGGGTGCGGGCGGGTTTGCCGCGCTGCTGGTGCAGCTCAGTGGCGCGGAGGTGCTTTCACTGACCGCCGCCGCGGACGGGCGGTACTTCCCGCTGGGGTGGAGCGCCACCAAGATCGTCGACGGTGCGCGCGTGTTTGACGAGCGCGGTCCTCCGTCAGGCGCGCGCGGGATCCTGGACCAGCTGCGCCGTCCCACGCGGCGCGCGGACGGCACGCTGCACGGCGAGCTGACGCTGGAGAGTGTGCGCGTGCTGTACCTGCGCGCGGCGGCGCGGGTGACGGGGAACACGTCGCTGTCACGCGGGGAGAGCTACCTGCGCGGGCGGCTGGCGCTGACGGCAGGCGGGCTGCTTCCCGGCGGAGCGCGCGTGCTTGTGGAAGGACAGCTGCAGGCCACGCGCTGGCCGGAAGGATTGGGCCTGGGTGAGCGGCTGGCGCTGCAGGAGGGTGATGAGAGCCAGACCAGCCTGGCGGGCCAGCTCTCCGTCCCGCTGCGCGGCGGCGTGTGGGTAGAGGCGCGCACGGCGGCATACACGGCGGAGTTTGCCGCGGGACGGACGCCGTTCCTGCGGTTGGTGGCGTTTGCGGGCCTGGGCTGGCGCTGGTGACGGCTCACAACCTGAACGGCGCAGGTTCAAGTCCCGCCCCCGCATCCAAATAGCTTTCAGATTTCGCTGGGTTGCCGGCACTGTAAGCAGACTGTAGGCGGGCCTCGTCGAGAACCCTCTCAACGGGGGGCCGATTCTTTTTGCCAGAATCGGCTGGGGCAACACCGTCTGACCAGCCGTCTGACACGCCGAACCGCCTGCACGTCACGCCTGAGGGTGCGAAGCACCCGTGCCCTGGTGGCCCTACGCCAGAGCCCCCGGCCCGCTCCGGGCAACACTGGGGGGGCGCCGCTGAGGCAACTTGGGCGCCGCGTTGCACGCTGAACCTCGCCTGCCAAAACCAGGCACCTCATTCCAGTGACCGAATTTCCTCGGTGACGTCTTTGGCCATTGCCGAAAGCTGTCCGCTGCCAGGCCTTTCGGCCATGCCGCGCTGGAGCACATCAAGGCATTGCCGCAAGTGATGAAGTCGCCGCTTGGAGGTCTTGACTCCATGCGCTTTTGCCTGGAGGGCTCTGGCTTCGTTCAGCGCAAGCTGCTCTGGGAAGCTCGCCGTCAGGCCATCAAACTGCGCACGCAATCCAGCTTTGACCTCGGGAGGGGATGCTCCCGCCATCAGTTGATCGAATGTTTCGACCGCCAAGGCGTAGCGCTCCTTGGCTGTTGCGGGATTCAGGGAGATCAGCGCGATTCGGCACGAGTCAGCGAAGATCTCCGCCAGTCGAGTATGATCAGTGACGACGGAGCCTCCGCCCTCAACCTTTGTCGGCGACCAGATTCGCCCATTGTCGACTAGCCGGGCGCCGTCCGAGGCGGTGTCCGGCGCAAGGGTTGGCCGGCTCGCGGGTGGGCGGACAGCGTAGCGGCTTGGGCTCATGAAGCCCGCGATGATTGAGAGAAGCCACGTGATGAAGCGCATAAAACGACCCTGTTGCGGGGCGCCAGAAGCCCGTTCCCGTTGCACGCGGGGCGCGGGTTCATCGTCCACCTCGTCGCTGTTGGACTGCTCCTCTACAGCGTCGCCAGAAGGGAGGCCCCCCGGCACCGGCAGCGTCGTGCTGGCGTTCGGCAATGTCTCGCCGCCCATGCCCATGAAGTTGGTCTCCTTCATGTGTTTCTCGATCGCTGGTGCGAGGGCCTCGGCTTTGTCCTTGAGGCTGGCCACAATGGCGCGGACGGTGTCGATGCAGCCGCGCACCACGGCCTCTTCGTTAGCCCTAAAAGAAGCGCGTGGGGTACGGGAATGCTTCTTGCTTGCGGAACATAGGGCGAGTTACTTCCAGCGCGGACACACGGATCCCATGCGCGCGATCAGCGCGCTGAGCGATTTGGTCGTCAATGCGAAAAGTCTC
>JACRCW010000073.1 GCA_016218805.1 Deltaproteobacteria bacterium | reverse complement strand
TCACTTCCGACGACCTGGCCTGACTACTCGATCTCCGGACCTGGCCGAAGACCCTTCACCATCGGTCTTGCCGCGGTGAACATCTCCCGTGCCCGCACGCGTTCCGCACCATTCCCACGCGGTTTCTGACCACCGTCAACACCCCTCCACGCCCGCCTCGTCGCCTTCGGCGATGCGCTCTCCGCACTCGCGGTGTTGCACGCCGCGAACCTCGCACATGGAGATTTGCATCCCGACAACATCATCGTTCGCTCGGCGGGGCCTGCCGTCCTCATCGATCCTGGGAGCTTCTATTCCGGCTCGTCCTCCGGCCGCCCACGGCCAGCACAGGCAGGCACTATTGACGACGACAAGGACGTGCTGAACGACCTCCTTCAGGCAATTTTCACGGATTCCGAGCGGCACGCGTTGTCTCAGTTGGGTGCTTCAATTGCGAATCGTGCGGACGTCGCTGAGTCGTGCAGGATCGCGAGGTCGTTGGCTGGTCTTCCGTTGATCCAAACCTTCGGCGATGTCGTCGCAATCGTGCAGTCAGCACAGAAGAACAAAGAGCAAGCGCGCACTCAATTCCTCCTCTACCAATCCGCAAGACAAGCGGCGGTCAAATTCCTCGTCGACGGCCTGGGCGCCGTTATCGCGGCGGGTGGTGACGATTTCCGTCTCACTGGACATGAAAACTTGGAGGAAGTCGCAGCACAGGAGCGCGACAGCGTCAAACGGGACATGTCTCAATTCATGAGGGCCCACTTCGACCTCCGCTACGAAGGGTCGGCTGTGGTCGTGAACATAGGCGGGACGTCGCCATTTCGGCGTCCGCTGCCGGCAGAGGAGGGGGTGAGGATCGACGCTGACCATGTGCTGCTCGACCGCGGCACGTTGCACGTGATTGCTCGCGCGGCGTCTCTATGGAACATGCAAATTCGCTGCGAGATCAGCACGGCCGCTTTTGAAGTGTACGCGGCGCGAGTGGAAGGCGGGAGGGAGGGACCGCCGGTCCGCGTGAGCCATGAGTGGCTTGCGGACCGCGTAAGGGAAATTGTCGCCGGCTGACGGCTCTCTGGCGTCGCGTGTGCTTGCCTCTCGACGAGAACTGCCAACAGTCTGCTTACTCGGTCACGATAGTGGTTGATCTCACAGATGAAAAAAAAGTGTCCCCAGCGGGATTCGAACCCGCGTTTCAGCCTTGAAAGGGCCGCATCCTGGGCCTCTAGATGATGGGGACACCAACCGGGCAGCCTGATGAGCCGACCGGGACTCGAACCCGGGACCAACGGATTAAAAGTCCGTTGCTCTAACCAGCTGAGCTATCGGCCCAGGTCACCGTTACATACTGGCCCAGTCTGCAACGGCCGGAGCGTTTTGGACCGGCCGGGGCGTGTTGTCAACCCCGCCGCAGCGCGTTGACGGCGACGAACCGCGGCGGTACCAGCCCGCGCCGTCACGAGCGGCCGCCAAGCGGCACCTTCGCCGTAGGGTGGACCGCCTTCTCACCGAGGTGGAAACCCATGCAAGACGCCGTCATCCTCTCTTCTGCGCGCACGCCCATTGGTTCGTTCCAGGGAACACTTGCCACGCTCAAGGCGCCGCAGTTGGGCACGGTGGCCATCAAGGCTGCGCTGGAGCGCGCCGGCGTGAAGCCCGGTGACGTGGAAGAAGTGTACATGGGCCAAGTGCTGACGGCGGGCGTGGGTCAGGCGCCGGCGCGGCAGGCGGCGCTGGGCGCGGGGCTGCCCAACACGGTGCCGTGCACCACGCTGAACAAGGTGTGCGGGAGCGGCCTCAAGAGCGTGATGCTGGCGGCGCAGGCCATCCGCGCGGGTGACGGGCACGTGTTTGTGGCGGGCGGGCAGGAGTCCATGAGCAACGCGCCCTACCTGCTGCCCACGGCGCGCAGCGGGATGCGCATGGGGAACGCCACCGCGGTGGACAGCATGATCCTGGACGGGCTGTGGGACCCGTACAAGGACACGCATATGGGCAACTGCGGTGACCTGTGTGCCAAGGAGAAGGACCTGTCACGGGATGCGCAGGATGCCTTTGCCACGGAGAGCTACAAGCGCGCGCAGAAGGCGTGGAAGGACGGGGCGTTCAAGACGGAGATCGCGGCGGTCACCATCCCGGGCAAGAAGGGGGACACGGTGATTGACACGGATGAAGAGCCCTCCAAGGTGGACTTTGAGAAGCTGAAGACGCTGCGGCCGGCGTTTGGCAAGGACGGTAGTGTGACGGCGGCCAACGCGTCCAAGCTCAATGACGGCGCGTCCGCGCTGGTGGTCACCAGCCGCGAATGGGCCGACAAGAACGGCCGCAAGCCGCTGGCGAAGATCCTCTCCTACGCCACCGCGGCCGGCGCGCCCGAGTGGTTCACCACCGCGCCCATCCCGGCGATGCAGAGCGCGCTCAAGAAGGCCGGCCTGTCCGTGAAGGACATTGACCTGTGGGAGATCAACGAGGCGTTTTCCGTCGTCACCATGATTGCCATGCGCGAGATGGGGCTGGACCACGCCAAGGTGAACATGAATGGTGGCGCGGTGGCGCTGGGGCATCCCATTGGCGCGTCCGGCGCGCGCATCATGACCACGCTGTTGCACGCGTTGCAGGCGCGCAACCTCAAGCGCGGGCTGGCCAGCCTGTGCATTGGCGGCGGCGAAGCGGTGGCCGTCATTGTGGAGCGCACCTGATGCAACGTGGAATCAGCTGGGCGGTGGCGCTGGCAGTGTGCGGCGCCGCCGCGTGCGGGGACAACCCCAAGTATGACGTGCGCGTGAAGCTGCCCGGGACGGACGCGGGAGCGGCGGTGGATTCGCAGCTGGCGGACGGCACGGCCAGCCTCAAGCTGTTCCCGTGCGACGTGAGCGTGCGCCTGGGGCAGTGCGTGGCGGGGATGCCCATCCAGCTGGTGATGGTCCCCTCCGGTGCGGCCAACTCAGGCAGCACCAACTGCAACCCCAAGAGCGCGCGGTCCATCCTGCAGGACCACGTGGGGGAGCGGATCACGCTGGGGCGCGGAGACGCGGGCGTGCTGTGGATCCAGGCGTTCCAGGGTGATGACGACGACGACAGCGGCCTGGTGGAGCGGCGCGAGATGCACGCGTACGGCGAGTTCCGCAGCGGGTTCCTGGAGGTGACGGCGTTTGACGGGACCACGCTGGAGGCCACCGTGGAGGCCGAAGACGACCCGGGCACCGGCGTCCTGTCCGGCACGCTGGGCGCGGTGGACGGGGACAACACGGCGGCGTTCGCGGTGGGACCGCGGTGCACCTGGCCCATTGGCGCCAAGGCGAATTGACGAGAAACCGCAACTCACACGGAGGTACCCATGGCAGAGATCAAGGTGCTCGGCGTCGTCGGCGCGGGGCAGATGGGCAATGGTATTTCGCAGGTGGCGGCGCAGTCCGGGATTGACGTCATCTGCACGGACGTCAACCAGGGCGCGCTGGACAAGGCGCGGGACACGGTGAAGGGCTCGCTGGGGCGGCTGGTGAAGAAGGAGAAGCTCACGCAGGCCCAGGCGGACGAAGCGCTCAAGCGCATCACGTTCACCGCGGACCTGCAGAAGCTGTCCGGCGCGGACCTGGTGGTGGAAGCGGCCACGGAGAACGAGAAGCTCAAGAAGACCATCTTTGACCAGCTGGACAAGATCGCGCGGCCCGGGGTCATCCTGGCCACCAACACGTCGTCCATTTCGGTGACGCGGCTGGCGGCGGGCACGTCCCGGCCGGAGCGGTTCATTGGCATGCACTTCATGAACCCGGTGCCCATGATGCAGCTGGTGGAGATCATCCGCGGACTGGTGACGTCAGACGAGACGTACGCCGCCACCAAGGCGCTGGCGGAAAAGATGGGCAAGACGGTGACCACGAGCAAGGACCTGCCGGGGTTCATTGCCAACCGCCTGCTCATGCCGATGATCAACGAGGCCTTTTGCGCGCTGGAGCAGGGCCTGAGCACGGCGGAGGACATTGACACGACGATGAAGCTGGGAATGAACCACCCCATGGGACCGCTGGCACTGGCGGACCTCATTGGCCTGGACACGTGCCTGGCGATCATGGAGGTGCTGCACACGCAGTTTGGCGACAGCAAGTACCGGCCGAACACGCTGCTGCGGCAGTACGTGGACGCGGGGCTGCTGGGCCGCAAGAGCCACCGCGGCGTGTACCGGTATGACGACGCGAAGAAGTGAAACGCCCCCGGGGTGACTCGAACACCCGACCTGCGGTTTAGGAAACCGCCGCTCTATCCGGCTGAGCTACGGGAGCACGGAAGAGTTTTTTTCTCGCACAAGCACGTCCACCGGGCAATACGCCTCCCCCCGCTTGCGGGGGGAGGTCTGGCGATGCCCTGCATCGCCAGGGTGGGGGGGGGAGCGCCGCCACCGGAGCGTATTTCACCGCGTTCCCGCGTCTTCCACGCCCAGGCACCCCAGCACGTCGCGGTGGCACTTCTCAACGTCACCGGGGTCGGTATCCAGGATGCACTGTTGACGTTGCGGCGTGATGATGTCGGACGTGAGGCACCCGCGGACGCAGCGGGACTGGTCATCGCGCGGGCCGGGCAGCGTGTGGTCCTGGCCGAACCCCACGCGGCACTGCAGCAACCGTTCGCAGGTTGAGGTGCAGTCCACGCACAGCCCGGAGTTGGCGCAACGTTCCGACGTGGTGCGGCCACACGCGGCGGCGAACAGCAGCACGGTCACCAGGACAGCCGCGCGGGACATGGAAGGGAAGGTGGCGCGCGCGGGCGGCCGGGTCAACTTCGCTGCGGGATGCCCACGGAGTCCCACTGGGCCACGGGGCGGCCTTCGCGGCGGAACGCCTGGGTGAAGGTGGGAACGTTCATGAGCAGCAGGCTGGCGGCGGAGGCGGCCAGCGTGAGCCAGGAGCAGGCCAGCATCCAGCCTTCATGTTCAAACAGCCCGGAGGGCCCAAACGTGGACGGGGACAGGATGGCCACCGCCGTCAGCAGCAGGTACGCGCCGCCGCCCATCACGGCGCAGAAGCCCGCCATGGGGAACCGCGCCACCAGGCCCAGGCCCAAAAGGACCAGGCACCAGCCGGCCACGTCCACGCCTGCCAGGAACGCAGGGACGGCGGCGGCCACGTACAGCAGCGCCATGGTGAGGATCCGCGCCATGGCCCAGGCGCCCGGGGCGGGGGCCGCGGGCGGATCCGCGGGGGCGCGGACGGAAATGCCTTGGATCGGTTCGGACATGGCCATGTGCCGCACCTCCCTGCCGACGACGCTGACCCGTAGCAGCATCCGCCGAGCCAGCACCCGCGCTCGCCGGGTGGCCGCGGGAACATAGGGTTTTCCACGGCAGGAAGAAAGCGGAGCGGGGCAGGGGAGTGTGGAGCGGGTGTGGCAGTGCGATAGGCTCTACGCACCATGGGCAAGAAGCAGCAGGGAACAATGGCAGACCAACTCAAGACGGTCTCCCAGCAGTTGGCCAAGGATCAGGCCGCCGCCGAGGAGGCTGAGCGCAAGGCGCGGACGCGGCTCCAGCAGGACGAGGCCGCGCGGCGCTCCGCCAGGGAGGACGCGCTCAGCGACGAGGAACGGTTCGCGCGGGCGGTGGGCGGGATGGCGCGGTCAGACGCGGCGCGCAAGTTTGACGACGTGCCGGGCAAGCGCGGGCCCTCCGCGCCGGTGGTGACCACGCGCAAGAAGTCTGACGACGAACTGTTCCTGGACGCGATGATGTCGACGGGGGACGCGCCGCCCAAGAAGTGACTCAGGCCTGCCCGAACAGTTCCTTGACCTTGTCAAAGAACCCCTTGGTGCGCGGGTGATTGACGGCCTGCCCGCTGACCTCGGCAAACCGCTGCAGCAGCTGCCGTTGTTCCTCGGTGAGATCCGTGGGCGTTTCCACCACCACCCGCACCAGCTGGTCCCCGCGCACGGTGGGTTCATCCTGGCGGCGCTTGAGCTGCGGGATGCCCTTGCCGCGCAGCCGGAACACGCGGCCGGTCTGCGTTCCCTCGGGGATCTTGAGGTTCACCTTGCCATCCAGCGTGGGGACCTCCAGGTTCGCGCCCAGCGCCGCCTGGGGGAAGCTGATGGGAACCTCGCAGATGACGTCGTAGTCCTCGCGCGTGAAGAACGGGTGATCCTTCACCCGCAGCACCACGTACAGGTCCCCCGGGGGGCCGCCGCGGGCGCCGGATTCGCCTTCACCCACCATGCGCAGCTTGGTCCCGTCTGACACCCCGCCGGGCACCTTCACCTTCAGCTTGCGTTTCTGCTCCACGCGCCCGGTGCCCGTACAGTTGGTGCACGGGTTCTCCACGATGACGCCGGCGCCGTGGCAGGTGGGGCAGGTGCGGCTGATGGCAAAGAACCCCTGCGTCACGCGGATCTCGCCCATGCCCCCGCAGGCCTGGCAGGGACGCGGCCGGGTGCCCGGCTTGGCGCCGGACCCGCTGCACGTCTCACACGCGCCCATGCGCGGGATGGTGAGTTCCTCCTCCATCCCAAACGCCGCCTGCTCAAACGTGATCTCCAAGTTGTACCGCAGGTCGCTGCCGCGCTCGCCGCCGCCACGCCGGCGTCCGCCCGCGCCGCCAAAGAACTCACCAAACAGGTCCCCAAAGATGTCCTGGATGGACGGCCCGCCCGCGCCAAAGCCAAACCCCGCAAACGGGTCCCCGCCGCCGCCGCCGCCCAGGCCTGCGTGACCGTAGCGGTCAAACGCAGCGCGCTTGTCGGGGTCGGACAGGACCGCGTAGGCCTCGGAGGCCTCCTTGAACTGCTCTTCGGCCTCCTTGTTGCCGGGGTTCTTGTCCGGGTGGAGCTTCAACGCCAGCTTGCGGTAGGCGCTTTTGAGCGTCTTCTCGTCGGCATCCTTCGCAACGCCGAGAATCTCGTAATAGTCCCGCTTCTGGCTCATGGACCTTCCTGTGGACGCGCCCGGGCTGAAAGGCCGCGGCAACCTAGGGGCGCGTCCGCCGGCTGGCAACCCGTGACGAGGAGACCGGCTCCGGGGGTTGTTTGTGGGTGGGGCGTGCGGGTATGGACGGGCCCCCTTTCCCCGAGGACAACGCCCCATGGCCAAGTACACCAAGCACATCTCCGTCCCCAAGGGTGGCAACGCCATCACGGTGGACAAGAAGTCCCTCAAGCTCAGCGTTCCCGCCAACCCCATCATCCCGTTCATTGAGGGTGACGGCACCGGGCCGGACATCTGGCGCGCCAGCCAGCACGTGCTCGACGAGGCGGTGAAGAAGGCCTACGCCGGCAAGAAGAAGATCGTCTGGATGGAGGTCTACGCCGGCGAGAAGTGCAACAAGGTGTACGGCAAGGAGCTGTGGCTCCCGGACGACACGCTCAAGGCCATCAAGGAGTTCGTCGTTGGCATCAAGGGCCCGCTGACCACGCCCATTGGCGGGGGTTTCCGCTCCATCAACGTGGCCCTGCGCCAGGAGCTGGACCTGTACGCGTGCGTGCGGCCGGTGCGCTGGTTCACCGGCGTGCCCAGCCCGGTGAAGGAGCCCGGCAAGGTCAACGTGATGATCTTCCGCGAGAACACGGAGGACGTGTACGCCGGTGTGGAGTTCAAGGCGGAGAGCAAGGAAGCCAACGCGCTGCTCAAGACCATCAACGGCTGGCGCAAGAAGGACAAGAAGGCGCCGCTGCGTGACAAGTCCGCCCTGGGCATCAAGCCCATGAGCGAATTCGGCAGCAAGCGCCTCATCCGCCGCGCCATCCAGCACGCGCTGGACAACGGGCTGCCGTCGGTGACGATGATGCACAAGGGCAACATCATGAAGTTCACGGAGGGCGCCTTCCGTGAATGGGGCTACCAGCTGGCGGAGAAGGAGTTCCCCGGCCGCGTCATCACCGAGGATGACTTCTACAAACACCAGGCCACGGGCATCCCCAAGGGTGTGGTGGTCATCAAGGACCGGATTGCGGACAGCATGTTCCAGCAGATCCTGCTGCGGCCGGATGAGTACTCCGTCGTCGCCACGCCCAACCTCAACGGGGACTTCTTCTCGGACGCGGCGGCCGCGCAGGTGGGCGGGCTGGGCATTGCGCCGGGCGGGAACATTGGTGACCGCGCGGCGGTGTTTGAGGCCACGCACGGCACGGCGCCCAAGTACGCGGGCCAGGACAAGGTGAATCCGGGCTCCGTGATCCTCAGCGGTGAAATGATGCTGCGCCACCTGGGCTGGACCGAGGCGGCGGACCTGGTCCTCAACGGCATGGAGAACGCCATCAAGTCCAAGACGGTGACGTATGACTTCGCGCGGCAGATGCCCGGGGCCAAGGAAGTGAAGTGCAGCGAGTTTGGCAAAGCGGTGGTGGCGAACATGCGCTGAAAGGACGCGCCCCCGCGGGGCGTCCCCATGAAGTCCCGCCACGCCCACGCGCTCCCTATTCTCTGGGCGCGTGGGCGTGCGGCTTTCGGGAGGTGGATCCATGCGCGTGCGGGTGGTGGTCGCCCTCGTCGTCAGCTGGGGTGCCCTGGCGGCGTGCGGGTACACCATCCAGACGCGCTTCCCGGACCCGGAGCCCGTGGAAGCGCAGTCCGGCCCGCTGGTGGCGCTGCTGGGCGGGACGGACCTGCGGTTGCGGCGCGGGGGCGGCGCCACCCACAAGGACGTCCGCACGCCCCTGGAGCCGGTGCTCCCGCCGGCGGATCCGTACGCCGCGCGGCGCTATCCGTACGCGTACCCGGACCCGTTCAGCCCCTTTGGGGTGCCCCAGGCGCCGCAAACGGACACGCAGCGGGTGGCCACGGGTGAGCTGGGCACAGATGAAGCGCTCCCGCCACTGCTGGACGCGCTGGCCGCCCGTCTCAAGGCGCACCTGGGAGACGACGCCGTGCGTGACGCGAGCGCGGACCCGCTGGCCGCGGATCCCGACGCCGCCCGCGCCGCGGCGTTTCTGGCGCACTACCGGGACTACGACGCTGCAACCTGGGTGGAACTGATTGACGCGCACGCCCGCCTGCCGGACACCAGCCTGCTGGCCTCCACGCTCAACGGGCTGGCCTGCTGCACGCTGGGCGTGGGTGCGCTGTTGTTCCTGGTCCCCGTCCCGCTGGACACCACGGTGCGGTTCCGCGCCCGCGCCTACCTGGTCCGCTCCGGCAGCGCGCCACCGCTGTCCGCGGCGGCCACCCGCGAACAGAAGCTGAAAGCGCGCGGGTCCCCCGGGTTTGACCTGGACGCGTTCCGAGCCGACGTGGCAGACCGCCTGGGGCGTGACGTCGGCAGGGAGCTGGCGGACAAACTGGTGGACGGCCTGGAGGACCCTTCCGCGCAGCAGGCCCCGCCTGCTACACGGTAGGCCCATGAACCGTTCCTGGAGACCCGCGCTGGTGCTGGGCGCCATCGCTTCGGCGGCCTGGCTCACCGCGGCACCCCAGGCCCGGGGCCAGGGCGCTCCAGGCTGGGCTCCGCGGATTATCTCCACTGCAGACATTGGACCCGTCCCCGGGCTGGACGGAGGGTCCTGGGTGCACACGGACCCGCCGTACCGCGCGGATGGCGGCAGGGAGCGCCTCAGCGGACAGATCAAGAAGACCCTGGAGTTCCTGCTGGGCTTTGACCCGCTTGAGCCGGCCACTCCCACGGACGCGGGCCAGGCTGCTGGGGTCTACGTTGATGCCGGCCCCTCCGACGCAAGTTGACAGTACCTGAGTTATGTCAACTGGATCCTTGGGGGTGCTGCCGTGGTCGCTGTCTGGTGCGCCGGGGGTTGGGGCGTCCCGGGAGCGGGCGTTGTGGAATACGGGCGCGTGGGACCGGGCCAAGCTGCCTGAGGCGCTGGGGCAGGTGGGCGTGAAGGGGCCCCGGGCGGCCGCGGTGGTGGCGCACGTGGAGCGGTGGGACGCGTTGGTGGCCGCGCGGGACGCCTGCGCGCTTCACGCCATGCTGCCCACAAGGGAGCGCTGGCGGGTGCTGCCGTTGGTGCTGGAGGGGGCTGCGTTCGTGGACATTGAAACGGACGGGCGGGACACACCGGAGGGCATCACCGCGGTGTGTCTGCGCTCGCGCGACCGCGCGAGTTGCTGGCTGCGCGCCACGGGGCGGGACCCGGACTGGTCCATTCTGGAGGGCGCCTCAGCGCTGGTGTCCTTCAATGGGCTGGCGTTTGACGTGCCCATGCTGGTGAAGGCGTGGCCTGCCATCCCGGTCCCGCAGATACACCTGGACCTGGTGGCGGTGGCCCGGAGGATGCGCTGGCTGGGCGGGTTGAAGGCCATTGAGCGGATGGCGGGCTGGCAGCGCGCCCCCCACGTGGAGAACCTGCGCGGCGGGGACGCCATTGCGCTGTGGTCCCTATGGCTGCAGGCCGGGGACCGCGCCGTGCTCCAGCGCCTGTGCGAATACAACATGGAAGACGTCTGGTCCCTCCCGTTCCTGGCCGCCTGGGCGCACGACCATCTGGCCGCGCGGACGCTGGGTTCGGTTCCCGGGGCGCCCAAGCCGGCGCCGCTGAGAACGTCCTGGCTGGAGCGTGACCAGGGGGGGCCGCTGATGCTCGCGGCGGTGGCGGACGCGCTCCATGCCGTTCCGGTTCAACTTTAACTATCGCTTGCGCTTCTTTGTTTTTGATTTCTTTTTTGCATGCTTCGCCTTGGATTTCGGGGTCGCTTTGGCGGTGGGCTCGGCGGGTTTCACGGCGCCCGGTACCTCAGCCAGGACCAGGGCGGTCCGCAGCAGCAACCGTTCCGTCGTGGTCACCGTGGGCCGAACGACCCAGTCCAGAACGGCGTCTCCGGCATAGGGGTCCACGGGGATGAGGACGTCCACCACGGCGCCTGCGTCCAAGGCGGCGGCCGTGAACTCCAGCGGGAGGTGGACGCCGGCGCCGGTCTTCAGGCGCGCGCCCAGCGCGTTGGCCGGGGCATCCGGGACCGAAAGCCTGAGTCGCGCCGGCCGTATCAGCGCGCCCGCTGGAACGGGTTGATCACCGCCGTCCAACACGTGCCACGCCCGGAGCACGGGCTTGGTGGCCGCCACGCCTGCATCCACCGCCGCCGCCGCCGGGATGGCGCTGGCGTCCAAGCCGCGGCGGGTGCCAGCGTCAGCCGGGTCTGTGTTGCCATCACAACCCGCGGCGGCAACCGCCAGGCAGACCAGACCGCTCCGGAACCCATGCATGGCACCCGAATACCAGTCCCGGGGGGGCGCAGGAAACCGCCGGGGGGCGCTTGGGAGCGCCGGTTCTCCGCGTCCGGACGCCACAGTCAAGGTCCGATAATCAACGTTATGTTAACTTTACGTCCGGACCAGAAGCGGACCTGCCCGCCCGCCTGGCAGCAGAAAGCCCGCTCAGAAGTCGCTTTCTCCGGGGAAGCGCCGCGCTGCCAGGGGCCGGCACCGGAGAGGCGGCCACATTGTTTCCCGCCGCCGGGTGTGGCGGAGGACGCTGTTCCGCTGCTTTTTAAGCTGCTCTTTCCTCTGGCTTCCGCGGCTCTTTCCGCGGGTCTCCTCTGGTCTCCGCGGCTCTTTCCGCGCGTTTCCGCGCGTTTCCGCGGGCTCCCCGGGCTTCCGCGCGTTTTCCGCACGCTACTTGTGGGGCGGGGCTTGTCCGGCTTGTCCCCCGCCCGAATGAGATGCGGGTCATTGCCCGCGCTCTACCCCCGCACGCAGGACGTGTACTCAGTGCGGTCGGTGGCACTTGAGGCATTCAAACTGCGGCGCGGGCGGCGCCTCGTTCGCCCCCCCGTCGCTGATCACGGGCCGGACTTTCTTGGGCCTGGGCGGCGGGTGGTTGGCGGACATGGGCTTGAAGCCTTCGGGCAGCGGGCTTGGCAGCTTGTCCGGCCAGTTGTGGCAGGTCAGACACGGTGGGTCTTCCTTTAGGTTCCTGTGCCGCTCGTTCATGGGCATCTGGGGCGGACCCTCCAGCATGGACAGGCCAATGAACGCGGCACACACCGCCACCATGGCCACCGTGAACCCTAGGGTCCGTTGACGACGCTTGGCTGGGTCCACCGCCGGCTGGGGATTGTCCGTCACTGGGGTCCTCCGGGTTCTGGGCAGGCGCCCCGTAGCGCGGTTCGCCGCGCTGTGGAAAGCCGTGGGGAAAAGTCGCGGCGGACGGGAGTGTATCCAACGCGAGCAAGACAATAATAACCAACTGTTACAGCTAGATATGCGACTTTGTTAAAGCACTATCCAAGCAGACGGAGGGGTTGTGGGGACCCGTGGGCAGCGGGCTCCAGGCGGCCTGGATGGTGCCGCCGCCCAGGCAGCGTGTGTCCGCGTAGACCACGGCGGACTGACCCGGTGCCAGCGCGCGCTGGGGCTCCTGGAACGCCACCCGGAAACCGGACCCCATCCGCTCAACCCTGGCCTCCGCCGCCACGTGCCGAGCGCGCACCTGGACCTGCACCGGCCCCGCAAGCAGCGTCTCCAGTTCCGCGTCCGTGGCCAGCCAGCGGGCGTCCTGTGCCACCAGCCCACGGGCGAGCAGTTCAGTCTCCGGCCCCACCCAGGCGCGGCCATCCCTCGCGTCCAGTTGCAGCACGTACAGGCGGTCCGTGGTGCGCACCCCCAGCCCTTTGCGCTGGCCCACAGTGAGCGTGTGGACCCCGCGGTGGTGCCCCACCAGGTTTCCCGCCGGGTCCACCAGTTCGCCCGGGGTGGCGCCCTTCCCGTCCCACAGCTCCACAAACGCCCCGTGCCCCTCATCCGGCACAAAACAGATCTCCTGGCTGTCCGGCTTGGCCACCACCGGGAGCCCCAGGCGGGCGGCATGGGCGCGCACGGCGGGCTTGCGCAGCTCACCCAGCGGGAAGTCCACCGCGCCCAGCGCCTCCAGGCCAATGGCGTGCAGGAAATAGGTCTGGTCGCGGTCGCGGTCGGCCGGGCGGTGCAGCTGGGGACCGTCCGGCCCATGCACCACGCGGGCGTAGTGGCCGGTGGCCAGCCGCGCTCCCAGCGCGCGCGCGTGCTGGACCAGCCGGCCAAACTTGAGGTGCGTGTTGCAGGCCACGCACGGAATGGGCGTGCGCCCCTCCCGGTACGCACCCACAAAGGGTTCCACCACGTGCCGGGCGAATTCCTCCTGGGCGTTGACGACGTAAAACGGAATGCCCAGCCGGTTTGCCACGGCGCGGGCGTCCAGGGCGTCATCCAGCGAGCAACAGCGCCGCGCGGCAGGCGCGCCGTCCCGGTCCGGAGCCAGCTTGAGCATGATGCCCAGCACGTCATGGCCGGCTTCCTTCAGGAGCCCGGCCACAACGCTGCTGTCCACCCCGCCGCTGAGCGCGGCCACGTACTTCATGGCGCTACCCGGCGCGTGCCGGTTCAGTCCTTGGCCGGCGCGGCCACCGGCTCAATGTAGCGCCCGGCGCGCGTGCCCACCCGGGTGGTCACCTGCCAGCCCTTCCCCACGCTGATGAGCGTCCGGTCGCCCTCTTCCTTCACCAGCCCCTTCTTGCCCAGGAACGCCAGGAAGGTCTCCATCAGGTAGGGCTTGTCCTTCTCACGCTCCACCTTGTGCATGGGCCCGTAGGGGAGAAAATCCATCATCGCGAGGTCGTAGTTGCCCTTCTTCTTGGCCATGGGTCTCACCCTTCGTCTTCACCCGGCATGGGGTGGAAGAAACTGGGATCCACGCTGCCCTTGGGCAGCGGCGCCGGCTTCACGTCCGTGGGGATGATCCGCGCAACGCGCTCCAGCGGCACGCTGGTGTAGCGCAGGTCCGTCCGCAGGAAGACCTCCTCCGTGTCCGCCCCGACGAGAACCCCCCGGTAGATCACGGCGCCCGCGTGGATCTCCACCGGGCGGTTGCGCAGCGCCTCCATGCTCTTGGGGTCCAACCCATCCCGCGGGACCGGCTTGGGCCGCTGCACCACAAACGCCGCCGGCACCACGTCCGTTCCGGGAGCGGTCTGGTCCGTCACGGCCGTGCCAACCACCACGGCGTCCTTGGGATCCGTCAAGGCCGTCTCCCCCCGCGGAGGCGGGCGATGATCCCCGCGAGTGTCCGGCGCTTCTTGTCATCCAGCGCGGTGAACTCCAGCCCCATCCCGGAGGACGGCCGGTCAATCCCGCCGTACGCGCTCACCCACTTCACGCGCGCAGGCAGCGTGAGCGGAAACGCGCTGTCCGCCACCTGGAAGTTCACCATCACCGGGTCACCAATCTCCAGGGGTGTGGAGGTGTGGATGAAGATGCCCGTGGCGGAGAGATTCTCCGCCATTTCCGCCGCGGAGCGCCCCACGGTGGAGTACTCCACGCGCACGGAGAACGGGTAGCGGTCATCCTTGCGGTTGGCGCGGTCCCCCGACGACACCGCGCTGCGGCGGCCCATGTCACCCACCTTGCGCAAGCGCTCCTCCACGGACGGCAAGGGGTCCGGCGGCGTGACGGGCTGCGGGTCCAGCGCCACGTCCACCTGCGCCACCGGCTTTTCCTCCGCGGCCGGCGCGGCCGCCGGCGGCGGTTGCTCCGGGGCACGGCCCACGCTCTTGAGGTCCTCCGCGGTGATCTTCCCCAGCAGCCCGCGCGCCGGCGTTCGCCCGGTGCCCGCCGCCCCGCCCACACGCTGCAGGAACCCCATCACGGACGGGGCACTGGCCTTCTTCTTGCGCTCCGCCTTGTCGTGTTCCGCCTCGGGTGCGGGGGCGGCCGGCGGCTCCCACGGGCGCTCCACCTTGGTTCCCCAGTCGGACGTCTCGCCCCGCGCATCATGGACGGCCGCGGCCATTCCGCCGCCGGACGCCGCGCCACTGGGGCCCTGGTGCTTCTTCTTCTTTGCCATGGCGCTCGCCCTCACCCGCCCGAGGTTACCGGTGCGACGTTCAACCCAGTCCCGCCCGCCACGATGGGCGGCTTGGATTTCTCATGGCCCGCCACCCGGGGCGTCAACAGCTCACGCACCAAGCCCTCATAGTCCTGCGCCGCGGGGCTCTGCGGCGCGTATTCCACCAGCGGGATCTGCGCGCCCACGCTCTTCTCCACGTCAATGTTGTCGCGGATCACCGTCTCAAAACAGTAGTCGCCGAACAGCTCGGTGGCCGCCTGGCGCACTTCACGGCTCACGGTCTGGCCCTGCTTGAAGCGCGTGATGAGACAGCGGATGTCGTAGTCCACCCCCGTCTCCTCAAAGATGTCCCGCAGCGTCTCCGCCAGCATCCGCACGCCGTGGATGGAGAAGTAACCCACCGCAATGGGAATGATCACCATGTTGCAGGCCAGGAAGGCATTGAGCGTCAGCTTGGAGAGGCTGGGCGGGCAGTCCAGCACCACCTCGTCATACTGGTCCTGGATGGTCTTCAGCTTCCCGGCCAGCACCAGGTTGGGCAGGCTGAACATGCGCTCCAGCTCGCGTTCGGCCAGGGACAGGCGCAGGTTGGAGGGCACAAACCACAGCCGCCCGCCTGAGTTGGCAAACTCACGCTGCACCGCACAATCCACGACGGAGACGTTGCGCTGGGTGAGCAGCTCATAGGTGGTTTTGGGCGCGCTCTCCGTGTCAAACCCGGTGCCGATGCCGCAGTGCCCCTGCGGGTCCAGGTCCACCAGCAGCGTCCGCCGCCCGTGGCGCGCCAGGGCCGCAGCGACGTTGATGCTGGTCACCGTCTTGCCGACGCCACCCTTCTGGTTGGCCACCGCAATCACTCTTGCCATGGACGCCTCCGGAGAAGCGGTGCGCGTACCAGAGCGGACGCGCCGCCTCAATGGATACGCCGTGGATCACCGGCCGGGTGACCCAACCGGGAGCGCAAGGCGTCGAAGGCGGCCCACCAGCGCAGACAGCGGCGTAACTCGGCGGGCGCAACAGTCACCGGGAAGGCGTGCTCTCCCGGCGGAAGAACGCCGCCAGCACCTCGCGCTGGAACGGGTCCAAGTCGGGCGTTGAGGAGGCCATCCTGGCGCCATCCGTTGATGTGATGAGGAAGTCCCAAAACGCACGCCGGCGTCCAACGCGCGCCCCTGTCCGGGCTCATCGCTTCACCCCCATGGCAAGCCCCTCCCCCGTCGGCAGCAGCGTCCCCAGCCAGCGCTCGCTCTGCACCACGCGTTCATTGAACGTGCGCATGGCCCCCACCGTGGCGGACGTCATGCCTTCCAGCGGTTCGGTCCGCCCCACGTTGCCCCACAGGAACACGTTGTCCGCCAGCACCACCCCGCCCGGCCGCAGGTGCTCCGCCGCCCAGCCCAGGTAGCGCGGGTAGCCCGCCTTGTCCGCGTCCAGGAACACCAGGTCAAACGGCCCCTCCGACGACAACTGCCCGAGTGTCTGGTCCGCGGGGCCCACGTGGATCCGCGCGCGATCCGTCAAACCGGCCAGGCGGAAGGTCTTCCGCGCCACCTCCGCGTGCTTGGGATCCAACTCCAGCGTGTGAAGGATCCCGCCCGGCGCCATCCCGCGCAGCAGGCACACCCCGGAGTAGCCAGCCAGCGTGCCCACTTCGACGGCGTTTCGCGCCCCCATGGCTGCCGCCAGCACCTGCAGGTGCCGGCCGTCTGCCGCGGACACGTGGATGTCCGGCAGGCCCGCCGCCTCCGCGCGGCGGCGGATGCCGGCCAGCACCTCGTCCTCCAGCGCCAGCAGGCGTGACGCGTACGTCGCCGTCGTGGGGTCATCACATCCGTAGGTCTTGTTCGCCGTGGTGGTCATGGGTCCTTCCCGTGGTAAAGGGCGCGCAGCTTTTCTAACCGTTCACGCGGGAGCTTCCCATGGACAAGGTCGTCGCCAACGCCATGGAGGCAATCAGGGACGTCAAGGACGGTGCCGTCATCATGGCCGGTGGTTTCGGCCTGGGCGGCAACCCGGAGAACCTGATCGCCGCCATACGTGAAAAGGGCACCAAGGATCTCACCATCATCAGCAACAACTGCGGCACCACCGACAAGGGCCTGGGCGTCCTGCTGAACAACAAGCAGGTCCGCAAGATGGTCAGCAGCTACGTTGGTGAGAACAAGGAGTTTGAACGCCAGTTCCTCAACGGGGAACTGGAGGTGGAACTCAATCCGCAAGGCACCCTGGCCGAACGCATCCGCGCCGGCGGCGCCGGCATCCCCGCGTTCTTCACCCCCACCGGCTACGGCACCTGGATTGCTGACGGCGGCGTCCCCCAGTTCTACAGCAAGGATGGCAAGAGCGTCCTCAAGAAGAGCGACAAGAAGGAGACGCGCGAAATAGACGGGAAATGGTGCGTGCTGGAGAAGGCGCTCACCGCGGACTTTGCCATTGTCCGCGCGTGGAAGGGTGACCGCCACGGAAACCTGGTGTTCCGCAAGACCGCGCGGAACTTCAACCCGATGATGTGCACCGCGGCCAAGGTCACACTGGCTGAAGTGGAGATCCTTGTTGACGTGGGCGAGCTGGACCCCGACCAGGTCCACGTGCCGGGGATCTACGTGAAACGCATCTTCAAGGGCCCCAAATACGAAAAGCCCATTGAGCAGCGGACCACCCGTCCGCGGCCGCACGCGTGACCGGAGGCCACCATGGCAGCGGAAAAAGACATCCGTGATGTGATCGTCAAGCGCGTGGCCGCCGAACTCAAGGACGGCGACTACGTCAACCTGGGCATTGGGCTCCCCACGATGGTGCCCAACCATCTGCCCCCCGGCATGGAGGTCATCCTCCAGAGCGAAAACGGCATGCTGGGCGTGGGACCGTTCCCGTACGAAGGCGAGGAAGACCCCGACCTCATCAATGCCGGGAAACAGACCGTCACCGAGGTGAAGGGCACGTCGTATTTCTCGTCGGCGGACAGCTTTGCCATGATCCGCGGCGGGCATGTTGACGTCACCATCCTGGGCGCCATGCAGGTGGCCCCCAACGGGGACATCGCCAACTGGATCATCCCCGGGAAGATGGTGAAGGGCATGGGCGGCGCCATGGACCTCGTTGCGGGTGCGCGGCGCGTCATTGTGGCCATGGAACACACCGCCAAGGGCGCTCCCAAGCTGCTGGAGACCTGCACGCTCCCCCTCACCGGGAAGGCCTGCGTGGACATGGTGGTCACGGAAATGGCCGTGTTCCGCATCCAGCGCGGGAAGGGCATGACGCTCACGGAACTTGCCCCGGGCGTCACCGCGGACCAGGTCAAGGCCGCCACCCCGTGCACCTACACGGTGGCCAAAGACCTCAAGACCATGGCCGTCTGAAGCCGGCCTGCCGCACCCCGAGTGGGCGCTTGCCTGCCTTAACGTTGGGCGGAGTTGGGGCGTCTCTGGGGCGTGATGGCACAACCGCTGCCCGCGTGGTGGGATGGCAACACCCGCCCAACCATGGACGCCCACGCCCTGGATGACGCCGAATTGTGCCGCCTGGCCGCGCGCGGAGATGATCCCGCTTTCAACGAACTCTGCCGTCGTCACACCCCGGCCCTGCTGCGCATGTGCGCCACCCTGGGCCTGCCGGATGCAGACGCTTCTGACATCGTCCAGGAAGCCCTGTGCCGCGTGCTGGAAAAGCGCCACTTCCTGGCCAGCGTCACCCGCGTCCGCGGCTGGCTGTACCGCGTGGCCCTCAACCTGGCCCGCACCCGCGGCCGCAAGGCCTCCCGCCAGGCCGCGCTGCTGGCCCAACGCCCCCATGACGTCCCCGTGGGCCAACCCGCGGACCCCGCCGCCGAACGCGACTACAGCCGCCTCTCCGCCGCCCTGGAGACCCTCAGCCCACGGCAGCGTGACGTGGTGGTGCTGCGCGCCTCCGGGCTGTCCTTTGCGGAGGTGGCCCGCACGCTGTCCACCTCTGAGAACGCCTGCAAGGTCCACATGCACCACGCCGTCACGCGCCTGAAGACCCACCTGGGAGGTGGCTGATGGAAGACAACCGCCACGACGAAGACACCCGCTGGCTGGATGCGCAATTGCCCGCCCCGCCCGGCCCGGATGACCCCCTGGTCCGCCGCACGGTTGCGCGCAGTGTCGAACGCGCGCGTTCGACGCGCCTGGTCCGCACGCCGCTGTGGGCCTGGCTGGGACTGCCGCTGGCCGGCGCGTTTGCCGTCCTGCTGCTGCCGCGCACCCCCGTGCTGCCCCCTGCCCCGCCCTCCCCCGCCGCCGTGGAACCCGCTGATGACGACGGAGAGACCGCGTGGGTGGAGCTGGGGGCGGAGGACGCTGACGACGGCGAGGCGTGGCTGGCCCCGGGCCTGCTGGAGGATGAGTTGGACCTGGATGAGCTTTCTGACGACCAACTGGACGGCCTGTCCCACGCACTCAAGGCCTGGCCGGGGAGCGACGAATGAAGACCAACACGTGGATGCTGCCGTTGTTGCTGGGGTGTTCCGCCACGGCGTGGGCCGCCCCGCCGGACCGCCAGACCCGCCGCGAAGAGAAACAGGACCGGCGCGACGACCGGATGGACCGGGGGGAAGACCGCGCCGACCGACGTGACCGCGCCCGCCGCGAGATGGAGCTGCGCCGCACGCTGCGCATTGCTGACGAGCTGGAGCTGGACGAATCCCGCGCGCTGGCCATCCGGGACGTGCTGCGCCAGGGCGACGAGAAACGCCGCCAGATTGGCGAGGCCGTGCGCGCCGAGGTCCAGGAACTCCGCCGCCTTGCCGACGGCTCGCCCACCCTGGCGGACGTGGACGGACGCATCCGCAAGATCCAGGAGTTGCGCGCCCAGCTGCTCCGCGCCGAAGAGGACGAGCTGAATGCCGCCGCCAAGGGCCTGACACCGCAGCAGAAGGCCCGCCTCGCCATTGTGCTGGGTGCCCATGAGCGGGAGATGAAAGCCCTCATGCTGCGCCAGGTCGTCCGTGATCGCCGCGGCGGGCGGGACCGCGGCGGGGACAACTTCGGGGACCCCTGAGGGCGCTCGACGGCGGGCCGTGCGCGGGGGAGGCTACCCGCCATGGACCTTGAACACCTGCACGTCACCGCCAACGGGCTGCGCATGCACGTGGCCGCATGCGGACCGGCCAACGGCCAGCCCGTTGTGTTCCTCCACGGCTTCCCGGAGGGGTGGATGAGTTGGCGCGCCGTCATGCAGCGCCTGGGTGAGCACTACCGCTGCTACGCGCCGGACCTGCGGGGCTACGGTGAAACGGACAAGCCCGCCGATGGATACGACGTCGTCTCGCTGACGGATGACGTGGTGGGTCTGGTGGAAGCGCTGCGCATGCAGTCTCCCATCCTGGTGGGGCATGACTGGGGTGGCGCACTCGCGTGGATCTACGGGCACCGGTTCGGGCGCTCGCTGCGGCACCTTGTCGTCGTCAATTGCACGCACCCGCGCACGCTGTTCCGCGGCGTGGTGCAGGGCCGCGCCGGGCAACACCGCAAGAGCTGGTACATGCTGGCGTTCCAGGCGCCCGGCGTGCCGGAGCGGCTGATGGTGGCGGATCACGCGCGCCTGCTGCGCCAGGGCTTTGTCCACCTGGAGGGCCGCCCGGGCGCGCTGGACCGCGCGGTGGTGGATGAGATCTGCAACCGCTTCCGCTCCGCGGCGGACCTGCGCGGGCCGGTGAACTACTACCGCCAGTACGCGCGCATGCTGCTTGCCCCGCAGGGACGCGAGTTGCTGCGCGCCATCTATTCGCAGGCCATTCCGTGCCCGGTCAGCCTGATCTGGGGCGACCGGGACCGCGCACTCTCCCAGGAACTGGCCCAGGAGAGCCACCGTGACGCCGGGCGCGACGTGGCCTGGCATCCGATGCCGGGGGTGGGGCACTTTGTCAGCCTGGAGGCGCCTGAGGCGCTGTCCGCGGAAATCCGCGCTATCGCAGAAGCAACCGAAATAACGGCACCGGCCCCGGCGGAATGACCCGTTTCAAAGGGTCAGCGCATAGGCCGACCGCATGGCCGCCAGCGCGGCCGCCGCACCCGCGGTATCTGGGGGCTGGGTGGCCATCGCGCCGCCGGGCAGCAGCGGCGTCAGCCAGTTGCGCACCGTGTCTGCCTCCGCCGCCTTCCCGTGGGCGCGCATCCACGGTTCCGCAATGTTGAACCACATCGCGCCCTCGGCCAGCTGGACCCGGTCCATGCTGCCTTCGCTCAGGGCCTTGAAGTACTTGCCCGCCGCGTAGGCAAAGCTGGAGCGCACCGCCTCCTCCGCTGCCGCGGCCTGCGCCGCCCGCGCCGCTGCATCCCCGGACAGCACGGCGCACCGCCCCGCAACCAGCGCGGCAAAGACCTTGGCATTCTGGGCCAGGGACAGGTCCGCGTCGTATTCTGCCACCTCATCAGCCAGGAATTCGTTCACCGTGCCGTCGGCGGAGCGGCCGTACAACGTGAATGCTTCGTCCCAGCCGCGGGCCTGGTCCGCCCCCACCGTCATGGAGCGGTGCATGGCCAGGTACAGGAACCGCACCAGCGTCTTCTCAATCAGCTGGCCCAGCTCGTCAATATCCGTTGCATCCTGGCTGTCCTTGCCGCGCGCAATGGCCGCGACAATCAGCGCGTCCATGGCCGCCCCGGCGTCCACAGGCTCCCACGCCGGCCCACCGCTGATGCCCTGTACCGCCGCCGCCAGCGACGCGTCATAGATGGACTCAATCTGCGCAAAGTCCGCCTTCTCAAACGGCGGGGCGGTGTTGCCCTTGCGCACGTCATGGATCTCCGCAAACGCCGTCAGCCAGCCCGCCACGCCGACGTCATGGCCCGCCCCGAGCAGCAGGTAGCGGGCCGCCGCCGGGTCACACGCCGCCCCGGAGCTGCTGCTGCCCGTGCCGCCCTCCCCGCCCGGTCCGCACGCCAGCGTGGCCGCCACGCCAAGGATTCCCAGCATCCTCCAACCGATTGTGGTCCTCACGGGTGAACTCCTTTTTGAAAATGATTATCATTTTCAAAAAGAGCTAGCGGAACCACGGCCCGCCAGTCAAGGGGAAAACGGGGCTGATCCGGAGCGGATCAGCGTTCCCAGTCGTTCAGCATGGGCCGGACGGGGGTTCCGTCCGACCACTGGCCCATGTCCTTCTGGGCGGTGCCTTCGCCCAGCGCCACGTCACACGCCACGCCGTCAAACGCACACAGCATCAGCGCGTCAGCAATCTTCCAGGTGCCAAAGTAGTCCAGGCCGTCCGTCACGTAGTCCCCGGCAAACGGCCCGGGCATGGCCTCCGGCGCGCGGTGGTCCGCATCCAGCGGGGGCCAGCCGGCGTTGTCCGTGCGCACCAGCAGATAGCTGCGCCGGTCCCGCGGGACCTGCACCGCGTCCACAAACAGCACGTGCCCCAGCCACTGGCCAACGATGTCATCATCACCGAAGTTCATCACCACCAGCGCGACGTCTGACGGAATGGAATCCGCCGCTTCCACGGGAATGCCGGGGGAACGGTATTGGTCACACTTCACACAGCGGCCGGGCGCCGCCAGCAGCATGGCGCGGGGCCGGATGGACAGCTTGCCGCGCACGCTCCAGGCGGACAGGTTGACGGCCAGCACGCCGCCACCGGAATGGCCGATGAATGCGACGCGGTCCGTATCAATGGGAACACCATGGTTGCGCAGGTACTCCATGCCGTTTTCCACGCCGATGGCGGCGTTGGGCGTGAAGTTCTGCGGCAGGGAGAAGCGGTGTTGCCATGCGGGGAACAGCACCACGGCGCCGCGGCGGGTCAGGTGCTCCAACCATTCCTGGTAATTGACGGTTTCAATGGCCTGGTATCCGTGCAGGAACACCACAATGGGCAGTGGCTGGGACGGGGCTGGGTTACCCGGGATGAACACCCGCACGTTGCTGGGCCCAAAGCCCACCGACGAGATGTGCACCGATCCGAAGCGGTAGTCCGCTCCGCCGGGACCGCTGGCGGGCTGTGCGGGCGGCAGCGGCCCCTGCTGGCATCCGGCCAGGAGCGCGAGCGAGAGAAAAGAAGCCGAAATCAACCGCTGCATGACGGAATACTAGTCATGCCTGCAGGGGCAATTCAAGCTGGATCGGCGCGGAGAAACCAATGTGCCCCGTCGTGAGAAACGCGGCCTTCCTCCTGGTGCATGCGCAGCATGGCCAGGACGCTGAGCGCGGCGGCGGCATACATGTGGGCCGGTGTATCCTGGTAGATGTGTGGAACCATCTCCTCCGGAATGCGGTCACCCGCGGCCACGCGCTGCAGCACCGCTGCCGCGCGCGCATGCCGGTGTTCCAGATAGCGTTCCAGGGCCGCCACCGCGGGCCGGAGTTCAAACCCGTGGGCGGGGTACAGCACGGACGGTGCAAGGGAATGCAGGAGTTCCAACGACTGCAGGTACAGCCGCATGGAGCCCTCATCCGGGTCCACCAGGATGGTCCCGATCCCCGCCACCATGTCCCCGGCCACCACCGCGCCGTCCGCGGCACGGACCAGCACGTGGTGCCCCGCCGCGTGGCCGGGCGTGTGACGGGCCGTCCAGGCGGGGCCGTCACACGGGAGCGCGTCCCCGTCCTGCAGCAGGCGGTCCACCAGCCCGGGCAGGCGCGCGGCGGTCTCCGGGTGCGCCAGCACGGGCAGGCGCAGCTCCGTGGCCAGCCACGCGGTGGCACCCACGTGATCCGCGTGGTGGTGCGTGAGGACCAGGGCCACGGTTTCCACGCCGTCACGGGCCAGGGCGCGCAGGTGATCCCGCAACGTCCGCTGGTGCTCCGCGTCCGAGGGCGCGGGGTCCACCACGCACAGCTGGCGGTCACCCAGCAGGTAGGTGTTGGTCCGGGTGGCCGGCCACAGCGTGGGCGTGGGGAGCGGGACGCGGCGCAGTGCGTCGTCCAGGCGCTCCGGGTAGGTCGGTTCGGTCACGTCTGCAATGTGCCGCGGGGCGGTGGTCGCATCAACCGGGGCACATCGCGTAGGTGTCCGGCATGGTGAGCGCCGCGCCCTCCCCCCTCCCGCGCGTCACCCTGGTGGCAGGGCCGGCGGACCCGTACAACACGGCCATTGCCGCGGCGCGCACCTGCTACGCGGGCCGCCTGATCACGCCGGAAGAGGTGGGTGCCAGCGAAGCGTCCCGCGACCAGCGCGACCGCATTGCGCGCTCCACGTTTGAGGCGGGGCACCATACGGTGTGGCAACACGCGCATTTCACGTTTGCGGTGGACCAGGTGAGCCGCCACCTGGTGTGGTCCCTGCTGCATGCGCACCCGTTCTACAACTCGGAGCAAGTCAGCCAGCGGTACGTGGAGGTCAAGCCGGGCCGTTTCACGGTGCCGGCGTTCCCGGACGAGGAAACCCGCGCCCTCTACATCCGCACCGTGGCCGGGATGCACGCGTGTTACGCCGCGCTGGTGGAGGAACTGGAGCCCACGGCGGCCTCGGCGTATTTCACGGTGTTTCCCGCGCGGCGGAGAAAGGCCGCGGAATACGGCAAGGACATCCGGAAGAAAGCGCAGGAAATCGCCCGGTACGCGCTGCCGGTGGCGACGCACGCGCACCTGTACCACACCATCAGCGCGCTCACGCTGTACCGTTACTGGCGCCTGTGCGAACAGGCGGATGTGCCGGGCGAGGCGCGCGCGCTGGTGGAGGCCATGGTGGCGTGCGTGCGCGCGTTGGACCCGGCGCTGTTCAACGTGCTGGAGGACCCGCTCCCCGCCGACGAGACGTTGGAGGCGCGGGCGCTGGAGCAACTGCGCGCCCCGGCGGCAGGCGGCGCCGCGGCGGCGTTCCGCCGGGAGTTTGACGCCGCGCTGGGCGGCCGCGTCTCCGTGCTGGCCGGGCATGACCCGCGCGCCGAAGCCACGGTGGCGGAGACCGTCCGGGAGATGCTGGCGCTGTCCCGCGCGGACCTCAGTGACGACGACGCCATTGCCCGCGTGCTGGACCCCGCGCGCAATCCGTACCTGGGCGGCGCGCTCAACCTGCTCACCACCGCCAAGCTCCCACGCGCGCTCCACCACGCCAGCTACACGTTCCGCAAGAAACTGAGCCACACCGCGGACAGCCAGGACCAGCGCCACCGCATGACGCCGGCGTCACGGCCGGTGCTGGCGCGGCAGGTGGACCTGGGCGCGGTGGACGTGGTCATTCCGCCCATGCTGGCCATGAACGCGCGCGCGCTGGACCGGTTCACCGCGTGCATGGAGACCGTCTGGCAGGCCATGCGGACGCTCCAGGAGCGCGCCGTCCCCGCGGCGGCCTGGCTGTACCTGCTGCCCAACGCGTTCCCCATCCGCTTCACGGAGAGCGGGGACCTGCTCTACCAGCACCACAAGTGGACCACCCGGCTGTGCTTCACCGCGCAGGAGGAAATCTGGCGCGCGTCCGTGGACGAGGTGGAACAGGTGCGCGCGGTGCACCCGCGCCTGGGAAAGTGGCAGCTGCCCCCGTGCGGCCTGCGCCACCGGGCGGACATCACGCCCTATTGCCCGGAAGGGCCGCGGTACTGCGGTGTCCCCGCGTGGAAACAGGACGTGAAGGACTACCTGCGCGTCATCTGACTCAGTTGACGGTTGGCAGGGCAACGCATCCGCTGTTGGTGCCGTCCCGCTGGAATTCCGGCCATTCCACCTCCGGAGCCGCTTCCGCTGCGGGGCTGAGTTCGTAGACGTTGATGAACCCGTCATTCCCGTCTTCCCATGACACGACGAGCCACCGGGCGGTGCCGAGCGTGATCACGGCGGGGGATTCCACGATCCGCGGCGCGGTACCGGAAATCCTGATGGGCCAGCCGTATCCGGCGAGGACTGCCCCGTCCGACACGCGCACCGCGTTCACCGTCCCGGCGGAGTCCCCCACGATGGCGTAGAGCCCGTCGGCACGGCGCAGATGCGTGGTGACCACCCCGCCGAGCGTGACGTTGTCACCAGCAACCCCCGTGAACGCAAAGGTGGTCGTGGACGTGAACGCCACAGGCGCGCTGAGCAGGACGCCTCTGTTCGTGGGCAGGACGAACCGCGGCGTAACACCGCCGACCTGGACCGCAATGGCAGCGGGTCCGGAGATGACGTAGCCGTTGACCTGGAGGCTTCCCGGTGCCGTGCCCGGAACGAGTGCCGACCCATTCCAGGTGAAGTGGTAGACCACGGAGTTCCCGCCGGCGGTACGGAAGGTGAGGATGTGCGCAACGCTGCTGGCGTCCCGCAGGACAACGGGTGGCCACGCCGGCGGATCCGCGCTGCTCAGCGCCGTGGACGTGCCGCCGCCGGGGTTGGCGGAGGTCATGCCCTTCAGTGCGGTGAGTTGCGTCCCCGCGTCCACAACCAGCTGCCCCGGCGTGCACAGGCGGGCGCCAAACGCATTGGCGGCCGCGCTTGACGTTGTGTAGTTGCCCCATCTCCAGGCGCCCTGGTCACGCGTCAGGATCTGCGACTCGGTCTCGCCGTAGCCGGGGAGGAGGACAATCCCGGCCGGGTCCACGACGGGGACGTTGTGGTGCAGCCCGGTGTCAATCTCGGTGCCGAACAACGCGAGAGCCGCCTGCCGGAACTCTACGTGGTTGTCGCCTGGATAGGCGACAACGATCAACGACGACGAGCCAAAAGCCGGCGCTGGCATGGTAGGGAACGGGCCGGCCATGGGCGGATGCGGCACGTTCTGGTTGCCCGTGAGGGACGCAGACGCGGTCAGCAGCACCTGCCGATTGCCGACTTTCTCGCTGATGAGCGCCTCCGTGGAGCCGCCAACGTCCGTGCTCTTGGGCGCGAAGTAGTGCTTTCCGGTGCGGTTCGCCAAATCCGTGGCCAACGGCACGACGCACCGCGCGTCACGGGAGGAACCTGCGCATGGATCCGCGGACATGCTGGATACGGATGCCGACGAGGAAGAGACCGGCGCGCTGCTGGAGGAAGCCGTGGCGGAGGAGGACGCCGGTTGCGCCGAGGTTGTGCCAACGGATGACGACGCGCCGGCCGCGGACGACGATGCTGCCGCGGTGGAAGACGCGGTGGCGGAGCTGGACACGCCGCTGCCGGGCGTGCTGGTGGCGCCGGACGTGAATCCCAGGGATGAGGCCGTCCCCTGCGAGCTCGGTGGCCGCGAATCGGACGCGGACGTGGCGCTTGCTGCGCCAGACGATGCGCCCGAGCTTTGCGTTGCCGAGGACGAACTGCCCGCCGCGGAGTGGGGTCCGCTGCTGGACGCGGACGTACTGGCGCCGCTGGCCACACCGCTGCTGCCGCCCCCTGTGCCCTCAACACGGCGGCACAGCGATTCCGCGCATTCATACCCTGCACCGCAATCAGCGGAATCCGTGCATTCCGCCAGCGTGAGGCACGTGGGGCAGCCCGCCAGGGGCAGCACCAACCCGCACACCCGCCACGCCAGACGCGCTGTCAGCCTGTGATTGCCCACGCTGCACCTCCCAGTCCAACCACCAGCCCGACGAGGAATACGCCCGCCGCCAACAGTGCCACGAGCCCCGCCGCCATGCCGGCCAGGCCGCTCACCACGACGAGGTTGCGCGTCTGTTCCACCTCCGCGCGGGTCTGGCCGGCGCGCGCAACCAGGTAACCCTCCGCGTTGTGTTCCAGCGCGGAATACTGCTGAAACGCCAACCCGCCCGCGCCCGCAGCGGCGACGACCGACGCCATCCCCGCGATCACCCCGAGCGCCGCGATGCCGCCGCCCACTCCGGCAATCGCCCAGCGCATGGCGTTGCCGCCGCCGGCCGGCGCGTTTCGCGGGGTTTCACCCTCCAGGAAAGCGCCTGCCGGGGTCACCACCACGTTGACGGACGCGCCGGCGGCCACTGTGACGTTGCGGGCCTTCCCCCCTGCATCCACAACGTGGACGCCCGCCGCAAGACCCTGGACCAGCGTGACGGGGGGCGCCGCCGCTATGTCCTCGCCGCTCACGCGCACGCGCACCGGCGCGGTGGGCTGGAGCACCAGCGTGCCGCCCCGCCCGAGCACCGCCCTGCCCCACCGCGCCAGCCGCCGGGCGCGCGTGGCGCCATCCACGCGCCAGTCCCCGCGCACACTGGCAACCAGCCCCTTGCGTGCATCCACGCCCTGCAGCAACGCCACACCGTCCTGCAACGCCACGTGCACCACAAGATCCGCGCCCAGCGCGGTCCCCAACTGCGCCAGGCAGCCCGCCGCGCCGTCACACTTCCACCCGGCATCCCGCGCCTGGTCCAGCCCCAACCCGGATTCCGCGGCGGATTGCGCGCGCACGCCGGCCTCCTGCGCAATGGCCTGGCGGAGTTGACCTTCCAACTCTGTCAGTGCCGGCTGCGGTGCGGCGGTTGAAACCACGGCGACGACGACAACCGGCGCCTGCGCCGCGACGATCCCCGCCAAGGCCAGCAGCACGTGCACGCTTCCTCCTCACGCCACCACGCGGAACACCACGGGTGGATCGCCGTCAACGTCATCCCGAATGCGCGCCTGGTACCGGGTCAGTTCCGCGGTGAACTCCGCGGGCTGGTTGCGCCCCACCCGCCCAAACAACACCGTGAAATCACCGCCGCGGGGATCCGGGTTGTACAGGTACGCGGTCCCATCCCCGCGGCGCCCCAGCAGCACAAAGTGTGATGCCTCAGCGTCGTCCGCGTGGTCCGTCAGGTGCGTCTGCACCACCGCCGCGCTCCCTGCGCCAAGTTCATCCAGCAGTGGGGCCAGCAGGCGCAGCGGTTCACCGGGCGGCGGCGCTTCCACGCGGGTGACGTCGCCGCGCAGCAGGCGCGCCTCCCGGCAGAATGCCACGATATCCGGGTCAAACAGCTCCGCGGGCGGCGCACCGGGCGGTGCGAGCCACACGCGCAGCGTGCGCTTGTCCGCGCCCGCCGGCAGGGCCGGGTCCCACGCGCGCAACACCGGTGTGGGGGCACCGCGCGCCGTCGTCAACAGGTGCGACAGCGTGTTGCACTGCGCGGGATCAAGCACGGCGTGGTTCTGCAGCATGCGTTCGTACAGGCGGAGCTGGTCACGCTGCTCGCGCGCCAGCGCGTTGAGCATGGGTGGCCGCAACGCCTCACGCACCATGGCGGTGAATTCCTGCGTTCTTGATGACGCCAGCGCAATGGCCGTCTGCAGCTTCACAAACAGGCCGAATTCCGCGCGGCCCGTCCGCAGCGCCTGCGGTGCGCCCTGGATCTCCGCGCGCAGCTCCGGCGGCAAACGGTCGGACGGGTGCGTGGCGACGGCGGCGCACAGCCGCGCCACGGGCTCCACCCCCGCCATGATGACGGCGCCCAGCACCGCGGCGGCGCCCACGCGCATGAAGCTCTGCCCGGGTTCAATCCGCCCTATTGGCGGGTGCGCGGTCACGTGCGCCAGCACGCCGTGGCCCGCGTTGGCCCACGCCGCGGGCGACGGTGCGCCTGGTGCGCTGCGCAGCGGCCGCTGCCCCACGTTCTGGCCAAACCCCACCGCGCCGTCCCGCCGGGCGCCCACCTTCTGCTGCAGCACCTGCGCGGTGCCCCCGTCAAACGCGCGCGCCGCGGCGCCATGCCGGTCATCCTGCGTGACCACGCGCTTCTTGTGCTCTTCAACCTTCTTCTTCTGCGGGGCCTGCGCCTTCTGCGCCTGCTGGGGCTGCTGCAGCGCCTGGACCTGCTGCGCGCGCGCACCACCAACCCCAGCACGGATGTTCGTCATGCCGTTCTCCGACCTCAATGCGTGGCGACCACACGAGCCTAGCGGAGCGCAGCGCCCGCGTCAGCCCTTCACGGCCCCGGCGGTCAACCCGCCCACGAGGTGCTTTTGCAGCGCAAAAAAGAGCGCCATGACGGGAATGGACACAATCAGCGCCCCCGCAGCGAAGTTTCCCCACGCCGTGCTCTTGGTGCCTGCGTACTGCGCCAGCACCACCGGGAGGGTGTAGGACACCTCGCGGGACATGAACTTGGCGGCCAGGATGTATTCGTTCCACGCGGTCATGAAGCTGAACAACCCCGTCACCGCCATGCCGGGCCGCGCCAGCGGCAGCACAATGCGCACCAGGATCTGCGCCCGGCTGGCGCCGTCCATGAGCGCCGCCTCCTCCAGGTCCTTGGGCAGCGTGTCAAAGTAGCCCTTCAGCAACCACACCGAGAACGGCACGCTGGTGGTGGCGTACACCACAACGAGACCCGCCAGCTGGTCCAGCAGGTTCAACCGGTCCAGGATGGCGTACAGCGGCACCATCATCAGCGTGCCGGGGAACATCTGCGTGAGGAACATGGACGACATGGACAGTTGCCGGCCGGGGAAACGGAAGCGGCTCATGGCGTACGCGGCCAACACGCTCACCAGCAGCCCGACGAGCGCGGTGGCCGCGGACACCAGCACACTGTTGAGCAACTGGTGACCAAACACCCACGTCCCGTCCATGGCGGTGTTCCCCACCACGGAGCGGAAGTTGTCCGCCGCCACCGTATCCGGGATGGGCGACAATCCCACCGCAAACGCCTGTGACGGCGTCAACGCCATCTTCACGACCCACAGCACCGGGTAAAGCGTGCAAAGGGTCACCACCACCAGGAAGAGGTGCACGAGCAGCTGCATCACGCCTCCTCCTTGCCGGTCACGCGGTCCAACACCGCCGTGTACCCCAGCAGGATGGTGAAGATGAGCATGGAGTACGCCGCGGACAGGCCAAACGCGCCGCCCGGACCGCGTTCAAAAGCCCAGCGGAACGCCTCCGTGACGAGAAGGTCCGTCCGCCCATCCGGACCACCGCCACTCACCAGGTACACCACGTTGAACTGGTTGAACGTCCACACGCTGCCCAGCAGCACCGCGGGGAGCAACGCCGGCTTCAGCAGCGGCAGCGTGATGCGCGTGAACTGCTGCCACGCGGTGGCCCCGTCCAGCCGCGCGGCTTCATACAGGTCCGTGGGGATGGACTGCAGCGCGCCCAAAGACACCACCATCATGAACGGGAATCCCAGCCACGTGTTGGTGACCAGGTTGGCCAGGAACGCCGTCACCGCGTCCGCCATCCAGCTCATGCCGCGCGTGCCAAACCCGATGCGCGCGAGCACTTCGTTCACAACGCCGTAGTCCGGGTGGAACATGCCCTTCCAGATCAACGCCGTGATGTAGCTGGGCACCGCCCACGGGACGATGAGCAGGACCCGGTACACCGCCCTGCCCTTCAGCCCCGGCCGGTTCAGCAACAGCGCCAGGAACAGACCGATGGTCACGTGCAGGAACACGTTCACCGCCGTCCAGAACACCGTGATTCCCAGCGTGTAGAAGAAGCGTGAATCCGTCCCACCCAGCAAATCACGGTAATTCGCCAGGCCCACAAAGTCCCAGCGGCCGTACGTGTGGCGGAAGAACCCCATTCCCACGCCCACCGCAAACGGCACAAACGTCAGCACCCCCATGGCCAGCAGCGCCGGGAACGCGTAGACGTACGCCCGCCGCGTCACCCGCGCGTCGTACAGGTGTGCCTGCCGGCGGTAGCCCTGCACCTGCCGGAAACCCCACCACAGCGCCCACACGCCCAGCAGCGCCATCAACGCCATGAAACCCGGGAAGGGACCCTCCTCTACGGGCGTCTCAACCTTGGCAATGACGTCCCGCACCTTCTCCTGCGCCGCCTTCAGCGCTTCCTCCGGCGTGGCGGAGCCGTTGAGCACCAGCCCCAGCGCATTGTCCATGGGCGACCACAGGCTCTTCATGGCCGGGGTGTTGGGCGTGGGCACCGTGTCCGCCAACTGCGCGCGGAACGCCCACAGCGCCGTTTCGGATTTCGGCAGATTGTCCCACGCCGCACGGAACGCCACCGGCTGCCGCCCACCCCGCAGACGCAATTGTGCGGATTGCTCCCCCGCCAACCACGCCGCCGCCTGCACCGCCAGGTCCTTGCGCGTCCCTTTTTCGGAGACAAACACCGCCTCCGTCGTCATGAACGGCCGCGCACGCTTCCCGGTCGCCTTGATGATGGGCAGCGGCGCCACGCCCACCGGCGCACCCGCCGGGAGATCCGCCAGCAACCACGGACCGGTGATGGCCATGGCCGCCTTGCCTTCAGAAATCAGCGCCGTCACCAGCGCGCCGTTCACCTCCTGCGGAATGATCCGGTCCTCACGCGCCAGGCGCGCGGCAAAGGCCAATGACGCCGCATTCTCCGGGGTGTCCAGCTGCGGCCGCCCGTCCGGACCAAACAGCGTCCCGCCAAACCCGAACAACCACGCCGCGTGGAAGTACAGCAGGCCGCTTTCGTAGACCAGGCCATAACGCCCGTCGTCAACGTTGGTCAGCGGCTTGGCCAGCGCCAGCAATGCGTCCGTGTCCGCCGGCGGGGATGTCACCAGGTCCGTCCGGTACAGCAGCGCCGTGCTCTTGAACGCCAACGGCAACCCGTAGAGCTTCCCGCGGTACAGCAGCGGCGGCAGCGTCTGCTCCAGGAATGCGTTCAGCAGCGTCGTGTCCACCTGGCCTTCCAGCGGGTGGAGAATGCCCGCTTCGGCCCAGTCACCAATGGTGTCGTGCGCAAAGATGAACAGGTCCGGGCCGCGGCCGCGCGGCACCGCTGCGGTGATCTTGTCAACGAGCGCATCGTACGGGATGGCCAGCAGGTCCAGCTGGTACGGCGTGCGGGGATCCGTGTTGTGCACCTGGACGCCCTGCTCCAAAGCCTGCTTTTCCGCGCCCCGGTACGCGTGCCACAACACCAAATGCGGCTTTTCAGCGGGTTGCGCCGCGGCAGGTGACGTCGCCAGGAGCGCTGCCACCAGCGCCGCCAGGAGCAGCGCCCCTGCGTAGCCTCCCCCCTTGTGGGGGAGGCCGGGCGATGCAAAGCATCGCCCGGGTGGGGGGTGGTGCCGGTGCGTCAGCGCACCAGCCGCCCGCCCGTTCCATGACGTGAAGGTCCCCACACTGCCTCCACCCCCCACCTGGCCAGGCTCCGCCTGGCCGACCTCCCCCCGCAAGCGGGGGGAGGCATTCATGCGCTGACCCGCTTTCCGGCTGAATCAAACACGTGGATTCCCGCCGGGGATACCCGCACCGGCACCCGTTCCCCCGGCTTGGGCTCACCCTCCGGACACAATGCCGTGAAATGCGCCCCACCCACGTTCCCCAGCGCGTACGTTTCCGCCCCCAACCGCTCCACCACCTCAACCTCCATCTCCCCCAGCTCCAGCCCGCTCCCGCCCAGCATCACCTGCTGCGGCCGCATCCCTACCGTCACCTCCCCACTCCACGGCCCCGCATGCGCCAATGAAAACCCCTTGCCGCTCATCCGCCCGTCGTCCACGCGCGCGGTCAGGAAGTTCATCGTCGGCGTACCCAGGAAACCCGCCACAAACCGGTTGGCCGGCTTGCGGTACACCTCCATGGGCCCGCCCACCTGCTGCACGTGGCCGTCCGCCATCACCACCACCCGGTCCGCCAGCGTCATCGCCTCCACCTGGTCGTGCGTCACGTACACAATGGTCGTGTTCAACCGACGCCGCAGCCGCGCAATCTGCGCCCGCACTTCGCCGCGCAGCTTGGCGTCCAGATTGGACAGCGGCTCATCAAAGAGAAACACCTTGGGCTGCCGCACAATGGCCCGCCCCATGGCCACGCGCTGCCGTTGCCCGCCGCTCAATTGACCCGGTTTCCGGTGCAACAGTTCACCCAGGCCCAGCAGGTCCGCCGCCTCCTGCACGCGCTTGCGAACCTCCACGTCCGGCACCTTCCGCACCCGCAGCCCAAACGCAATGTTCTCAAACACGCTCAGGTGCGGGTACAGCGCGTAGCTCTGGAACACCATGGCCACGTCGCGGTCACCCGCGGGCACGTCATTGACGCGGCGCTCGCCAATGAACACGTCTCCGCTGGTGGGCTCCTCCAGCCCCGCAATCATCCGCAGCGTGGTGGACTTGCCGCACCCGGACGGCCCCACCAGCACCACAAACTCCCCGTCTGCTATCTCCAGGTCCAGCCGCGCCACCACCACGCGGATTGGGGCTTCCTTCTTCGCCGGGTCGGCAAAGCTCTTGGTGACCGCCTTGAACGAAATGGACGCCATGGCACGCTCAGAAGGACGCGCTGACGGTCGCGATGCTCCGCAGCACGTGGTGGAGATGCTGGTCCAGCCGGCGTTTCTGTTCGCGGTCCGTGCACAGCTGCGCACCCGCGAGCGACGCGAGGAAGTTCGCGTCGCCGCACGCCAGCAGGTCCTTGTTCAGGTATTCAATCCGGTACCACAGGTTCGCCGCCCCCAGGACGTAGCGCGCCTCCACCCACAGCTTGTCCTTGAAAGTCGTGTAATCCGCAAAGTCCGGGCTTCCGCCCACCACCGCGCCGGACCGGTTCTTCTCAAACCACACCGCAAACTCGTTACCCCCGCCCACGGACAGGTTGTCCGTCACCGGCCATTCCACCCCGCCGCGCAGCCACACCAGGTTTCCCACGTAATCATCCGCCGCGGGATCAAAATACTGGTCCGGTGTGGACGTGTTCCCGTAGCGGTTCCGCCGGTCATAATCCAGGATGTACTTGGCCCGGCCGCGCAGCGTGATGCCCTTCATCACTGGCACCGTGTAGGAGCCTTTCACCATGGCAATGAGTGACATGCGGTCCTGGTGCTGCGCGTACACCGCGCGCGGGTCCCGCCCACGGTCCGTGGTGTTGGCAAAGGTGTAGAAATCCGTGTCCGTCATCCCCTGGTTGTAGAGGAAATCCGGGTAAACCTGGCGCGTGTCCCGCCCGTTCTTGCACATGTCCCGCTGCCACACCGTCCCCACGCTGGTGGGCACCAGCTCCGCCGGCGCAAACACCTGCCTGAGGCCCGCGTTGTCCAGGGAGTCCGGCGTGGCCGTGTCGTTGAAGCCGGGAATGCAGGTGTTGGTGTTGTACGTGAGGGCGGTGAGCTCGCCAATGACCTGGCTGGTGCCCGGGGACCACTCGCCCTGCAGCGTCAACCCGTGCCACCCGACGATGCTTTCGTAGAACGGGTCCACAAAATCCATGAACTCGTTGGCGATGTTCAACGTGGGAACCTGGCCGCCCTCCATGAAGCCATCCGTCAGCAGCACGTCCGCCTCACGCCGCGCGCCCATGGTGGCCACCCAGTCCGGTCCGATGTTGAAGTACTCCACGCGCAGAAACGTGTTCAGCCCAAAGGGGTCCAGCAGCTCCGCGCGCCCCGTCAGCGCCCACCCGTACGCCACCTTGTACGGAATGTTGGAGAATCCCTGGGAACCCTCCACGTTGTTGGACGCCAGCTTCCGGTTGGGTTCGGAGCGGGACACGCCGGCCAGCCCGGTCAGCTTGATCCACTCCCACTCATAGCGGCCAGACACCGTGCTGTTGAGGTTGGTGTAACGCGGGATGGTCTGCACCACGCCGTCACGCGGGTCTATCAGGTTGGCGCTCCCCAGCGCGTCCGGGTCGTTGCGGTCCGCTTCCTCGTCAAGAATGAAGCTGTTGACGTTCTCCAGCTGGATGCCCGGGTACGGCTCCGTGGCAAACTTGGCAATGTACGCCGCGTCCCGCGCCCAGAACGGGTTGGCCACCAGCGGGTCCTGGATGCCGGTGTTCCACCCGGCGGACGCGTACAGCTTGGGCAACGCCACCCGCGCAAAATGGTACGAAATCCACCGCTTGTACCCGCCCTCCACAAAGATGCCGCGCGCATTGTCCCGGTCAATGTAGCGCTGCCGCCCCACGGTCCACGCGTTGTAACTCCCCAGGTCACTGCTGCCGAAGTGCACGTACCGCACGGTGGGGATGGGCGGGGCCGCGCGCACGTACACGCCGCGCAGCTGCAGGTACATGGCGTGGTCCATGCCCAGGGACTGCCCGGACGCATCAATGCGGCCGAAATTCCCGCTCACCGGGTCAATGCGCCGGTCACCGTTTTCGTAGAAATCCGCCCATTGCGCACCGTAGCGTGAGGCCACACGCGCGCCTGCCTCCACGGCGTCACCCACGCGCCCGTTGAACGTGAGTGACAGCTCGCTGGCCATGCCGTTGTTGCCGCTGAAATTGTCACCGTTGGGGTTGGGTGTGCCCCAGGTCACCGCGCCGTTGGTCTGGTCATTCTGGATGAGAATCTTGTTGTAGACGTCCGCGCGCATGGTCAGCGACGGCGGCGGTGGGGCCGGCGGCGCCATGGCCGCCTGGTCCGCCTGGTACTGCTGCAGCCGCTGCTCAATGAGCCGTTCAACAAACGCCTGCTGTTCCGGGGTGAGCGGCGGGATGCCCCCGTCCCCCGGTCCGCCGTCCACGTTCTCCTGCGCGTGCGCGACGAGACGCCCCGCGAGCACCAGGGCCGCCACCGCTCCCGCGCGCGAGGGGCCGCGCACGACGGCCGTCACTTCCCGTAGACCATCGGAAGGACGGCGCGCTTCCACTTGTTCTGGTCAGCGCCGGACACGTAGCCGGAGAGGATCTTGAACTGCGCGTCCTTCTCGGCGGAATCACCCTTGGCCGGGGAGACCAGGATGTCCATGAAATTGGGGTCGCCCTCGTAGTCGTCGCCGCCGCCAAAGCGGTGCTGCCCCTCGTACTCGTTCACCTTGCGGCACAACACGTCGGTGTTGGCGGGGTAGCCTTCGTTGGAGGCCACCAGCGCCTGCCAACCCCACTGGTCCGTGGGTTGGCCCAGATCCTTCTTGGCAATCTTGGCGGTGATGGTCTTGCCCTTGGCGGAGATCTCCCGCGGCACCACCAGGAGGTTCTTGTGCTTGGGGCTCTTCTGCGCCACCTCCTGCTTCACGCGCGCGCCCGGCTGCGGGCTCACCAGGATCACGCGCTCAAACGCGCTCTCGTCCTGGAACACCGCGTTCATGCCGGCCAGTGCGGTCAGTTCGCCGCTCTTGGATTTGTGGTCCGTGTCCACGTAGATCTGCACAAACTGCACGGAGAAGTTGGCGCCGCCCTGCTTGGCCATCCCCCAGGGATCTTCAATGGTGGCGTTGAACACCAGGTCCAGCTGGATGTCCGCGCCCTGGTCGGTCACGTTGAGCTCCAGCAGGTCAAAGCTGCCGGACGTGTACACGGCGTCCGTGGGGTAGCTGTACTTGCCGGGCCCCCTGTCATCCCCCTTGGGGTCTTTGAACTTGATGGACCAGCCGGCGTGCGCGGACGCGCCCGTCAGCAGGAACGCCAGGGGAGCAATGAGGTTGACCAGCTTCATGGTGAGCCTCCGGGGCCGAGGACGCGGGCCTCATAGTGCCGTGCTTGAAGGGGGGTCAATCCGTCGTGGAACGGGCACCGCCGGGGCCGTTCACGGCGCTTTGACGGGCGCCGCCGCGCGTTTCTTCTTGGCCAGCGCTTTCACCTGCGCTTCCGGGATGTGCGGGCAGAACATCACCTCCGCCACGTGCGTGTCGTCCTTCTTGTCCCCCAGGTACACGCTGTCCACGCGCAGGGTGAACTTCACCACGTCCTCCTCCGTCAGCCGGAAGAATTTCAGCTCCGGCTTGTTGGCCAGCTGCACTTCCGCCACGTGACCCCCGCTGGCAATCCCCAGGTCCGCAAAGTCCAGGTTGGCCGAGCTGTCCCCCACGTTGGACGGCGTGAACGTCTCCAGGATCGCCTTGCGGATGCGGTTGTTGTCCTTGAAGTCCTTGGCGGACGTGCCGCGTCCCGTGAACACGCCCACCAGTCCCAGGTGCACGGGCTTCTTGAACTCAAAAGAGATGCTCTCCCCGATTCCCGTTCCGTCCTTGCCCTCCGCCCAGCTCGTCGTCACGTCACCATCAAACGCGGCCCTGGGCGCAAATTCCCCCTTGAGCGACGAGCTGGCCGTCACCGTGATTCCGGCGAACGGATCTCCTTCCCGGTCAACGAGACCCACGTCCTTGCCCAGGTCCAGCACCAGCGGCTTGTCGTTGCCCTCGAACGTGAATGCGAGTTCGCGCGCGGTCACGGATGCATCCACCGGCAGGTGGCCCTCCAGGTAGACACAGGCCACCTGGCGCCAGTTGCCCTTGACCCACCGCAGCGCCAGCAGCCCGCCGCCGTTGTCAGCGTCACGGAAGATCACCGCGGACTCCGGTTGCCCATCCCCGTCCACGTCCAGCTCCGCCGTCTTCACCACGGCAAAGTCCCGCACCAGGGCCTCCACCTGCGGTGCGGTGGTGACGTCGCCGGCGGCGCCGCACGTCAGGGCCAGGACGGGAAGGAAGCACAGGGTGCGCAGGGAACCGCGGTGCATGGTGGCGTCATGGTACTGCGGACGCGGCGTGGTCAACCGGGCAAGGTGCGCCCCCGCCCCCCCGCGCGCTAGCGTGCGCGCATGACCGCCCCGCTGCTGGACGCGCTGGATGAGGCCCACGGCGGGGGACTGCAGGATCCGCACACAGACTTCCCCTCTTGGCCGGCCCTGGCTGACCGCGCGCGCGCGCTGGCGCGCACCTGGTCCTCCCACTTTGCCGGCCGCCGCGTGGCGCTGGACCTGCCGCACGGCGCGGACCTGGCGGCGGCGCTGTGGGGCGCGCTGGGTGCGGGCGCCACGGTGATTCCGTTTGCTCCCGGCATCCCGCCGGCGGCGCGCACGGCGCGGCTCGCGCGGCTGCGCGTGGATCACGTCGTCACCACGCTGCCCGCGCCCGCCACCGCGGGAAAGTGGCCGGACGTGCCGCCCGGTTGTGTCGCATTGCTCACCAGCGGCAGCACCGGCGAACCGCTGGCCGCGCACCTGTCCCAGGACGCGCTGCTGGCCAACGCGCAGGACATTGTGGTGAGCCTGTCCCTGCGCCCGGACGACGTGACGTTGTGCGTGCCGTCGTTCCACCACGCGTACGGGCTGTCCGTGATGACCAGCCACCTGCTCGTCGGCGCGCGCGTGGTCGTGGAGCCCAGCTCCGCGTTTCCCGCTTCGCTGCTGCAGACCGCCACCGCGGCCGGATGCACGGGCATGAGCGCGGTCCCCACCACGTACCAGTTGCTCATGCGCGGTGACCTGCTGGCGCGCGCGCGCCCTCCCCGGCTGCGCTACGCCAACGTCGCCGGCGGGGCCGTGCCCGGCCCCGTGCTGCCCCGCCTGCGCGAGGTCCTGGGACCCGCGGGGCTGTTTGTGATGTACGGGCAGACGGAGGCGTGCGCGCGCCTGACGTGCCTGCCCCCGGCGGACGGCGCGGCTGCGCCCGGGAGCTGCGGTTACCCGCTGCGGCGCGTGGAGCTGCGCATTTCTCCCGACGGAGAAGTGCTTGCGCGCGGTCCCAACCTGATGGACGGCTACCTGGATGAAGCTGCCCGCACCGCGGAGGTGCTCGTCGACGGCTGGCTGCACACGGGTGACCTGGGCGGGCTGGATGAAGCGGGACGGCTGCACCTGCTGGGTCGGCGCAAGCACGTGCTGAAGGTCGGCGGCACCCGCATCCCGCCCAAGGTCGTCGAAGACGCGGTCCATGCATGCGCCGGCGTGGAGGCCTGCGCCGTCGTCGGCGCACCGGACCGCTTGTTGGGCGAGGTCCCGGTGGCGTTCGTCGTCGGTGCGGTGGACGAGGCGGTGATCCTGGCCACCGCGGCGGCGTCCCTGGGGCCCATGGAACGCCCGCGCCGCGTGGTCCGGCTGGACGCGCTGCCGCGCCTCCCGGGGGGAAAACCAGACCTGGTGCGCCTGCGCGCCATGGCGGCGGGACAAGACGGCGGGCTATCAACCCCCACATGACCACCCGCGAAAGCCGCTGCGTCGGCTACCTGTTCAGCGACCGTTCCCACGAGACCATCATGACGCCGGAGATGTTCACGGCGGAGCAGCGCGCGCTGTTTGGCGCGGTGGCGGCGTTCACGGAGAAGGAGGTGGTCCCGCGCCGCAAGGAGATTGAGGCCAAGACGCCGGGCCTGATGGCGGCGCTGCTCAAGAAAGCGGGCGGGATCGGCGCGCTGGGGCTGGACATTGCCGACGAGCACGGCGGCAGCGGGACGGACAAGACCACCTCCATGTTGATGGCGGAATCCATCTCGCGCGAAGGCGGGTTTGCGGTGAGCTTTGGTGCGCATACGGGGATTGGCACGCTGCCCATTGTGTTCTTTGGGACGGATGAGCAGAAGCAGCGCTACCTCCCCGCACTGGCCACGGGGGAGAAGCTGGCCGCGTACGCGCTGACGGAGGCGGGCAGCGGGTCTGACGCGCTGGCCGCGCGCGCCACCGCCACGCTGTCCGCCGACGGAAAGCACTGGATCCTCAACGGGCAGAAACAGTGGATCACCAACGCGGGCTTTGCGGACGTATTCATCGTGTTCGCCAAGATTGACGGCACGCAATTCACGGGATTCATTGTGGAGCGCGGGATGCCGGGGGTGAGCATCGGGCCGGAGGAACACAAGCTGGGCATTCGCGGCAGCTCCACGTGCACGCTGATCCTGGAGAACGTGCCGGTTCCCGTCCAGAACGTGCTGGGCGAGCCGGGACGGGGGCACCGGATTGCGTTCAACGTCCTCAACGTGGGGAGGCTGAAGCTGGGGGTGTTTGCGGTGGGCGGGGTGAAGTCCATCCTGCGCGAGACGCTCCCGTACGCGCGGGAACGCCGGCAGTTTGGAAAAGCGCTCATTGAATTCCCGTTGATTCGGGAGAAGTTTGCCACGCTGCTGGCGGACCTGTACGCGCTGGAATCCATGGGCTACCGCGCCACCGGCGCCATTGACGCGTACACGGCGGAGACCGGCAAGGGGATGGAGGCGCTGGAGGAGCTGAACATTGAGAGCTCCATCCTGAAGGTGTTTGGCAGCGAACTGCTGGGCCGCGCGGCCGACGAGGCGCTGCAGATCCTGGGCGGGTACGGCTACATGGAGGATTACCCGCTGGCGAAGGTCTACCGCGACGTGCGCATCAACCGGATCTTTGAGGGCACCAACGAGATCAACCGCATGTTGGTCCCCGGGGTGCTGCTCAAGCGCGCCATGAAGGGTCAGCTGCCGTTGATGGACGCGTTCCAGGCGGCCAGCGCGTCGGTGTCGCTGCCGGAGGACGTGGTTGACCGCGCCACGGTGCAGGCGCGCACGCTGGCGCTGATCCTTACCGGGCGGGCGGCCATGCAGTTCATGCAGGGGTTGGAGGAGGAGCAGGAGGCGCTGGCGGCGTTGGCGGACATCCACCAGGCGGCGTTTGGCCTGGACAGCGTGCGGCGCCGGCTGGTGCAGGCGGACAACCAGGCGCTGCACCTGCCGCTGGCCAGGGCGTACGCCATTCAGGAGATGGACCGGCTCATTGCGCGGGCGGGGCGGTTTGCGCTGGACCTGGGGGGTGCGGAGTTGCACGCGGAGTTGGCGCCGTTGCTGGCGCCGTTGCCGGTGAGCCGCACCGCCGCCCTGCGCGAAGTGGCAACGCGTTACGTGGAGCGCGGGCAGTACTGGTTGGGCGCGGGCACGGTGGCGTGAGGTGGCGCGGGTGACGTTTGTGGACCCGGAGTTGTCGCCCTTGACGGGGAACGTCCAGCCGGGGACCTCGCTGCTCAACGCGGCCATGCAGTTGGGTGCGTTGGTGCGGACCACGTGCGGCGGTTTTGCGCGGTGTCATGAGTGCCGGGTGACGGTGTCCGCGGGGGCGGAGGCGCTCAGTGTGCCGCAGCCGGATGAGGAGCAGGTCCTGGGTGCGGGGATTCACCAGGGGGCGCGGCTGAGTTGCCAGGCGCGCGTGGTGCGTGACGGACATGACGTGGTGGTGCTCATCCCGCCGCGCCGCGCGTCATAGATCTTGCCTCCCCCCGCTTGCGGGGGGAGGTCGGCCATGCGGAGCATGGCCGGGTGGGGGGTTTTGGGTTTTTTGGGGGGTTTGCGCGCGTTGGGCTGCGCCTATCAGCCGCTGCCCTGGCCGCTCAGTTCCAGCGGGCGCTTCACAAACGTGGCCCTGATGTAATCCCCATTGAGCCGCGCAATGCTGTCCATGCTGATGGACTTGGGGCATGCAGCGGAGCACTCGCCAATGAGCGTGCAGCTCCCGAACCCCTCCTTGTCCATCGTCGCCACCATGGCCTCCACGCGGTCCAGGCGTTCCGGCTGGCCCTGGGGGAGGTTGCCCAGGTGGGTCACCTTGGCGGACGTGAACAGCATGGCGGACGCGTTGGGGCACGCGGCCACGCAGGCACCGCACCCAATGCACGCGGCGGCGTCCATGGCGCGTTCCTGGTCCGGCTTGGCAACCAGGATGTTGTTGGCATCCACGGACGTTCCGGTGGGCGCGGTGATGTACCCGCCCGCCTGGATGATGCGGTCCAGGGCGGAGCGGTCCACCAGCAGGTCGCGCACCAGGGGGAACGCCTTGGCGCGCCACGGTTCCAGGTACAGTTCGTCGCCGTCCTTGAACTTGCGCATGTGCAGTTGGCAGACGGTGGTGCCGTCCTCCGGCCCGTGCGCAATGCCATTGACCACAAACCCGCACGCCCCGCAGATGCCTTCGCGGCAGTCGTGGTCAAACACCACGGGCTGCTCGTTCTTGTTGACCAGGTCCTCATTGAGGACGTCCAGCATCTCCAGGAACGACATATCCGGGCTGACTTCCGGGCGCTCATAGCGCTCAAACTTCCCGGGGCTCTGGGCGTTCTTCTGGCGCCACACGTGGAGGATGATTCGCATCACTTGTAGCTCCTCTGGGCGGGCTTCACGTATTCAAACTTCAGCGGCTCCTTGTGGCGCACGGGGGCCTTGCCCTCCCCCTGGTGCTCCCACACGGAGACGTGCATGAACTTCTCGTCGTCGCGCTTGGCCTCGCCCTCTTCCGTCTGGTGTTCCTCGCGGAAGTGACCGCCGCAGCTTTCGTCGCGGTCCAGCGCGTCCATGCAGATGACCTCGCCGAATTCCAGGAAATCCGCCACGCGCCCGGCCTTCTCCAGCTGCTGGTTCAATTCCCCGGCTTCTCCGGTCACGTTCACGTTCTTCCAGAACTCTTCCCGCAGCGCCGGGATGCGCTTGAGGTTCTCCTGCAGGCCCTTGGCGTTCCGGCCCATGCCGCAGTTGTCCCACATGAGCTTGCCCAGCTCCTTGTGGAAGCTGTCCGGTGAGCGCTTGCCCTTGACGCCCAGCAGCTTCTTGATGCGGCCGGTGACGTCGTCCTCCACCTTCTTGAACTCCGCGTGGTCCGTGGTGGTCTTCTCCCAGCCACCGCGCGCCAGGTAGTCCCCAATGGTGTACGGGATGACAAAGTACCCGTCCGCCAGGCCCTGCATCAGCGCGGAGGCGCCCAGGCGGTTGGCGCCGTGGTCGGAGAAGTTCGCCTCGCCCAGGACAAAAAGCCCCGGAATGGTGCTTTGCAGGTTGTAGTCCACCCACAGCCCACCCATGGTGTAGTGCACCGCGGGATAGATGCGCATGGGGACGGAATACGGGTCCTCGCCGGTGATCTTCTCGTACATCTGGAACAGGTTGCCGTACTTCTCGGCCACGCCCGCCGCGCCAATGCGCTTCACCGCGTCAGAGAAGTCCAGGTACACGCCCAGGCCGCCGGGGCCCACGCCGCGGCCCTCGTCACACACGGCCTTGGCGGCGCGGGAGGCCACGTCCCGCGGGACCAGGTTGCCAAAAGACGGATACCGCCGCTCCAGGTAGTAATCGCGCCCATCCTCCGGAATCTGGCCGGGCGCGCGTTTGTCTCCTTTATCCTTGGGCACCCAGATGCGGCCGTCGTTGCGGAGCGATTCGCTCATCAGCGTCAGCTTGCTCTGGTGGTCACCGGCCACGGGGATGCACGTGGGGTGGATCTGCGTAAAGCACGGATTGGCAAACCCCGCGCCCTTCTTGTACGCGCGGTAGGTCGCCGTGACGTTGCAGCCCTTGGCGTTGGTGGACAGGTAGAAGTTGTTGCCGTAGCCGCCGGTGGCCAGCACCACCGCGTCAGCAATAAACCGCTCAATCTTCCCGGTCACCATGTCACGCGTGATGATGCCGCGCGCGCGCCCGTCAATGACCACCAGGTCCAGCATCTCGTGGCGGGTGAACTGTTTGACCTTGCCCAGGCCCACCATGCGCTCCATGGCCTGGTACGCGCCAATGAGCAGCTGCTGCCCCGTCTGGCCGCGCGCGTAGAACGTGCGGCTCACCTGCGCGCCGCCAAAGGACCGGTTGGCCAGCTGCCCGCCGTATTCCCGCGCAAACGGCACGCCCTGCGCCACGCACTGGTCAATGATGTTCACGCTGACCTGCGCCAGCCGGTACACGTTGTGTTCGCGCGCGCGGTAATCGCCGCCTTTCACCGTGTCATAGAACAGGCGCCAAACGCTGTCCCCGTCATTCTGGTAGTTCTTGGCGGCGTTGATGCCGCCCTGCGCGGCAATGGAGTGCGCGCGGCGCGGGCTGTCCTGGTAGCAGAACGCCAGCACGTTGTAGCCCAGCTCACCCAGGGACGCGGCGGCCGCACCCCCGGCCAGGCCGGTTCCCACCACAATGATGTTGTACTTGCGCTTGTTGGCGGGATTCACCAGCTTCAGATCAAAGCGGTGTTTGTCCCAGGATTTCTCAATGGGGCCCGAGGGGACCTTGGCATTCAGTTCCATAGGCGCGCTCCTTCAGATCTTCAGCACGCCGGCGAGGACGGCCACCGGGATGGAGATGTTGGCAATGACGACGAGCAGCATCAGCGCGTAGGTGATGGCGCGGACCGCCTGCCGGTACTTGGGGTGCACCAGGCCCAGGCTGAAGAACAGCGCGTTGCCGCCGTGACCCAGGTGCAGACCCAGCAGCACCATGCACACAATGTAGAACACCGACGACGGCACGTGCTGGAACCCGGTGACGATGTTGTTGTACGCGTCCAACTCCCGGAACGCGGGATGCGCGTTGCCCCAGGTGAAGTGCGCCAGGTGGTAGAGGAGGAACCACGCCAGCAGCAGGCCGGTGAAGATCATGGTCCGTGAAGCCGGCGTGGCCTGGATGATTCCGGGCTTCTGGTAGCGCACCGGGCGGGCGGCGCGCTTTATCAGCTGCAACTGCAACGCCGACAGCACGTGCAACCCCACCGCGGCCAGGAGCGCAATGCGCACCACCCACAACAGGCCCGCCTTTTCATGCAGGAAGTGGGCGTACGCGTTGATCTGATCACGCCCCAGGTAGACCTGCATGTTGCCCGCCATGTGTCCAATGACAAACACAAAGCCGGCTGCGCCCGTCAGCGCCATCAGGACCTTCTTGCCGACGGTGGAATCCCAGAACTTGAGGGTCCAACTCATCTGCGTTCACCTCCACGGACCGGCTCAGTGGCGGCCCAGGGACGGCGGTCGTTTAAACGCTGTGGGGATTTCCCGCAAGCCGTTTCTCCGTCGAGGAAACGTGTGCCGAAAAAGCTCGCACGTCTTTCGCGATCGGCGCGGCCAACCAGGCGCGGGATGCGCCCGCCGGGGCGGTGGTTGATCGGGCAGGCCACGCGAACCTATGGGTGCCGGCCCATGCCCAGCCTGCGCCACAGCCCCAAGAGCGGCAGCCCCATTGCGTGGAACCTGTTCAAGAACATCACCACGCTGGGGAGTTCGCCGGAAGCGGACGTCAGCATTTCGTTTGACCCGGCCGTGGCCACGCTCCACGCCCAGCTTCACCGGGAATCCGGCAAGTACGCCATCCTCCCGTCTGACCGCGCCAGCGAAGTGCAGGTCAACGGCAAGAAGGTGAAGCGGCACGTGCTGCAGGACGGTGACCTGGTGAAGGTGGGCAGCACGGAGCTCCGGTTCACGGACGCGGACGCACCGGAGCACGGGGATGCGGATGACGATGAGACCCCCGGTGAAACGCCGGTGATCGCCGCGGCCACGCTGGGCGGGCGGCCCGTCTCCGCGCGGCAGATGACGGCCACGCTGGAACTGCAGAGCTACCGGCGTTTGCAGGCGTTCAGCCAGCGTCTTGTGGAGCGCGAGAAGGTCACCGACCAGCTGGACCTCCTGCTGGACGAGGCGGTGGCGCTCACGCAGGCGGACAAGGGCTTCATTGTGCTGATGGAGGAAGGCGGCCCGCAGGTGGTGGGCGCGCGCAACATGGACGGCGCCACCATTGCCAACGGCGTGCAGCAGTTGTCTGACAGCATCCTCAAGCGCGTGGTGGATTCCAAGAAGCCGCTCATTGTCAGTGACGCGCTGAAAGACGAGAATTTCAACGCGGCCGAATCCGTGGTGAACCTCAAGCTGTGCAGCGTCATCTGCGCGCCGCTCATCCACCGCGGGGACCTGTTTGGTGTGCTGTACCTGGGCAATGACCGCGTGGCGTCATTGTTTGATGAACGCTCCCTGGAGCTGCTGAGCGTGTTTGCGTCCCACGCGTCCCTGCTGGTGAAGCAGGCGCAGGCGTTCAACGAACTCAAGACGCAGAACCAGGTCCTCAAGGAACGCCTGGAATCCAACCGCTACGGTGACGTGGTGGGATCGTGTGATTCCATGAAGGAGATTTTCCGGAAGATTGACAAGGTGGCGGGCACCGACATCAGCGTGCTGGTCACCGGTGAGACGGGCACCGGCAAGGAGCTCATTGCGCGGGAGCTGCACCGCCGCTCCAGCCGCGCGCGCGGTCCGCTCGTCGTCATCAACTGCGGCGCCATCCCGGAGAACCTGCTGGAGAGCGAGCTGTTTGGTCACGTGCGCGGCGCGTTCACCGGCGCGGTGAACACGCGCATGGGGAAGTTCCAGTCCGCGGACAAGGGCACGCTGTTCCTGGATGAAATCGGTGAAATGCCGCTCAACCTGCAGGTGAAGATCCTGCGCGCGCTGCAGGAGCGTGTCGTCGTCAAAGTGGGGGACACGCGGCCCGAGCCGGTGGACATCCGCGTGGTGGCGGCCACGCACCGCAACCTGGAGGCGGACATCAAGGGCGGGAAGTTCCGCGAGGACCTCTACTACCGCCTCAACGTGGTGCAGCTGCACCTGCCGCCGCTGCGTGAACGCGGTGAGGACATTGTCACCATTGCCCGCTACCTGCTGCAGAAGCACGCGCGCGAGGTGGGTGCCAAGGCCAAGGGGTTTTCGCCGGAGTGCGTGGCGGCGCTGCGCAAGGGGACGTGGCCGGGGAACATCCGGCAGCTGGAGAACCGCATCAAGCGCGCCGTGGTGCTGGCGGAGAAGGCCATGCTCAGCCCGGAGGACATGGACCTGGGCGCGCAGGACATGGCCCCGCTCAAGCCGCTTGTGGACGCCAAGGATGACTTTGAGCGGCGCTACATCAACGACGCGCTGGCCCGCAACGGCGGCAACCGCACCCAGACCGCGCGCGATCTGGGCGTGGACCCCCGCACCATCTACCGCCACCTGGAGAGGGAGCGCGCGGAGAAGGTGGCCCGCGGTGAGGCCGTGGCCCCGCTGGAGCCCGGCGAAGGCGAAGCCTGAAACGCGCGCCGCACCCCCCGCACCTGCTAGAAACGCCCCCATCTTGTGGCCCGCTGACGCTCCCGCGGTGGTGCGTGCGATCTCCGCTCGTCGGGGATGCGGCCTCCCCTGCCCGGCTGCACCCGCCCCGCAAGTTGGGGGTCACATGGCGGGCGTGTCAGGGAAAACGCCCGGGACCCCGCTGAGTGATCCAGCGGAATCCAGCGCCATCCCGGGGGGTTGCCCCTGATGGCACGTCGGCTGCTCTTCGGGTCGGTGGCATGCACCGCGGTGGTGGTCACCGCCTGCATCATGCCCGTTGAATGGACGCTGGAGCCTGACCCCGTGAACTCGCCGCCCATCATCAACTCACGGGTCATCTTCCTGGACCCCGCACTCCCTGAGGTGGACGGCGTGATCCTCTGGGACACCGCGCGCAACCCGGACCTCACCTTCACATTGGGCGCCATTGATGACCGGGACGTGGATGACACGCTCTACGTCCGCTGGTTGGCCGCTTATGACGCTGACGTGGCCAGCCTGGACCGCGCGGTGGAGGACACCATCCCGCCCAACGGTGAAGTCCGCCGCACCGCCAGCTTTACGCTCACCCGCCTCCGCCTGGACGAGATTGACAACGCCCGCAACTCCACCGCCGACGGCGGGACCGTGGTGGGGCGTCCCTACGCGGTGGAAGTGCTGGTGGGTGACCGGCGGCCGGCGTTTGGCAGCGCGCCCACCGACTACCCCGACGACGTCCAGGTGGCCCGCTGGCGCTGGGTGCTGCAGCGCACCACCACGGGAGGCAACTGATGCGCCGCCTCCTGCGCGCCCGCGTGCTGCTGCCGCTCGCCGTGGTGGCGGCGTGTTCGGCCGAATACCTGGAAGGCACCGGGCAGCGGTGTGACCAGGACTCAGACTGCCCGCGGGGCCAGCTGTGCCTGCTGGGCACCTGCCGCCCGGCAACGGCGCAGAACCTGGGCACGGTGGACGTGCTGGTGAGCCCGCTGCCGGACACCGGGATGAAACCGCAGGCGTTCCTGGCGCTGGATGCGCAGCGCGCGTCGTCACAAATGCTGATCATGCGTCCCACGCTGGAGGTGACGCTGCGTAGTTGTTACAACTGCGTCTCCGAACACCCCGGCACCGTGCAGGGCACCCTCACCCTCACGGCCCCGTCCACCATCACGGGCCAGGAACAGGTGGAGACGGTGCCGGTGGACGCGGCGGGCCTGTCCCGGGCGGGGCTGCTGGACGGCACCAGCTATGACCCGGTGCTGTTCCCCGCGGACACCACGCTGCCCATCCTGTACGCGGACCGCGTGTTTGCCGCGGCGGGCGGGACGTTGGATGTGACGCTGCCGGACCCGTCCGCCACCTGGACGGTGAGCGGCCGCGTGGTGGAGGACGCCACCGCGGACACGCCCGTGGCGGTGGAAGGCGCGCGCGTGTGGCTGATGCAGGCCACCCGCCGCCTGGTCCGCGAAGTGATCACTGACAGCGACGGTCACTTCAGCTTCCCCGTCTTGCGCACCACGTCGTCAGGACTGACGCTGCGCGTGACGCCCGGTGCGGCCAGCGACCCGTTCCCCGAGCTCACCGTGTCCCCCATCAACCTGGATGCGGACCGTGACCTGGGTCTGGTCACGCTGGGCCTGGTGGAGGCGCCGCTGTCCGTGGCTGGCCGCATCAGCGGGCCGGGCGGCAACGCCATTGCCGGCGCGCAGGTCCGCCTGGAGGGCCCGGCCGGCGCGGGGACCTTGCGCTTCACGGCGCTGACGGACGGGGAGGGCCGCTTTGAGGGGCGCGTTCCCGCGGGGACCTACGCGCGCGCCGTGATTCCGCCGCAGGCCGCGGGTGCGTCGCTGGTGCAGGAAGCCGCGCTGGTGGTCAACGCCGCCACGGCGGAAGCGCTGGACGTGCAGCTCCCCACGCTGGTGGACCTGTGCGGCACCGTGCTGGACGCCGCCAACCTGCGGGTGGACGCCACCCGCCTGGCCGCCACGCGCGTTGCCAACGTGGAGGGCGCTCCCGGCCCCGCGGCTGACGCCACCTGGGAAGCGCGTGAAACCAGCAGCGACACGGGCGCGTACTGCCTGAAGGTCCCGCCGGGCCAGTACCTGCTCACGGCCACCCCGCCCAGGGGCACCAACCGCCCCGCGCGGACGGACCTGGTGGACGTCGCATCGCAGGCCGCCAACACGCATGACGTCATCCTGCCGCGCGCGGCGTTTGTCTCCGGCGTGGTGATGGACACCCTGGGCAAACCGGTGAAGCTGGCCCGCGTGCGCGCGTTCTCCCCCGTCCTCACCACAACGCGCGGGGCCCTGGAGCTGGGCGAGGGCTACACGGATGACCAGGGCAACTTCACGCTCACCGTCCCGGACCTGGCGGGCACCACCGCCAACGGCGCCTCAGGCCAGGGGCCGTGACGCCAACAGGTCGGCCAGCTGGTCGGAGAGCTGCCCCTGCGTGAGCACCGCGTTGCAGCCCGCCGCGCGCGCCGAGGCAATGAGTTCCTCATGCGTGTGCCGGCAGTATCCCACCACCTCCACGTCCATCCCCAGCTCCTTGCGCAGCGCCCGCACCGCCTCCACGCCGCCAAACGCCGGCGACGTGAGATCGATGATCACGCGTCGCGCGCCCGTCTCGCGCACATCTGCCCACAGGGTGCTTCCCCGTCGGGCGCGGCCCGGCATGACGCCCACCGCGCGGGCGGTGGCGTCCACTTTGGACTGGAACATCAGGTCTGAGATGGCAACCAGGACATCGGGCACGGGCTCACCTTCCGCATCTTGACGTAGGTTCTCGCCAGGACGCGAGGACGATAACGTCCAGCTGGCGGGCGGACCACTGAGGAGGGTGGATGCGGATAGGGACGGTGAGCCGGGCGTGCTGGGTGTGCTGCGCCCTGGGGTGCATCACGGACCCGCCGGAAGACGCGGGCGGGGACGGCGGAGGGGTGGGCACCCCGTCCAGCAGCTCGTCGGGCGGCAACACCTCTCCCTCCTCTTCTTCCTCGTCAGGCTCCGCGTCTCCGTCGTCGGGGGGGGGCGGGTCATCCGGCGGCAGCGCCGGTGCCTCCGGGGGCGGGAGCAGCTCGGGGGGCGCCGCAGCGTCGTCGGGTGGGAGCTGCCCGGTGCCCTCAGGGGACGCGGACGCAGATGGCCTTTCCAACGCGCTGGAGGGCTGCGCGGACCCGGACCAGGACAACCTCCCCGCGTGGCGTGACGTGGACAGCGACGGTGATGGCCTGTGGGACAACAACGAGAGCACGTTTGACCTGGACGGGGACGGAGTGCCGGGCTTCCTGGATCCGGACAGCGACAACGACGGGCTGGCGGACGGCGCGGAGGTCACCGCGGGTACGGACCCGGGCCGCGCGGACAGCGACGGCGACGGACTGGGAGACGGGGATGAGGTCAACGCGCTGGGCACCAACCCGCTGAACGCGGACAGTGACGGCGACGGGTACTCGGACCTGGTGGAGGTGACCCTTGGAACGGATCCGGTGGTGGCCACGCCGCCCACGGATCCGCGCCTGCCGGACTTCTATTTCGTGCTTCCCAACCGCGGAACCCCGCAAACGGATACGCTGGATTTCTCCACCACGCTGCGGCAGGTGGACGTGGCCATGAACATCGACACCACCGCATCCATGGGTGAAGAGATCCAGGCGCTGCAGCAATCGCTCTCGGACGTCGTCATCCCGGGGATCCGCGGCGCGGTGCCGGATGTGGCGTTCGCGGTGAGCCATTTCGAAGACTTTCCGTTTGGCACGGATCCCATCCTGCGCCAGGGCGGGCAGACGCTGCTGTATGAAGGCGGCTTTGGAAACGCGGACGCGGAGTTCTCCTTTGCGTTTGAAGCGGTCTGGGCCTCGGTAGGGAGTTCCCAGCAGGACTACAACACGTCCTATCAGGCTGGGCTCAACGCGGGGACCGGGCCCACCACGGATGACACACCGTTCCGCCTCCTGCAGCGCGTGACCACCGAAGCCGTGCGCGCGCAGGACGCCGTCAACACGCTGCTGATGGGCATTGGCGGTGACCTGCCGGAATCCGGGTATGAAGCGCTGAGCCAGATCCTCACCGGCGTGGGCATCACCTACCCGCGCGATCCCTCCCGCCTGGAGTTGCAGGAGTACTGGTTCACCAACGGCATGGGGAACATTCCTTTCACCCTGCCCTACTGGACCAACCGCCCGCGCACAGGTGCGGTCCCGCCGTTTGACCCCGCGCTGCCGGGCGGCACGGGCACAGGCGGCGGCGTGGGGTTCCGCAATGGCTCGCTGCCGGTCATCCTGCACATCACGGACGCGCCCTTCCATGACGGGGCGGACTACCTGGGCGCCGGCGTCCCCGAGCGCGCCAACGGCTTCAACGGCAACGTGTTCTGCGGCTCCGGGCAGGGCAACCGGTACGCCACAACGTGTGTGCCGCTTCCCGCCACCCGGCAGCAGGTGCTGGACGCGGTGGAGGCCGCGCACGCGCGCATCCTGGGCGTGGCCAGCCAGAACCGCCGCAACAACGTCGTGGTGGATGACGCGCGGCCGCACCTGGAGGCGCTGGCCGTTGACACAGGGGCCACGGTGCCCGCGTGCGTGTGGGACTTTGCACCGGGCGGACGGCCGCCGGGCTGCACCGCGGGGCAGTGCTGCACCGGCGTGGGCGGGACGGGGCTGGCACCGGTCAACGGGAGGTGCGCGCTGGTGTTCGGCGCCGCGCCGGACGGCACGCAGTTGGGAGACACGCTGGTGACCGGCCTGACCACCATGCTGCGCTTCAACGCGTCCACGCTGTCCGCGCGCGTGGTGGGCCAGCCGGGCACGGACGGGCTGGGGGCCGCGGTGGATTCCGCGTGTTTCATCCAGTCCATCACGCCCGTGGGCGCCACCAATCCCTATCCCGGCTGTGCGCCGGATGCGGTGCCCGCGGACCTGTTGCCACTGGGCGCGCCCGACGGTGAACTGGACAGCCTGCAGCTTGTCACGCCGGGCGCCACCGCCACCTGGGAGATCGTCGCGCACAATGACCATTGCGCCACGGCCACGCGCGCGCCGCTCGTGTTCCGCGCCACCATTGAGATCGTCGCGGACGCGGTCACCGTGGTGGATGTGCAGGATGTGGTGATTTTTGTTCCGCCGTACGGAGGGAGCGTCCAGTGACCACCCAACCCTCCCGCGGCCTGGTGGGCGCACCCGGCGCGCTGCTGCACGGTTTCCCCGCATCTGACGACGACCGCGCTGTGCTGGTGGAGGCCGCCGCCCGCGCGCCGGTGGACCTGCCGCACGCGTTCTTTGACGAGTTGGTGGCGGAAATGCGGTCATTGTGGCCGGAGGTGGCCCGCATGCGTGAGGCCATGGGGGCGCAGCGCCTGGCCGACGACGCGCGGCTGCTGGAGCTGACGCGCGCGGCCGCCGTGGCCGCGTGGATGCTGCAGGAGGAGTTTGCGTTCCTGGGGACGTTCTTTGCGCCGGATGACGCGCACGCGGCGGCATTCCGGCCGGCGCAGGCATTGAAGGTGGGCACGGGGGCCTACCAGCGCCGCGTGACCCGCCTGGACGTCCTGCGTGAAGCCTACCGCCGCTCCCCCTGGGTCCCCGGCGCGGAGACACGCGCGCGCCGCCTGGGGGAGGCCAGCGTCCGGCTGTTCCGTGCCATCACGGAGGCCCGTGAAGGCGCCGCGGAACCGGTTCCCCTGGGCGAGGCCCGCCAGCGCGTGGACCGCGCCTACGCGGCGCTGCGGGACTCCGTGCTGGCGCAGCGGCGCCTGGAAGCGGACGTGCTCACACTGCGGTTCCCGGACCTATCCCCGTCGTGGCGGCGGGAGCGCCTGGGGTGGCCGCCCTGAGGCCCATGGGACACTGGTGCCCGTCCCAACTGCCGAAACGCTGTACACCGGCCAGCGGGCCCGAAATGCCGCCGCGGACACCTGGCGCTATGACGGGGCTTGCGCCTCGCGATGCATCTGCTCCAGGGCCCATACCTGATAGGGATGGAACTCGTCGCCATCGTCATCTGCGCTCATGGTGGGCTGGCCCTTGCGGTCGGCGTCCAGCACCGCGCGACCCGCCGGAACGACGACGTTGGCCACCCATTGCTCGCGTTCGCGGTTGGGAACCTCCGCCTCCATCAGCTCCGACACGGACGCGACGTGGAGGCTGTTCCGAAGGGCGTTCTGCATGGAGTACAGGAGGGCGTCAGGGTTGGCTGGCGCGCTTTGTTCAATCACCGCCTCCACGTGGCGGCGAACGAGCCCCGGCACATCCGCGAGCAGCTTGCGCGAAAGCGAATCCAGCGTTCCGCCAAACTTCGCCAAGCCAACAACCGCGCCGAAGTTCAGGGGGCCCAGCCTCCCTGCGAACAGCACAGCAGCGGGGAATGACCGGGCTTCCGGATCCGTGAGGTCAGGACACCAGCTAATGACCGCGTAACGGTACTGCGCCTTCACAGGGTCACCTCTCTTCATAGGTACTCCTTGAGGGCACTCCGGACAAGAGCCTTGCGCCGACTCAGCGCGGTCCGGACCTCGCGCCGCAGCCGTGGGTGCATGTATGGGTCCGGTATTCTCTCAACCACTTCTTCAAGTTGGGAATCCGGGTAGCTCTCAATCAGCGCGACAACCTCGGACAGTGCGGCTGGTTGAATCGCCTGGAGCATCTTCGCCGGGAACGGTGCCGCAAGCACCGTTGTGGCCCCGACGCCGTCCCAAGCCCCAAGCGCGCCCAATGCCATGGATTATCCAGGAACACAAAACGACCCGTGGACGGCTCGTCCCTGTACCCATACAGGATGTTGTGCGGGTGGTCGTTGTGATCACCCTGTCCAAGCCAAGTGTCGAGGGCGAGCGCACCCGGTGCGTCGCGGCGGAGGGCATCGCTCAAACTCGGAAACGCCGTGGACGGCCCATTCCCGTCCAGATGGTCGAGGATCACTCCCCAGGACCATTGCGTTGGGAACATCACGCGCGAAACGCAGACATAGCGTTCCTCGCCAGGCGGACTCCCCGCCCGTTCCGTGAGGAGGACCGGCGGAACACAGACATCAAGGTCGTTGGCAATGTCTGCCGCGATCTTCTCCCGTGCCGCACGCACGTTCTCCGGCGGGCTCTGCCTGAGGGGCTTCAGTACGCCCGGCCGCCCGCGTCGGAAGTGACGAAGAACCCGCCGCCCTCTCCGTGAATGCGGGCCCCGGCGGCACCTGTTTGATTGCCACAACGCCGCCACGTCCAGGGCGAGACCGAAAACTTCCGCCACGTTTTCATTTCCGGCGTCCGCATCATTGCGCCCCGCCTTCCCCCGCAGCGGACCTCCCGTAAGGACCCGTCCGGCCGCGCGGTGTCATTAGCCCTAAAAGAAGCGCGTGGGGTACGGGAATGCTTCTTGCTTGCGGAACATAGGGCGAGTTACTTCCAGCGCGGACACACGGATCCCATGCGCGCGATCAGCGCGCTGAGCGATTTGGTCGTCAATGCGAAAAGTCTC
>JACRCW010000080.1 GCA_016218805.1 Deltaproteobacteria bacterium | reverse complement strand
GGCGGCCATCAGCAGCCACTGCCGCAGCTGGATGCGGCGCGCGCTGCGCCGCTGCGAGCGCAGCACGAACTCCATGGGGCCAAAGCGCACTTCGCGCGCGCGGCGGCGGCTGATGAGGTGGACCAGCAGCGGCACCGCCGCGGTCAGCAGCAGCGGCCACAAGGACGGGTGGAGGAATGACCATTCCAAGGTGCGGCGACCATGCCGCTAACGGGCGGGGTTGGGAAGGGACCGTGGCGGTGACCGGGGCAGGGCGCGGCAGGCCGCGCGGCGTGCGGGTGTTCCGACGGGGTGTGCACCCCGACGCCGGGTTTCACACGGGCGTCTTCGTCGGGGACCGTGCCGGCGGTGGTGCGCCCGGAAGAGCCCGCGCGTGAGGCGGTGCGGCAGAGGACCGGTTCCGCGGGCGGAGCGCGTTGTTCGCGCAGGGGCTGAGGACCAGCTCGACGGGTGTGCGACGAGAAGGAGTCCCGCTTCGGGCATCAACAGGCCGCGCGCCACCATCGCGGTCCGCGCTTCCGCGCCATCGGTGCTGCGGTGTGCCGCGGCGCAGGGCGCCACGCATTAGGAAACGGGACTGGTCGCGGCGGGGGTTGTGCTGCTGGCGGGGGGCGTGGCGCTGCATGGGTGCGTTGGAACGGAACGCGCCCGCCGATGGAGCAGGAGAAGAAGCCCGGTGCGCTTCCGGCGCACCGACGTCAACGTTGCTCCCGGACCTGTTGAGGCGGGGCGCTCGTCGTGACAATGGCGCCGGTTTGCGCTTTTGTCGGGACGCGATGTTCCCGGTCATTGCCAGCATTGCAGTGTGGACATTGGCGCCGGCGCAGGTGGAGCGCGAGGTGGTCGTCCTCGCCATGCAGTGTGACCAGTCGGATGAGGAGCCATGCGCGCTCGCCCCGGAGGTGGTGAGGCACATGCTGGCGGCCATACCAGGTTTGGTCGTCGTTTCGCTGGCGCCGGACGACGAGCGGGGCGTGTGCTCGGAGGCCGAGTGTGGCGGCGCGGTGCTCACGGAGCTTGGCGTTTTGGAAGGCGTGGTGGGACGCGTGGTGGGAAGGGGGGCTGGGCGTCGCATGGAACTCACCAGACTGGTGGCGGGCGGCGAACCGATGGTCACGGCGCAGCGCATTGGTGCGCGCCGCGCGGGTTGGGTCCAACCGCTTGGGCAAATGGTAGAGGAGTTGTTTGCGCCAGGGTGCGCGCCGTGCCGTGAGGCCCTCGCTGCGCGCGAGAATTCAGCCCGCGCCGCGTTGCGGCAGTACGACGCACAGCGCCTGTGGGTGAATCGGGATGGTTACAGCGTCACTGCTCAAACCGACAGGCGAGAGGTGCCCGGTTCGCGCTTCTATCATCTTGTGGAGCGTCCTGACCTTGCGCTTGAGTACTCCCGCCGCGAGGAAGCCGCGAACCGCGAACGGTTTCGCTGGCGAGTAGCCGCCTGGATCGCGGGCAGCGTGTTGGCCGGAGTGCTGGCGATGGGCCCCGTTGGGTTGGTCGTGCACGCTGGCGGCCTGGTGTTGGCGATGGCCCTGACCCCCGCGGGAGTCACGGGGCTGGTTGTTGGCATGGTCGTCTCCAGCATGGGGCTTGTGACGTTCAGCGTCAGCAGCGGTGCGGGCACCCTGTTGTTGCTGGTCACGGCGGTATGTGCCGGCGTGAGCATGGCAGGGCCAAGCCGGACCGGGTTGGAGCCCGTCCCCATGGAAGAGCGGCAGGCTCTGGCGGACGCGTACAATCGCGCGTTGCTGGTCAGCCTGCTGTCAGAGGAACCTGCGGGCGCCGAACCCGTGTCCGCGCTTGAAGGAGACTGAGGACCGCGCCGCACCTGGCTCACGCGGGCTCCGGCGCAGCCTCCTCCTCCGTGACGTCATCGGGATCGCCGGCTCCGTCCGGATCATCGTCGCGGACGGCCATGGCCTCCAGCGAATAGCAATGCCAGGAAAGCTCCACGCCATTGAGTGAAAACCCGTGTTTCTTCACTGTCACCGCAACATCCCTGAGCGTGCGGTGCCCGGGGCCGGCTTCCTGCAAAGCTTCATCATAGGCGCGGCGTAAGGCGTCCTCCCGGACGGGGATGAGTCCCAGGATCACGAACGCGCAGGCCGAACCTTCGGTGGGCGTACCGCGAGGCGGCTTTCCAAGTCTGGCGCGTGACGCGACTGGAAACGTCCCCAGATTCAAGGACGCGCATCCGCTCACCAGCAGGATGCCCGATGCGAGCAACGGCACGGCGATAGGTCTCATTGCGCCGCCCCGTCCACCTCAATGCGCACCGCGCGGCCGCTGACGCGGTAGCAGGCACCTAACCCGCCCAGGTTCAACGGCCCGCCCTGGTAGCTCACCTGCGCGTCCTCCAGCGCGTTGAAGCCGGGGGCCTTCCGCAGCGCGTTGTCGTAGGCCCTGTCGGCGAGTGTGGGGTTGTGGAAAATGCTGCACGCTTCGCCTTTGACCCGAGGACCACGCTCCACGATCAGCGAGCGGGTTTCGCCGAGCAGGCTGAAGCGGAGTTCGCCAGTGGCGCACCCCGCGGCCGTGACCAGGAGCCAAGCACACCAGAGGACCCGCATTGACTTCGAGATTGGGAGCATGCCGCGGACTTTGGCCTGCAGCCCCAAAGGGGTCAATAGAATAGGGTGACAATTGCGCTGAAAGGCACCTGAGGCTGAGCGAATCCTGCCGGCTTTCAGTCGCCGTTGAATCGGCCGCGCTGGTGGCCCGACGCTTCCCGTTGGCGCCGTCGGTCCGGCCTTCACCCTTCGCACCCACGCAACGCAGGGAAGGAGCGCACACAGGACTCCTGGGATGCGCACCCTGCACCCATGTCAAAACCACGCTATTCCGCCTGAGCCTGGACCCACGGCGCCTGCCGTGGTGAATCGATGCGGCGCGCGCGCGCGCGCGCGGCCGCGGGGTCCACCACATCCATGACCTGAATGCCTCAGCGGACCGTGTGCCAGCAACGCGGCGGGCCATGCGGGCCGTACCGCCTGGCCCAGCCCCGGTGCCCACGCAATTGAGCTTGCGCGCATCGCCGGGCCGCATTGCGTTGTGAAGAAGGGCGAGTTCCGCGCCAATCCGGGCACACGCCATCAACGGGAAAGCATTTGTGGTGCCTCCACGGGGAAACGTGACTTCGGTGGTCCTGGGCGGGCGGCAATGAGCGGATTGAGGGACACCGGCCGCGCGCGCTGGTGACGCGGCGTTGGGCATCAGTCTGCCGTTGAACGGCAGCGGAAGGTGGGAAAGGCTGCTGCACGATGTGGGTGACCTGTTACGCGGATGCCAGCTTCTCAACCACCGGGCTTCCTCGGCCGCGGCGCAGCCAACCGCACGTTTCACCTGGACGCGGCGCCCAGGTTCATTGCTGACGTGTATCTCGGCGCGTACCTCCTCATCGTTCTGCTGCCGGAAACCCACGCTCGGGAATGGGCCCTCCGAAAGACCCTGAACCGTCACCGGCCGGGGATTTCATGGACTATTGAGCGATTGCCTCCCTTGGGCGGTGGCCGCGCAGTCGCGGGGCTTCGCCTCCCGCGGTCCTGAACGCACGTAGAACCTGGAGGTCCGGTCCACAGAAAGCCCCCGCCGGGCGGAGCAGTTCCGGAGAGCGAAAGGGTCAAATCCGATGAGCGCCGAAGGACAACGGACTCCACGGTGTCGTTCCGAGTTATGACCTGGACCCCGCGGAAGGCGGTTGCCCCGCAACCGTCCGCCAGCGGCGGGGGCAGCACGCTCTCAAGGCTGCGTTGCCGCCTTCCACTTCACTGAACCCGCCACCGTGTCAGCCAGGCCGCTCCACTGGGCCTCTGCATCCGGCCACAGGATCACTTCCACGCGCGTCCACCGTCCCTTCTCAACAATGAACACCGTGTCCACCAACGCCCCCTGATCAAACTTCATCCGCCCCGTCACCCACCACGTCGTCCCTGCCGCGCGGGCGGCGGGTCCACGGACCCAACTGCCTTCATTCCCCTCCTTGATCGCCTCCAGGACGGCCTGCGCCTGCGCTTCAATCGCCGCGTCGTCGCCGTGGGCGGACGTCAACAGGCCCACCGCCACGGGGTCACGCCGCACCTCACCAAACACCACTTCAGACGTACCGTCCTTCCCCGGTGGCGAGTCCTTGCGGGTGGATGCGATCAGTGCGGGAAGCTCAACGGAGTCCACCTGCAGCTCCGGGATGCTGACGGTGATGCGCTCATCCGGTGCGGCCATTGCGGGCAGGTCCGCGCGCACCAGCGCCGTGCCCAGTCCCACGACGTAAAACGCCGCCAACACGGAGGCGGTGCCCCGCAGCCAGGACGGCGCGCGTTCTCCCTTGATGCGCAGCAACAGCAGCGTGACCAGCGCGCCCGCCACGCCGCCTCCCAGGTGCGCCGCCCAGTCCACGTGCGCGCGGAACGAGTTCATGACGTTGAGCACCAGGTTGGTCACCACGCTCTGGCGCGCGGCGGCGCGCATGACGGGCGGCAGCGGGCTGTTGGCCAGGGACACCAGCAGCGCCTCAGCGGCGAGCAACCCCCACAGCGCGCCCGACGCGCCCACGCTCAGGCCTCCCGGCTCCAACCGGTAGGCGCTGATCAAAGAACCGGCGAGACCGGACAGGCCGTACAGGATGATGAACTTCGGCGCGCCCAGGATGCGCTCCAGGGACCGCCCCAGCGTCCACAGGACAATCCCGTTGAACAGCAGGTGCAGCCAGCCCCCGTGGAGGAAGGTCGCAGACACCGCCAGCCACCATTCGCCGTCCGTCAGGCGTTCCGCGTCCAACGCGCCCAGGCGCCGCAGCGCCCACACCGGGGCGCCGGTGCCCAGCCACATCTCAAGGAGGAACATGGCGCCAATCAGGCCCGCCAGGACGCGCGTGACGCGGACCGGCCGGGCTGCCATGTCGCTGGCGAAGCGCGACGCTTCTTGGACCGATGCGTTCCACGCCGTTTCCGCGGCCGCCCGCGTGGCCGCCAGCGCCTGCCAATCCGGCGTGGTGCCCGCAGCCGGAAGCGCTTCCAACATCCGGTGGAACGGCGTCTTGACCAGGGGAACCTGGGCCACGTGGTGGACCTTCCCATCCGACGACACACGATAGGTTGGCACCGAGCCCTTCACGAACGTGGGCATGGCCTTTTTCAGCCGCTTCTCGTCGGCCGGATCGTCGCTGACCACGCAGACCTCCAGTCCGCGCACGAGCAGCTGATTGACCCGGGATCCCAACACGCTGAATGCGGTCTCACCCGGCTGCACCACCAACACGGCCTTTGCGCCGCTGGCGGGGAACTCCAGCACCATGAGCCCGTCGCGGAACGAGGCCACCATGGCCAGCGGGTCGGTACTCGCGAGCGCGGCGTAGCTGACGCGCTCCACGAGACCGCCGCGGAGTCCGGCCCGCTCAAGATCCTCCACAAGCGACGGCATGCGCCACCTCCGCCGCCGCTTGAACCCGCGGGCGACGTCCAACGCAACCCCAGGTAGCCTGCGCGCGGCCATCACGCGGTCTGCAGGCCTTGAGCGCGGAACAAAGTTCTGTGGCCAATGCGCCAGTTTCTACAGCGTGGCCAACGATGATATTTGGGTCATTGCGGCCGACAGCGACGTCTCATCCCTGGCGTCTCCTGCGCATGCCTGCACGCGGTTTCAACGCTGACCGCAGAACGCGGTTGCGCCGTCAGTGTGGGCGGTGCAGCGGACCCTATTTTGCAATCAACTTGATTTGCCGTTCGCCGTCAGGGGACTCCTCGGTCCACACGATCACCCGGTCATCCGCCACCGCGTCGATCACGGTCCCATCCACCTCCACCACCGTCACCGGTGCTCCCCCGTCGCGCGGGATCTTGACGATCGAGTCGTACGTGCTCACGTAGTACCCGTCGTCATCCACGTCGACGAGCTGGGACACGCTGAGGTTGACCGTCTGGTGATCGACCATCGTGACGACGCCGCTGCCATCGTTCGGCACGCTGCGGATGGCCCACTCGGCGGATGGGAAGCTGTCGTCCCGCGTCAGGAAGTACAGCTCGTCGTGGTGGAGTCTTTCATCGTGGAGCGTGCCCGTGAGACTGCCAAGCGTGGTGGCGGGTCCGCCGGAGAGCGAAATGCGATGGAACCTTTAGGTCAGCGTCTGCGCATTGTGGCTCTCCGCGATGATGGAGCTCCCGACCAGCGCAAACGTAAGGCCGGTGACGTCGGGTCCCAGGTCCTGCGGCGTGGAACCGGTGCCGGTGGATTGAACAGTCGGGGCATTCGCTGCCCTCAACGGACACACCGAACACGGCACGGATTGGCCAACCCGAAGCTGGTGGTGCCCCCGCTGGAGAAGAAGACGGCCCACGCGAGCCCCGAATTCCCGGCGACCTTGGACGATGACCAGTAGCAATCAGGCACCGCGGTGAACGTTGCCGTGTCGATGCTGGGGTTAAGAACTGTCTCGTCCACAATGCTCTGCAGTTCCTTGATGGTCGGGAGCCGCCAATTCGTGCCGGAAAGGCCTGCCGTGTTGTTCTGACAATAGGCTGCCGCGTTGGTCCAGCCTTGACCGGCGTCGTGACCCTGCTGCCAGTGAAGCCCGGTGCAGTTGTCCAATACGACGCCGGCGGTGGTTGTGTAGCGGGTTGGCGGGGCCGCTGCGCGCACGAGCCCAAGGCCAGCCGCGAGCATGGGGACCAGGAGCAATGCCACGAAAAGCAGGTGTTGCGACCGTTTCATGGGAGACCTTTGGGCTGACGCACGAGCGTTCTCTGCTCGCGCTCAACGCACACACCGAACAAGGCACAGCGTGTCCACGGAGCTATCAACTGTGGCGCCACCGCCGAATCTCACGTACCACGCGCGGTTCGAACTCCCCGCTGCAAGGGAGGACGACCAGAAACAGTCACCCGGGGTGTCGGGAAATGCCGCTGTATCGATGGTTGGGGGTGCCCTGGTGAAGTCCAGGAGGGACACGAGTTCCACGCGGGTTGGGAGACGCCAGCCACCGGTGCAGGGGCTGGTGGCCGCCGTGGTGGCGGCCGTCCAAGTGCTCGTTACCCTGCCAGACACGTCACGCTCCCAGATCAATCCGGTCACATTGTCCAATACCTCGGCTGCGTCGTACGTGTAGTTGGCTGGGTTCGGCAGGGATGCCCCCGCGGGGTTGGGCATGGGCCAATGGGCCCACCGCAGGTCAGAGTCCGCCGCGCACGCCGGGCACGACGCTCCGCACGCCCCTCCCGAAGACGCCGCGCCCCCCGACGAGCCTGCGCCCAACGACGTGGACGGGCGCGGCAAGGATGACGCGAGCGCCGAGGAAGACACCCCGGCCGATGACGACGCACGGGCCGATGACGACCCGGGCGTTGAGGAAGACACCCGGGCAGACGACGACGCCCGTGCCGACGAAGACGCATCCACGGATGATGACAGGCTGGACCACGACGACGCGCGCGACGACAAAGACACGCTGGCCAAGGATGAGCCCGAGGCCGTGGAGCCGCTTGATGCGGGTGTGGTGGAGGATCCGGTTCCGCTGCTCGGCGGACCGCCGGAAGACGAGGATGACGACGCCTCGGGACCGACACAGCGCCCGGTGGCCAGCTCACAGCGGGTCAGGTCGCCAAGGACGCAGTCGGTGTCCGCCGTGCACCGCGGACCGCAGCTCTGCAACAAGCCGCCGAGCAGAGGGAGGAGGACGACGACCAGGCGCTTCATGGCGCCCTCCAGAACCCAGCGCCAACGCCTGCCGCGCCGGCCACCGCGAGCGCCACGGACAGCAACAGCAACCCGCCCGCACACGCCGCCGCCCCCAAAGGCAGCCCCGTGAGCAGCACAAGGCGTGGGACGCCGGTGAGGCCTTGGGTGGGAACGCTGACAACCCACGGAATGAACGAGATGGCACTGGCCGCCGCCGCCCCCGCCGCACCGAGCATCACCAGACCGCTACCCGCCAGTGCGCCGCCACCGAGACCAACGAGGATGCGACTCGGGTTCCGGTTCGCGCCCGCGGGCGGGGACTCGCCTGCGGGCGCGGCGGAGCTACCGGCAACCGGAGCGGGATGGGAGGCCGCGGCGGACGCCCCCGCTTCGTCGGTGAGCAGCTTCCGCATCAACTCGGGCAGACGGTCCAGCACCAGGTTCTCGTCCAGGTCGCGGAAGCGTGCGGAGACGCGCGCCACCGCCTGGGCGTCCCCGGCGCGGATGCGCACGGCGGTCAACACATAGCTGTCCCCCACCTTGCCGAACGTGGCGATGACGATCTCGTCAGTGTTGAGCGCTCCGGCGATTTCCGCCGCGCACGTGTTGGAGTTGCAGCCAGAAACCTGGCGCAACTGCTCCTGGCTCATGGTGCTCTCCACTTCCTTGAACGAGACCAGCTTCAAGCCCGGGGACTTGCTGCCCTCCGCGGCCATCATCTGCGTCAGCACCGCCGCTGTGTCCGGGCTTGCTCCGCCCTTGGCTTCCACGGGCAGCAGCAGGACGGTGCGGTCAGCTGGGGGCGCCACCGCCCGCGCGGCCGCGGGCGACGCCACCATGCACATCCAGCCGCACCAACCTGCCAGGTGCACCAACCGACGAAGGCCGACCGCTGCCATGGAGGAGGAGAGAATGGCCTCCGGAGGTGACGCGCTGACCACGAAAGCCGCCTTGCTCAAGGCGAAAAGCTCACGGCGGCGACGACGTCGCTCTTGAATGGAATCTGGCATGAGGCGGCGACACTGCCACCCGTTCTGGGTCCTCCGCAACCTGCGCTTCCGCGGGCCGGCCCGGGTTGGCCCGCCGCCGCGGCCGCGGGCATGCTGTTCCCCTCATTTGGGTGCAGGGCCCGCGCGCGGCCTCGCGGCGCAAGGCCCGTTGGAACCCGGCAGGTGCAAACGGGGCTCCGCCCGCCCTGGCGCCGCCGCGCTTCCTCTTGAGTTGGCGTTCCCCTTCTGCTGGCTTCTCCATGGCGTCGGCGGACGCGGCAGCGGCAGCCCAGCCCTCGGGGGCCTTGGGAATGCGCGCCACTGCCACCTCGGTCTTGTTGCCGCTTCTTCCAGCGGAGTGATGCGGTCCGGCACGGTCAAGGCGACCGTGCCCATCTTTCTTGACGGAGATCCTGGGACTGTTGCCACGGGTCTGGATTCCAGCGCACGGCTGGGATGAACGGGATGTCGGCGAGGCGACGTGAGCGGGGTTGTGTTGCGGAGGCTCCGCGTGACTGTGGCCGCCACCATGTGTGCCCACTGCCTTGACCGTCCACGTTCTCGCGTCTCTTCTTGCGGCAACGGAGACGCACTGGCGCGACGGGGCGGGGAGGCAACGTCCGCAGAACATTGTCCGCGGCATGGGGTCTGGTGACGGGCCCCGAGTACTACTGGGACGAGGACGGTGAGGACGCGGCCTACCTGATGGGAGGGTGGCGGCGGGTGGACCTGCCACAAGGAAACAGGGAAGGGCGATGTCACGGTTGTGTTCCGAACCGCGCCCTGCTCGGACATCGCCTCCGTGTTCGAGGCCAAGTCCAACACGCGGCTTCTCGAAGTGCCTACCGGGCGTGGCGAAATCAGCGCGATCGACTTCGGCAGGCTCGCGGACAAGTGCTGCGCGCGCAGCAAGGGCACGTCCGCCGAGCCTGCGACGATCGTGGACGATGAGGGGGCCCCTTCGACGACGTTGAGGACCTTGGCGACCTGCGGCGCCGTCTGGGCCCGCGAAGCGCCACCACGACGAATGCGTTGAACGAGCATCCAATGCGAACCCGCGGCTCTGCCGGGGAGGCGTCCAGCGTTTGACCTGTCCGGGAGTGATCCACAGAAACCCCCTCGTGAGCAGCGCAAAGCCACAAGGGAGTTTCCATGGATTGTACGACAACCTCGCCAACACGAAATGGGGGCGACCACATCGTCTTCAGTCCGGAATGCCGCAAGAAGAAGCTGTACGGGGAACTTCGGCGCCACCTCGGCGCAGTGATTCGATTCGGGCGGTGGCGGAGCACAAGGAGGGAGCACATCAGCCACCAGGAACGCGAGGACACGCCGGTGGAACAACTCACGTTGGTGTTACGGCTGCCACCGTCAGGTAGCCCACAATGCCGCTCGTAGAACGGCCAACAACACAGCGGCTTTGGAGCGGCAGGGGATACTTGCTGAACGTGATTTCCTCGCGGCCCGCCGGCCAAGTGCGACGTCACAGCGCCAGCGCCAGCCGCCAGGATGGACAGGCAACGGAAAGCGCGCAAGATTGACGCGTGGCCGGCGGCTGATTGCATCTGGAGGATTCCGATGGCGTCCTTGGCGCGCTTCTCGACTCAAGCGTCGCTGGTCGCGCTTACACTGATTTCCGCGACGCCAGGTTGCCGTCACCGCATTCGCCTCGCGATCGTGCCGGTTGAAATGGGGCAGGGCCAGCCTCGTTATTTCGTGGGCGTGCCGGACGACCGGCGGAGCTGGGAGAAAGTGGTCCTCTATGTGGCCGGCACGGGGCGGGAACCGGCCTCGCGCCACTTCGGTCTGGCCGCGGAAGCGACCCTCAAGGGCTTTGTGGTGGCCTATCCGGAGAAGATGTTCTTGGCGGACGCCGCCGCGTTCCACCGAGCGGACAGCCGCGGGCAGCGGCTCTCCGAGCTGGTCGCCGTGGTCGACGACCTCGATCGACGCGGGATGCGCAAGCTGCTTGTCGTGGCGGCGTCGGAAGGGACGCAGGTCGCCCATGAAATCGCCGCCCGCTATCCAGCGCGCACGGTGGGTGTGATCTGCCTCGCGGGCAGCGTCACGCCGTTCCGGGAGGATTTGCTGTGGGCCGCGTCCCATAGGCCGGGACCCAGGATTCCGTACACGCGCGAACAACTCGAGCAGGCTCTTGCGTTGGTGGACGCGGAGCCCACGAGCGTCGACCGCGACTTTTGGGGCCACACGTACCGCTTCTGGAGCAGCCAACTCGACTACGACCCCCGGGTGCATCTCGCCAGCGCCCGCTGGCCGGTCCTATTCGTGAACGGTGCGCTGGATGAGGTGGACCTGGATCGGCAGCAACGCGAACTTCAGCAACTGCGCGCGGGGGGAATCGACGTCGAGAGCACGGTCTATCCGGGAGTAGGTCACGATCTCGCCGTTGTTGGGCCTACGCTGGCGCAGACACTTGTCGGCTGGGCTGAAAAGAAGGGCCTGTGACATGCGCCGTCCTGGTGGTGGCCGCTTTCCGGTCTGAGGTTGCAGCGGCTCAAACCGCAGGGTTCCCAAGGAGGTGGGCTCTGCTCGCGCCCGAGGGGTGTGCGGCGTGGAAGCCCGCCCCGCCGGCGTGCGGTGACGGGCGTTGTGCGCTCGTGGCGGCGGACGACGACATCCCCTCTGGTTCTGCCACGGCCGTGGCGCTGTTCCATTCGCGCGCGGAACCGGACGGGCAGCGCGCCCTGTTTCGCCAGCGGAAGCCATGGCACGGCACGCCCATGCACTTGGACATCAACATCATCAAGCATCATGATGCCTGCATGCGGACCACGCTCACCCTTGACGACGACGTCGCGGCGGCCCTGAAGCGCGCCGCGCGCAGGTCAGATGGCGCGCGCTGGGTGGGAGTCAACGGTCGGCGGGGTGGATGATGTTGGAATTCCGTGGGTGGTCGTCATGGGGTTCATGCGGATGACCACGCACCCGGGGGTTCTTGCGAATCCACTCACCGTGAGGGCCGCGTCCGCGTGCATCAGGCCACGGGAACGGGGTTCGGCTGTGCGCTTCCTCGACCCTGGTCCACGGCATCTCGACCTGTGGCTGGGCCTTCTTGAGACGGTGGGCGTCGCTGGCAGCTTGACCACGGACGCTCACCTCGCGGCCGTGGCCATAGAGCACAATGCCTTGCTGTGCTCGGCGGATGCGACCATGGGCCGCTTCCCCGGGTTGCGGTGGAAGAACCCGCTGGTTGCCTGATACGCACCCGCCGTCACAGTGCCTGAACCCTGCCACGCATCTGCAGATGCACGCGGGCCGCGCGGCCTGTACCCGCCGCGGCACGTGACAACGTCAAACAACGCACGCCCATGCGGCGGCTGCGGGTGCCGCCGCTACCGGGGATTTCCGAACTACCGACAGCTCTTGAGGGCGTTCATTTGACTGCATGCAGGTCTGGCACCCAGGCGTGCGCAGGGCGTGCACACGGCGAGCTGAGCCGCGCGGCGCCCGCAAGACCATGCCGCCGACGGGTGGGGTTCGGGACGTGACCTCCCGACGGGGACCGCGAAGCGCCGACCCGCACGCCGTGGGCGCGCCTGAAGGAACGCATCCTGCGGTTCGACCCGACAAAACGCGGGAAATGCGGCGGGATACGCAGGTGACCGCGTGCATCCAGGACCAGGCGCATCCCGGACATCCCGCTGCAGCCCGCGGGCGCCGCGTGGCGACGTGTTGAAGCACATCCAGAAGGAACTGGCCACGGGCGCTGCCGGATGGCGCGCGGTACGTGTCGCGATGGAAGCCGTCTCGTTCCGCGCCATCGCGCCGGGGATCACGGACTTTGAGTTCGCAGTGAGCGGTGACGCGAGAACGTGCCCTGGTGACCGGTGACGCGCAGCACGAGTGTGTGTTCGCGGAGACGTGGGCCCAGCGGCCCGTTGCGCCACACGTCGGCCTTGACACCGTCGTCGGTCGCGGGGCTTCATCCCAGTGATGCTCGCGTCCGCCCTCCTCGCCGTTGTACTCCACGCCGCGGCGCCGCCCGCGCCTGGCGCCCAGGCGCCCGCCATCGCAGTTCTCGAGGTGGCCGCCAAAGAGGGAGCAAGCAAGGAACTGGCGGAACTGCTGGGCGACAACATCGTCCAGGTCCTGCGCCGGGAGGGGCGGTTCGCGCGCGTGGTCTCCGCGTCGGACGTCGCGGCGGCGCTGGGGTTTGAGTCCCAGCGGCAGCTGGTGGATTGCGACAAGACGAGCTGCATGTCGGAGATCGCCAACTCCATGGGCGTGGACCTGCTGCTGACCGCCGCGGTCGGCCGCCTTCCCGACGGGTGGATCCTGAACATCAAGATCATCAACGTGCGTAGCGCCGCCACCGAAGGCCTGGTGAGCCGCGCCGTGAAGGGGTTGGACGCCCGCGTCCTGTACGACGCCATCGCGCCGTCCGTTATCGAACTGCTCGCCGAGGCACGCCTGCAGCGGAAGGAACCTGCGGTGGCGGCACGGGCCCCCCTTCAGTGGCCGTTGCGCGCCGGCGGGCTTGGCGGGTTTGCGTTGGCCGCCGCCGGAGCGGTGCTGGGTGCGCTCGCCGTGGCCGCGGCCGGGACGGTGCTGGGCTACGCGGCGCTCGCGTACGGTGCGGAAACGCGTCGTGACCTGCTGCAGGCCGCACTCCTGGGCGCGCTGGCGATGGGTGCCGTCGCCGCCGTCGGGGTTCTCGCCGGCATCGCGGTGGGCGTGGGCGCCACGGCGGTGTCGTTTGCAATGTGAGGAGGAAGCGTGCACCTGCGCTGGATTCGCGTTGCCTGGGTCATGTTCGCGTTCCTCCAGGGATGCTCCCTCCTCCCCTGGCCGGCGGGGCGGTGCCACGACGACAACGACTGCGCGGCCGGGCGGGTCTGCAACGGCGGGCGGTGCGCGCCAGGGGAAGGCGGGTCATCGTCGTCGGGTGCAGCGCCGTCAACGTCGTTCGGCAGCAGCGCCGCAACCTCACAGACGGCCACCACCTCGTCCGCAGCGCCGTCGTCGTCCGGCGGCAGCGCCGCGTCCTCACAGGCGAGCAGCACGTCATCCGCATCGCCGTCGTCGTCGTCGGGGGCCGCCACCTCGTCCGGGGTTCCGTCTTCGGGTGGCACCGGCGCGTCGGCGGCCCCGTCCTCCTCGGTGCCGTCGTCGTCCTATGGACCGGTGTGGTCGGTGGAGCTGACCGTGACCAACAACTCTTCTCCCGCACCCGTGCTCGCGCTCCACTCCCCTGACGGCGGAACACCGATCCTGTACATCGCCGGGATTCTGAACAACGCGGACCTGCGCGTGGAGGCGCGGCGCGGCACCAACGGCGCGCTCATCACCTCGTTCGGAAGCGATGGTGGCGTGGCCTCCAACAGCGAGGGATTGGCAGCGCGTTCCATCGCCGCGGACGCGGACTCACTGTTCATTGGCCTCAGCAACGACACCACCTGGCGAATCCACAAGCGCACGCGTGAGTCCGGCGCCTTGGACAACGCGTTCGGGGTCAACGGAATCCTCCAGGGAGACGGTGGCCTGTCCAGCCTGGCGGTGGGGAACGGTCCGGACCTCTACGCCGTGGGCTGGTCCCACACCGACGCGGGGACGGAGTGGGTGGTGGAGCGACGCAACGTGGGCGACGGTGCCCTGGAGCCGTCCTTTGGCGGTGGTCGCGCTTCCTACCGGACGGCCACCCGCGGCCTGGAACGGGCCCACGCGCTCGTCGAGCTTGGTACCGGACAAGTGCTGGTGGGCGGCGAGTGCAACACGCCGGACGGTGGGCGGGCCTGCCTGGTGGAATACCGGGCAGATGACGCGGGAGTGGCGTGCGCATGGGTCATTCCCAACAGCACGCACCTGTCGAAGATCACCTCGATGGCGGACAACGGAAACGGCGCGCTGATTGGGGTCGAGGAGCAGTTCGGCAATTGGCGCCTTTCGGAAACCGCAACGGAGTGCGGGCTGAACTCGGACACGCCGATGAACTACTCGGGCCGGTCGGAGCGGCCTCCGTCGGGATCGGTGGCGGCCGTCGCCGTCGGGGTCGGCACGCAGTTCATCGCGGGGCGCTCCGAGAATCACTGGCACATCGAAGCGTTTACGGCTGACGGCTATCCTGCGCCGGTGTTTGGCGGCAGGCAGTCCTACCACCGGGTGTCCGGTACCGGCAGCGCCGTGACGTCGTTGGGAGTGTCCGGGCGGACGCTGTACGTGGCCGGCTGGGTGGAGACCGGGGTCGCGCGCTTCTGGCGGATCGAAAGACTGGAAACCCTTCCGTAGGTTCCAGCAACAGGTTCCAGCAACGCGTGGGAGCGGCAGCCTGCCGGGGCGCTGCACCCCGCGCTGCATTCTCCACGGCGTCCCTCATTCGCCCACGCGGAACGTCTTGGTGCAGAACTCCCCGTCGTAGTGGAGCGGCGTGTTGGGGGGCACATTTGACGTCAACACCGCACCGCCGGCGCGCTTGCAGGCTTCAAACCAGGTCGGCCTGATGACGTCACCGGCCACCAGCGTGCAGTCATACGCTGGGCGACCCGAGGTCTCCTTCAGGCAGCTGGCGTGCGACGCGGGGTAGGGCTGGGTCCCGGCACGCGCGAGGTTGGCGGCGAACTTCGCGACTTCCTCCTCGATCCGCTGCGGCGGAGCCGCGGGTTCAACGCGCTGCATGTCCGCGCGAAACCGGGCCACCCGGGGATCCTCGGCCAGGGCCACCGCCGGCGCCGCCTCGGCGACCGCTGGCGCGGCGGTTGAGCGGGTGGGGGAATCGCGCCGGCAGTTGGAGACACCGCAGAGGAGGAGCAGAACCCACGAGATGGACGCGGCCTTCATGGGGCAAGCCATAGCAGGCCGAGGACCGCGCCCCAATCGGCACTCGTGGCCGCAACTCGTTGGCCGACACGCGCGCCATGGCACAGTCCTGCGGCGTGCCGGGTGCAGTGGCACAACCTTCTCAGTGCGACGCAAACGGCAACGGCGGGGGAGGCCGCGCGACGGCGGCAGAACGTGAACCACTCCGCGGTGCTGCGGACGTGCGGCAGCCACCGGTTGGTGCCCTTTGATGACCCGGGCTTTCACTGCATTTGTGTCTGTTTGCGCTGGCCCCCAGGGACGCGCGCGCGGTGGAGGTCCGCGGGCGTCCTCCGCACACGGGACCAACTGAAGGGCGCGGGTGGTCAACCTGACGAGCACGGGAGTATGCATGCGTCCCGCCCATTGTTCCGTGGGCCAACGGAGGCGTGCATGCGCCGCGTTCACCGTGTCCTGCTGCAGTCCGCGCTTGTCGCGTTCACTGCTTCCTGCGAGTTACTCTTCCCGTTCGCCTCCGACGTCCCGGCGGACGCGGGCGCGACGCAGACCGACGGCTCCGTCCCCGCGTCCTCCTCCAGCGGCCTGCCCGACAGCTCCAGCGGTGCAACGCCGTCGTCAAGCGCGGGCGCGTCCTCGGCCAGCGCCCTCGTGTCCTCATCCGCGGGGGGCTCTTCCGGCACCGCCACCTCGGCGCAGGTTTCCTCCTCGGGGATGGGACAGTCCTCCAGTGCGGTCCCGTCCTCCAGTGCGGTCCTCTCGTCGAGCGCGGTCCTTTCGTCGAGCGCGGTACCGTCGTCCAGTGCGGCCCCGTCGTCCAGTGAGGTCCCGTCTTCCAGCGCGGCTGCATCCTCCTCGAGCGCCGCTCCCAGTTCCTCCGCGGCGCCTTCGTCGTCGGGCGCCACGCCCCCGGTCGCCGTGCTGGACAGCGCCCCCGCGGCACAGAGCAACCAGCCCAACCCGCAATTCACCTTCAGTTGCACGGGTGCCACCGGCTGCACGTTCGAATGCGCCCTCGACAGCGTGACCTTCACTGCGTGCACCAGCCCACACTCCGTCACCGTGGGCCCCGGCCTGCACACCTTCAACGTGCGCGCCGCGGCGGGTGGCCTCACCGGCGCGCCCGCGTCCTTCGTGTGGTCCGTTGACCTCACGGCCCCGCAGACCAGTATCGACACGCATCCCGCCGCCACCACGAACCTCACCCTGGCGACGTTCACCTTCTCCTCGTCAGAAACCCCGGTCACCTTTCAGTGCCGGCTGGACTCGGGGCCGTTCGGCGCATGCAGCAGCGGGAGCGCGTCCTACACGGGCCTCGCCGCGGGGTCTCACCAGTTCACCGTGGTGGCCACGGACGCCTCCGGCAATGCGGACACCAATCCGCCCACGTTCACGTGGACCATCGACCTCACACCCCCGGTGACGACGATCCTGACGCACCCGGCGGACCCCACCAGCCAGCAGGGAGCCACCTTCACGTTCTCCGCCGAGGCGGGTTCCACCTTCACCTGTCAGCTGGACACCGGCGCCGCCGCTCCCTGCACCAGCCCCATGGTGTACGCCGACGTCGGCGGCGCGGGCAGCCACACGTTCCGCGTGCTGGCGACGGATGCCGCGGGGAACCCGGAGGTTTCCGCCAGCACCTTCACCTGGCAGGTGGATCTTTCCGGACCGTCGACGACCATCACTTCCCAGCCCGCCAACCCCACCGCGCTGATCACCGCGTCGTTCTCGTTCAGCTCCACCAAGCCGGGCACGTTCACCTGCCAGCTTGATTCCGGCGCGGCGACAGCGTGCACCAGCCCGCAGGACTACACGGGCCTCGCGGAGGGTTCGCACACGTTCTTGGTGACCGCCACGGACACCGCGGGGAACGTGGAGCTGGCGCCTCCGTCGGTGACCTGGACGGTGGACACCAGTTTCCCCACGACGACCATCCAGAGCGGTCCTGCCGCGGGGAGTACCACCAACCAGGCATCCGCCACCTTTACCTTCTCGTGCGACGGGGAGAGCCTCGCCTGCTCGTTCATGTGCCAGTTGGACGCCCAGCCCGCGGTGGACTGCTCAACGGGGACGGAGACCTACGCGGGCCTGTCGAACGGCGCGCACACGTTCAGCGTCCAGGCGACGGATGCCGCGGCCAACCCGGCGCTCGCTGCCGCCACGCGGACGTGGACCGTGGACACCGTCAGGCCCACGACGACCATCACGGGCGGCCCGTCCGCGGGCTCCACCGTCAACGCGACGTCGGCAACGTTCAACTTCACGTGCAGCAAGGCGCCGTGCACCTTCCAGTGCACGCTGGACTCGGGGACAGCGGCGGCGTGCGACAGCGGAACCGTGACGTACAACGGGCTTTCCAGCGCGTTGCACGCGGTCACCATCGTGGCCACGGATGCCATCGGGAACGTTGAAACGCCGGCCACCACGCGCAACTGGACGGTGGACACGGTGCGGCCCACGACGACGCTGACCTCCGGGCCGGCTGCCGGTTCAACGACCAACGCGACGTCGGCAACGTTCAACTTCACGTGCAGCAAGGCGCCGTGCACGTTCCAGTGCACGCTGGACTCCGGGACAGCGGCGGCGTGCGACGGCGGAACCGTGACGTACAACGGGCTTTCCAGCGCGTTGCACACGGTCACCATCGTGGCCACGGATGCCATCGGGAACGTTGAGTCCCCGGCCACCACGCGCAACTGGACGGTGGACGCGGTCCCGCCTGTCACCACGATAACCAACGGCCCGGCCGCCGGGTCCACCACCACGTCCACAACGGCCGTGTTCACCTTCACGTGCAACAAGTCTCCGTGCACCTTCCAGTGCACGCTGGACTCCGGAGCGGCGGCGGCCTGCAACGGTGGAACCGTCTCGTACGGTAGCCTGTCCAGCGCGTCGCACACGGTCACCGTCGTCGCCACCGATGCCCTCGGAAACGTGGAATCGCCCGCGGCGGCGCGGACCTGGACGGTGGACACCACCCCGCCCACGACGACGATCAGCGGCGCCCCCGCGGATCCCTTCAACCAGGCCACCGCATCCTTCACGCTGAGCTGCAACGAGTCCGGCTGCACCTACGAGTGCGACCTTGACGGGGGCGGGTTCTCCTCCTGCACCAGCCCGGTCTCCTACACGTCGCTGGCGGAGGGCAGCCACACGTTCAGCGTGCGCGCCACCGACCCCATGGCCCACGTGGAGTCCCCGGCGGCCACGTACACGTGGATGATTGACCGCACGCCCGCGGACACGGTGATCCTGACGGGCCCGGCCCTGGACGCGTTTGCCTCGCCGGTCACCTTCACCTTCAGTTCTCCGGACGCGGCGGCCAGCTTCACGTGCCGGATGGACGGCGGGGCGTTTGCGGCCTGCACGTCGGGGCAGTCCTTCACCGTGAGCAACACGGCCTCCCACCGGTTCGAAGTGGCGTCGGTGGACGCAGCCGGGAATCAGGATCCGTCACCGGATGCGTGGACGTTCACCAACGCCTGGCAGGCGGCCTCACTTTCCCACGGTGCCATGCACCAGTGCGCCGTGACGTTGACGGGAACCGCCAAGTGCTGGGGCGCGGGCTACGTGGGTCAGCTGGGCAACAAGGATACGCGGCTGCTTTCGGCGGTGCCGGACGAAGTGGCTTTGGGCGGCGCCACGGTGACCCGCGTCGCCACGGGTGGCGGGATCATGGGCAACGCCGCGTCGTACTCGTGCGCGCTCACCAGCACCGGCGGCGTGAAGTGTTGGGGCTCGTTTGCGGGGGGCGCCACGCCCACCGACGTCACCGGTCTGACCAGCGGCGTCTCCGCCATCACGGTGGGCGCTGGGCACGCGTGCGCGCTCATGACCGCTACAGGAGGCGTCAAGTGCTGGGGCAACAACGCCAACGGGCAGCTGGGAGACACCTCCACAAGCTTCAGCGCCGCGCCGGTGGACGTCACGGGACTCACCAGCGGCGTCACCGCGGTGGAGGCGGGCGCCAACCACACGTGCGCCATTGTCGCCGGAGACGTGATGTGCTGGGGCGCCAATGGAAGCGGCCAGCTGGGAACCGGCGGGACGCTGGAGGAGCACCAGCCCGCGGCGTTGGCGGTGTCCCTGAGCGGCGTGGTTCAACTGTCGCTGGGCGCGCTGCACAGCTGCGCGCGGACCGCCGGCGGCGGGCTGAAGTGTTGGGGCGCCAACTTCAGCGGCCAGGTGGGTGACGGCACGCAGGGTGATGCGCTCCAGCCTACCGACGTGAGCGGGCTGACCAGCGGCGCGTTGCAGGTGAGCGCGGGGACGTACCACACGTGCGCCGTGGTCACGGGTAACACGATCAAATGCTGGGGCGGCAACGCGTCTGGTCAGCTGGGCGACCCCTCGCTGCTGGATGTGCTGGTGCCGCAGGCGGTGCCCGGCGTGGCCAGCGCGCAGGAAGTGGCGGCTGGCGGCGGTGACCTCTACGAAACCGGCTACACGGTGGTCCGCCTGGCCGGCGGGGGCCTGGTGGTTCTGGGCGAAAACGTGTGGGGCACGGCGGGAACGGGGACAGCCGGCACCAAGAGCACGGTGCATGCGGTGGCCGGCGCCGGGGGCGCGGTGAGCGCGGTATCGCCGGGCACGTACCATGGGTGCGCGGTGGCGGCGGGAGCGGCGCAATGCTGGGGCAAGAACGACCGCGGCCAGCTGGGCAACGGGAGCACCCGCGCGTCGCCGTCGCTGGTGAGCGTGAGCACGCTGGACTCCGGAGTGACGTCGGTGGCGGCGGGCCTGGCGCACTCGTGTGCGGTGCAGTCCGGAGCGGCCCGGTGCTGGGGCGCCGGCTACGCGCTGGGCGACAACGTTGGTGCCCCGTCTGCCACGCCCGTGAGCGTGTTCGGCCTGGGCAGCGGGGTGGCGTCCGTGGTGGCGGGCGACAACCATGCCTGCGCGCTGCTCTCCTCCGGCGAGGTGCGGTGCTGGGGCGCGGGGACGGACGGGCAGCTGGGAGACGGCGCCCAGGCGGATTCGTTGGTCCCGGTGGCCGTGACCGGCATCGGCGCCAATGCCACGTCCGTGGCCGCCGGCGGCGCCTTCACCTGCGCGGTGGTTTCCGGGGCGGTGACGTGCTGGGGCCGGGGCACCAGCGGCCAGCTGGGCGATGGCAACGGCACCTCCAGCGTCCTGCCCGTGCCGGTCAGCGGGCTCACCACGGGCTGGGTCGCGGTGACGGCGGGCTCCAGCCACGCGTGCGCGCGGTCCGCCACGGAGGTCCGCTGCTGGGGCGCCGGTTCGAACGGACAGCTGGGTGACGGGCTGCGGACCGGGCACAACGCGCCCGTCGTCGTCAGCGGATTCGCGGGGGTCACCCTGGTTTCCGCGGGTGGGCGGGCCACGTGCGGCATGCTGGCCAGCGGCGCGGTGTGGTGCACCGGCGACAACTACTACGGCACGTTCATGGACGGGGGCTCCGGCGGCGGAAACGCGCCGGTGCCATCGCGCGTGTCGTTGGTGAGCGTGCTCGCGCTGGGCCGCGGCCAGCAGGCCTGCGTGGTGATCGGCGGGACGCTGTCCTGCGCGGGCGAAGGCTCGCACGGGAGGCTGGGCGACGGGACGGCGTTCTTCACGACGCCCCAGCCGGTGCTTGGAATGCCGTAGGCCAGAAGCCAGCAAGCACGGAGCCTCAGGGAGCCACCCGCCGCGGCAGAGTGGCGACGGACACGGACCGTTTGGTGTGCAAGACCCGCAGCCCGCGCCGCGGACGGACCGGCGCCTCACCGTGAGACGAGGCGGCCCATGAGCCGTCCCGCGTCAGCGCCGCCGGTATTGACGGTGGTGGTCACCAGCAGCGTCACGCCGGTGGGCCCGGTGACGACGGCGGGCCAGGCCGCCTCCCCGGGCACGGTGACGTCCGGACCCGGTGAGCCGCCCGCCTCCACCACGCGGACGCGTACGCGCCATTCCTTGCGGCGCTGACGCTGCGGGTTCTCCACGCCCTGCACAAAGGCCACAACGCCCGCGGAGGCCGCCACGGGGCGCAGGACCTCGCGCGCACCGCCATCCTCGCGCAGCGAGACACGGGTCAGGTCGCCATCCGCGGGCCAGGCGGGCAGGAGGATGGCGTTGTGCTCGGGCAGACCGAGCTCGCCGCGGCCGCGATGGTCCGTCCACGAGATGAAGAGGCCACCGTCCGTCAACCGTGCCAGCGCGGGGTCCGCAACGCGCGACTGCGTCTGCGGGATGGCGTAGTCGACCGCGCCCACGAGCGCACCGGTCTCAGTGTTGACGACGGCCCGACCGATGCGGATGTCCTGCGAATGGCCGAGATTGCCCATCCACGCCACGAAGGCCACCGTCCCGTCGACAGCGACGCGCACCTGCTGGCAGTACGCGCGGGCCAGTGCGCTGTGCCCGAAGTCCTCGCCCGCGCCCCAGGGCGGCGCGGTGGTGAGCGCAACAGGAGGCGTCAGCGGCGTGCCATCCGGCCCGAGACGACGGGCGCGCGCCTCAGTGCCCTGCCCGTCGGCGGTGGTCTGCGCCCAGGCCAGCAGGAATCCGGCAGGCGTGGCGGCAACGTCCGCCATGCGCGCGCCGGGGTCGGTGGTCAGCAGGATACCTCCGGGGTCCAGCACGGTCCCGTCGGGTGACACCCGCGCGCCGTACACCGCGTGGTGCCCATCGCGCAGGTCACTCCACGCGACGAAGTAGACCCCGTGTCCGAATGCCACCGCCGGCTCGAAGCGTCCCCCCGCGCCCTCGGCCAGCGTCAGCCCCGCGGCGTCAAGCGAGACGCCGTCCAGCCCCAGCCGGGCGCCGCGCACCTTGGCGGTGCGCCCCACGCCGGCCTGCCACACGACGAAGAACCCGTCGCGGGTGCCGACGGCCCGCGCCTGGGCCTGCCCCTCCAGGGAGACGGCAGGAGTCACCGGCGTTGGCGGACCGAGCACCGGCTGGGCGAGGGCAACGGTGGACGAGAGCAGCCCGAGAGCGAGCGCCCGCGCTTGCGTCTTCATTGGAGCCTCCTGAGCCGCACCAGCCGGGGCCACACCGTGTAGCCGAAATACCCGTTGCCGGAGTCGTCGAAGGCGAGCATCTGGGGCCAGGTACCAAAGAGCCGGTTTCGCGTGCCATCCCCAATGCACCACTCCAGCAGTTCCTCCCCCGCATCCGCGGGAACACGGCAGAGGCTCTCGACGATCTCCACGTCGGGATCGAAGCGGCGGAAGGTGTTGCCATCGCCCGCACCGATGTAAACGAAGCCGTCGCCGTCGATCGCCATGCCGCCGGGGTTGGCCATCTCCAGGCCGGCCACGGGCCCGTCGGAGAGGTACTGGTCGGGATCGCGGCCACCGGTGGCGTCGTGGTTGAGCCATTCCACCGCACCGCCTGCAAGTGACCAGCGGTAGAACGCCCCCGACTGGCGGTTGCGGTCGAGCCCGTAGGCCACGCCGCGCGTCTCGTCGACGACGATGTAACCGATGGTCCCGCCGGCCGATTGCAGCGGCCGGGTCTCGACCTGGCCGTCGGGGTGGATGACGTCCATGCGGGTGGGCCCAAAGTCGGTCACGTAGAGGTTGCCCGTGGCGCGGCCCACGGCGAGGGCGCGCGGAACCTGCGGGCCGGGGTTGGGGATGGTGATGGCGTCGCCCGTCTGGACATCCACCTTGCGGATGGCAAATGGCGACGTGAAGATGAACGACGTCTGGTCTGGAGTCAGGCCAACGCCCCCGTTCTGGTAGAAGTTGGTCTCGAACTGGGCCACGCCGGCGGGCCCATCCACCTCACCGGGCCAACCGATCCCCGAGAGGGTCTCGACCCAGCCGGTGGTGGTTTCGGCGCGCAGCACCACCGCGGAATCGACGATGTACAGGTAGCGCCCGTTGCGCGAGGCCACAAGGAGCTCAAACTCCCCGAACGCGCCGCGTCCCACCGCGTCCCGCGTGGCGAACGCAGAATTGACGGCGTGCCCGGCGACCGTTTCGGGCCGGTAGCGGCGATGCGGGCCGGGCAGGGTGGGCACGCAGGTGCGCGTGTCGAAGTCACAGCGCTCACCCGGGCCACATCCGGCGGACACGCAGCCAAGCGGCTGGCAGACGCCCGACGCCACGTGGCACGAGGAATCCCCACCGCAGGCCGAATCATCCATGCAGCCGCCGTCAACGGCGCCGGCGTCAACGCTGCCGGGTGACGCGCCACCGTCCAGGGGGGCCCGCGGATGGGTGCAGCCGCCCAACGTCAGCCCCAACGCAACGAGGGCTCGCTTCATGCTCATCTCACACCTCGAACAGCGCCGGGCACCGGTAATGGCGTCCACCGCCGACGCGCAACCCTCGAAACGCGCTCGGCTGCCCAGGGCACGGGGCACCAACTTTGCCGAGGCGCGTTGTATGAGAACGGGGACGGAAGTTAGCCTCTCGCCGCATGAGGCCGGGCTTGGAAAGGCGGGCGCTGCGCGCCGTTCTTGATGGCGATGTCGCCGCGTTCGACCAAGTTGTCCTCGAGGGGTTCGATCCCCTGTCGAGCGCCAATGCGGATCGTTGGACCTTGCTCCACCGCGCACTCATCTCGGTCGTTCTTGCGCCCGCTCCATCCATGGTCCAGCACCTGATCGGCCTGGGCGTCGACGTGAACGCGAAGGACCGCCACGGCTGGACAGCACTGCATCTGGCCGCTCGCGGCAGGTGGGTGGGCGCCATGGAGGTACTGCTGGACGCTGGGGCGTTGGTGGATCCCGTGAACGACGAAGGCTTCACGCCGCTTCGCCTCACGCTCCTCAAGAAGCCCATCAATGCCGAGGCCACCGAGCTTCTCCTGCGCCGTGGGGCGGACAAACGCATTCCAGCCACGAAGGGGATTTCCGTCGAGGACTACGTCAAGGTCATCGCCCACGGTGACAACGCCTTCTTGCTGGACCTCTTCGCCAGATACTGAACGGACACACCAAGGGTGCCTGCGGAATGAGATGGTTTGACTACTTCGCTACGTTTGATGAGTCGATTTCCATGACCCGCGGTTTCTGTGCTGGCGTGCTCACGGTCCTCGCTCAACCGGCCTTGTTCCACGAGCCGCATGCGCCGGCGTTTGATGGGGTCAGTGATGAGTTGGTGGCCGTACTGAGACAAGCCCCGTCGTTCTATCTGTCGGGCGAATTCACACGTTTCCCGGTGGGCTTTACGCAGCTCAAATCAGGTCCGGCGGCTGGGAAGTACTCAATAGACCCGCTCACGCAGGGGCCGCTTCTGCAGTGTCTGCTCGCGCGCGACAACGTGGTTGATGGCGTACTGCGGCTCCTGCCTGGGCGGATTTCGTACCAAGCCACCTATCGGAACCCAGAAAACGATCAGTGGGAAAAGGCAACAAGGGACGTGAAGACGGCATTCGACCGCGCGGTCTCAGAAGTAAAGAAACACTGTGTCATTCACGATGTGATGGGCGAGATCTACATCGGCCCCCAGGCGCTCATGCTTCTCAAAAGCGGAAGAGCAGAGATCAAGGCGAGCCACATCATGAAGTCGAAATGAACCCGAGCTCGCCTCGTCGCACCACCCTGTGCGCGGGCTCGGTGGGCACCAGGCACGCTGGCAGGTCAGCGGCCGCCACGGACGGGCGGTTCCGGTGCACCGCCGCGCGGGCGGGGGCGGTGGGGCCGGTACAGGGCCCAGGATGGCCAGGACCACCAGGGTGCGCGGCGGCATCAGCGTCACGGATGTGAGGGTGACCCGACCAACGCGCCGCGACCATTACGCGTATGGGCGGGTTGGTAAGGGCGCTGCGCCGCGGAGGCGCCGCGGGGCAGAGTGCCACGCCGGCGGGCTTGTGCGCAGCCACCGGGCCGTGGCTATGTTGCGCGCCCTGCGGCGCCCCCGCCGCCTTCTCCGAGGACAAACGATGCACCCGGTGCTCTTCAACATCCCGGTCCAGAAGCTTGCGCCGTACCTGGCGCAGCCGGTCATCTTCATCCTGGCGGGGCTGGCGTTCTTCATCAGCTTCCGGCAGGGCCGGGCGCGCGGTGAGGACAGCAACCACGCCGTCAACGGTGCCATTCTCCCCACCGTCGTGGTGCTCGCCGTGGCGGAGCTGGCCGCCAAGTCCTCCAGCCCCTGGCCGCTGCACACCTACGGCGTGCTCATCGCACTGGCGTTCATCATCGGCATTGGCCTGGGCGTGCGCGAAGCGCGCCGCACGGGCTTTGACGAGGAGGCCGTGCTGGACATGGGCTTCTGGGCGCTGCTGTCCGGCATGGTGGGCGCGCGCGTGTACTTCATTGCCGTCAACTGGAAGGAGTACTTTGTCACCAAGCCGTGGGTGAAGGTGGAGGCCCTGCCGTTTGAGATTCCCGCGGTGCTGGCGGTCTGGCAGGGCGGCCTGGTGTTCTACGGCGGCGCCATTGCCGCGGTGGCCACGTTCTTCTGGTTCGCGCGCAAGCGCGGGCTGCCCGTTGGGCGGTTTGCGGACATCCTCATCCCCAGCCTGCCGCTGGGCCACGCGTTGGGGCGGATGGGGTGCTTTGCCGCCGGCTGCTGCTGGGGTGACGCCGCATTCCATTTTGACGCGGGCACCCTCGTGGTGGATTTCCCGTTTGGTGCGCAGTTCCCCAAGGACAGCCTGGCGTACGGCAGCCTGCTGCAGACCGTGCCGCTGGAGGTGCGGGACCTGATGATCCGCGGCGGGCACACGCTGCCGCTGTATCCCACGCAGTGGATGGAGGCCTTTGGGGAGACGCTCATCTTTGGCGTGCTGCTGTGGGTGCGCAGCCGCAAGGTGTTCCATGGCCAGGTGGCGGCCACCTACTTCCTGCTCTATCCGCTGCTGCGCGCCTCCCTGGAGTTCTGGCGCGGTGACGCGGAGCGCGGCTACATCATTGACCGCGTGCTCTCCGTGGGGCAGTTCACCTCCGTGCTGGTGGCGGTGGGCGCGCTCATTGTGATGATTCGCCTGATTCAGAAGAACCGGATGGCGGCGCCCGCCGCAGCCTGAGGCGTCCATGACGCAGCCCAGTCTGTTCCCGACGCCGCCCAACGCGCGCGCGGAGGAGTTGGAGCGGCAGGTCCGGCACCACAACCGGCTGTACTGGGACCAGGCCGCGCCCGAGATCAGCGACACGGACTACGACCTGTTGGTGCGCGAGCTGACCGCGCTGTGGCCGCAGGCTCCCGTGCTGCACGAGCTGGGGCCGTCCAGCAGGGCGCCGCCCGCGGCGCCGGGGGCGGACGAAGTGGCGCGCCTGGGCACGGAGGTGGTGCACCGGGAGCCCATGCTGTCGTTGGACAAGGCGTACACCGACGACGAGTTGCAGCAATGGATGGCCAAGATCCAGGGTGACCTGCTCATGATGCCCAAGGTGGACGGCGTGGCCTGCGCCATCCACTACAACGCCGCCGGGCGGCTGCACCTGGCGGCCACGCGCGGGGACGGCGAGCGCGGTGACGACGTGACGGCCAACGTGCGCCGCGCGGGTCTGGTGCCCGCGCAGGTCACGCTGCACAACGTGGAGGTGCGCGGCGAAATCCACATGAAGCGCAGCGTGTTCAAGGCGCGCTGGGCGGCGCAATTTGCCAACCCGCGCAACCTGACGGCGGGCGCCATCAAGCAGAAGGACCCCGCGCGGTGCGCGGAATACGGTCTGAGCTTCTTTGCGTATGACCTGCGCGGCGGGGGACAGGCCACCGAGTCCGAGAAGATGGCCGTGCTGGCACAGGCCGGGTTTGACGTCATGCAGCATGAGGTGGTGGCCCCCGCGGCGGCGGCGGCGGCCTACGTCCGGATGGCGGCCTTGCGGGACGCGTGGGACTTTGAGGCGGACGGCGTGGTGTTCCGCGCGGACCGCGTGAGTGAACAGGACCGCCTGGGCGAGACCAACCATCACCCGCGTTGGGCGCTGGCCTACAAGTTCGCCGGTGAGACGGCCCGCGCCAGGCTGCTGGACGTGACCTGGGGCGTGTCCCGCACCGGTACGCTCACGCCGGTGGCCAACATTGAACCCACGCCGCTGTCCGGCGTGACGGTGAGCCGCGCGTCACTGCACCACGCGGGGTACCTCAAGAAGCTGGGCCTGGCGCGCGGGGCCACGCTGCTGGTCATGCGCCGCGGTGACGTCATCCCGCACGTGGAGGGCGTGGTGGAGGCGGGCGGGGAGCCTTTTGCGCTTCCTACGCAGTGCCCGTCGTGCGGGGGGCCGGTGGCGCTGGACGGGGACTTCCTGGCGTGCGCGCGGCCGGAAGCGTGCCCGGACGCGCTGGTGGGCACGGTGAAGCACTTCACGGCAACGGTGGACATCCAGGGGTTGGGCCCCAAGGTGCTCAAGGCGCTGTTTGACGCGGCCCTCATACGCACGCCGGCAGACCTGTACGCGCTCAAGGCGGAACAACTGGCCGCGCTGGACCGCATGGGTGACACGCTGGCGCACAAGCTGGTGGGCAACATTGAGGCGCGGCGGCGGCTGCCCCTGGCGGTGTTCCTGGCGGCGCTGGGGATTGACGAGCTGGGGCCCACGGTGGCGGAGACCCTCACGCACCATTTCCCGTCTTTGGATGCGCTGCGCGGCGCGGACGAGGCCGCGCTGGCCTCCGTGCACGGCGTGGGCCCGTCCATTGCTCACAGCGTGGTGCACGGCCTGCAGGCCCGCGCGGTGCTCATTGACGCGCTGCTCACCCACGTCACGCTGGAGGCACCGTCGCGCGCGGTGGTGACGGGGCACGCGCTGTCCGGCAGGAGCGTGGTGTTCACGGGCACGCTGGCCCGGCTGGACCGCAAGGAGGCGCAGAAACGCGTGGTGGCGCTGGGCGGGCGGACGCCGTCGGGCGTGACCAAGGAACTGGACTACCTGGTGGTGGGCGTGGAGAAGGACGGCGGCGAATCCACCAAGCTCAAGAGCGCCCGCAAGCTGGCCGCGGCCGGAGCACCGGTGCGCATCCTCACCGAGGACGAGTTCCTGGCGCTGCTGGCGTGATGCGGGTCAGGCGTGTTCGTCCGCGGCCACCACGCCGCCCCACAGCGCGCCCAGGATGAGGGACAGCGGCAGGTAGTGCGAGGTCCAGCGCGTGGACCACGAGCCCGACGGTTCCAGCCCGTACATGAGGGCGACGAGCACCGTGCACACCACCGCGCCGACGATGGCCTTCAGCAGCCCGCGGGTCCGGTTCCCCAGCCAGAACGGCTTGCCAACCAGCAGGCCCACCAGCGCACCCACCGCAAGCGCCAGTTCAATCTTGGTGGAGAACAGGTGATGGTTGCGGTCCAAGACGGAGAAGGTCACGCCCACCAGCAACCCGAGAATGCCGCCGCGCGCCGCGCCGTAAAGCCACCAGAACACCAAGGCGTACCCCTGAGGTTCCCCCGCGTTTGCGTCAGTTGAACAGGTCCGTGATGAACCAGCCCGTCCCCAGCGCAGTGGCCGCCAGGGCACCCAACAGGCTCAGCACCGACCCCACCGCGCTGAGCCCCGCCAGCCCCAGCAGCACGTCCGTGGCCACCGTTTCCTGGCGCGTGAAGCGTGACCCCACGGCGCCCACCAGCAGGCCGCCGGACCCCGCCAGCAGCGACCCCGCCAGCGCAAACCCCGCCAACGCCAGGCTGAACCACGCGCGTGTGGTCTGAGATACCAACCAGCGAACCTCGGACGGCAGGGTCCGGCGCACCGGCGCCGGCGCGGTGATCGCGGGCGCCGCGGGGTGCAGCGCAGCGTCGGGCGCGGCGGCGGACAGGGCCAGGGTCAACAGCACCGGGGAGATCATGTGTGTCTCCACACGAACGTAACACACGGGGGGCGCGGAGGGGGAAAAACGGGGCGGCGGCTGGTGTTGACGCGCCGCGTGGGGGCCGGAGAAGTTGGGCCCACATGGCTCCCCCACACGCCGGCATGGGCATTGACAACCCCGGTCACATTGACGTGGTGGCCTTTGACCAGGCCGCGGACCTGTACCGCCTGGTGGTGGTGGAGGACGGGCCGTGGGACGGCAGCGTGGTCCGCCTCAAGCGGCTGCAGGCCAAGCTCAACGCGTACCTGGGGTTTGCGCTGGATGGGCGGATGTCAGAGCTGTACCCGGGCGCGGAGGGCAAGGACGTGGTGATCCGGCTGGAACTGGCGCAGGCGCCGGACCCGCGTACCGCCTCCACGCTGCGCCGCCTGGGCGCCGGCGTGCGCGAACAGGGCCTGGCCTTTGAGGTCGTGGTGGCGGGCGCGCCGTTTGCGGCCTGAGGAACGCTCAGGCGGAGCGGGCCGGGGCCGCGGGCAGGCCGCGCGCGCGCCGCACGTCCGCAATCCCGGCCAGCAGGTCCGCGTGCACCCGCGGCCCCGCCGTGACGACGGCGGACATCTTCCCGTCAAACGGGCGGCCGTCATAGCCCGTGACCACCCCGCCGGCCTCCAACACCAACAGCGCCCCCGCCGCCAGGTCCCAGCGCTTGAGGTGGGCCTCCCAGTAGCCATCCAGCCGGCCCGCCGCGACGTACGCGAGATCCAGCGCGGCCGCGCCCGCGCGGCGCACGCCGTGGGAGGCGCAGCTCATGGCGTCGTGCTCGGCGTGGTTGTTGTCCGGTTCACGCGCGCGGTCATACGGAAAGCCCGTGGCCAGCAGCGCGGTGGACACCGCGGCGCATGACGTCACAGACAGGCGCCGCGCTCCCCCCGGGGTGCGCAGCCACGCACCCGCGCCGCGCGCCGCGACGAACAATTCATCCCGCATGGGGTCCGCCACGGCGCCCGCCACCGGCAGCGCATCCGGCGTGCACACCGCCACGCTCACATTGAAGTGCGGGAAACCGTGCGCGTAGTTGGTGGTCCCGTCCAGCGGGTCCATCACCCAGGTGTACGGCGCGCCAGCCAGGTCAAACGCCCCGGATTCCTCAACGAGCTGTGCATGGTCCGGGTGGCGGCGGCGCACCTGGGCCAGCAGCCAGCTTTCACTGGCGCGGTCCGCATCGGTGACCAGGTCGTTGTGCGCCTTTTCGTGCACCGTGCGCGGCTGCATGAACAGCTCGGCCAGGATGCGCCCCGCGCCGGCCGCGAGTTCCGCGCAGGTCTCCATCAAGTCAGCGGGAGGCAGCATGGCGGGCAGCTATCCGCGGCGGCGCCTGTGGGCGTCAACCGGTGGTGCGGGGCGCCCCCGCGCGTGGTAGTCGTGACGTCGGGGACCTCACGCCAGGAGTACACCGTGACGTTGGATCCGGAACGCTTTCCGCGCGCATCGGCCTACCTGCGCTCACTGCCAGACGGGTGGAACAGCTACCCGGAGTGCCAGGCGCGGGCCGAGACGGGGCGCATGGCCGTGCTGGACTTCCCGCAGTTGCTGGAACGCGGCGTGGAGCCCGCCATCAGGGAGCGCATCCAGCGCGCGGTGACGTCAGAGGAGTGGATCCCGGACGTGATGGGCACCGCGCTGCGGCTGATGGTGCGGGACGTGGCGCTCACCACGGACCAGGCGTTCCTGACGTGGAACTTTGACCTGGCCATGAAGGTGTTCTCGTCACCGGTGTACCGGATGCTCATGTTTGTGCTGTCTCCCAGCCTGGTGCTGATGGGCGGCGCCCGCCGCTGGGGCACGTTCCGGCGCGGGACCACGCTGGTGCCTGACGGGGACAAGACCAGCGCGCGCCTGGCGGTGACCTACCCGCGCGGGCTGTACCCGGAGCTGATGGCCCGCGCGCTGGGCGAGGCCTTCCGCGCGTCGCTCACGGCGGCGCGGGCCCAGAGCGTGCGGCTGGACCTCACGGCGCATTCGGACACCGCGGCGCGCTGGACGGCGGCGTGGAAGTGACGCCGGAAAATTGCCGGGCCGTCCACGCTGCATGGTAGCTTCAGCGACGCACCGCCTGCCGAAGGGACGCACCGATGCCGCTCGGTTTTGACCAGATCCAGTCTGCCGTGGCCTTCCTGGCCGACCGCCTGGGCGGTCTCCCCCCGACGGTAGGGGTGGTGCTGGGCAGCGGGCTGGGGGGGTTTGCCGACCAGCTGGAGGGCGCGGTGCGCGTCCCCTACGCCACCATCCCGCACTTCCCCGTGTCGACGGTGGAGGGGCACCGGGGCCAGATGGTGGCAGGCAGCGTCAACGGCCGCGCGGTGTTGTGCATGCAGGGACGCGTGCACGGCTACGAAGGCTACGACCCCACCGGCGTGGTCTTTCCGGCACGCGTGCTCATCCGCGCGGGCGTTCGCACCATGGTGCTCACCAACGCGGCGGGCGGTATCCACGAAGACTGGCAGCCCGGTGACCTCATGGTCATCACCGACCACATCAACCTGACCGGCCGCAGCCCGCTCACCGGCCCCAACGATGTGCGGCTGGGCCCGCGCTTCCCTGACATGAGCCACGTGTATCCCGCTGAGCTGCAGGAGGTGGCGCACCGCGCGGCCAAGGGGATGGGCCTGACGCTGCGGTCCGGAGTCTACCTGGGCCTCAACGGCCCGCAGTACGAGACGCCCGCGGAAATCCGCATGGCGCGCACGCTGGGCGCCGACGCGGTGGGGATGTCCACCGTGCACGAGGCCATTGCCTGCAGCCACCTGGGCGTGCCGGTGCTGGGCATCTCATGCATCACCAACCTGGCGGCGGGCATCAGCAAGGTGGCCCTCAGCCACACCGAGGTGAAAGACGTGGCCAACGCCGTGGAGAGCCGTTTTGTGGGGCTGCTGCGGGACATCTGCCCCGCGCTCCCCCAGAGGTGACGGCGCACCGCGCGCGGGCGTAGCTTCCCGCCCATGAACACGCCCCGCGAATCCGTGCGCGACGCCCGCGCCAAGCTCCGTGAGATTGCCGGCCGCACGCTGGCACACAAGGAGGAGGCCGCCGCGGCCCTGGCCGCCGCTGAGAAGGCACGCGCCGCCGCCACGGAGGGTTCGCCCGAGGCCGCGCTGCTGGACGAGGACGTGGCGCGCAAGCGGACCGCCGCGGAGGAGGCGGACCGCGACCACGCGGCGGTGCTGGCGCAGATGGACGGCCTGGTCAGCGTGGGCAAGGAAGGCGAGCGCGCCGCGCAGATGGCCGCCGTGCGCGTGGCCAAGCCGGGGGACCCGCTGTCGGATGCCCTGGTGGACCAGGCGCTGGCGCGCGCGCGGGAAGGCATCCGCGAGGCGGAGAACCGCGTGGCGCTGGACCGGGAGTTGAATCCTTCCGCCGCTGCGGCCGCGCCCGCGGAGACGCCCGAAGAGAAAGCGAAGCGTCAGTTGGCGGAGCTGAAGGCGGCGCGGAAGAAGGGCTGAGCCGCAGCGCCGACGGGGCTTTGGCCAGGAATCCCCCGTCATCCGCAGCGTGTTGCGCTTCCTCACGGCGCTGTTTCGCGCTTCCTGGTGTGGCCCGCATTGGCGCTGATGCACACCACCCATCCTCAACGCTTGGGGGCCGCCGGCTTCTGACGGCCGCCCAGGACCAAGCCAAGCCCCAGCAACCCCACTGACACGAACAGGGAGAACCCGATCATGAAGACCAACGGGAGGAAGAACGCGGCACCGTACAGCGGCCACTTTCCCTTGCGCGCATGACTGGCATCCTTGGCACACAGCGGCACATCCCGGTTGGCCACGTTGATGATGATCCGGTGGGATTCTGCATCCGTCCCCACCGTGACGCGGACGGGCAGCGTGTCCACCGCACTCCTCTGGCAGTCGCGGTACGCACACGTGCCGAGGGGTTTGGGTTCGGTGAACTCCGCAGCGTCGGGCTCCGTCGTCGTGGGGGGGCCTCGCAGGCCAAAGATCAACCCCACCGGCAACACCAGGCACGCAATGACGTAGACCAGCGCCTTCATGACCGTCCTCCCCGAGCCACCGGGTGAACCCGCGACAATGTTCGTCCTTCGTTGCCTTCAGCAGCGAGTCTCGCGCAGTAACGCCTGCGCTTCAAAACGCGAGCGGGCAGGAACGGAAGGGCTGTGAAGATCCGACACACCCCGCCCGAAGTCACGACGCGTCGTGGAGCGCGTCAAACCCTGCCCGCCAGGCGCCTGCGCAGCACCTCGCGCACGCGATCCGTCGGCGCTGCACTGACCGCTGTCTCGGCGTAGCGGACCGCTTGTGCACGGTGCCCGGCACGCCCGTGAAGATCCGCCAGCACCGCCGCCCAGAGGTAATGGCCTTCCAGCCAGCTGGGCGGAATCACTCCATGGAGCAATGCCAGTGCCGCCTCAGGGCCGGTGGCCTCGGCGATCGCCACCGCGCGATTCAACGTGTGCAACGGGGAAGGGTCAATGCTCTCGAGCATGGCGTACAGGTCGGCGATCTCGCTCCAGCGGGTCTCCGCGAACGACGGCGCGAGGCAATGCTCGGCGGCAATACCCGCCTCGGCGTGATAGCGCGTGAAGGTCTCACCGCTGGCCGCGCGCGCCAGCCACGTCATGCCGGCGCGGATGCGTGTCTGGTCCCACCGCGTCCGGTCCTGTTCCTCAAGGAGCAGCAGGCCGCCCGTGATATCGCGCCGGGCATCAAGGCGCGCCGCGTGCAGATGCATGAGCGCCAGCAAGGCAAAAGTCTCGGGCGTGGCGCCGGCAGGATGGTTCGCCAACACCGTTGCCAGGCGGATGGCCTCGTCGCACAATTCACGGCGGATGGCCTGTTCGTGGCGTGCGGAAAGGTAGCCCTCGTTGAACAGGGTGTAGATGACCGCGTGCACGCCCGGGAGGCGCGCCCGCATGGCGTCCAGCGACGGCGTCTCGGTGTCGACGAGAAGCTCGCGCAATCGCTCACGCGCGCGCGCGAGGCGTTTGAACACATGGGCTTCGCTGATGAACAGGCGGTCGGCAATCTCGCCGGTGCCAAAGCCGCACAAGGTCTTCAGCGCCATGACCAACCGCGAATCCGGCGGAATGGATTCATGGCAGCACACAAACAGCATGCGCAGGAGTTCGTCCGGGACTTCCCCGTCAAAATGCGGCGGCGCGTTCACTTCCGCGCCCTGATCCGCGTCCTGTCCGGCACGCTCCAGGATGCGCGCGCGGCCTGCCTCCCGCCGGAGAGCGCTGATCACGTTGTTGTGGGCCACACGATACAGCCACGCCTCCGGCTCCGTGGGCGTGCCGTGCGCATCCCATGCGGTGAGTGCCGTCAGGAGGGCGCCCTGGACCGCATCCTCCACCCGCTCCAGATGCTGCACGCCCACCTTGCGCACCAGCACCGCCACCAGCTTGCCGTAGGCGTGCCGGAAGGAATGCTCCACGAGCGCCGGCGGGGTTCCCGGCGACGGTGTGCGCGCGGGTTTCATGCCACTCAGTGCGCAGCGAGCTCGCGAATCTCCAACGCCCCGTCCGGCGCCATCCCGGGCGGGCCTTCCGCCGCCACGCGCACCGCAGCGTCGTAATCCTTGGCCTGCACGATCATGTAGCCCACGACAATCTCCTTGGCTTCAACGAAGGGTCCGTCCGTCACGCCGGAATGCCGCCACACCTTGCCGCCGGGCTTGAGCGCGCTGCCCATGTCGAGAATCTCGCGCTTGTACTTCTCCTTCCACGTGTTGAAGACGGCGTACATCTTCTGCATGTCTTCCGCAGAAGGCTCCGGCTGCTGGGATGACGGGGGAGCCCGGCGGAACAGGACGAGGAACTTGCGATCAGACATGGCTTCTCCTGAAAGCGGCGCCCGCGAAGTACGGGCTTCTTTGGGAGGATGACGCGCGAGGGTCCCCTTATTGGACACCCTCCCAGAAAGAAATCTGGGACGGGCCCTGTGGGCGGCAGACTGGATCGGGTCTGGGCAGCAGGCGCGTACGCTCGCCGCTGCCGCGTTGGGGTTGCCGTCAGCCGGTGCCGGGTGCTGACGCCGTGCCGCTCTGCCGCAGCGTGGGGTCATTCCCGGGGCCCGTGGTGCAGGGACGGCTGATGGGCAGGGTGGGGATGAACGGCGCGGCCACACCGCCCACCACCGCGCCCAGCACGGCGCCCAGCGGCAGCGCGGCGAGTGGCAGCGCGTACACGCCCGGCAACTGCGCAGACGGCGTGGGCAGGTACCCGCGCACCACGGCGATGTTGATCACCAGCGCGGCACCCAGCCCCAGCAGCGAAAACCCCAGCGCGCCCACAGCACCGCCCGCGACGGCGCCAGCCGCCCAGTTGGGGATGGGACCACGGAAGAACCCGCGCCGCGGACCGCCGCATTTGTCGTCCGTACGCGGCGAAGCGGGCGCGGCCGGAGGCGGAGCGTTGATGACGGGTGGCGGCGCTTCCACCGCGGCCGGAGGCGGTGCGGCGGGCGGCGGGGGCTGCGCGGCCGGCGCGGGAGTCGTCGTCGTCGTCGTCGCCGGGGGCGGGGTGGCTGCCGCGTCGGCGGGCGGCGCCGGCGCATATGGGACAAACTCGCCTTCTGAGGCGGGTGGCAGCGGGGCCGCGTTGTCCGCGGGTGCGGCCTGGGCCCGCGCCACCGTGGGGAGACAGACGGCCAGCAGGAGCAGCGCCACGCGAACAACGGGAAGCATGCCGGATGACATCGTCGGACTCCGCGGCCTCGGCGGGGGCGCCGGGCGGGGGCAACCTTCCAGAAGCGCGCGTGGCCTTCAAGTCCCTTGACAGGATCAGCCCAAGGCAGTGCGGTGCCGGACCATGTGGCGACGGGCGGGGCTCCTGCTGGGCGTGGTGGCATGCGCCGCCCTGTGCGTGCTCCCCAACCCGCTGCGCGACATCCCCGGCGCCGGTGACCGTCCCGCGCGCGCGGCCGGCGTCGCCCTGCTCATGGCGCTGTGGTGGCTCACCGATGCGCTGCCCATTGGCGTGACGGCGTGCGTGCCGCTGGTGGCCTTCCCGCTGCTGGGCGTGTTTGGCGGCGGTTTCGTGAACGGGATGGCCGGCGCCGCGGCGCCGTACGTGGACGCGTACATCTTCCTGTTCCTGGGCGGCATGGTGCTGGGCGCGGCCATGGAGGAGACGGGGCTGCACCGGCGCGTGGCGCTGCAGATCATGACGGCGGTGGGCACGGATCCGCCGCGCCTGCTGCTGGGGATGCTGCTGGCCACGGCGATGGTGTCCCTGTGGATCAGCAACACGGCCACCGCTGTCATGATGTGCCCCATTGCGCTGGCGCTGGTGCGGCAGCTGGAGGCGCAGGCGGGAGGCGGGCGCCTGCAGGCGTACGGCGGATCCATCATGTTGGCGGTGGCGTACGGCGCCAACGTCGGCGGCATTGGCACCAAGATTGGAACGGGCACAAACTCCATCTTTTGCGGGTACGCCAGCCGCGTGCTCCACCGTGACATCGGGTTCTTTGAGTACGTCGCCGCGGCGCTGCCGTTTGTGTTGCTGCTGTTGCCGGTGTGCTGGCTGTTCCTGTGGCTCAGCGGCCGCCGGGATGCGCCCCGTTCCGGCACCGGGCGGGACACGCTGCGCGCGGCGCTGACGGCGCTGGGCCCCATGGGCCGCGGCGAACGCCAGGTGGCGCTGGTGTTCTCCGTGGCCGCGGTGGCCTGGATGCTGGGGGACGTGCTCAAGGACGTCATTGCCCCACACGTGCCGGCGCCGTGGCCCGGCTTCCGCTTCCAGGGCAAGCACTACGAGGCCACGGTGGCCATGCTGGCAGGCGCCACCGTGCTGGCGCTGGGGCGCGTCTCCTGGCCCACGTTGAAGCGCGTGCCGTGGGACACGCTGCTGCTGCTGGGCGGGAGCTTTGCCATGGCGGCGGGGCTGGAGACCAGCGGGTTCTCCACGTGGCTGGCGGGACAGCTGCGCGGGCTGCAGGACCAGCCGGTGGCCGTGCAGTACGGCGTGGTGGCGCTGTCCACCGTGGCGCTGTCCGCCGTGGCCTCCAACACCGCAACCATCAACGTGATGCTGAACGTGCTGCCCCCGTCGCTGCCGCTGTTGTTTTCTGCCACGGTGGCCGCGTCGTGCGACTTTGCGCTGCCTGCCGGCACGCCGCCCAATGCCATCGTGTTTGGCAGCGGCTACGTGCGCCTCCCCGTCATGATGCGCACCGGCGCGCTGCTGGATGTGGTGGCGGCGTTGCTGGTCGCTGTGTACGCGGCCACGTGGGTCAGCTGGATTCTGTGAGCGTATCCGTCAAACGGCGGATGCCGCACGCGTTAGTGCACCGACGGAAATGTCACGCGTGCACGGTTTTCCCAGGCCTGCGCCTCTGCCGGCCAATCCGCGGCGGTGCGCAAAACCGCAGGCGCCACGGCCGGGTTTCCATCCGGCCACCTCGCGGTGTCCATTGGCATGGAACGTGTTGAAAGGTGGGCGGGCTCCAAGGAGGCGTGGACATGTCACGGCGTGCATTTGAGAGGGCGGCGTTCCAGGGGAAGGTGGCCATCTGCCGGAAGCGGGATGCGGTGGTGGCGGTGGGCCGGGACGTGGGCGCGGGCGGCATGCTGCTGGAGACCCCTGAACCGTTGCCCGCGCGCAGCTTCCTCACGTTGCGCGTGGTGTTCGCGGCGGACCGGTGGGCGGTGACCGTGCTGGGCCGCGTGTTGCGGAGCGAGGGCCGGCGGGCGGCCATTGAATTTCTGGGCCTCAAGCCGTCCGAGCGCGCGCACATTGTCGACGAGGTGCTGCGCGGTGGCGCGCTGGCACTGGCGGGCTGACGCAGTTCAGCGCGTCCACTCCGTCGTCTCCACCACGGGAAGCTGCAGGGCGCGCTCGCGATCCAGATCCAGGTTTCCGACGTGCAGGCTCAGCGGCGCCTGCACCCACTTGTAGATGGACTGCACGAACAGCCGCGTGAACCGCGTCACCCATGCGTCCACCTGCGCGCGGTCAAACTCAGGAAACATGGTGCACAACACCGGTGTCATCTCCGCCGGTGACAGCTTCTCCGCCGCGTACAGGTAGAAGCAGCTGTCCAGCACGGGGAATGGCATCAATTCGTCTTCGCCCTTCTGGTTGGCAGCCAGCTCCGGCCCGGCGGGGGCGGCCAGCGTCATGCGGATCCCTTCAAAGCCGTGCTTCTCCAGCAGGTACTCCAGCAGGAAGATGACAACGGTCTTGGGCACATTGGCCAGCACCGCCAGCGCGCCCTCCAGGTCGCCGCCAATGGTGGTGTAGCCCATCGCCTTTTCGCTCATGTTGCCCGTCTGCAGGAACAGCATCCCGGTGGTGTTGGCCCAGTTCCACATGCGTTGGCCGCGGATGCGCGCCTGCACGTTCTGCATGGTCACGGGCGTGAGGTCCCCGCCCACCATTTCGCGCGCCGCGTCCGCTTCGCGTTTGAAGGCTTCCTCAATGGGCACCACCTTGAGCGGCACGCCCAGGTCATCACTGATGCGCTGCGCGCTCTTCTGTGTGTGGTCCGACGAGAAACGCGTGGGCATGTAGAACGCGTGCATCAGCGCGCCCACCTTGGCGCGGCGTTCCGTCTCCGACAGGTCCGCCAAGCGGCGTTGCAGGTAGCGCCAGGCAACGAGCAGCGTGAGCAGGCTGTCCCGGCCGCCGCTGAGCGCAATGCCCAGCCCGCGGAACGCGCCGGTCTTCTCCAGGTAGTCGCCCACGCCGGTGGACAGCGCGTCCAGCAGGTCCTCGGCAAACTCCTCACGCGCCGTGCGCCGCGCGGCGGCGCCCGGGAGGAAGAACGAACGGTGCGGTGGAAACGGATAGGCCAACGCGGTGCGGTCCGCGGTGCGGCCGGTGCATTCCACCACGGTGGGGCGCGCAACCTGTTCAAGCGCCTGCTGGCAATCCCGCCGCCACGTGGTGTTCTCCGTGCGCAGCCGGCGCGTGCGGTCCAGGTCCACCACGACGGAGGCGAGCCCTTCACGGAAGCGCGGGGCCTCCAGCGCGGGGCGGCCGTTCTGGTGCACAAAGCCCCCACCGTCAAACACCAGCCCGTCATTGGCGCCCACCAGGTTCACGTACGCGAGCGTGCATTGGTTGTCCGCGGAGCGCGTGGCCAGCATTTCGCGGCGGGTGCCCATGACGCCCATGCGGAACGGGCTGGCGGAGACGTTCACTATGAGCTCGGCGCCCGCGTAGCTGCGGCGGCGCAGCGGCCCGTCAGGAGACCACGCGTCCTCGCACACCTCCACGCCCAGGGTGCCAAAATCAAACGCGAACACCAGGTCACCAAAGGGGACACCCGCAACGTTGCCGGACAGGCCGGGCGCGCCCGGCGAGAAGGTGCGGGCTTCATAGAAGACGCCGTAGGTGGGCAGTTTCTCCTTGGGCACCACGCCCAGCACCGCGCCGCGGTGCACCACCGCCACCGCGTTGTACAGGTGCCCGCCCGCGCCCACCGTCACGCCCAGGATGAACACGGGGTCCAGCGCCGCCGTCTCCCGGCCAAAGCGTGACAGCTCCCGCCACTGCGCCTCCACAAACCCGTGCCACTGCACCAGGTCCTCCGGCGAATACCCGCCGACAACCTGTTCCGGGAACGCGGCCACGGTGGCGCCGTCCCGCGCCGCCTCCGTGGCCAGGCGCACGCAGCGGTCCACGTTGGACTTCACGCTTCCCACGGTGGCATTCACGCTGCACAGCGCAATCTTGATGAGCCGCATCAGGCACCTCAGCCCGCGTTGTCGACGGGCGGAGCGGATATGGGGGAGCGGCGGGGGAGCGTCAAGGGCCGGCGTCAGCGGTGCCGGCGTCCCTGGGCCACGTCGTGAAGCAGCGGTTGGAGGCGGCGGGCGTGGTGCAGACGCGTTCGCAGCAGCCGGCGCCGGCGTCCGCCACACCGGCGGGGCAGCAGTGGTAGCCCGGCGGGCAGGCGCTCTCGTCACCGTACGCGCGGAACGCGTCACACACGCATGCGTAGACGTAGCTGGCGGTCTGCACGGCGCGGACCTTGTTGGTTGTGGCCAACGGGTTCTGCGCGGTGCCGGGGTAGCACTCGTCGTTGGAGTAGCTGTAGGTGCCGGCGCAACTGGCAAACGTGCCGGGCGCACGCATGGCGCAGCCCTTGGCGTTGTTGTCTTCGCACACCACGCCGCACATGCCGCAGTGGCTGCTGTCCGACGTCACGTTGACACACGCCATGGCGGACCCGGACGTGTTGCAGCAGGTGCTGGTGGGGCTGCCCACGCACAGCGCGGTTCCTGACCCGCACGCGCAGGTGCCCCACGGTGCAGGCAGGGTGCCGCTGGCGCACCGGCTGGCCGCGCGGAACTGGGACTGCAGCGGCGGGCACTCCGCCGTGGCATCCGCCGCGTTGGCGTCGCAGGCACACCGGCCCGCCCCGCCGTCCTGGGCAATGCAGTGCATTCCGCCGCGCGCCGCGCTGCACGGCTCCCGCGCGGGCCCGCACTGCGTGGTGGACTGCCACGCGCAGCGGTGGTCTACGCAGTACGCGGCCAGCCCTTCCCCGTCGACACCGCAGTCATCCGGCGCCAGCCGCTCATCCCCGCAGCCGCACACCGCGCCGGCCAATAGCCCGCGCACGCCACCGTCACGCACGTCCAGCGGCGCGTCAGCAGGGCCCATGCAACGCCGCCCACTTGTTCCCGTGGTGCAGTCCACGCCGGTGTCCCCCGGCACGCCGGGCGCGCAGCCGCAATGCCGGTTGATGGTGTTGGCGTTGGTGGGCTGGCAGCGCAGTCCGCAGCAGAACTCGCCAGTGGCGCAGTCCGTGTCCACGCGGCAGCCGTTTGGTCCCGCGTCAAACCCGCCGTCCGGCGGGTAGTCCCTGCAAAGGCACGCGCCGGGATCCGTGTCCTTGCCCAGCGCGTCACAGATGGAGCGCAGCAGCACGGGGTTGCAGGTTCCGGCGTCCACGCCCGCGTCGGGCGCAGGCGGGATGGCCACGCACAGGCACCGGTTGCCATCCTGCGCCATGCCCAGCGCGGTGCATGTGCGCGTAAGTTGTGCAAGGTCGCACAACGGGCCTGATGACGCGGCGGCCGCCGACGAGGAGGCGCCGCCGGAAACGGCGCTGGTGGCGGTGGGCGCGCTGGTGGCGGTGTTGTTGTCGCGGCGTTCGCAGACGGCGGTGTCGGCGCCGGACTGCACGCAGCGGTAGCCGTTGAGGCAATCCGTGTCGTCGCGGCAGCCGCGGTAGTTCCCCGTCGGATCGGGCGGGCAGGCGGAGAGCAACGCCAGCGCCAGCAACGCAGGGCACCGCGGGATGAACCAACGCATCAACATGCTTCCCTCCAGCCTCAGCCCATCACTTCCCAGGTTGCACCGCCCAACAGCAGCGCGGCCCCGCTCCCCAGCAACAGCGCCGCCACGGCCATCATCCCCGCCGCCAGCCCACCGGCCACGCCTGCCTGCCACAGCACAAACCGTTGCAGGCGGGCTGAGCCCTCCAGGCGCTCCGGCTGTGAAGCAGTGATGCGCCGTTCCGCCCATGCGGCCACCGCCGTCAGGCCACCGAGCGCGCCCACGACGCCGGCCACCATCACCAGTGCGCCCGCACCCACGAGAAGGTGCGCACCCCAGCGTGGAGCGCGCAGCGCCTCCGGGGCGACCACGCGGATCTCGCCCCGCAGGGGCACCCGCAGCGCCCGCGGCGGGTCCCGTCCAATGCGGACCTGGTGGGTTCCTGCTGCCACGCGCGCGGGGCTACGCACCACCTCGCCGTCCACTTCCACCGGGCCCGCGCCGTCAACGACGAGCAGACCCGTGGCCTCCTCGGGCGCGAGCGCGCGCGCCACCGCGAGCTCGATGGACGCGAGCGGCTCCGTGGTCCGCTCCAGGACGCGCTTGACCAGCTTCCCTTCGCCCGCGTCGTAGACCGCCACGGTCACCGCGTCCGCCGCAATGCGGCAGAACAACACGTAGCGCGCCTGGGCCATGCGGGCCGCCTGCGCGCTGCACGCATCTTCGCCACTGCAGGCCAGCGCCTTCTCCAGCCCGCCCATGAGGCCCAGTCCGTCCATCTCCACGGCGGGCACGCGCGGCCATCTGCTCCAGCGTGCCAACGCCGCGTCCACCTCGTGCGCGGCGGGACCGGCCAGCTCCGGCGGACCCTGCACCGGGAAGCGCGCCAGGCGCTCCGGCAACGCCGGTGCCGCAATGAGGACCGCCGACGCCAGGAACAGGGTGGGTGACATCCGGGACGGGATCTTGGGTACCGCGGACCTCGGCGTCAATGACCGCGCTGAACGCGGTAGGCTTGCGGCGTCATGACCACCCTGCTGCTCACCCATCCCACCTGTCTGGACCACCACCCCGGTGCGGGCCACCCCGAGCGCGCGGAACGCCTTGGGACCATTCTGTCCGTGCTGCGCGGTGAGCCCGTGGCGGTGACCGCGTGGGAGGACGCGCGCCCCGTTGATGACGCTGCGCTGCGGCGCGTGCACTCCGCCGCGCTGGTGGAGCAGGTGTTGTCCGCGCGCGGCCGGCATGACGCGCTGGATCCCGATACTGCAACGAGCCCCCGCTCTGTGGACGCGGCGCTGCTGGCCGCGGGTGCGGCTGTGCAAGCGGTGGATGCCGTGCTGGACGGGCGCGCGGAGAATGCGTTTGCGCTGGTCCGGCCACCGGGCCATCACGCCACGCCCACCCGGGCCATGGGCTTCTGTTTCTTCAACAACCTCGCCATCGGTGCGGCACACGCGGTCTCCCGCGGGATCGCGCGGGTGCTCGTTGTGGATTGGGATGTCCACCACGGCAACGGCACGCAGGATGCGTTCTACGCGCGGCGTGACGTGCTGTTCATGAGCACGCACCAGTATCCGTTCTACCCGGGCAGTGGCGACGTCACGGAGACCGGCGCGGGTGACGGTGCGGGCTTCACGGTGAACGCCCCGCTGCCGGCCGGCTGTGACGACGCGGACTACGCGGCCGTGTTTGCGGAGGTGCTGCTGCCCATTGCGGAAGCGTTCCGTCCGGAGCTGGTGATGGTGTCCGCGGGGTTTGACGCGCACCGGGATGATCCGCTGGGCGGCATGGAACTGACGACGGAGGGATTCACGGCGCTGTGCGGTGCGGTGCGCGAAGTGGCGCGCCGTCACGCCGCCGGGAAGATGGTGCTGTGCCTGGAGGGTGGGTACGACCTGGATGCGCTGGCCCAGTCCGTGCGCGGATGCGTGTCTGTGCTGGCGGGTGGCGGGGCGCCGCCGCTGCGGGGCCGCGCCGGTCGTTCCGCCGTGACGCTGCGCCGGATGAAGGAGGCGCTGGGGGCCCCGTGGAAGGGCGCGCTGTGACGCTCAGGGGATCGCGTCGCGGCAACCGCCCGACCAATTCGCCGAGCAGTCATGGACCGCGCCGCCTTCCGTGACGGTGGTCCCGTCAATGGTGGCCACCGTCCACACCCGCATGGGCGCCAGGTCCGAAAGGGTGAACACGCGCGTCTGCCCTGCGAGGTTGATGATGGCCTGCCCATCCGATGCGGGGTCACCGGACGCATTCCAGTGCTCCACCATCACCGTGTAGACGCCCGTCTCCAGCTCCGGCAGGTAGATGCTCTCCGGTCCAAACGCCGTCACGTCGTCAACGTCCTTGTGCGGATCGTCGCTCGGATCGGCGGGGCGTCCCCAGTCAGGGCTGCCGTTGATGCAGGTGGTCCACGTGCAGTCGCTGACGGAGTCATTGATGCGCCCGCCCGGGCGGATCAGGTGCAGCTCCCAGTCCCGCCCGATGGCATCCCACAGGATGGTGATGCGAAGGTCCATCTTGGTGCACGCGCGCGAGTAGACCCGGTGCACCGTGGACGGCCGGCACGCGGTCCCGGTGTCCCACGTCAGCTTCACCAGGTTGTAGCCGCAGAACAGCGGCACGGAGACCGCGTAAGCGCCCGCCGTGTCCGTCTCCGCCGGGCCCACAATCTCCAGGCCGTTGCCCGCGTACACGTAGAAGGTTCCCGTCTCAGCGATGCCGGGCACCGTGCCGGTGAAGCGGTGCGTGGTGGCGGCACCGACCTCCAGGTCCGGCGGGTCCACCGGGATGGGCGCCGCGCACCCGCCGTCCGCGGTGGCGCCGGGGGTGACCAGTCCTGGAACCGGGTCCAGCGCGCCGGTGGACGTGATGGGCCAATGGTCAAATGGGCTGCCCGCGTCCACCTCCACCGCAGCGTCGGGCGGGTGCGCCGCCGCGTCCCGCGGACCACCGTCCAACGTCACGGGGCCGGCGTCACGGCCCGCGTCGGCGCTGGCGCCGGAAGAGGAACCGGTCCCCCCGGCGTCGTGGTGGCCCGCCGCGTCGGCCGCGCCACCGCCGCCACCACCGTCCGTTGTTCCCGTCACGGGGCAGCCGGTGCAGCCGCCACCCAGGAAGAACACGGTGCACAGGCCCGGCAGAACGCGCGTGGGTTGTCGCATGGGCGCAGCCTGCCAAGCGGACCGCGCCACGGCAAGACGGGGTCAGTGACCTACGGCTTCCAGCCACCGCTCGACGTCAATGGCGGCCTGGCAGCCGCTGCCCGCGGCGGTGACGGCCTGGCGGTAGTAGCTGTCCTGCACGTCCCCGCACGCAAACACACCGGTGACGTTGGTCATGGTGGCGCCCTTGGGGCCGCCCTTGGTCTTCAGGTAGCCGTTCTCGTCGGTGTCCAGCACGCCGTGGAACAGTTCCGTGTTGGGTTTGTGCCCAATGGCAACAAACACGCCACCGCACGGGAAGTTCTCCGTCTTGCCGGTCTTGACGTCCTTGAGCACCACACCGTTGACGTACTTCTTGTCGTCAAACAGGTACTTCTCAACGACGCTGTTCCACTTGAAGGCGATCTTGGGGTTCTTGGCCGCGCGGTCCGCCATCACCTTGGACGCGCGCAACGAATCCCGCCGGTGCACCAGCGTGACCTTGGTGGCAAAGCGCGTGAGGAAGGTGGCCTCCTCCATGGCGGTGTCACCGCCGCCCACCACCACCAGCTCGCGGCCGCGGAACAGTGCGCCGTCACAGGTGGCGCACGCGGAGGCGCCGCGGTTGCGGGCCTCGTCTTCGTTGTCCACGCCCAGCCAGCGCGCGGTGGCGCCGGTGGCCACAATGATCGCCTTGCCAAACCGCACCTCGTCATCCGCCTCCACGCGGAACGGGCGTTTGCTGAAGTCAATCCGGCTCACGCTTTTCTGCACCAGCTCCGTGCCAAACCGCGCGGCCTGCGCCTTCAGCTTCTCCATCAGGTCCGGACCCGCCACGCCGTCGGGAAACCCCGGGTAGTTCTCCACCTCCGTGGTGATCATCAGTTGTCCGCCGGGGATGTGCGGGATGTCCCCTTCAAACATCAGCGGCTGCAGGTTGGCGCGCGCGCAGTACAGCGCCGCCGTGTAACCCGCGGGGCCCGACCCGACGATGATCACGTCTCGAACGGCGTCCTTGGGCGGGAAGGGCAGGGGAGCGGGCGATGAAGCGGACTGACCCATGGGTGTTCCTCCGGGCCGGAGACCAGCGGTCCCGGCAAAGTGGGTGGTCAGATAGGCATCCACGGCCGCCGCGTCCACCGTCCCCCGCCGCGTGGTGTACAAGGAGGTGGGCGTAGGGAACGCGCACGGACGGTCAGCACGCGCATGGCAACGACGACACGCAGGGGGGCCGGACGCGGATTCCGCGGACTGTTCGTGGTGTTCACCATCTTTGTCGCGGTCCCCAGCTTTGCCATCAGCGGGTTTGGGATCCTGGCCATTGTCGACGCGCGTGCCGTGGCCGAGGCGCGGCTCAAGCAGTCCTACGCGCAGAAACTCCGCCTGTTGGCGGCGGAGCTGGCCGCGCCGCTGGAGCCCGTGGCCCGCGCCATCCGGGATGCCCCCGGTGACCCGGAGAACATGAACCGCGTGGTGGAGGCGCAGCTGGGCCGCGTCCGCGAGCTGCTCCCCGAGCTGGCCCCGCGCCACTTCCCGCCCGAGACCGCGGTGGTGGAACTGGTCCACGACACCGACCTGCCGCCGGCCAATACCGCCGAGGCGATGCGGCGCACACTGGATGACTGGCTGCAGGGCCGCGCGGAGCCCGCGGACCTGTTCCGCCGTGACGTCATCACCGAGCTGCGCCTGCCGCCGCCGCTGGACAGCTACCGCCTGCAGGCCCGCCTGCTGGGGGATGACCTCTTGGCCCAGCAGGTGCGCACCACCGCGGTGCTGTATTCGGCGCTGCTGTTCCTGTTCTACGTGCTGCTGGCGGTGGGCGTGGCGTGGGTCAGCATGTCCCTGTACCGCGAAGTGCAGCTGGGGCGGCTCAAGACGGACTTTGTCAGCCACGTGAGCCACGAGTTGCGCACCCCGCTGACCTCCATCCGCATGTTCCTGGAGACCGTGCGGCTGGGGCGCGTGCAGAGCCGCGAGGAAGAGCTGGAATGCCTGCGCCTGTGCGCACAGGAGACCGAGCGGTTGTCCGGCATGATTGAACGCGTGCTGGACTGGGCCCGCGTGGAGGCGGGCAAGAAGAGCTACCAGAAGCGTCCCGTGACGGCGGGGGAGATCGCAGAGGCGGCGCTCCAGTCGTTCGCCACGCAGGCGCTGGAGGCGCCGTACGTGCTCACCCGCGAGGTCCTTGCGCCGGATGCGCCGCTGCTGGTGGACCCGGACGCCATCACGGAGGCGCTGCTCAACCTGCTGCACAACGCGTTCAAGTACACGGCGGAGGAAAAGCGCATTGGGCTGCGGGTGGAACAGCGGGGCAGCATGGTGGCGTTTGCGGTCAGTGACAACGGCCCGGGCGTGCCCCGGCGCGAGCAGAAGAAGATCTTTGAGCGGTTCTACCGGGCGGAGGACCCGCTCAACGCGCGCGCACACGGCAGCGGACTGGGCCTGGCGTTGGCGCGGCACGTGGTGGAGGCACACGGTGGCCGCATCCGCCTGCAGAGCACGCCCGGGAAGGGCAGCACCTTCACCGTGGAACTGCCCACCGCGTCCCTGCGGCAGCATGAACAGGCCCTGATGGCGGAGGCCCGCGCGCGCGGGTGAAGGAGGAAGCCTTGGCAGAGACCGCGGCCCCGTCCAGGCGCATCCTCATTGTCGAGGATGACGCGGCCATCACCACCGGCCTGTCCATCAACCTGCGCTACGAGGGCTACCACGTGGACATTGCGCGGGACGGCCGCACCGGCCTGGACCGCGCCCTCAACGGCGGGTACGATTTGGTGATTCTTGACGTCATGATGCCGGAGCTCAACGGGTTTGAGGTGTTGCGCGGGATGCGCGCTGCGGGGGCGCGCACGCGCGTGCTGATGCTGTCCGCCAAGGGCTCAGAAGCGGACAAGGTGATGGGCCTGCAGCTGGGCGCGGATGACTACATGTCCAAGCCGTTTGGGCTGCAGGAACTGCTGGCGCGCGTGGGGGCGCTGATGCGCCGTCCCGCTGATGAGCCGCGGCGCCTGCACGCATTTGGTGACGTGGTGGTGGACCTGGCGGCGGGGAAGGTCACGCGCGGCGGCGAGCCGGTGAACGTGACCTCCACGGAGCTGGCGCTGCTGCAGTGCCTGATGGAACGGCCCGGCCGCGTGCAGGACCGCGAGAGCCTGCTGCGCCGCGCGTGGGGCGCGGACTACGAAGGCACCGCGCGCACCGTGGACAACTTTGTGCGCGCGTTGCGTACCAAGCTGGAGGCGGACCCGGAGAACCCCAGGTACATCGTCACCGTGAGAGGCATGGGATACCGCTTTGAAGGCTGAGCCGAAGAGAATCGTTATCGCCGTGTGTGCGGTGGCCCTGGCCGCGTCCTGCCTGGACCGCGTGCAACAGGCAGAGCGCTTCCTGGAGAAGGAGAACCACCTGCAGGCGTTCCGCGCGTCGCGCGCGCTGCTCAGACAGGAGGGCCAGTCTGACGACGACGTTCGCCGCATGCGCACGGTGCTGATCCTCGCCGCGCGCGCCATCCTGGGCGCGCCGGACACGGAGTCCAAGGAGGAGGCGTTTGAGTTGTTTGAGGGGTTGCCCCCCGGGTCCGAGGAGCGGGCGCGTGCGGCGCAGCGCGTGCTGCGCGTCATGGCGCGTCACGCGGACGTCAAGGACCTGGGCCCCGCGTTGGCCGCGCTGGAGCCGGAGATGGGCGAGGAACCGGCGGTGCGCTCCAACCTGCGGCTCATCGCGGAGCAGACGCGCGGCACGCAGGCGTCGCTGTGGGCGGCACGTGTCGTGGTGGAACGGTGGCCGGAAGACCAGGACCGCTGGGTGGATCTGGCGCTGTCCCAGTCCGCGGTGCGCGCGTTTGCGGACGCGGAGAGGAGCCTCCTGGAGGCAGAGAAGCGGCTGGATACCTACTGCGTACAACTTCCCAAACGCGTGGCGGAGTACGACCGCGTCCGTCGCCAGAGCGCGTACGGAACGGTGGAGCTCAAACGCTGCCAGCAGGGGTTGCCGCTCATCGCGCTGCGCCTGCAGGCCGCGCGCCACCAGGTGCATCCGCCGCCTGAGGTTGAGAAACGTTACGCGGAGACGCGCGGGGCGGCTGACACCGCGTGTCCCAGGGAGTCCGCACCGGCCGCCTCGCCCGGGGAGAATCTTGTCCTGCTCTCCCCCCAGCCTGACGCGGCATGGGTGGACGGGAAAGCGGTGGTAGCGCCCGCGTTCAGCGCACCCGCAGGGATGCGCCGGGTGGCGTGGCGCAGCAGCGGAAAGTGCCGCCAGCAGGAGCTGGACATCCCGGCGGCAGGCGTCCTTGCAGTACGTACGATCCCGATTGACCTGCCGGCGGTTGCCCAACCGTGAACAGGGCTTGGCCCTCCGTCTGCACAAACACCCAGGGGCGCGTGTTCAGCTCCACCACCGCGGAGCGCAGAACCACAACAACGCCGAACGCGATGGCCGCCCCCGCGGGCACCTCCTCCGTCGCTGCGGTCGGCGTCGCGTGCACGGTGACCGCGCCGCAACCGAACGTGTCCGCGTCGCCCTCGACGGCGTAGACCCTTTCCACCTGGGACTCGCCCGGCGCCGGTGCGGTGGTCTCCGGCGTGAACACGCCGGGGCGGGCCACCCCCCGCGGCGCTGCCCTCGGCGGCGACCCGTCCCTCACGCCGGAAGGCCACGCGTAAGGCGCCGCGCGTGGCGGCCTGTGTGCCCTCCCGGCTCGTGCCGTGGGCGTGGAACAGGGCCGTGCCAGCCACGGAAACTCCACAAACAGCTCAGGCTGCGCCGTCCAGCGCGTGATGGCGACGGGCGGACCTCCGGCGCGTCATGCGGGTGCCGGTGCGGCGCCGGCGCACCCGGGCACGCCGTCACTCCCAGCCGCAGCACCGCAATGGCTGTACTACGCGCTGTAGTATGTGAATTCCTGGGCAACCCGCCGCAAACGCAGCGCGTGCCGCCTCAGCGGGCGGGGAAGAGGAAACCGAGGACGGTTTCGACGAAGTGATGGGCCCCATCCGCGGCGACGCCCAGCGCCAGGACGCCGCCGGCCAGGGCCAGCGCCACGACGGGGAGGACGGCATGCGCGGCGGGGGGCGCTGCCGGGGGATCGGCCAGCAGGGACTGCACCCGGTGCTCCAGTCCGTCCCCGCCGCCAACCGGCAGCACACCCTGTGGCGGGAACGCCGGGAGCGGGCCGTGGCGGGCGCGTTCCACGGCAACCAGCGCGGCAGCGACGATGCACGCGTTCCCGACCCGCCCGGCGGCGTACCGGTCACAGGCGTGCTCCGCGGCCACGCGCCACGCGTCCACCACGCGCCGGAGCGCGGGCAGCGGGCACAGGGCGGTCCACAAGCGCAGCCCCAGGAGCACCAGCGCATCCCGTCGACGCGCGTGCGCGGCCTCGTGCTGGACCACGGCCTTGCGCTCTGCGGGTGCCAGCGCGTCCCACACCCGCGGATCCACGACGATCACGGGCCGCAGCAGACCCACCGTCACCGCGCCCAGGCCACCGCACCCGGACAGGTGGACCCGGTGGCCTGCCACCCGCCGGGCCGGCGTCCGCAGAACAGCCCGCCGCCAAACTGCCGCGTGCAGCAGGCCGCGGACCAGCCCGCCCACGTCCGGCGCGACAAACAGGACCCACGCAGCCAACACGTACACGCCTGGTGCCACCAGCGCGGCCGCATGCGCGGGATGGAGCGGACACAGGTGCGGGTGATGGAGCCCGTGGTCGGCGCAATGACAGTGGCCCTCCAACAGCGGCGCCAGGAACGCGGCGGCGGTCAGCAGGCCCGCTACCAGGGGCCCGGCCACGGCCAGGAGCGCCAGGACACCCGCGCGCCGCGCGCTCCACCGGCCCGGCCACGCGGTGCACGCCGTGACGCCCGCCGCGGACACCAGGAAGACCGCCAGCAGCGGCGGGCCCAGCAGCAGCGCGCTCACGTGCCACGCTCCCGGCGCGCGGCAATGAGACGCTCCAGGCGGTCCATCAGGTCCGAATCCGCGCGCTCCGCGGAGTCCAGGAACGCCACGAGCACCCCCGTGGTGGGGTCCTTCCCGAGCGCGCGCAGCGCGTTCTGTGCCGTCCATTCCTCGCGTGACACGGTGGGCCCGTAGAGGAACGCCTTGCCGTCCTTCACCCGCTCCACAAACCCCTTGGCGTGCAGGCGGTCCAGCACCGTCATCACGGTGGTGTAGGCGGGCTGCGGGCGCCGGTGCAGCCGAGCCAGCACCTCGCGGCCGGACAGCGGCGCGCGCGTCCACAGGACGGTCATGATGGCGTGCTCGAGCTCACCCAGCGGGCGTTTCACCGCGGTCATGCCCCGTCTCCTACGCCCCGTAGTAGGCGGGGTCAAACCGGATCAGGACGCCAGCGCCTGTTCCAGGTCAGCCCACAGGTCTTCAACGTCCTCCAGGCCCACGGAGAGGCGCACCATCCCGTCCACAATGCCGCGCCGTGCGCGCTCCTCCGGCGTGAGCCCGTGGTGCGTGGTGGTGACGGGTTGCGTGACCAGGCTCTCCACGCCGCCCAGGCTGGGGGCAATGGCGAACAACCGGAGCCGGTCCACCACGGCGGCGGTGGCGGCGGCATCACCGCGGACAACAAAGCTCAACATGCCTCCGAACCCCTTCATCTGGGCGCGCGCCACGGCGTGGCCCGGATGCGTGGTCAGCCCCGGGTAGTTCACGCTTGCCACGCGGGGGTGTTCCGCCAGCCGGCGCGCCAGCGTGGCCGCGGCGTCATTGTGCGCACGCACGCGGATGACCAGCGTCCGCAGGCTGCGCGCCAGCAGGAACGCCACCTCCGGCGCCATCATCTGCCCCAGGTTCTTGCGCCACATCCAGATGGGCTGCAGCAGTCTGGCGGACCCGATGACGGCGCCACCGGTGAGGTCACTGTGCCCGCCCAGGTACTTGGTGGTGCTGTGCACGACGAGATCCGCGCCCAGCGCCAGCGGGTCCTGGTTCACCGGCGTGGCAAACGTGTTGTCCACCACGGTGAGCACCCCGTGCCGCCGGGCAATGGCGGCGATGGCCGCGATGTCCAGCACTTCCATGTTGGGATTGGTGGGCGTCTCAAAGAACACCAGGCGCGTGTTGGGCCTCAGCGCCTCGGGGAGGCGGTCCAGTTGTGACCCCAGCAGGAACGTGGTGGTGATGCCAAGGTCCGGGAGGTTGGTGCCGAGCAGCTCATAGGTGCCGCCGTAGACGTCGCCAATGCAGACCACGTGGTCGCCGGTCTTGCAGCAGCTCAGCAGCGTTGCCGCCTCGGCGGCCATCCCGGAGCTGAACACCCAGGCGGCCTCGCCCCCCTCAATGCTGGCAAGCTTCTCCTCCACCGAGCGGATGGTGGGGTTCAGCCCATAGCGCGTGTACAGGTTGCCGTTGGCGCGGCCCTCCACGACGTCCAGCACACCCTGCGTGCTGGTGAAGGCAAAGGTGGAATGGTTGTACAGCGGCGTGTGGATCCCGCCCCGCTCATCAAGGTGGTCACCGGCATGGATGCAACGCGTGGACAATCCGGGCGTGGGGGGCGTGGTCATGGGCGCGTGGATACCACGGTTGACGCGCGGTGGGGAGTACTCTACTAATCAATTGAGGAGTTGATTAGTCCATGCGCGGACGCGAGTTCAAGGATGCGGTGTTTGAGCAGTTTGCCCTGGTGGCGGCGGCATTCTCCGCGCCCAAGCGCATTGAGCTCATTGACGTGCTGGCCCAGGGCGAGCGCCACGTGGAAGCGCTGGCCGCGGAGACCGGCTCCACGGTGGCCAACACGTCACGGCACCTGCAGGTGCTCAAGGGCGCCAACCTGGTGGCGTCGCGCAAGGACGGGCTGCAGGTGTTCTACCGGCTGGCTGACCCGCTGGTTTCCCGGGGCTACCGGGCGTTGCAGGAGTTGGCGGAGGCCCGCCTGGCCGAGGTGGGCCGCCTGGTGGACGACTACTTTGGCGACGCGGATGGTCTGGAACCGGTGGAGCGCGTGGAACTGTTGCGGCGCGCGCGCGGTCGCGAAGTCGTCGTCATCGACGTGCGGCCGCGGGTTGAATACGCCGCCGGCCACATTGCGGGCGCGCTGTCCATCCCGCTGGGCGAACTGGAGCGCCGCCTGGCCGAGTTGCCGACCGGCAAGCGCGTGGTCGCGTACTGTCGCGGCCCCTACTGCGTGCTGGCTGCGGAGGCGGTTCGCATGTTGCGCCGGCGCGGCCGTGACGCGGTCCGCCTGAAAGACGGCTACCCCGAATGGAACCAGGCCGGTCTCCCCGTGGAGGCCGGCGTGCCTGCCACACGACGACGCACAACGGAGAAGCGCACATGAGCATCCTGATGATCCTCAACGACCCGCCCTACGGCACCGAGCGGACCTACAACGGTCTGCGCCTGGCGCTGAACCTGCTGACCAAGAACGACACGCTGGCGCTGACCGTGTTCCTCATGGGGGACGCCGTGGCCGCCGCCAAGGCGGGGCAGCAAACGCCCAACGGCTACTACAACCTGGAGCGCATGCTGAAAGGCGTACTGAGCCGCAAGGGCCGCGTCCTGTTGTGCGGCACGTGCATGGATGCGCGCGCGCTGAAGGAGACTGAGGTCCTGGAGGGCTGCCAGCGCAGCACGCTGGACGAGCTCACCGAGCTGACCGCCGCGAGCGCGAAGGTCCTGGTGTTCTGATTCTGAACGGGAGCGATCAACATGAACCAGACAGTTCTCATTCTCGGTGGTGGGGTGGGGGGCGTGGTGGCGGCCAACGCGCTCCGCAAGGCGCTCCCCAAGGAGCACCGAGTGGTGCTCGTGGACCGCGAGGCGCGTTCGGTGTTTGCGCCGTCCCTGCTGTGGTTGATGACGGGTGACCGGACCGCGGAGAAGATCTCGCGCCCGCTGGCGCTGCTGGAACGGCGCGGCGTGGAAGTGATCCGCGGTGAGATCCAGCGCATTGACGCCGCAAACCGCGAGGTCGTCGTGGACGGGCGCACGCTGGCCGCGGATCACCTGGTCATCGCGCTGGGCGCAGACCTGGCACCGGAGACCGTGCCCGGCCTCAAGGAGGCGGGGCACAACTTCTACACGCTCGCTGGCGCCGCGGCGCTGCGGGACGCCTTTGAAGGTTTTACCGGTGGCCGGATTGTCGTGCTGACCGCCGCGCCCGCGTACAAGTGCCCGGCGGCGCCGTACGAAGCGGCCATGCTGCTGGAGGCCGCGTGCCGCAAGCGGAAGATCCGTGATGCGACGCAGCTGGACCTGTTCGCCGCGGAGGCCGGGCCGATGGGTGTGGCCGGCCCCGAGGTGTCCAAGGCGGTGCGGGGGATGGTGGAGGCCAAGGGGGTCACCTACCACCCGGAGCACCAGGTCACGGAGGTCGACGTCGTGGGCAAGCGGTTGAAGTTCGCCAGCGGCGCGGAGGCGGTGTTTGACCTGTTGGCGTATGTGCCGCCGCATCGCGTGCCGGCGGTGGTGCGTGACGCGGGCCTGGTGGCGGACAGCGGCTGGGTGCAGGTGGACCGCCACACGCTGGAGACCCGGCACCCCGGTGTGTACGCGCTCGGTGACGTCGTCGCCATTCCGTTGAAGCTCGGCAAGCCGCTGCCCAAGGCCGGCGTGTTCGCACACGGTGAAGCGGAGGTGGTCGCGGGGAACATCGCGCGGAGCATCACCGGCAAGGGCAAACCGGCGGCGTTTGAAGGACACGGCGAGTGCTTCATTGAGACCGGGGATGGCAAGGCAGGCTTTGGCGAAGGGAACTTCTACGCGGAGCCCACGCCGCAGATGAAGATGCACGCGCCGGGTCGCCACTGGCATGCCGCGAAGGTACTGTTTGAGAAGGACTGGCTGCGGCGGAGGTTCTGACGTCGCCACGGCCGTCAGCGGAACGGAGATCCCCATGATTGCCATGCGTGTCCTCGGCGCCCTTGCCTTCCTCACCGCCTGCGCGCGCGAAGCAACGCCTGCGCCCGCACCGGCGGCGCCGTCTCCCGCGGACGCGTTGGACCAGATGGACACGCGCACCGCGGTGCCGCTCCTGCCCATGATGGCCAACCACCAGAAACAGAACATGCGCGATCACCTGCTGGCGGTGCAGGAGATCGTCGCCGCCGTTGCCGCGGATGATTTCGCTGCGATTGAGAAGGCGGCGGGGCGGATCGGGTACTCGCAGCAAATGGCGCAGATGTGCACGCACATGGGCGCGGGTGCCCCGGGATTCACGGAGCAGGCGCTGACGTTTCACCGGACGGCGGATGGCATCGCCGCCGCGGCACGGGAGCGGAACCGGGGACGCGTTCTCGTGGAGCTCGGGGCCACGCTGCAGACCTGCACGGGGTGTCATGCCGCATGGAAGCAGCGGGTGGTGGACGACCCCACGTGGCAACGTCTCACCGCGAGTGCGCCGCCCGATCCGACAGGCCATCACTGAGGGCTCCGGCTTGACCCGGTCTGCCCGCGCCGGTACCCACCGGACTGAGGTGTCCTTGATGCGCTGGCTGCGCACACTCTGTCTGGCCGTCCTGTCCCTGTGGCTCGTGCCGCAGGCCGCTGTGCTCGTCACCGACGCCGACACCTGCACCTCCGCCTGCCCGGATGATCGCGACGGCGACTCGTGTCCGCCGCTGTGCGGGTCGTGCGCGTGCAACCTCACCGCCACGCGCATCACCAGCGCGCAGGTCACCGTGGCGCACGAACCCCTGTCCCACGCGAACCGCGCGTGGTGGCCGGAGCGCAGCCCCCACACGGACCACCGCGCCGGCGGGATCTTCCATCCTCCGAGGGCGTGAACGCCGCAACACTGCCACTCGGCACTTCACGTCATCACCGGAGGTCTGCATGCGATTGCCCGTCCTGGGCAGCGCGGTGGGTGCGTTGGCACTCACGCTCGCTGCCCATCCCGTCCATGGCGCGGAGCGGCTCACGCTCGCGCGGGTTCAACAACTGGTCCGGCAACAGGCGCCGGACGTGCTCAGCGCGCGCACCGCGCTGCGCGAAGCGCAAGGCGCTCGGGCGGGAGCGACGCCCCTGTTCGCCACCAACCCGTCGGTGAGCGGGGGCGCCGGCGTCGTCGGTCAGCCCGAGGGATGGCGGCCACGCGAGTGGGGCGTCGGTGGCGCGGGCACGCTGTCTGTGCAGGTGCCCGTGGAGATTGCCGGCCAACGGTCATTGCGGGTGGGCGCGGCGGACGCGGTGATCAAGGCCCGGGAACACGCCCAGGGTGACGCCACGCGCCGGGCCATGCTCGTCGCCACGGACGCATTCGCCCGCGCGCTGCACGCGCAGCGTCTTGCGGAGGTGGCGCACGCATCCGTGGACCTGGCCCGGCGCTTCCAGGCGGCGGCACACGGCCTGCGTGATGCGGGTCTGGGCTCGGCGCTGGAGGTGGACCTGGCGCGGTTGGAAGTGGAGGAAACATCCCAGGTGGCGTTGTCTGCGGAGATCAACGCGCTGCGCCTGCGCACGGAGTTGCTCGCGTATCTCGGTCTGCCGCCGGACGCGTATGACAGCGTGGACGGGGAGCTGGCACAGCACGCGCCGTTGCCGCCGCTGGAACCGGCACTGCGCCGCGTGGCGGAGCGTGCGGACATCCAGGGTCTGCGGGCGGAGCGGTTGGCGGCGCTGCGGCAGGCGAACCTTGCGCACGCGGACGCGTTCCCCACGCCGGTGCTGGGCGCGCAATACGAGTTCCAGCACCAGGCACCGGCCCCGCAGCACGTGCTGATGGCGCAGGTGACCTTCCCGCTGCCGGTGTTTGCGCGCGGTCAGGGAGAGGAAGGACGCGCGCGCGCCCGCGCGGCCGGGCTTGCTGACGAGGAGGAACAGGCGCGCCGGGGCGCGGAGGCACAGGTGCGCGCGGCGCATGCGCTGCTTTCACGCATACGCGAGGCCAGGGATGCGCGACCCGCGGAGAGTGCGGAGGGTGCGGAGCTGCTGGCGCGGCTTGAGCGCAACTACGCGCTGCGCGTTGTGGATCTCAACACCGTGCTGGGCGTGCAGCGCCGGCTCATCCAGGCGCGCCGGGCGTCACTGGACCTGGATCTCCAGGAAGCCCTGGCGCGGGTCTGGCTGGACGCGGCGATGGGGGGATTTCCATGAGCGCGACCCGTAGGTGCCACGTGGTGTGGCTCGACCGCTCGCAGCAACGGGTAGGAGCGCGTGCGCTGCTGGCCGCCGTGGTGCTGAGCGCCTGCCCGCGTGCGGTGGATGCGCCCAGCGCGCCGGTTGCGCCCGCAGCACCGCCGGCAGCGCATGACGGCAAACACGCGGATGAGCACGAGGGCCTGCCCACGCGCGTACGCCTTTCCGCGGCCGCGCACGACGAGGCGGCGGTCCGCACGGAGCCCGTCACCGCCGGGCAGTTGGGTCCCACCGTGGACATCACCGGCGAAGTGATGGCGGACCCGGACCACGTGGCCCGCGTGACGGCGCGGGTGGCCGCGCGCGTGCGCGAGGTGCGCTTCCGCGAGGGCGACCTGGTGAAACAGGGCGCGGTGCTGGTGGTGCTTGAATCGGCCGAGTTGGCACGAGCCCGCGCGGCATGGACCAGCGCGGACGCGCGCGCGCGCGGGGCGCGTGCCAGCGCCGAACGCGCGGCGGCCGCATTCCGCGAAGGCCTGGTGCCGGTCCAGCAGGTTGCTGTTGCAGAAAGTGATGCGACGGCGCTGGAGGCGGACGCGCTGGCCGCACGCCAGGTGCTCGGTGCGTTTGGCGCGGTGCGCGCGCAGGCCCCGGAGGAGGCGGCGTTGGCATACGTGGCCGCGCCCATCTCGGGACGCGTGGTGGCGCGGGACGCGGTGCTGGGGCAGGGCGTGGCGCCCGATCATGTCCTGGCCACCGTGGTGGACATGCAACGCGTGTTCTTCCAGGGGCGCCTGTTTGAAAAGAACCTGGCGGACGTGCAGCCCGGGCGCGCCGCGGACGTGCGGCTCAACGCGTACCCGTCGGAGGTCTTCGCCGGAAGGGTGGAGGCGGTGGGCCACCAGGTGGATCCCACGGCGCGCACCTTTGTGGCGCGCATTGCGCTGACCAACCGCGGTGACCTGCTCAAGCTCGGCCTGTTCGGGACGGCGCGGATTGTGGTTGATCGGCCAGCGGCCGGACCGCAGGTGCTCGCCGTGCCGCTGTCCGCCGTGACGCGCGTGGCCGGGCGGGACGTGGTGTTCGTGGCGCATCCCGGCGGTGACTACGAAGTGCATCCCGTGACGCTCGGGCAGAGCGCCGCGGGCCGCGTGGAGATCATCGAGGGCCTCCGCGCGGGTGAGACCGTCGTCGTGGAGGGTGTGTTCTCGCTCAAGAGCCTTGTGCTCAAGAGCACCTTCGGCGAGGAGGAGTGATGGCGCTGCTCTCCGCGCTGGTGCGTTGGGCGTTGAACAACCGGCCCGTGGTCCTGGCGGCCACCGTGTTGTTCGCGCTGCTGGGCCTGGACAGCGCGCGCCGCCTGCCTATTGACGCGGTCCCGGACGTCACCAACGTGCAGGTGGCAATCATCACCGCCGCGCCCGCCCTGTCACCCATTGAGGTGGAGCAGTACGTGACCGTGCCGGTGGAACGGGCCATGGCCGGCCTCCCGCGGCTGACGCAGGTGCGGTCGGTCTCCAAGGGCGGCCTGTCCGTGGTGACCGTGGTGTTCACGGATGAGACGGACATCTACTTCGCGCGGCAGCTGGTGATGGAGCGCATGAAGGAGGCGGAGGACGCCGTGCCGCCGCGCTACGGCCGCCCGGAGATGGGTCCCATCACCACCGGCATGGGCGAGGTGTTCCAGTTCGTCGTGCGCGGCGAGGGACACTTGCTGATGGAGCTGGAGGAGTTGCTGGACTGGTACATCGGGCCGCAGCTCCGCATGGTCCCCGGCGTCGTGGAGGCCAACAGCTTCGGCGGCGAGAACAAGCAGTACCAGGTGATCGTGGACCCGGCCCGGCTGCAGTCGCTGGGGTTGTCACTCCAGGACGTGGATTCGGCGCTGGAGAAGAGCAACGCCAACGCCGGTGGTGGTTACATCGAGCACCAGCGCGAACACTTCGTCATCGGCAGCAGCGGCCTGGTGACCAGCCTGCAGGACCTGCAGAACGTCGTCATTGGCGCCACGTCGTTGGGGGCGCCCATCCTGCTGAGCCAGGTGGCGGACGTGCGGCTGGGGCCGCGGCTGCGCCACGGGGCCGCTTCCATGGACGGCCAGGGGGAGGTGGTGGTGGGCGTGGCCATGATGCTCATGGGCGAAAACAGCCGCACGGTGACGGAGGCCGTGAAGCAGCGGCTCGCCGAGCTGGCGCCGTCGCTGCCGGCGGGGGTGATCGTGCAGCCGTTCTATGACCGCTCGGTGCTGGTGAACCGGACCATCCGCACCGTGGCCGTCAACCTGCTGGAGGGCGCGTGCCTGGTCATTGCGGTGTTGTTCCTGCTGCTGGGTGGCCTGCGCGCCGGCCTGGTGGCGGCGGTCACCATCCCGCTGGCACTGCTGTTCGCGCTGGTGATGATGCGCGTGCGCGGGGATTCCGGGAACCTGATGAGCCTGGGCGCCATCGACTTTGGGCTGGTGGTGGACGGGGCCGTCATCATCGTGGAGAACGCCGTGCGTCGCCTCGGCGAAATGCGGCAGCGCCTGGGGCGGATGCTGACGCCGGACGAGCGGCTGGACACCGTGCGCGAGTCCACGCTGGAGGTGCGCAGCGCCACCGTGTTCGGCGAGATGATCATCGCCATTGTCTACGTGCCCATCCTCGTGCTCGGCGGTACCGAGGGGAAACTGTTCCGTCCCATGGCCACCACCGTGTTGCTGGCGCTCACGGGCGCGTTCATCCTCTCCCTGACGGTGGTGCCGGTGCTCGCGTCGCTGGTGCTGGTGCCCGAGGAGAACGAGCGGCCCACGCTCCTGATGCGCGCCGCGGTGGCCGCCTATGACCGCCTGCTGCGGCTGGTCACGCGGTTTCACCGCGCCACGGTGGCGGTTGCGCTCGCTGCGGTGGTGGCCACGGTGGTCCTGTTCGGGCGGCTGGGCGCGGAGTTTGTGCCCACGCTGGATGAGGGGGACCTGTTGGTGGAGGCCCGGCGTCTCCCCGGCGTGGCGCTCTCCGAAACGGTGGCCACCGACTCACGGATGCAGCGGGCGCTGGCCCGCATTCCGGAGGTGCTCCACGTCGTCAGCCGCGCGGGCGCACCGGAGCTGGCCACGGATCCCATGGGGCTGGAACAGTCTGACAACTACGTGATTCTCAAGGCGCGGGACGACTGGCGGCCCGGCGTCACCAAGGAATCCATCGCCCAGGAGGCGGCCGAACTGCTGGAGGAGCACGTCCCCGAAGTCGCCGTGGGCCTCTCGCAGCCCATTGAAATGCGCACCAATGAACTCATGGAGGGCGTGCGCTCGGACGTGGCCGCGTTCGTATACGGGCCTGATCTCGACGTGCTCAAGACAATCGGCGAGCAGTTGGTGGCCGTGCTCGGCGGGGTCAGAGGCGCGGTGGACGTGCGGGCCGAGCAGGTTGCTGGCTTGCGGTATCTACGCGTGGATCCTGATCGCCCCCGGCTGGCGCGCTACGGCCTGACGGTGGAGGACATCAACCTGCTCACGGAGAGCCTGGCGGTCGGCCACCGCGCGGGTACCGTGTATGAGGGCGAGCGCCGCTTTGAACTGGTGCTGCGCATCGGTCACACGTTCACCGGCGAGCTGGACGCCATCCGGTCATTGCCGCTGCGCTCCGCCAGCGGGCAGATGGTGCCGCTGGGGGACGTGGCCAGCGTCCGTTTTGAAGACGGCCCGGCGCAGGTGAGCCGCGAACAGCAGTCCCGGCGCCTGACGGTGGAGTTCAACGTCCGGGACCGTGACCTGCTTTCCACCGTGGAGGACGCGCGGTCGCGCACGGCCGCGCTCCGTCTGCCAACCGGCTACCGCGTGGAGTGGGGTGGGCAATTCCAGTCGTTTCTTGAAGCGCGCGGCCGCCTGGCGGTGGCCGTGCCACTCAGCTTGGCGCTGATCCTGCTGCTGCTGTGGATGGCGTTCCGTGCCGTGGCACCCGCGCTCCTCATCTTCAGCGCCATTCCGTTCTCCGTCGTCGGCGGCGTGCTGGCGTTGCTGGTCCGCGGCCTCCCGTTCAGCATCTCAGCGGGCGTTGGGTTCATTGCGCTGTCCGGCGTGGCGGTGCTCAACGGGCTGGTGTTGGTGACGTTTGCGCGGCGCCTGGAGCTTGCGGGAACGCAGGCCAACGAGGCCATCACCGCAGCGGCGACGTTGCGCCTGCGCCCGGTGCTCATGACCGCGGCGGTGGCCGCGCTGGGGTTCATGCCTATGGCGGTCTCCACCGCGCCGGGTTCGGAAGTGCAGCGGCCGCTCGCCACCGTGGTGATCGGTGGCCTGGTCTCGTCCACGGCGCTGACGCTGCTGGTGCTGCCCGCCATCTACCGGACCGCCTTCGGCCTGCGGATGCTGGTCCGGCGCCGGCGGCAGTCCTGACGTGCAGCCGGTTCAGAACACCGGGTCCAGCATGATCTCTTCGCCGCGGCCCGCGCCCACAGAGACCAGCGCCAGCTTCACGCCCAGCTCGGATGCCATCATCTCCACGTACGCGCGCGCGTTCGGGGGCAGTTCCGCCAGGGTGCGCGCACCGCGCAGTTCGCCGTCAAAGCCCGGGTGTTCGCGGTACACCGGCCGGGCGCGGGTCACGTCGTCGGTGTCGGTGGGGAACTCGGTCACGCGCTTGCCGTCCACCTCGTAGGCCACCGCCACCGGCAGCGGGCCAATGCCGCTGAGGATGTCCAGCTTGGTGACCACCAGCGCGTCCGCGCCGGACAGGCACACCGCGCGCCGCAGCGCCACCAGGTCCAGCCAGCCGCACCGCCGCGGCCGTCCCGTCGTCGCGCCAAACTCCGCGCCCGTCTCGCGCAGCCGCTGCCCCATCGCGTCATGCAGTTCGGTGGGGAAGGGGCCCTCGCCCACGCGCGTGGTGTACGCCTTGGACACCGCCACCACGCGCTGGATGGCCGTGGGGCCCACGCCGGCCCCCGCGCACGCCGCGCCCGCCACCGTGTTGGAACTGGTCACGTACGGGTAGGTGCCGTGGTCCACGTCCAGGAACGTGCCCTGCGCGCCCTCAAACAGGATGTTCTTCCCGGCCCGGCGCGCCTGGTCCAACAGAAACACCGTGTCTGTCACGTGGTCCCGCAGCGCCTGAGCGTGCCGCCGCGTCCGCGCAATCATCTCCTCCAACTCCGCGCCGGTGATGGACGGCGCGCCCATGCCCGTCAGGTACGTGTTCACGGACGCAATGCGCTCGCGCAGCAGGTCCGGCCACTGCGCCTTGAGCATGTCCTGCATGCGCAGCCCGCGCCGCGCCACCTTGTCCTCGTACGCCGGGCCAATGCCGCGCCCCGTGGTGCCAATCTTCCGCGGCAGGTACTGCTCACGCGCGCGGTCAATGCGCTTGTGCACGTCCAGGATCACGTGTGCCTGCCCGCTCACCGCCAACCGCCGCGGGTCCTTGAGCAGGCCGCGCGCCTGCAGGCTCTCAATCTCGTGCAGCAGCACCTCCGGGTCCACCACCACGCCATTGCCAATGACGCACGTCTTGCCCTCGTGCAGCACGCCGCTGGGGACCAGGTGCAGCACGGTCTGCACGCCGGCCACCACCAGCGTGTGCCCCGCGTTGTTCCCGCCCTGGAAGCGCACCACCACGTCGGCGCGCTCCGTCAGCAGGTCCACCACCTTGCCCTTGCCCTCGTCGCCCCACTGGGCCCCCACGCACACCACGCCCGCCATGGTTGCCCTCCTGTCGCGCCAACGTGTCCGCGCGGAATAGTGGATACTTCCACCGCGCCGTCAATCCCCCTCCGGGAGGTCTTCCATCACCCGGCGCGCGCCCACGTAGCGTTCCCGCCAGTAGTCGTCCTCCAGGCGCGCATGGGACACGCCGGAGGTGGGGCTGGCGTGCACAAACCTCCCGCCGCCCACGTAGATGCCCGTGTGCGTGATGCCGTACACCCCGGGCACGTCCCACGAACTCTTCCACCACGAGAACCAGCACGCGCAGGGGCTGGTGGCCAGCCGCTTGGTGTTGAAGAACAGCAGGTCCCCGTACTGCAGCTCGTCCTTGTCCACGGAGTGCCCGGCAGAAAACTGGTCCACCGCGGTGCGCGGGAGCGTGATGCCCGCGCGCGCGTAGACGGTGCGCGTGAACCCGGAGCAGTCCATGCCGCGGCGGTCCGTGCCGCCGGTGCGGTAGCGCGTGCCCAGGTAGATGCGGACGCCTTTCTCCACGGCGGCCTTCTGTTGCAGCGCCACGTCGTCGGACGGGCGGGGGCGCAGCGCGGCGCAGCCGGAAGCCAGCGCCACCACCGCCAGGGCGGCTGTCAGATGGCGGGGCAGGGGGCCGGGCATGGTGGCGACGTGTATCCGCCGCGGATCGGCGCGTCCACAGGCCACGGCGGGGGGCCCGGCGGAGAGTGCCGCACCCCATGAGGCACTTTCGGGGTTATTGGGGGCCGGACGCCGCCGCCGGCGCGGTGGGTGGGGCGGGGGTGGCGCCGGGCAGTTCGGGCTTCACGCCCTCGGCGGCCAGTTTCTCCAGCTCCAGCAGCGCTTCGCCGTAACCTTCGCGTGCGGTGGTGGCGCGCTTGAACGCATTGGCGGCCTCCTGCTTGCGCCCGTCACCCACAAGAATCTTCCCCGCGTTGAAATGCGCCTCAGCCAGGTGCGGGTCCAGCCCGCCCGCGGTCAGGAAGCTCTCCAGCGCCTTCTTCTTGTCCCCCGTCTTGAACAGCGCAAAGCCCAGGTAATACCGCGCCCGCGCGTGCTTGGGGTCCAGCTTGGCCGCCTTTTGCAGGGCGTCAATGCACGCCTTGGTGTCCTTGGCGTCCGGGCTCTTGAGGTAGGCAAACCCCAGGTCCACCCACGCGTCCGCGTTCTTGGGTGCGGCGGCGGTGGCGGCCTTGTACTCGGTGATGGCGCCCTTGAAGTCATTCTTGGCCATGGCCAGGTCTCCCAGCACCATGCGCGCCTCCGGCAGCTTGGGGTCCAGCTGCATGGCCATCTTGGCGGCGGAGGCGGCGCCGGCCGCGTCACCCTTGTCCACCAGGGCCTGCGCGTAGCGGGCGTGCGTGACCGCGGATTCCGGGACCAGTTGCAGGGCGGCCTGGTACTGCTCCACGGCCAGGCGGCTGAAGCCCTGCGCCTTGTACGCCTCGGCCAGCAGGTGATGGGTCTCCATGTCGCGCGCGTCCTTCTCCAGCGCGCTCTTGCCAATCTCAATGGCCTCGTCGTTGCGGGACTTCCCCACCAGCAGGCGCATCAGCTGCTGCCGGCCCTGCCGGTCGCGCGGGTCGGCGTTGTACGCCGCGCGGTATTCGCCAATGGCCAGGTCAATCTCGCCCTGCCGCAGGTAGGCGTCGGCCAGGCGGTGATGGGTCGCGGCGTCGTCGGGAGACAGCTGCAGGGCCGCCTTGTACTCGTCCAGCGCCTTGCCGGTCTGGCCGCGCTGGAAGTACACCTCGCCCAGGTGGAACTTGGCCTCCGCGTAGTCCGGTTTGATCTCCAGCGTGCGCTTGAATTCCTTCTCCGCCTCTTCAAACTGCGCCGTCTGGAACGCGGCCAGTCCCAGGTTGAAGTGCGCGTCCGCGTACTTGTCATCCAGCGCCAGCACGCGGCGGAACTGCGCCACCGCTTTCTCCTTCTGCCCCATCTTCTGGTAGGTGACGCCCAGGTTGTTGTGGGCCTGCAGGCGCTTGGGGTCGTACGTGATCGCCTCCTCAAACGCCTTGGCCGCTTCCGGGAAGCGCTTCATGCGGAAGTAGACGGTGCCCTGGTTGTACTTGGCCTCGGCGTCGCGCGGCACCACCTCCAGCGCCTTGTTCAGGTTGGTGAGCGCCTGATCAAAGAACCCGCGCTCCGCGTACAGCTTGCCCAGGTTGATGAGTGCGCTGTTGTCCTTGGGCGCCTCGCTGATGACGCGCTGGTAGGCTTGCACGGCCTCATCCATGCGGCCCGCGGCCTCGTACGCCTGTGCCAGGTTGAACCGCGCCGCGGTGAACTCGGGTGTTTCGGAGAGCATGCCTTCCAGCAGCTTGATGGCCTGCTCCGGTTTCCCCCCGGTGATGAAGGAGCGTGCCAGGTCAAACTTGGCCTCCGGGCTGTCCGCCAGGTCAAACGCCTTCTGGAACTCCTCCATGGCCTTGGCGGAGTCACCCTTCTTCTCCAGCAGCAGGCCCAGGGCCTGGTGGAAGTCCGGGTTCTGCGGCTCGGTATCCACGGCGGCGCTGAGCTCGCGCAGCGCGTCCTCCAGGCGGTTCTCCTTGGCAAACGCCATCGCCAGCATGTAGCGGCTCTCAGCGTCGTCGGGCGCCGCCTTGACGGCATTCTCCAGCGTCTCAATCGTCTCGGCTTGCGCGTGCAGCATCCCCGCGGACAGCAGGAGGGCGCCGCACAGCCCGCCGATCCACCACCGAGCCAACGCGTGTGTCGCGCGCATCGTTCCCCGCCTCCGCTCAATCCGCCCACGGGCCGCCGTAGGCGCCCCCGGAGATCTGCTGCAGCTGCCGGCTCACGTCGTCATACGCGGCGCGCTTCTTGTCGCGTTCCGCGCGCACCTTGTCAGTGTCCTTGAGCCCTTCCGCGGCGTCCGCATTCCGGTCCTTCACCTGCCCGTCAAAGTCCTTCATGCTGATGTCCGTGGCCCGGCGCGGCGCGCGCTCCTTCATGATGAGCGCCTTGGCGCGTTCGTAGCGCGCGCGCGCCGCCATGAGCGCGGCGTGCGCCGCGTCCATGCGCGCCTCCGCCAGGTCCACCTCCGCCTCCCGCCACTCAATCTTCCGGTCCGCCCAGGCGCGCAGCAGCGTCTTGAGCCGTGTGTCCTTCTCCGCGTCCGCGCGCTTGCGGATGCTGGAGACGTCGTCCTCGGCGTCCTCCAGCGCGCGCTGCGCGTCCTCGCGGTCGTTGCGCGCTGCCTCGCCCTCGTCCTTGGCAATGAGCACGTCATTCTCCGCGTCAAACAGAGCCAGCTTGTCCTCCGGCGGGATGGACTCCAACAGGTCGCGGTCCACGCGGTAGCGCAGCCCGCAGCCCAATGACGCAACCAGCATGCCGCCGGCGATGAGCCCAACGAGGTGCCGTGGGGTCCGCATCAGCCACCTCCCGCGGGACGGATGATCTCCGGGCCGGACCCGGCGGACCCGGCCGCGGCCTTGCGCGCTTCGTCAGCGTGCTTCTGGTCGCCGTACTCGGCGTACATGAGTGCCAGGTTGTGCTGGGCCGGCGCGTAGGCGGGCTCCAGCTTGGCGGCCTTCTGGAACAGGAAGTACGCCTCCTGCGGCCGGCCCGTGGCGTAGGCGGTCACGCCCAACGCGTTCTGCACCTCGGCGGAGTTCTCGTTGAGTTCTTCAGCGCGGTTGAAGATCACGGACGCCGCGTAGAAGTCACCCACGCCCAGCGCCTTGCGCCCCAGCTCCACCAGCGCGGCAAAGTCCTTGGGGTTGCTGCGCAGCTTGTTGCGCAACTCGGCGGCACCGGGGATTTCCACGGACGGACGCGGCGGCGGCTGCGGCAGCTCGTCGGTGACGCTGGCGCCCGTCAGGCAGCCCTTGGTGTAGTGGGTGAACACCTTGAGCTCCACCGCCTTCTGCTTGCACGCCTTGAGGTACTCGTCGGCCTGGGTGCGCATGGGCCCGGAGCGTTCAGCCAGCGCGGCCTTGTAGGCCTTCTGGTCATCCGCGGACAGGCCGGCGGGCATGGGCGCGTTGTCCAGCATGTCCGCCGTGGAACGGTAGATGTGCGCCAGGCGGTACAGCGCGCCAATGGCGCTGTCCGGGTCACCCAGCTGCACCGCGCCCGCGTACAGCTCCTCCATCTGGCTGAGGCGCGTGAACTTGGCCTCCAGGACCGCGTTGTCATCCTGCCCGCTGCCAAACTGGATGGGCTCCCATTCCTTGCGCAGGACCTCTCCCAACAGGAACTGCGCGCGCGAGGCGGCCTCGCGCCCTTCCGCGCCGCCCTCGCCCCTGGCCCCGGCAAGCGCCGCCTCCTGCAGCAGCCGCGCGGCCTGCGCCTCGTCACCCGAGCGGAAGTACGCTTCCCCCGCCAGCGCGCGCGCCGGCACCCCGCGGTCCTTGTCACCAAACAGTCCCGCCGCCACCTCGGCCGCGCGCCGGTAGTTGCGCGCGTCAAACGCGGCGCGGGAGGCGCGCATCATGATGTCAGCACGCTTGGCCTGGTCCGGCTGGATCTGCGCCAGCTTCTCAAACATCGTCATGGCGGCGCTGCGGTCACCCAGCGCCAGCCGCAGCTCCGCGGCGGCAAACAGCAGGTCCGGCGCCGCCTTGTCCCGCGCAAAGCGCCGCGAAAACTCCTCATAATACCCGGCGCCCTTCTCAAACTCGCCGGCCTGGATGGCCGCTTCGCCCAGCGCCGGCAGCACCGTCTGGGTGTACTGGCTGTCGGGGTACTCCTCGGCCAGTTCCTTGCCCACCTGCTCCATGGACGCCACGTCGCGCCGGTCCTTGGCCACCGCAAAGGCCTGGTACAGCGCCTTGGCGGCCATCTCCGTGCCTTTCTTCTCCTGGATGATGTCCTTGAGGGCCACCTGCAGGTTCCCCTCGGCCTCAATGGTGCGCTTGTTGATCTCGGACTGGTCGGCGCTGCCCGCCATGGCCACCAGCTCGTCGCGGAACGCCTTGTCGCCCAGCCGTTCGTTCTTGGCCAGCTCGCGCGCGCGCTTGGCCAGTTCCGTGAAGTCCTCCAGCTGGCTGAGCGCGTCCATGGACAGGTTGGCCGCGGCCAGCGCGTCCTTGTTGCCGGGGTATTCGTTGGCAAACGCGTAGAACAGCTCAAAGCTCTTCTTGAGTTCACCCTGCTCGTAGTACGCGCGCGCCACGTTGAACTTCACCTGCGGCGTGTTCTCGTCCTTGGGGTATTCCTCCACGTAGCGCGCGCCCAGGTTCTTGATGCCCTCGCGCGCCAGCGTCTGGTCCAGGCGGCTGAGGGTCTGCGCCCGCTTGATTGCCTCAAAATACGCCACCACTGCCGAATACAGCGCTTTCTTGCGCTCGCCCTCCTGCGCGCCGCCGGCGCCCGCGCTGACCACCTTGGCCACGTCCGTCTTGGGCGCGGCGGGCGCACCGGCCTTCTTGGCTTCCGGCACTTTGGCGGCGGGGACGGCCGCCTTCCCGCCCTTGGCCGGCGCGCCCTTGGCCGGCGGGGGGGCGGCCGCGGCCACGGGTGCCGCGCGCGGGTTCTGCACGTCGTAGATGCGCACCAGCTTCTCGTAGGTGCGCCCCGCCTCCACGTGCTGCCCGCTCTCAAACTGCGCCTCGGCAAAGTTCCACGTCATGTCCATGGCCGCGGGGGACTCGCTGAACAGCGACAGGTACGCCTTGTACGCGCGTGCCGCCTTGGCGTGCAGCTTGGGGTTGTTCTTCTGCTGCGCTTCCAGCTGCAGTTTCGTCGCCAGGTCGCGCGTGATGAGCTCCACGTCGTTGAGCGTTTCCTCGCGCTGCTGGTCGCTGCCGCGCCAGGAGTAGCGGTACCGCGCAGCCGCGCCAATGAGCAGCTCCACGTCACGGTCAGTGTCCTCCCGCCGCTTGGACTGCTGCACCATCTCGTAGATCTTGAACGCGAGCTCCATGTTGTGCTCGACGTCATTGGAGACCGCCATTGCCTCGCGGTACAGCATGGCGGAGGAGCCGGGGTCCCCCTTGATGGTGTAGCGGCGCGCCAGCTTCTCAATGGCGGCCAGGTAGTCCTGCCGGGATGACGCCAGCCGCCGGTAGTACAGCACCGCGTCCTGCGGCTTCTTGACCTCGGTGTAACAGAACGCGCTGTCCACCAGCGCCTCGCGGCGCACGTTCATGCGGCTCTGGCTGTCCACCTGCACCGCGCGCTGCGCCTCCACGTTCTCGCTGGTCACCACCTTCTCAAACAGTCCCAGTGCCTCCTTGCAGCGCTCGCGGTTGATGTGCGCCCACGCCAGCTTGTAGCGCGCCAGGTTGTGCACGTAGCTCTCGGGACTGTCGATGATCTTGCGGTAATAGACCTCCGCCTGGTCCAGGTCCGCCTTGTCAAAGTAGTAGTCCCCGAGCACCAGCCACGCCTCCACGCGCAGGTCGCTCTCCGGGTACTGCTCCACCAGCAGCTGGTACTCCTTGATCATCTGCTCAAACTCGCCCAGCTCCCGCAGCTCATGGGCAATGTAGAAGCGGATCTTGTCGTTATCCGGGTAATCCGGGAATTCCCGCAGAATGCGCCGGTAGGTCTGGATGGCCTGGTCCTTGAGCAGGCGCGCCTCAGGCGCCGTGATGGACCGCTTGTCCTCAACACCCGCCTCCTCCAGCACCTTGAAGTACAGCAGGCGGCTCTTGGCCACGTACAGCTCGGCCAGGCGGAAGTTGAGGTCCGCCAGGTATTTCTCGCCCTTGGAGCGGGCAATGAGCTCCTTGGTGATGACAATGGACTTGTCTATCTTGCTGATGTCCCGCTTGAGCTGTTGCAGGAACTCGCCGCGCCGCTGCACGGTGGTGCGGTAGTCCTTGGCCGCCTCCGCGGCGGGGGGCTGGGCCAGCAGCAGCAGGCCCGCCATCAGTGCGCGCCTCATTTGAACAGGCCCTCCGCAAAGCACCGGTCCTCAATGGAGACCTGGTAGTCGTGCAGCTCGTCGTTCCAGTATTCGCCGTCAAACAGGTAGTGGACCTCACGGCTGCCAAACGGCGCGGGCTTGTCCCGCTCCGGAATCCGGGTGCGGCGCGCGGCCTGCGGCACGCGGCGGAACACCTCCAGGCCCACCTCGTAGTCCACCAGGCGCGCCTGCTCCTCAATGTCCAGCAGCTCGTCCGCCACGCGCCGCGCTTCGCGCTCCAGGTCCTCCTCCAGCAGGCGCCCCGTCTCCTTCACCTTCAGGTCGTACACGCGCAGCAGGTGCTTCTTGAGCACGTCGGACGTCTTGAAATCCAGCAGGCGGTCCCGTTCCGTGGTCAGCCGCTTGAGCTGCCGCAGGCGGCGGCCCGCCACCGGGCTCTGCAGCGCGGCGTTGCGGATGGTGGGGTGCGCCAGCGGCGTGCGCTGGTCACGCAGCGCCTTGAGCGCGTCCCCGTAGCGGCGCGTGAACTCGCGCGCGGAGGCCTTGGACGCCGCGTAGTGGCACAGGCTCTTGTAGATGAGCGCCTCCAGGATCCACCGCTCCGGGAAGTACGTGCGGCGGTAGGAGGGCGCGTCCAAAGACAGCAGGATGGCCAGCGCGCCGCGGTGGTCCTTCAGGTAGTAACGGGCCCACGCCTTCTCCAGGAAGATGGACGCCTCCTCCTCGGAGAGGAACGGCACTTTCACGTCGTCATACTTCTTGAGTGCGCCCAGGTAGTCCTTCTTCTCAAACAGCACGCGCGCCAGGCTGCGGTGCGCCTCATTGACCGTCTCCAGGTCCGCGTGCGGGTCCTTGAGAATGGAGGCAAACATCTCGCCGGCCTCATCCACCTTGCCCTTGGTGAGCGCCTGTACCGCCATCACGTGGGTGGCCATGGCCGTGTAGCGCGTGCCCTCGGGGATCTTGTGGAAGTGCAGCAGCGCCCAGTCCTCGCGCCCGTCGCGCAGGTCCACCATGCCCTGCCAGTACTGGACAAACGCCTTCACATCGTTGGGCACGTCGCCAAACTCGCTCCCCGCAATGAGGTCGCGCACCAGCAGTTCCTCGTCGTACGCGCCGTGCCGGATGTCCTCCTCCAGGCCCCGCAGCGCGTCGGGCACCAGGTCCGGGCGCGCGCGCGCCTTGGCCACGTTGTACAGGTATTCGTCACCCGCGTGCGCCATGCCGGCCGCCCGCAGGGACCGGCCCAGGTAGTACTCGCTCCAGTCATAAAACGGCGCGTTGGGCTCCTGCGTGGTCAGGTAGACGTAGAAATTCTCCGCGGCCTTGCCGTACCCGCCGGTGTTGAACGCCTTCACACCCGTTTCAAACGCCTGCTCCGGGCTCACCTTCTTGGGCGCGGGCTTGCTCTCCGGTTTGGCCGCCTCCTTCTTCTCACCCTCAGCCGGTTGGGTTGCGGCGGGTTTGCCCGGCGCCGCCGCGGGCGCCGGTTTGGCGGCGGGAGCCGGGGCGGGTTCCGCCGCGGGCGGCGGTGGCGGTGGCGGCGGCGGCGGGCGGCCACCCTGCGGAGCCAGCAGCAGCGTCCAGGCCAGCGTGCAACCGGCGGTGAAGGTGCTCACGACCCACCTCCCAGGCTCACGGAGATGCCGGTGCCGATGTACAGCGCCGGCGATACACCGAACGGCAGGCTCGGCGCTTCGCGCGGGCTGGAGGGGAACAGGCGGTTGCGGCTGTCCCGCTTGTCCGGGGACGCATCCGGGCAGGAGAGCTGGTTGAGCAGCGGCAGCGACGTGACGGGGGAGAGGTCCAGGCAGCGGTAGCCTTCAAAGAACCCGTACGCGCGCGCGTCCAGCCGCACGCTCACCCGCTGGCCCAGGAACAGCCGCGTGCCGCCACCAATGTCCAGCCCGGGCCGCAGCAGCAGCGTCTGGCCGCCCATGGGGACAAAATCCGAGGGTTGCGAGGGCAGCGCCGGCGCGCCGGGCAAGGCGGCCAGCGGATCGGGCGGCCACGGATTCCACGCAATGTAGTTGGCCAGCGCGGCGCCACCCAGCCCGAACAGCTCCAGGCGCGCATTGGAACGGTTGAACAGGCTGAATTTCCCGTACAGCGGCGTGAGGACAAAGTTGCTCTCGGCAATGAAGCGGATCTGGTCAATGTCAAAGGGGCGGTAACCAAAGTTGTCCTGCAGCTCATTGCCCTGGGAACTGAAGTGGTTGAATTGAAACGGGCCAAAATCCAGCGGCAGCAGTGACAGGTCCGTGGTGGGCGCGTAGGTGACCGACAGCACCTCCCAGCCGACGTAGTCGTTGATGTGCCACTGGTAGCGCAGGCTGACGGTGGGCGCCTTGTACAGGACGTCCAGCGGCAGCAGCCCCAGTTCCGCCTGCAGTTCGTGGTTGACCGCGTAGGTGCGGTTCTGGATGACGCGGCGGTCCTGGGCCTGCGCGGATGGGCTGACCAGCAAGGCCAGCACCAGCGCGCAGCCTGGGAGGGCGAGGCTCCTGCCGAGCCACGTGCAGCGGTGGAGTTGGTTCATGGCGACCGATCCCACACGAGGAAGCTGACCCCCGCGCCCAGGTAGTAGACGTTGGTGAGCGTGCTGGGGCCAGTGAGCAGGTCCGCCGGCGAGGTGGGCCGCGCGGGCAGCCCGGACCACAGCATGTAGTAGCGGCCGTCCAGGTGCAGGGCCAACCAGTCAAACAGGTGGAAGCGCACGCCGGCGCCCACGTCAGGTCCCACGCGCCAGCTGGCCGTGTAGCGGGTGATGGCCGCCCCGGCCAGCAGGTAGGGCTCCGCGTACCAGATCCACCGGTTGAACACGGTGAACTTGCCGTAGATGGGTTTCACCATCACGTTGCTTTCGGCCAACACCAGCAGGCGCTCGGTGTCCGTGAACTTGAGCGCGTAGCGGTCCAGCATCCGCTTCTCCGCGCCGGTGGACAGGTCAAACGAGTACGTCCCGCCGGCAATCTCCCACGCCCACAGGTCACTGAGGTGCAGCGTGTAGCGGAACGTGCCGGCGAACCCCACGTACAGCGCGTCCCCGGGGAACACGCCGCCGGACAGCGAGAACTCGTGCAGCTTGCCGAACCGCCGGCTCTGCACCACGTCCGCCTTGTAGGCGGCTTCTTCGTCGTCATAGCCGGCCAGCGGGTTGGACAGTGCGTGGACGCCGCCCGGCGCGAGCAGCGCGCACAGCAGCACCGCGCCCGTGAGCGCCGCGCGGACGGACTGGGGTGTCTGGGCTTGCCTGGAGGTGATCACGTGCGCCTGCCGTCCGGTGCGTGCGGGCCCGAGGTGCCGTCACAGAAACCCCCGGCGCCTCAGAAGCCGGATTGTTTGAAGACGAAGGGGTACGTCACCACCACTACCCCGTTGCCCCGGGGTTTGGGAAACTGCCACGTCTTGATCTTGTCAATCATGCAGTTGGTGGCCCCCGCGCTGGGCAGCTGGCCCACCTTGGTTTTCACCACCAGGACCCGGCCGTCCTGCTTGATGGTCCACTCGAACACGACCTTGCCCTGCAGGCCCGGCTGCCGCAGCAGTTCCTTTTCGTAACAGAACTGGATCTCGCCCAGGTGCTGGTTGATCACCTTGGCAATCTCCTCGCGGCTCAGTTCGCCCTGCGCGGTGGCCTGGCGGTGCATGGCCATGGTGGGCGCCGCCCGGACCACGCCGGTGCCCTTGCCGCCCAGCACCCCCGCGCCGCCTTCGCGCAGGATGCTGTTGAGCCCCTTGGTGGCCACGCCGCCGCCGGACCCGCCAATCTGCACGGAGTTGGCCGGCCCCTTGCCAATGAGCGCGCTGACCTTGAAGCCCGTCTGCCCGCCGGGGACCTTGACCGCATTGATGTTGGACACCGCCGCCAGCACCGTCTGGGACCCGGCGTTCTGCTTGCTCACCGGCAGCTTGGTGAGCGCGGCCAGGATGCCCGGCTTGGGCGCGGGGGCCTCCGGCGCCGGCGTGTTGGGCTGCTTGCCCACCGGCCGCGCCTTGGGGACCTTCTGCAGCGGCTTGGGCTGCTTCATGTCCGGCGGCGGCGGGGGCGGCTCCGCCTGGGGCGGCGGCTCGGGCTCCGGCTCGGGGGGCGGTTCCAGCTGCACCTCCGGCATCTTGATCTCGGCAAACTCATCTTCCAGCTGGGTGACCCGCGTGTTGGGGTTGAGCAGCGAGGCAATGAACATGGCCAGGATGAGCGCGCCGTGTGTGGCCACGCTGCCGCCCGCCGAGATGCCCGCCACCTTGCGGTCCTGCCGCCGCTGCGCGGTGTCGTCGGGAACGTACTTGACGGTCTCCTTGAGTTCCGACGGTGCCGGCGTCACCCGCAGGAAGTACGCGTCCCGCCCCATCCGCAGGCTGGCGCCGTCCCCCACCTTCAGGTGCACCTTGCCCGCGCCGGCCAGCGCCGCCACGTCCTGAGCCTGCCCGGACACCATCACCCGCCCGGTCATCCCGGCCACCGGGAACAGCTCCGCGCCGTCTTTGCCGGACTTGATGAGCAGGTGCTTCTTGCCGGGCTTCACGCCGTCCGCGGAGGGCAGCCGGATGCGGTGCTTCCCGCCGGAAGGCAGCGCCGCGTAGCCCTTCAGCGCGTCCCCGTCCAGGTGCATCACCTCGGACAGGCTGCGCGTGCCGGTGAGGCGCTTCTCCCGCGCCAGGTGGTCCACCAGGCTGAACTCAAAGAACGGGCCGTCGTCCTCGTGCTCTGCGTCCTCGTCCTCCTCGTCATGGACGGGGACAAACGGCGCCACGGCGTGAGCCGCGGGGACCGTGGCCTCCACGGCCACCGGGGCGGGGGGCATGGGCTGCGCCACGGGGGCGGCCGGCGTGGGGCGCGCCACGGCCGCCGCGGGGGTGGGCCGCGCCGCCGGAGGCGCGGGCGCGCGGACCGGGGCCGCGGGCGGCGGCGCGGGGACATACGCCTGGGGCAGCGGCGACACCTGCGTGGGATCCGAAGGGGGCGGGACGGGTGGCGGCGCCGGCCGCCCCCGCGCCGCGGCGGCAGGGGTGGCCGCGGCAACCGGTGGCAGTGCGGGCCCGGAGGTGGGCCGCGCACCGCGGGTGGGCAGCACCATCTCCTCTTCCGTGAGATCATTGTCACCGATGCGGGGCACGCCGCCGGCGCGGGCCGCGGGTGGCGGCGGTGGCGGTGGCGGCGGTGGAGGCGGTGGAGGCGGTGCGGGCCGTGCTGCCGCCGGGGCCGCGCGCGCAGCCGGCGGTGGTGGTGGCGGCGCCTGCTCCGCCGAGACGTTGGTGGACACATCGGCAAAGCCGCCGGGTTGCGCGGCTTGGTTGATCGCTTTGACCTTGAACGTGTGGCGGCCCACGCGGACGTCGTCACGCGCGGACAGCAGCACCGGCCCGCCCAGGCGTTGCCCGTTGACATAGGTGCCGTTCGCGCTGCCCAGGTCCTGCACCATCACGTCGCCCGTCGGCGAAACCTGGATGACCAGGTGCTTGCGGGAGGCCTGGTCGTCCTGGATGACCACGCCGCAGCCCGGGTCCCGGCCAAACTCCACCCGGCTGCCCGCCGCCATCTCCGTCCCAAGGAACTCGCCGTCCCGGAACACAAACACCTGGAAAACCCAGCTCACGGCGGACCCCCGTCGTTGTCCCGGCCGGGACGGTTCACTGGATGCTGCCCGAAATCTCCGAACGGAAGCTCTCCCGCTTGCGCAGCATGCTGCGCAGCGCGGACTCCTTGCGCTCGAACAGGTAGATGGCGCCCTGCTTGGTGGACTGCCCCTGCACCAGCCGGTCGTCAAAGTCCACGCGCGTGGGGCCCTTGCGCGCCGCCGCCGCGGCGTCCACGGCGGAGTCCTGCGCCTCGGCGGCGGTCTTGCGGGACGCCGGGCTGCCGCCCGCCCCAGCCCGAGGGCCCGCCGGTGCCGGCGCCGCGGCCTCCGGCGCGCTGGGAGGTGGGGCGGGCCGGGCGGGCGCCGGGGCGGCTGGCCGCTTGGCCGGCGGTGGGGGCGGTGGCTTCTTGGGGGCGGCATCCGCAGCGCCAACCGCAAGGAGGCACCCGAGGAAACCCGCCGTGAACAGGCGCGTTGTCATGGTGCGCCGGATGCTAGCGGCTTCCGGCAACCGGTCAACCCCGACGGGGGACGCACATGCGCGCACCCCGCCGCGCCGGGTCCACCCGGTGCTTGGGGCGTCTCGCAGTTGGCCCCCAGTTGTCCCAGAACAGCATGGAGGGCTCGGCTCCTGCGCTCCTGCCGAGCCGCTTGGGTTGCGCACGGCGCCAAACCGACCCTCTGCACGGGGCTCGCCGGGAGGCCGGGAGGCGGGCCCTCCCCAACCGCAGGTCCACCGGCCTGGGTTCGCACCCCGCCCAACCCTCCCGGTTGAGGCCCCGCGGCACGCAAGGTTCCTCGGCCTGTCGTGCTGGATACGGGCGCATTGATCGCGTTTGAACGCAATCTCCCGCGCGTGCGGCGACTGGTTGAACTTGCGGTTCTTCACCGGGTGCCGCTGTACGTGCCTGCGGGCGTATTGGCGCAGGCGTGGCGTGATGGTTCACGGCACGTGCGCCTGGCTCGCCTGGTGGGGTCGGCTGCCGTCACCGTCCGGCCCCTGGATGAACTGGAGGCGCAGGCGGCTGGCGTGTTGTGTGGCGCCCGCGGAACATCGGACGTCGTGGACGCGAGCGTGGTGATCGCCGCGCGGGTTCAACATGCCGTGGTCCTCACCAGCGACGCCGGCGACATCCGCCACCTGGACCCGTCCCTTGACGTTGTTGCCTGCTGACCCGGACCCGTTCCTGGTCATTGCTGAGGATGGGAACGGGAACGGCGTGGAGCCATTCCATCCGCGAGGCAGCGTCGCACCGCTTACAGTCTGCCAAGTCTGGTCACAGCTGGGACCCCGGTTCCCGTGCGTGCGGGGGAAGGAACCGGGCCCGGCATTCCAGGCGCCGCAGCTTTCCCGACGGCGTCTTGGGAAGCTCGCCGGGGGAGAGCACCACCACGCGCTCCACGGGTACCCCGGTGCACTCCGACACGCGCGCGCGGACCCGCCCCGGCAGCGCCGCCTTGTCCTCCCCGTCCGCCCGGGACTCCAGCACCAGGGTCACCCGCTCCACGCCACCGCCGGGGTCCATGTCACTGAATGCCACCACGTTGCCCTTGCGCACCCCCTCCACGTCCTGGGCCGCGCGCTCCAGGTCCTGCGGGTAGTACTTGCGGCCGCGGAAGATGATCACGTCCTTGCTGCGGCCGCACACGTACAGCTGCCCGTCCACCACGTAACCAAGGTCCCCGGTGTGCATCCACCCGCCGCGCAGCAGGTCCTGGGTGGCCGCGGTGTCGTTGAGGTAACCCGGCGTCACCGACGGTCCGCGCACGCAGATCTCGCCCACCTCACGCTCGGCCCGTGGCCGGTCGTGCTCGTCCACCACGCGCACGCGGTGACCCGCCACGTGCGTGCCCAGCGCGGTGAGGCCCACGGACCACGGCATCCCCGGCGGTGAGGGAATGGCGCGCCGCGCATCAGACAGCGCATTGCGGTCCACGTGGTCCACGTGCAGCGGCACGCCTGGCTTGGGGAAGGTGACCGCCAGGGACGCCTCCGCCAGGCCAAACACCGGCAGCAGCGCGTGCGCGTTGAAACCGTGCCCGCGGAAGCGCTCGGCAAAGCGCTGCAGCGTGTCCGCGCTGACCGGCTCCGCGCCGCACAGCGCCGCGCGCCAGGATGACAGGTCCAGCGTTGCGGCGTCCACGGCGGAACGCCGCGCCCGCACGCACAGCGCGTAGCCAAAGTTGGGCGAAGTGGAGATGGCACCCCTGAACTGCGACAGCGCCCACGGCCAGCGCAGCGGATCGACGACGAAGTCAAACGGGCTCATCAGCACCAGGTCCATGTGGTGGCACATGGTGGCCAGCCACGCGCCGATGAGACCCATGTCATGGCACAGCGGCAGCCAGCTGACGCCCACTTCGCCGCGCTGCATGTGCAGGCCCATGCCAATGGCCGCGCAGTTGGACAACAGGTTGTGGTGCGTGAGCATCACGCCCTTGGGGTGGCCCGTGCTCCCCGACGTGAACTGCACGAACGCCACGTCCTCAGGGGCCAGCACGGCGACCTCCGCCAGCGGTTCCGCGCGCGCCGGCGGCGCACCCGTGCGCGCCAGCGGGCCCAGGCGCGGCTCGGCTGCCCAGCGCTCCATGAGCGGTTCTGACAGCACCAGCAGGCCCCCGCGTGTGCGCTCCAGGATGCGCTCAAAGTTCCACAGCAGCGCATCGGGGTCGTCAAACGGCGCCGGGTAGGGCTGCGGCACCGGCACGCCGCCGGCAAGCAGGACGGCAAAGAACGTGATGACAAAGTCCAGCCCGTTGGGAAGGACCATCAGCACATACGTCCCGCGCATCACCCCCGCCGCGCGCAGCTCCGTGGCCGCGCGCCGGGCGCGGTCCATGAGCTCCGCGTAGGGCACCCGCCGCGTGGAGGTCGGCGTGCCCGCGTCGGGGTCGTCCCATTCCAGCAGGGTGAGCGCGGCGCCCGCGTCCGCCGCGGCGGCCAGCGCGTCGGGGAGGGTCTTGTAGGGGAGCGGCCGCAGGCGCATGGGCGCGGTTCAGCGCGCGCGCGCCTCGTGCATGGCTTTCACAATCGCGGCAAAGCTGTCCGCCTTGAGCGACGCCCCGCCCACCAGCGCGCCGTCGACGTCGGGCTGTGCCATCAGCTCCTTGGCGTTGTCCGGCTTCACGCTGCCGCCGTACTGGATGCGCATCTTGTCCGCTTCGCCGTGCACCATGGAGCGCAGCAGGCCGCGGATGAACGCGTGCACCTCCTGCGCCTGCGCCGACGTCGCGTTGCGCCCCGTCCCAATGGCCCACACCGGCTCGTAGGCGAGCGTCACCCGTGCGGCCAGCGCCTCCGGGATGTCCGCCAGGCTGCCGCGCACCTGCGTCTCCACGACGGTGAGCGTCTTGCCGCCATCGCGCTCCGCCAGCGTCTCGCCCACGCACACAATGGGGTTGAGGCCCGCGGCCAACGCCGCCGCCGCCTTCTTGGCGACGAGCGCGTCGGTCTCTGCGTGGTAGGTGCGCCGCTCGCTGTGACCCAGGATCACGTACCGGCAGCCCGCGTCAAACAGCATGGGCGCGCTCACATTGCCCGTGTACGCGCCCTCCTTTTCGGCGTGGCAGTCCTGCCCGGCCACGCCAATGTTGGTCCCCTTGAGCGCGTCCACCGCGGCCGGCAGGGACACAAACACCGGCGCCACCGCCAGCTCCACCTGCGAAAACGCACCCAGCGCGGTGCGCAGCTCCGCGCACAGGGACCGCGTCTCGCCCACGTTCTTGTTCATCTTCCAGTTCCCGCACACAAACGGCTTGCGCATGGTCTCCTCCTGAAGCGGTTGTCTCAGCGGTGCAGTGCCTGCAGCCCGGGAACGTCCCGGCCCTCCACCAGGTCCAGGAACGCGGTCCCCGCGCGGCTGACGTGCCGGAAGCCGCCCAGCGCGTGCGCGCGGCCCAACTCCGCCACCGTGTCATCCCCCGCCAGCACGGAGAACGTGCCGCGCCGCGTGGCCTCCGCCACCGCCAGCGCCAGCCGCGCGTCATGCGTCCCCAGTGAACCGCTCCACAGCAGCGCGCGCACGTCCTCCAGCGTGGTCCGCTCCACGTCGTCACCGTGGAACACCACGCGCACGCCGCGGTCCCGCGCGGTGGCCAGCACCTGCTGCACCGCCGCCACGCGTGCCGTCTCCACCTTGGCCTCGTCACACGCCATGCCCGCCGCGTGGCGGAACGTCTCACCCACGCCGCCGCCCACCACCAGCACGCGCGCACGCGCCAGCAGCGTCGCCAGCACGCCCTCGCGGCCGGCCAGCCGGTCACCGCCCAGCAGCAGCGCCGCGGTGCCCTCCGGCGCGCCGGTGAGCGCGTGCGCCGCATCCAGCTCAAACCGCACCAGCTGCCCGGCGTAGCGCCGCGGCACGTGCCGTGTGACCGCGTGGATGGACGCGTGCGCGCGGGACAACAGCGCCGGCGCGTCGTTGACGTACGCGTCCACCCCCGTGGCCAGGGCGCGGGCAAACGTGTCGTCGTCCCGTTCTTCTTCGGAGCGGAAGCACACATTCTCCAGCAACAGCAGCTGACCGTCCTGCAGCTCGCCGGCCAGCATCTTCACGCCGTCACCCACGCATTCATCAATGAAGCGCACCTCCTGGCCCAGCAGTTCCGCCAGCGTCTCTCCCGGCGCCTCCAGCGAATCCTCCGGCCCCGGCCGCCGCGTGCGCCCCCGGTGGCTGGCCACCAGCACACGCGCCCCGGCCTGCAGCAGCAGTTCCAGCGTCGGGAGCGCGTCGCGGATCTTGTGGTCGTCGGTGACCCGGCCGGCCTCGGTGGGCACGTCCAGGTCGGAGCGGACAAGGACGCGTTTCCCCCGGAGCGCGGCCGCGGCTTGGTCGAGGAAGTCGATGGTCATGGTGGGTTGGGGGGAGGAGCCGCGCCCCCGCCCCGGCGCGGGGAGGGGGCGCTTCTCGTCGTCAATGACTCACTTGAGGTCCAGCGCCGCAATGCCCGGGAGGAACTTCCCCTCAAACATCTCCAGCGCGGCGCCGCCGCCCGTGGACACGTGCGTGACCTTGCCGTCGTAGCCCATCTGCCGCACCGCCGCGGCGGAGTCCCCGCCGCCCACAATGGTCACCGCGCCCTTGCCGGTGATCTCCGCAAACGTCTTGGCCATGGTGAGGGTGCCCTCGTCAAAGCCCTTCATCTCAAACACGCCCATGGGCCCGTTCCAGAACGCCGTCTTGGCCGCGGCCAGCTTCTTCCCGTACAGGTCACGCGTGCGCGGGCCAATATCCACGCCCATCCAGCCCGCCTCAATCTTCTCCACCACCTTGGTGGGCGCACCCGCCTCAAACTTCTGCGTGACCACGTGGTCCACCGGCAGCGTCAGGGTCTTCCCCTTGGCCTTGGCCAGCTCCAGGATCTCCATGGCCATCTTCAGCACCGGTTTCTCCACGCCCTTCTTGTCCAGCACCACCGTCTCGTACTTGGAGGCGCCCACGTCCATCCCGGCCGCCTTCATGAACGTGTACGCCATGGCGCCGCCCACCAGGACGTCATCCACCAGGTCCAGCAGGTTGCGGATGACAAAGATCTTGTCGCTGACCTTGGCCCCGCCCAGCACCGCCACAAACGGGCGCCCCGGGCTGCGCAGCGCCTTGTGGATGACCTGGACCTCCTTCTGCACCAGGTAGCCGGCCACGCCGCCCTTGAGCACGCGTGGCACCCCCGTCATGGACGCCGCGTCACGGTGGGAGGTCCCAAATGCGTCGTTGACGTACAGGTCCGCCATGGACGCCAGTTGCTTGCTGAACACCTCGTCGTTGATGGCCTCGCCCGGGTAGAAGCGCAGGTTCTCCAGCAGCACCACCTCGCCGTCCTTCATGGCGTTGACGGCCTTCTTGGTGTCCTCGGCAATGCAGTCCGGGAGGAACTTCACCGGCTTGCCCAGCGCCTTCTCCAGGCGCTCGGCGCAGGCCTTGAGGCTGAACTCGGCCTCGTAGCCCTTCTCCGCCGGGCGGCCCAGGTGGGACGCCAGCACCAGCCGCGCACCGGAGTCCAGCGCCTTCTTGATGGACGGCACCGCGGAGGTGATGCGGAAGTCATCCGTGATCTTGCCGCCCTCCATGGGCACGTTGAAGTCCACGCGCATGAACACGCGCTTGCCCTTCATGTTGACGTCGTCAACCGACTTGAGGGTGAGGGTGTCGCCCTTGTTCATCCCCAGCTTGGCCATGTGGACGGCCATGTCCACCACCCGCATGGAGTAGCCCCACTCGTTGTCGTACCAGCTGACCACCTTGAAGAAACGCTTCTCGCCCTTGAGGTTGTTCTCCAGCGTCGCCTTGGAGTCGTAGATGGAGGACCGGTCGTCGTGGATGAAGTCGGTGGAGACCAGCTCCTCCGTGGTCACGCCCAGGATCCCCTTGAGGTAGGTCTGGGACGCGTTCTTCATCGCCTTGTCAATTTCCTCAATGGAGGAGTCCCGCGCGGCGCGGAAGGTGAGGTCCACCACGGAGACGTCCGGCGTGGGCACGCGGAAGCTCATGCCCGTGAGCTTGCCCTTCACCGCCGGGATGACCTCGCCCGCCGCCTTGGCCGCGCCCGTGGATGACGGGATGATGTTCACCGCCGCTGCGCGGCCGCCGCGCCAATCCTTCTTGCTGGGGCCGTCCACCGTCTTCTGCGTGGCGGTGTAGGAGTGGATCGTCGTCATCAGGCCCGTCTCAATGCCAATGCCCTCCTTCATCAGCACGTGCACCACCGGCGCCAGGCAGTTGGTGGTGCAGGAGGCATTGGAGACAATGTGGTGCTTGGCCGCGTCGTACTCTTCGTGGTTGACGCCCATGACCACCGTCTTGACGTCCGCGCCCTTGCCCGGCGCAGAGATGAGCACCTTCTTGGCGCCGGCGCTGATGTGGCCGCGCGCGGTCTCGCTCTCCGTGAACAGGCCGGTGGACTCAATGACCAGGTCCACGTTCATGGCCTTCCACGGCAGCAGGGAGAGGTCCTTGGCCGCGGGCAGGCAGCGGATCTTGCAGCCATTGACCACGATGACGTCATTCTCCTTGAGGTCCGGCTTGCTCTTCTCGGTGCGCACCTCGCCCTGGAAGCGGCCCTGCACGGAGTCGTACTTGAGCTGGTAGGCAAAGTAGTCCGCCTCGGTGGACACATCCACCACGGCGACGACGTTGAGCTCCTTGCCCAGCACGCCCTTCTCCACCATCGCACTCACGACCTGGCGCCCAATCCTGCCGAACCCGTTGATGGCCACGTTGATCATCTGTGCACCTCGCCGCCCGAGACGGGCGTGAAAAGGGGTTCCGGGTCTCCCCGGGAGGGCGCGGAGGCAACCACGCCGCCCGTCCACTGGCAAGCGGGAAACGGCGCGAAGGACGGGCCCGCGCAGCGGACGCCCCGGGGCGAAAACTCGACCGCGGATCACGCGCCGGGCAGGATGCGGCGCATGCTCCCGTGGCAGGCGTTCCTGGCCGGTGCGGCGGCCTCCGCGGTGGTGATGGCGTGGCTGCTGTTCCGCCGCGCGCGGTCCATCCGGCAGGCGGCGCTGGCGGCCAGCCGCCGGGTCCTCAAGGGCCTCGCCGCTGAGCAGCTGGCCCCACTGGTCCCCGGGTTTGCGTTTCTCCCCGCGGATGCGCGGTTCCTGGGCCACCCGGTGGACTACGTGGTGTTTGACGGGTACGGCGACGGTGACGACGTGGAGATTGTCCTGGTGGAGGTCAAGACCGGCCGCGCCGGCCTGTCCGAGGGCGAAGCCCGCATCCGCGCCGCGGTGGAACAGGGCCGGGTCCGCTTCCAGGTGCTGCGCTTGTGACGCAGCAACCGCCGGCCGCCGGTTGGACGGGCGCCCGGCTCCTTGCCACAATGTGCTCGGCGTCCATGCGTTTCCTCCTCCGTCTTGCCACCGTGGTCGGGCTCTGTGCCGGGGCGTGGGTTGTCCACGCCACGGAGCCGGACGCGCCCGCGTGTGGTCCCGGGGACACCGCGCCCGCGCCGGCTGCGTCCCAACCGGAACCGGCCAGCCACGCGCCGTCCCCGTCATCCACGGCGGTGTCGGCCGGCGCGCCTTCCGCATCTGCGCCCGCGCCGGTTGCCAGCTCGCGCGGCACGGCGTCCACGGGCGCCTCCAGCCGCCCGTCCATCCGGACGGCCACCCCGGCGGCGGAGCCCGGCCGCAAGGCCCAGGACCGGGCGCGCCGCGGGCTCCCGGCCTACCCCAAGGTGGTGGAATCCGTCGGCGAAGGCGGCGCAGTGGCCACCGGCCACCCGCTGGCCACGCGCGCGGCGCTGCGGGTGATGCGTGACGGCGGCAGTGCGGTGGACGCGGCCATCGCGGCGGCGCTCACGCTCGGCGTGGTTGAGCCCTACCACGCGGGGTTGGGCGGCGGCGGGTTTGCGGTGGTGTTTGACGCCATGTCCGCCAGTGCGCAGAGCGTGGACTTCCGCGAACGGGCACCGCTGGCCACGTCGACGTCTCCGTCAGTGGGGTTGCGCACGCGCCGGGGCTGCAGCGCGGTGGCCATTCCCGGCACGGTGGCCGGGCTGTGGGCGCTGCACCAGGCGGGCGGGGTGCTGCCGTGGGCGGACCTGTTCCCGGAGGCGGTGGCCGCCGCGGACCAAGGTGTGGTGCTGGGCGGGCTGGCGGCCGCCCGCGTGCGGGAACGCGCCCCCGCGTTGCGCGAGGACCCGGACGCCGCCGCCATCTACCTCCCCGGTGGCCACCCGCTGCGCCAGGGTGACCTGCTGCTGCAGACGGACCTGGCGGAGACCATGCGCGTGCTGGCGCGTGACGGCCCGCAGGCGTTCTACGCGGGGCCCATAGGGCAGCGCATTGTGGAGGGCTGCCAGGACCGCGGTGGCCTGATGAGCCTGGAAGATTTTGAACTGTACCGCGCGCGCGTGGGCCCCGCGCAGGCCGCGCAATTCGGGGACCGCGTCTTCTACACGGTGGGTCCGCCGTCCATTGGCGGGCTGCAGGTGCTGCAGCTGTTCCGCATGGCGCAGCACCTGCCGCTGTCCGCACCGTACGGCCGGCCCCAGAACATGCACCTGCTGGCGGAGGCCATGCGCATCTCGTTCTCGGAGCGCACCCAATGGGCCAGCGACGGTGAGCGGGCCATCGTCCCGGTGGAGCTGTTTGTCGACGACAATCCGGCGTCGCTGGCGGTGGCGCGCATCCGCCCGGCGCGCCGCATCCCGCTGCAGCACCTGCGTCCGGACGCCGAAGGCCCGGTGGACGGCGGCACCACGCACATCAGCGTGGTGGACGCACTGGGCAATGCGGTGGCGCTCACCATGACCATCAACTTCCGGTTTGGCGCGGCGGTGGTGGGGCGCGGCACCGGCATCCTGCTCAATGACACCATGGATGACTTCAGCGCGCCGCCGGGGGAAAGCAACATCTACTACCTGTCCGACGGGCCGTTGAACTACCCCGCCCCCGGTGCGCCGCCGCTGTCCAGCATGTCACCGATCATTGTCGCCCGGGGCGGGCTGCCGGAGCTGGTGCTGGGCGGCGTGGGCGGGCCCATGATCCCCACCAGCGTGGCGCAGGTGCTGGTCAACCGCTTCCTGTACGGGATGCCGCTGCGGCCCGCGGTGGGCGTGCCGCGCATCCATCACCAGCTGCTGCCGGACCGCGTGGCGTATGAAGGCCGCCACCTGGAGGAGGACGCGCGCGGCTATCTGGAGCAGCGGGGGCATTCGCTGCATTCGGTGCGCAACATTGGGACCATCTACGCAGTGGAGGTGGCGCCGGATGGTACGCGCACCGCCGTGGCAGATGTGCGCAGCCACGGCGCGGCGGGGGTCACCGGGCGGGTGCTGCCGCCCGTAGCGCCCTGAGTACGGCATGCATTGGCATAAAACGGTGGGGGCGTCGCTGCCGTCCGCCCGGTTACCCGCCTACTTGATCTTCTCCAGCTCCTGAATGGCCTTGACGCGTTCCTCAGCGTCCTTCTTGTTCTTGGCCATTTCATGTGCCTTGGCGGACAGCTTGAGGGCGCGGATGAGGTAGCGCGGCTCGGCGTTGGACTTCTTGTACAGCTCCACGGCCTTGTCGGACATCTGCGCGGCGTAGCCGGGGTCCTTCTGCTCAATGTACGCGCCACCCATGTAGAACCAGGGGTCACCGTTGTTGGGCCACGCCGTGGACACCTTCTCCAGCAGCGCGCCGGCCTCCTCCCACTTCTTCTTCTCCAGCAGCAGGCGGCCCGTGCCCATGGTGGCGCGCACGTTGCCTTCATCCTTCTCCAGCGCCTGTTGGTAGGCCTTGGCGGCGTCATCCGCCTTGCCGCGCAGCGCGTGGGCATCTCCCAGCAGGGCAAAGTACGCCGGGTTCTCCGCGTTGCGGTTCTTGGTGTACGCCTGCAGGCGCGCCAGCGCGGCGTCGCCCTTGCCCAGGTCAATGAACAGCGCCGCGGGCATGAAATAGCTGAGCGAGTTGCCCGGCTCCCGCTTCGCCGCGTCGTCAAACGCCTTGTTGGCGGCCGCCTCGTCACCCTTGAGCGCGGCAATCTTCCCGCGCAGCAGTGCGTGGCGGGCATCCGACTTGCCGCCGGCCTGCTTCTCGGAATCCGCCAGGAACTGCAGTCCCGCGTCCAAGAAGCCGCTGCGCACGGCAATCTCCGCGCGCGCGTACTGGGCAAACGCCTTCTCGCCCTGTGACGGTGCGCCCTCCAACGCCTTCTCAATGTCCTTGAGCACCTTCTCCGCGCTGATGCCGGCCATGCCCTCAGCCAGCGCCTTGCCCACGCGCGCCATCACGTGGCTGCCGTTGATGTTCACCGCGCGCGTGTACTGCTGCACCGCCTCCCAGTACTGGCCCTGGCGCAGCAGCACTTCGCCGTAGCTGTAGGGGAAGCGCGGGTTGCCCGGGCCCTTTTCCGCGGCCTGCTTGAGCACCGCGTCCGCCTCCACCAGCTTGCCCTGCGCCATCATGGCCAGGCCCAGCGCGTGGTAGATGCGCGGCTGGCTGGCACCCTTGTTCAGGATGCGCGCCAGGTACTCTTCCGCTTCCGCGGCCTTGCCGTCACAGATCTTGAGGTACCCCTCGGCGGAGTAGCGCTCTTCGCGCAGCACGTCGTCCGCGGCGGCCTTGGCGGTCCACTTCTCAGCGTCCGCGCGGGTGTCACCACCCTCCAGGTGGACGCACGCCAACAGCACGTCCGTCTCCGCCAGCAGGGACACCAGCCGGCCCTCCTGCTTGACCGCCATGGTCTCTTCCAGCTTGGCCTTGGACTCCTTGAGCTTGTCGTAGGAGTCCTGGCGCTGGATGTCGCGAACCTCGCGCAGGGTGTCAAACACCTGGCCGGCCTGCTTGGCCCACGTCTTGTAACCCACGTAGACGCCGCCCAGCACGGCCAGGAACGCCAGGAACGCGGCGGTCTCCTTGACAAAGGAGCGTTTGTGCTCCGGCGCCACCTCGGCAAGTTTCTCCAGCTCCGCCATCAGCGCTGCGGAGCGTTCGCCCTTGCCGTTTTTCATGGCCTTCGGATCCTGCGACGGGGTGCTTTCGGGGTTGGCCAAGGGGCGGCCCTCCGCATGCGGGGACGAACGGCGAACTCGCTCCGTCCGTCGGAAAGAACGGGCGGCGACCTACCGCGTGGTTTGAAAGGGTGTCAAGGCGGGCAACCCCGCGTCGTTCCTCGTCGAACGGCGCGGGGTCCCAGAGGCGTCACTTGGTGGCGTCGTAACCGGACTGCCGGCGCATCAGCTCAGCGGTCTTGAGGGCGTCACGGTGGTACTGGATGGCGCTCTCCAGCGCGTTCTCCATGGCGTCCACCAGGTGTTCGCGCAGGGCCAGGCTGTTGGTGCCGCGCAGGCTCTCGTAATAGCGCTGGCGGTCCACCGCGTGGATCACGGCGGGCAGGTAGTCCCCGCGCAGCAGGAAGAAGTTCATGAGCAACCGGCCCACCTGGCCCGAGTGGTCCGTGAACGGGAACGCGCCCAGGAACTCATGGTGGAACGCAGCGGCCTGCTTGATGGGATGCCACGAGCGGAAGTCAGCCGTCTGCACGGTCTCCATCAGCTTCTCAATGCGCGCGGCCACCTTGTGGGGCGGTGAGATCTCGTGGAAGTAGTTGCGGTGGATGGGGATGTCCTTGCGGTACGCGCCCGGCTCGTACTTCTCAAAGCCCTTCACCAGGATGGCGTGCACGTCCTGCATCATCTGGACGCTGACCCGGGAGGTCTTGCGGGAGGCCTGGTCCCGCACGTAGTCCATGGCGCCCTTGAGGTTCTTGATGAGCGTGTAGGTGGGCAGCAAGTGGTTGTCAGAGGCCACCTTGCGGTCAATGGCGGCCTTGATCTCGTGGTAGGACAGCACAATACCTTCCAGGCCGCAGTCATGGTAAATCCATGACATGTCAAACTTTTCCCGGAAGTCCGCCTGGGCAAAGTTCGCCTCCTCCACGAGCGTCTTGAGCTCAACCAGCCGGTCGTCCACGTCCAGGTAGCGAGACTTGAGATCAAAATCCTGCACAGCCATGTCAACCTCCAAGGGGATGGAATCCCACCGCCGGGCAAACTGCCTGCGTCCGACTGGGCCAACTGACAGGGGGGCTCCGCTTTGAATCTTGGGTCCAACCGTGCGGGGCCATTACGGTTTTAGAATTGGTGGCCGCAACTAACGGACCGGATCCGGACTGTCAATGGAAAAAACGGACGCTCCCAAATCGCCGCGTCCAGACGCGGCGAATTGGCCCCGTGGATCATGGCTTTGAGGGAGCCCCGTCGCCGAATTCCCGTGTTCAGGCCGCCCTGTCTGAGGGGGCCGCGCAGTGACGCTCATGGGACCTGGCATGACAGACCTGTCAGGTCTGGGCGCCGTTCCACGGTTGGGTCGGCTGGGCCGCCGGGGCCGCGTGGAGTTCATAATAGTTTGACATGATTTGTTTTTTTGCGCGCTGGCCGGGCGCGGGTTCCACCCTGGCGCGGCCGTTGCTCAAGTGAATCCCGTTGCCGCCTCCGGGTGGCCTTTCATGGGATGGAATGTTGGTTTGGGTGATCGGTCGCTTGGAATGGAATGGCGCGGTTGAGATGGAATGAGACGCGAGGGCCCCGGTGACGGGGCCCTCAACGTTTTGTGGCGTCCCGAGAGCGCGTCAGGCCGGGGCGTGGACGCGCAGGCCAAACAGGCGCTGGAAGAACAGGTAGAGGCCCAGGAAGAACGCGGCCAGCCAAGCCATCCCGGCGGCCAGCAGTGACGAGGCGGCGAGCAACAGCGACTGCCCCAGGATGCGCAGCGCGTGGGGCTGCGCGTCCGGGCGGGCGTGGCCGTCATGGTCCACGGTGAGCGTGGGCGCGGTCTCTCCCGCCGGGCGCGGTGCTGCGCCAAACAGGCGGCGGGCAACCTCCTCCCAACGCGCGCGCAGCTGGTCGTGGTCGGCGCGCGCCTCCCTGGCCGCGGCGGTGGCTTGCTCCCAAAGACCCATGGCGGTCCTCCTCACTTGCGCGTCAGCTGCCCGCGCAGCCGGCGCGTGAGCACCTTGATGATACCCTGCGCAATCTCGCCCTTCTCAGCCAGGATGTCCGCAAAGTCCTCCTGGGTGATCTTCAGCAGGCTGACGTCCGTGGTGGCGGTGACGGAGGCGGAGCGCGGTTCGCTGTCCAACAGCGCCATCTCGCCGAACACCTGCTTTTCCCCCAGCACCGCAATCTCCTTGTCCCCGCGGTGGATGCGCACCTTGCCGGAGACGATGAGGTAGAGCGAATCCCCAAGGTCTCCCTCCTTGAAGATGGTCTCGCCGGAGTCCATCTCCACTTCATCCGCAATCTGGGCAATCTGGGACAGGTCCTCTCCCGGGATGGCCGAGAACAGGTCCACGCCCTTGAGGAACAGCACCTTTTCCACCGTGGAGATCATGCGAGGGACGCATCCTGTGGACGGCCCGTCCCCCGCGTCAAGCGAGCCTCACCGCGCCACGATCACCGCCCGCTCCGCCTGCACCGCGACGGGCCGCCGGTCAAAGAAACGGTCCCGGGTGAGCATGGACTCCACGCAAGCGCGCGCGTCCGGGTCAGACAGTGTGCCGCCGACGGCGCGCGCTTCGCGCACCCAGCCGTCCGGGTCCACCGTGAACCGCAGCACCACCTTGCCGTCCACCGGCACGCCGCCGCGCTTGCGCGCCTGGGCCACACACACCTGCACGCGCGGGAGGAAGCGGCGGAACTCCGGCAGCGGGTCATCATCCAGATCCTGGCCGCGCAACGGCGCCTCCTGGCGCGGGATGGCGGCCACGCGGCGCACAATGATCTCCACCGGCGCCATCTCCTTGAGCGCGGGCATCACGTCAGGGGGCAGCGCCACGGCGGCCACGCGGTGCGTGCGCAGCCCCAGGCCCCACGGGGGCGGGGTGGCGGGCTCGTCGCCACGCGTCTCCTCCGCCAGGCGGCGGGCAAACGGCGTGTCCCGGTCCCCCTGGCCGTCCAGCGCCAGTTCCAGCACCGGACCGCTCAGGACGCTGGCGGCGGCCACCTGCGCGCGGTCCCGCCCCGTACGCGGCGGCGCGGGGGGCTCCAGCGCCTCCTGTGCCAGCAGCCGCGCAAACGCGAGCGCACTGTCACCGGACTGCACCGGCGCGGGCGCCGGGCGGGGCCCCGCGGAGGGCAACGAGAACGCAGTGCGGACCCAGCGCGCCCTGACGGTGGGGGCGGGCGCCTCCGCGCCGGGCTCCCCATCAGGGAGGCCCTGCCCGGGCCCCGGGCTGAGCACGAGCATGCTGAGGAACCCACCGACGACGGTGAGCACCACCATGAGGCATCTTACGAAGAGGTGGTCCTCGTCCTGCACGGCAAGGCCCTCCGCAGCCGTCTGACAACGCTACGCTGCCGGAAGTTCCCCGTCACCCACGGATCAGCCGCCCTTCTGCCCTACGAAATGATCCTCCCGGTCACGGAACAGCACGTTGAAGGTCGTCAGCGTTCCGCGCATGCTCTTGATGTCGCTGCGGATCTTCTCCTTCTCGTCGGCGGCCAGGCCGCACCCTCCCACCTCCGCCTCCAGCGCCTCCAGCGCCGCTTTCACCCCGCACACCCAGGCAAACCACCGCTCCACCGGCACCGTCCACGGCGTCCCGCCCCCCGCGGGGGTCACCGTGACACTGCCGCCGCGGAAGCGCTCCAGCAGCGGGGGAACGCGGCGGCCGCCCAGCACGCACTCCAACGCCAGCTCGGCAATGGCGCCGCCGTCATGGGCGCCCTCCAGCGCGCGGATGGACAGCGCGGCCGGCGTGGGGGCGGGGGCCTCGCGGCCCAGCGCGCGCGACGACGAGGTGCGCGGGGCGGGGATGCGGCGGCGGGCATGGTGTTCAGCGGCCGCAGGCGAGCCACGGCGCGGCCGGTAGTACGGGCACGCCCACGCGTTGCAGTCCAGCGTCCGCCGCGCGTCGTTCTCCAGCAGGCACACGCCCAGGTTGCGGCGCGTGGGGGAGGGCTCGCGCGGGCTCCACAGCACGCACGAGCCGCACTTGTGCAGCTGCGGGCAGTCCGGTGCGACACCGTTGGCGTCCACGCGGCACCGGTCCGCCATGGAGCACGACCCGTCTGCAAGCAGGGCAAGCGTCATGGGCCCAAGGCTGGCACGCCGCAACCCGGCCGCGCCACTGCCACGGTGCGTCATGACGCGGGTGGGGGGGACTGTTGTAGAGCTCATGGACCACCAAGGGGGTGAACATGGAAGCGCAGAAGGCCGGGCGGACAACATCTTCATCCGGCGTTGCAGGCCCGGGTCTGACACCACAACAACGCGGCTGGATGGACGCCATCTCAGACGGTCTGAAGGCGATCGGGCGCTATTTCTCCGAGGAGGAAGCGGTCAGCCGGTCCCTTGCGGATGCCACCCGTGCCCCGGCGCCCGCGGACGGAAAGGCGGCGGTGCTGGAGCGGCCGGGCCGCAAGGCGGCGGCCAAAGGCGCGCCGGGGAACGCAGCACCCGCGAAGGTTGTGCCTGCTCCGTCGCGCGCGGATGTGCACCGTCTGAGAAAATTGGGTCCTTACTCCACGGTGGACCTCAATCATCTGGCGCGCCCAACCATGAAGGCGCTGGTGGAGGCGGGCATTGGATTGCACGAGTTGCGGCGGCTGGCGGGTCCGGATGGGCTGCTGCGGGCCTCGGAGTATGACGGGCTGTTCAAGCTGCTGCAGCGCGCTCCAGGACCCCAGGGCCAGGCCGTTGTGATGGCCCTGGAACACGAGATTGACGCCAACCATGCGCGCCTGGGAGCGCGCGCCCCCGGAGGGAACCAGGTTCATGCGCCCCTGGCGGACCTGGCGGTGGCCAACGCCGCCGCCGTGGCCGAGGCGGAACGCAAACCGGTTGCCGTGGCGGTGGCGCGCCGCGACCAAGCCGACTTCGCCGAGACCTGGAATGCCCATTTGCCGGCGGCGCGGGAAGCGTTGACCAGCCAGATCGCAGCGATGCAACAGCAGCTTGCCCTGGTGAGCGGGCGGGACGCCAAAGCGCTGAACCAAAAGATTGGGGGCGCCCAAAACAAACTCAGGGATCTCAAACCCCTGGACCCCGCCACCGCGTGTTTTGCCACGGCCACGGCCATGGTGGACGACGCCAATGGCGAAACGGGACCGCGCCTGGCGGGGCCCTATTCAGCCATCCAGGTTGCGGACGAAGAGGATGACGACGGCCGCGTCCTGGTCAATCCGCTGCAGGCCCAGATCGGGCGCAACTACATCGACACTTGCCTGGACCGCGGGCGGCCGGTGCTGGTGGGTGTCAGCTATAAGGACCGGGAGCAGCAACGGGCCAACCGTGCACAGGGGAAGGCGCCCGGCGGCGAGGCCAACAGGGACCGGGTGACGGACCACTTTGTCGTGGTCAAGGGGCGCGACTACGACGCCGATGGCAAGGTGTTCTACAGGTTCAACGACCCGGGCGACGGCGGGGAGCGGCGCTTCTACGTGGACGGGGACAACGGGGAACTGTTTGAGCGGCGTGATCCGCCCGCCCCCAGGTCCCACCAGGGGGCCGTGCGCGACCGCATTCCGGAAAGGGCGGCGGGCAGGCGGCAGTACCAGGTGAGCCAGGTTCGCGTGTACCAGGACGACCAGGGCTGAACGGGCGGTTTTCCGCATGCCAGCCCCGTGCCGATGAGCGTCTCCACCCCTTGACGGGCGGCCCGGGGTGCTTATGGTGCGCGCGGTAACGACCCCGGGGCGACCGCGGGGAACGAGGCAGAAACCAAGGATACGCCACGCGCGGGTGCGCCGTGCGGGCGGACGACAAGTCCCATGGGCGGCACGGCCGCCCGGGCCCGGAACGAGGAGAGAGCAGCCATGGGGAAGGTGATTGGCATTGACCTGGGAACCACGTTCAGCGTGGTGGCGGTGATGGAGGGCAAGGAGCCCAAGGTCATCACCAATGAGGAGGGCGCCCGCACCACGCCGTCCGTCGTCGCGTTTTCCAAGGACGGCGAGGTGATGGTGGGCCAGGTGGCGCGCCGGCAGGCGGTGACCAACCCCGAGAACACGCTCTACAGCGTCAAGCGCCTCATTGGCCGCAAGTTTGAGGAGGCCACCGACGAGGTGAAGCGCCTGCCGTACAAGGTGGTCAAGGCCGGCAACGGGGATGCGCACATTGACGTGCGCGGCAAGATGTTCTCGCCCCCCGAGGTGAGCGCCAAGGTACTCCAGAAGCTCAAGCGCGCCGCCGAGGCGTACCTGGGCGAGGAAGTGAAGGACGCCGTGGTCACCGTGCCCGCGTACTTCAATGACAGCCAGCGCCAGGCCACCAAGGACGCCGGCCGCATCGCCGGGCTCAACGTCCTGCGCATCATCAATGAGCCCACCGCCGCCGCACTGGCCTACGGCATGGACAAGAAGAAGGATGAGAAGATCGCCGTGTTTGACTTTGGCGGCGGCACGTTTGACATCTCCGTGCTGGAGGTGGGTGAGAACGTGGTGGAGGTCATTGCCACCAACGGCGACACGCACCTGGGCGGAGACGACATTGACGACCTCATTGCCAAGTGGATGATGGACGAGTTCAAGAAGGACCAGGGCATTGACGTCAGCAAGGACAAGATGGTGCTGCAGCGCCTCAAGGAGGCCGCAGAGAAAGTGAAGATTGAGCTGAGCTCCACCGTGTCCTCCGAGGTCAACCTGCCGTTCCTCACGGCGGACGCCTCCGGCCCCAAGCACCTGCAGATCACGCTCACGCGCGGGAAGCTGGAGGCCATGTGCTCAGACATCTTCAAGCGGCTGTTTGACCCCACCAAGAAGTGCCTGGCGGACGCCAAGATGAAGCCGTCCGAGATTGACGAGGTGGTGCTGGTGGGCGGGTCCACGCGCATCCCCAAGGTCCAGGACATGGTGAAGGAGTTCTTTGGCAAGGAGCCCAACCGCTCCGTCAACCCGGACGAGGTGGTGGCGCTGGGCGCGGCCGTGCAGGGCGGCGTGCTCACCGGCGAGGTGAAGGACCTGCTGCTGCTGGACGTCACCCCGCTGAGCCTGGGCATTGAAACGCTGGGCGGCGTCATGACCGCGCTCATCCAGCGCAACACCACCATTCCCACCAAGAAGACGGAGGTGTTCTCCACCGCCTCAGACAGCCAGACGTCCGTGGAGGTGCACGTGCTGCAAGGCGAACGCGAGATGGCGCGCGACAACCGCACGCTGGGGAAGTTCCACCTGGACGGCATTCCGCCGGCGCCACGCGGTGTCCCGCAGATTGAGGTGACGTTTGACATTGACGCCAACGGCATCCTGCACGTCAATGCCAAGGACCGCGCCACCAGCCGGGACCAGCACATCACCATCACGGCCTCCTCCGGCCTGAGCAAGGAGGAGATTGAGAAGAAGGTCCGCGAGGCGCGCGAGAACGAAAGCACCGACAAGGCGCGGCGTGCGGTGGTGGAGGAGCACAACAAGCTGGATGGGCTCATCTACTCCACGGAGAAGACGCTCAAGGACGCGGGCGACAAGATCTCCGCCGAGGCCAAGAAGCCGGTGGAGGAGGCCCTTGTTGAGGTGAAGAAGAAGCTGGACAGCGAGAACCCCGAGGAGCTCAAGAAGGCCTACGAGCAGCTCCTGCAGGCGTCCCACAAGATGGCGGAGGAGATGTACCGCAAGGCCGGCCCGGCCCCGGACGCCGAGGGCGGTGCACCGCCACCCCCGGAGGGCGGTGCCGCGGCGGGTGGCGAGGCCGCGGGCGGCAAGAAGAAGGAGCCGGGCGTGGTGGATGCGGAGTTTGAGGAGCAGTGAGCCGCGAGGGAGCCTGCGGCGCGCACGAGCCGGGTCCAGGCAATCCCGCACCGCCCCGGGGTTCGGATGAGACATCCGCCCAGGACGTCAGCCGGTCAAAGCCGCCCGACGTCATCCAGCACCCGGCCAACCGACACGGCGCGAATCCCCTTGGCCAAAGGATAGGTGTCCTTGCCAAGGTGGATGACGTCCAACCGCTTGAGCCCCAGGTCTTCCATGGCAATCCGCATGGAGGGTGTCACGCGCGGCGCCACCGTATGCTTGAACTCAAAGCCAAGCAGGGAGCCCGCGCGCTCAACGACGAGGTCCAACTCGGCGGCGTGGTGCGTGGCCCAGAAGTGGCACTCCCGTGGGGTGGCGCCCAGGGTGGCCATCACCTGAGCGAGGGCGAACCCCTCGAAGGACGCCCCGACGGCCGGGTGCACCAGCAACGACGCACCAGTTCTGACATCCAGGAGCTGGTGGAGGACGCCTGAGTCCCGGAAGTACACCTTGGGAGACTTGACCAGGCGCTTGCCCCGGTTGTCGCTCCACGGGCGCAGGACCTGCACCATGAAGGTCGCCTCAAGCAGGTCCAGATAGCGGCGGGCCGTGGTGTCCGCAACGCCAAACGCGCTGCCGAAGCGCGACGCGTTCCACACCTGGCCGTGCACGTGAGCAAGCATGGCCCAGAACCGGCCCAGGGTGGCGGCGCCGGTGGTCACGCCCAACTGGGGCAGATCCCGCTCCAGGAAGGTGCGCTGGAAGTGCTGACGCCACTCAAAGCTGTCCGCGTCACTGCGGGCCAGGAATGACCTGGGAAAGCCGCCGCGCAGCCAGAGTCTGCGCCAGGCGCGGGCACCGGTGTCTCGCAGCAGGAAACCCGACAGGTCCAGGTAGGCCATACGCCCGGCCAGCGTCTCAGAGGATTGGCGCAGCAGCTCCGGTGATGCGCTGCCGAGTACCAGGAACCGGGCGGGAGACCGCGGCCGGTCCGCCAGCACACGCAGGAGCGAAAAGACCCCGGGAAGGCGCTGAACCTCGTCAATGACCACCAGGCCGCGCAACGGTCCGAGCGTGGTGGCAGGGTCCTCCATTCTCCGCGCGTCTGCGGGGTTCTCCATATCAAGATGGGTTCCGGGCATGTCACGAAGCAACCGCAGCGCCAGCGTGGTCTTGCCCACCTGCCGTGGCCCAACAATGGCCACCACCGGGAAGCGCTTCAGCAGGCGCTTCAACTCGGAAAGCTCGTCATGGCGTCCCAGCATGGGTCCATGCTACCGCGAAAGTTCGGCGCACGCGACCGAATCTTCACGGTAGCAAGGCCCGTGGGGTGGTTTGACGGCTGCATGAACGCGATGGGCAGGCCTACCCCAGGTGGCGGCGCGGCTCCAAAAAGCGCAGCAGCGCGCGCGCCGGCGGCTCATCCGTGCCCACGCGCAGGTAGTCCAGGCCGCGGTCATGCGCGCGGTTTTCCACGTCCGTGAGCCAGGCGCCAAACTCCTCCAGGTACGCGGTGCGCACCGCGGCCGCGTCCACCTGCGTTTCGCGCTCACCCTCCAGGTCCAGGAAGCGGATGAGCCCGTCATACGGGAAGTGCTCTTCATCCGGGTGAATGACGTGGAACACCGCCACGTCCGCGCCGCGGTTGCGCAGCGCGGCCAGCGGCTCAAGGATCTCCAACCCGGTGTCCAGCAGGTCCGTGGCAACGACGACCAGCGCTCGCCGTGACACGTGGCTGGCCAGGGCGGCGAGCGATTCGGCCGGGTGGGTGGGGCCGCCCACGCGCGCGGAGGCAAGGTTGTCCAGGACTTCATGGAGCTGGCGTTCACCGCCGCGGATGGCGGTCTTGGGGCCCGCGGTGTCCGCAAACGTCATGCACCCCACCGTGTCCGCCTGCCGCACCAGCAGGCAGGCCAGCGTCCCGCACAGCACGCGCGCGTAGTCCGCCTTGCCAATACCCGGGCGGCTCCCCGGCGCACCGCCCGCATACGCCATGGAGCCGGACACGTCCGCCACCAGGAACGCACGCAGGCTGGTCTCCTCAAGAAAGCGGCGGATGTAATAGCGGTCAAACCGCGCGTACGCCTTCCAGTCCAGGTGCCGCACGTCGTCACCGGGGGTGTAGACTTTGTGTTCGGCAAACTCCACGGAGCGCCCGTGCCGCTGGCTCTGGTGCATCCCGGCCAGCACGCCGTCCGCCACGGTGCGCGCGCGCACAAACAACCCGGAGAGCGCCATCACCGCTTCACTGGAGAGGAACGCCGGGGCGTCCCCCACGTGGGGCGCGCTGGCGGACGTAGCGGGTGTGACCATGGGCGGCGCAGGCTAGCAGAGGGCGCGGCCGGGCGCTTGACCCCCGTTGTCGCCGGGCCCTACGCACATCCCCGACGCAGAATCCGGAGGAGCACGCCGTGTCCCATGCATCCACAATGGCCTGGCTGGAGGCGCACCCGCGCACGCACCACAACAACGAGCTGACCAGGGCCGACGTGGGGCGGGTGGTGTCGCTCACCGGCTGGGTGCACAGCTTCCGGGACCACGGCGGGCGCCGCTGGGTGGACCTGCGGGACCGCAACGGGCTCACGCAGCTGGTGTTCAAACCGGAGGTGGACAGCGCGCTGCATGAGAGCGCCCATGAGCTGCGTGGCGAGTGGGTCATTGGCATCACCGGCAAGGTGCTGGACCGCACGGAGAGCGGCGGCAGTCCCAACCCCAAGCTGAAGACGGGCGAGATCGAAGTGGAGGTCAGCGCCATGGAGATCTTCAACCGCGCGCTGACGCCGCCGTTCCTCATTGAGGACGACATCGACACCGCCGAGGAGAAGCGGCTCAAGTACCGCTACCTGGACCTGCGCCGGCCGCAGCTGCAGAAGAACTTCCTGCTGCGCAGCCGCGTCAACGGCGTCACGCGCAGCTACCTGGAGCGCAACGGCTTTCTGGAGCTGGAGACGCCGTACATGGTGAAGTACACGCCGGGCGGCGCGCGCAACTTCCTGGTGCCGTCCCGCCTCAACCCCGGGAACTTCTACGCGCTGGCGGAAAGCCCGCAGTTGTACAAGCAGCTGTTCATGGTCAGCGGGTTTGACCGGTATTTCCAAATCGTCAAGTGCTTCCGTGACGAGGACCTGCGCGGGGACCGCCAGCCGGAATTCACGCAAATTGATATTGAGCTGAGCTTCCCGACGGAGAAGCTGGTGCGCACGCTCATTGAGGGGCTCATCAAGGAGGTCTTCAAGGCCGCGCTGGACGTGGACCTCCCCGTGCCCCTGCCCGTCATGCCGTACGACGAGGCCATGGGCCGCTATGGTTCCGACAAGCCGGACACGCGCTTTGGCCTGGAGCTGACGGACCTCACCGAGGTGTGCCGCAAGCACGACGGCGGCGGCGTACCGCTGTTCAAGAGCACGCTGGGCACCAAGGGGCACATCATCAAGGCGCTGCGCATCCCGGCGGCCCACGCGCCGTCCCGCACGGAGTTGGACAAGCTGGAGGGTGATGCCAAGGCGCTGGGCGCGGCGGGCCTGGGGCGCGCCAAGGTGGACCAGGGCGGGGCGTGGACGCAGAGCCCGTTTGCCAAGACGGTGAGCGAGGCGCTGCGCCAGGATCTCAACGCGGCGTGCGGCGCGGTGCCGGGCGACGTCATCCTGCTGCAGTTCGGGCGGCCCAAGATTGTCAACACCGTGCTGGGTGGGCTGCGGCTGATGCTGGGCAAGAAGTTCAACCTGGTGCCGGCCGGCAAGTGGAACCTGTTGTGGGTGGATGATTTCCCGCTGTTTGAGCATGACCCGGAGACGGACACCTACGCGGCGGCGCACCACCCCTTCACCTGCCCCAAGCCCGGCCACGAAGACCTCCTGCTCACCAGCCCGGGCGAAGTCCGCGCGCGTGCGTACGACCTGGTGATCAACGGCAACGAGATTGGCGGCGGCTCCATCCGCATCAGCGACAGCGACGTGCAGGCGCAGGTGTTCAAGGCGATGGGCATCAGCGAGGAGGAGGCGAACCACAAGTTTGGCTTCCTGCTGGAGGCGCTCAAGTACGGCGCGCCGCCACACGGCGGGCTGGCCATTGGCATGGACCGCCTGTGCATGCTGCTGTGCGGTGCGGAGAGCCTGCGCGACGTCATCCCGTTCCCCAAGACGCAGCACGGCACCTGCCTGATGACCAGTGCGCCGGTGCCCGCCGGTGACAAACAGCTGGCCGAACTGTTCATCCGCAGCACCGCGAAGAAGGAGTGAAGCCCGCATGGCCGGCTACGACGTCCTGGTGATCGGTGGCGGCGTCAACGGCAGCGGCGTGGCGCGCGACTGCGCGCTGCGGGGGATGCGCACGCTGCTGGTGGACAAGCACGACATCTGCCACGGCGCGTCCGGCGCCAACACCGGGATGATCCACGGTGGCGCGCGCTACCTGCTGTACGACGTGCAGACGGCGAAGGATTCGTGCACGGACTCCGGGTACATCCAGCGCATTGCCCCGCACCTGCTGTTCCGCATCCCGTTCCTGGTGCCGTTCTTCAAGCATGACGCGTTTGCGGAACTGGTGATGGCCGGCGCGGACATGTTCTTTGCCGCGTATGACCACTACCAGCCGCTCAAGCGCGGCAAGACGCACACGCGCCTCACGCGTGACGAGGCGCTGGCGCTGGAGCCGGGGCTGACACCGGACATCATTGGCGCGGTGACCATGGATGAGTGGGGCATTGACCCCTTCCGCCTGGTCATTGGCAACGCGGTCAGCGCGCGCGAAGCGGGCGCGGACGTGCGCACGTACACCGAGGTCACCGGGCTGCTGCGCGGCGCGGAGGGCCGCGTGACGGGGGCCACCCTGCGGGACGCGCTGACCGGCGAGGTGACGCGCGTGGAGGCCACCGTGGTGGTCAACAGCGCGGGGGCGTGGGCGCCGCAGCTGGCCGCCATGGCGGGTGCCCGGTTGCGGCTGCGTCCAGGGAAGGGCGTGCACGTGGTCTACAGCCACCGCGTGTCCAACTACGCGTTCATCACGCTGGGGGTGGACGGGCGGCAGATGTTCCTCATGCCGCATGAGAACGGCACCATCTGCGGCACCACGGATGACGATTACTACGGCGACCTGGACCGGCTCATCGCGACCGAGGACGAGGTGGGCTACATCCGCGAGTGCGGCGAGCGCGTGCTGCCGGCGCTCAAGCAGCTGCGCATGCAGCGCTGCTACGTGGGGGTGCGGCCCACGTTGTTCAAGTTTGGCGTGAACGAGGATGCGCTCAGCCGCGCGCACCAGGTGTTCAACCACGCGGAGGACGGGGCGCCGGGGTTCTTCACGCTGGCCGGCGGGAAGCTGGCCAGCTTCCGGCAGTTTGCCCAGGAGGCCACGGACGAGATTGCGGCGGTGCTGCAGAACACGCGCGAGTGCCGCACGCACCTGGACCCGCTGCCCGGCGGCGAGTCCGCGCCCGACGTGGAAGTGCTGTCCCGCCAGTTCCGCTGGCCGTTGAGCGCGGTGGGGCGGGTGGCGTACCGGCACGGGTCACGCGCGCGGCGCGTGGTGGAGCACGCGGACCACGTGGAAGGCGGCCGCTGCGTGGTGTGCACGTGCGAACCGGTGACGGCGGGCGAAATTGCCTACGTGGCGCAGCACGAACAGGTGCGGCGGCTGGCGGACGTGCGGCGGCGCACGCGGTTGGGGATGGGCGCCTGCCAGGGCGCGCGGTGCCTGGTGCGTGGTGCGGCGGTGCTCATCCAGGCGCAGGACCGGCCCGCGCAAGACGTGTTTGACGAGGTGCGCGACGCGCTGACGGCGCGGTGGCGCGGGATGAAGCCCGTCATGGAAGGGCCCAACATGGCGGTGGCGGAGTTGAGCCAGTACGTGCACCTGGGCGTGGGCGCGCTGCATGAAGCGTGGCAGGTGAAGCCGCCATGAGGGAACTGGACGTTGACGTGCTGGTGCTGGGCGGGGGCGCGGCGGGGAGCCTGGCCGCGGTGGCTGCCGTGCGCGCGGGCAAACGCGTGGTGCTGGTGCGGCGCGGGGACGGGGCCACCATGCTGTCCAGCGGCGCGGTGGACGTGGCGGAGCACCACGTGGACGGCGCGCTGGGGCTGACGCGGCACGCGCGGCAACCGGGGCTGCCGGTGCGCGAGGCCGCGCAGCAGGTGGCGGAGCGCAGCCGGTGGCACCCGTACGCGCGCGTACGGGGCACTGTGCCGGCCATCCCCGAAGCGCTCACCATGCTGGCGGAAGTGGCGCGCGGCGCGGAGCTGTGGACGCGGCCGGACGGCGAGAACATGGTGCTGGCCTCCACGGTGGGCACGGTGAAGCGCACCGCCATGGCGCAGTCCACCATGGTGCACGGCGATCTGGCGGACGCGCACGCCGACGAGGCGGTGCTGGTGGTGCACGTGCCGCACGTGACGCTGGGCGACGGTAAGCACGTGGCGGGCGGGTTGCGCTGGTACACGGCGCAGGGCGGGGAGGGACGCGGCGCGCTGCGCGTGGAGGACGTGGTGGTCCCGGGGATCACCACGCCGGATGACGGGCTGCGCTCACCGCGCGAGCTGGCGCGGCGCCTGCAGAACGACGAGGTGCGCGAAGCGCTGGCGCGGTCCCTGGTGGAGGCGGTGGCGCGTGCGGGGCGCGTGCGCGTGGTGCTGCTGCCGCCGTTCTTTGGGCTGGGCGGGCACGCGGAGTGGGTGCGCGGACTGGAAGCGCGCGTGGGCGTGCCGGTGGCGGAGCTGCTGAGCGCGCCGCCCAGCGTCCCGGGTGAGCGGCTGCAGCGCGCGTTGGATGAGGGCGTGGCGCGCGAAGGCGCGACGGTGCTGGAGGGTGTGGCCGCGCCGGCCGTGCTCACCGAGGGCGTGGTCAGCCACGTGGACGTGGTGCCGCACGCCGGCGAGGTGCCCTACCGCGTGCGCGCGCCGCAGGTGGTGCTGTGCACGGGCAAGTACCTGGGCGGCGGCATCCGGCGGGAGGGCCACTTTGCAGAGCCCATGCTGGGATTGCCGGTGTTCATTGACGGGACGCACGTGACCGGCGGTTGGGTGGGCGGTTACGTCGGCGAATTGCCGGAGGACGACCAGCCGTTCATGCGCGCGGGTGTGCTGACCGACGGCACGCTGCAGCCGCTCAAAGAGGACGGCCGCACGGTGGCCATCCCGGGTGTGCGCGCCGCGGGCAACGTGCTGGCGGGTTATGACGCCGCACGGATGGGGACGGGGCTGGGTGTGGCGGCGGTCACCGGCATGCTGGCGGGTAGGTGGGCGGCGGAGGGATGAGCGGGGCCGCGCGCGCGCTGCTTGTGTGCGTACTGCTGGGCGCGGCTGGTGTGCGCGCGGAAACGCCGGCGGCCGAGTTCCGGTGGGGCGCGGATTCGCAGGGCGGTGCGCCGTACATCTTTCAGGACCCCATGGACCCCAACCACCTCATTGGCTTTGAGGTGGAGTTGGCTGACGCGTTGGCGGAGCGCATGGGACAGCGCGCCCGTCCGGTGCCCGGCCCGTGGGACCGCCTGCTGGAGCTGCTCAACCGCGGTGACTTTGACGCGGCGATCAATGGCATGGAGGTGGCGGACGAGAAGCTGCGCGTGTGTGCGCTGTCGCGTCCGTACTACGTGGCCGTGCAGCGGCTCACCGTGCGCGCGGATGCGCGCGATGCGCCCGCCACCGTTGAGGGACTGAAGGACTGGAAGGTGGGCACGCTGCCCGGCAGCCTGGCGGAGCGCGCGCTGGAACGCGTGGGTGCGGCAACGCGCACGTATGAAGGCGGGCAGGACGAGATGTTTGACGACCTGCGGCTGGGGCGCACGGACGCGGTGCTCACCGACGAGCCGATTGCGATGTATTACGGCGGCATTGACCGCGCGTTGCGCGTGCTCCCCGGCGCGTACGGCGAGGTGCGCTACGCCGCCGCGGTGCGCCGCGATGACGGCGCGCAGCTGGCGGCCATCAACACGGCGCTGGACGCGCTGGCGCGTGACGGGACGCTTCGACGTATCTACTCGCGGTGGGGTTTGTACAACGCGGCCACGGCGGCGCTGCTGGGTGACCCGGGCGGGCGCCCGTCCGGTGTGGCGGAGGCATGGGAGGCGTGGCGCACCGCAGTGGGCACGCCACCGCCGTTTTGGGAGCGCCTACGCGATCGGTACCCCGCGCTGCTGCCCGCGTTTGTGCGCGGTGCGTGGATGACCGTGGTGGTCAGCCTGGCGGCGATGGTGCTGGCGGTGTTGCTGGGGATGGCGCTGGCGCTGTGCCGGTGGCGCGGCAACCGCGCGCTGCGCTGGACCGCGGTGGCATACATTGAGTTCTTCCGTGGCACGCCGCTGCTCATCCAGCTCACCATGATCTACTTCGGCCTGCCGGAGCTGGGCGTGCGGCTGGACCCGCTGGCCTCCGGCATCCTGGCGCTGGGCCTCAACTACGCGGCGGCCGAGGCGGAGAACTACCGCGCGGGCCTGGAGAGCGTGCCCGCGGGACAGGCCGAGGTCGCCCGCACGCTGGGCTTCACCGGCTGGCAGTCGCTGCGCCTCGTCATCGGCCCGCAGGCGCTGCGCGTGTCGCTGCCGCCGTCCACCAATGACTTCATTGCGCTGTTGAAGGACTCCAGCCTGGTGTCGCTGGTGACGCTGACGGAACTCACCAAGACGTACGTGAACCTGGCCAACGCCACGCGGGACCATTTGGGGCTGGGCGTCGTGGTGGCGGCGGCGTACCTGCTGCTGGGTCTGCCGGCGGCGCGGCTGGCGCGGTACCTGGAAGGACGGTTGGGTGCACACCTTGCCACCGGCGAGGAACCGCGATGACCGCGAGTATCGTCGTTGAGAACCTGGGGCGCTCACGCGGCGGAAAGCGCGTGTTGGACGGCGTGTCATGGGCGCTGGAGGCCGGGCAGGTGGCAGTGGTGATGGGGCGGTCCGGGGCGGGCAAGACCACGCTGTTGCGCTGTGCGGTGGGATTGGACCCGTTTGAACGCGGCCGCGTGTGCGTGGCCGGCGTGGAGGTGCGCGGCACGGAGGAGGTGGGCCGCCGTGAGCACGCGCGCGCGCAGGCGCGCATCCACGGGCTGGTGGGCATGGTGTTCCAGTCCCATGAGCTGTTCCCGCATCTGTCCGTGCTGCGCAACTGCACGCTGGCCCCGCGGCACGTTCGGCGGGAAGCGGATGACGTCACGCGCGCGCGCGCGCGGGCGCTGCTGGATGAGCTGGGCGTGGGAGACAAGGTGGAGGCCTTTCCGTCCGCGCTGTCCGGCGGGCAGCGGCAGCGCGTGGCCATTGCGCGGGCACTGTGCATGGAGCCGCGCGTGCTGTTCTACGACGAGCCCACCAGCGCGCTGGACCCGGCTTCCCGCGCGGACGTGGCAGGGCTGCTGCGGCGCCTGCGCGGGCACGGCATCACGCAGGTGGTGGTGGCGCACGACGTGGAGCTGGCCCGCGCGGCGGCCGACGTGGTGCTGGTGGTGGAGGACGGGCGCGTGGCGCGCATGGGCGCGCCCTCCGACGTGCTGGAGTAGCCGCTGCACTACGGCAGGAACGTGTTCTGCACGCGCAAGGCCACCTGGTACTGCGGCACATGGCACTGGCGGCACATCAGGCGTTCCGGGTGCGGCACCGGCGGAATGCCGGGATAGCTGGCCGCGTGGCACATGGCGCAGTTCATCTCGCAGCCGTAGGGCAGGTGCGGCATGGTTGGTGGGGCGCCGGGGAAGGCGCGCCGCGGCCCGGCGTCCACGTCAGTCCAGCCCGCGTCCACCGCTGTAACTCCCGCGTCAGGTGTGGCCCCTGAATCAACCGCAACGGCCGCGTCCACCGCCGAGCCCGCATCCACCGTAAACCCCGCGTCCGCGGTGGTTCCCGAATCCGCCGTGAACCCGGAGTCCACCGAAACTCCTGAATCCGCGGTGATCCCCGAATCTGCCGTGCCCCCTGCATCCACCGCGGTTCCCGAATCCACCGCCGCCCCGGAATCCACCGGCAAACCCGCATCCCGCTGCGTTCCCGCGTCCTCCAACGTGCCCGCGTCGTGTGACATGGCGGCGTCAAACGGGTGGCTGGCATCCGCGTGGTGGCCAGCGTCCAGATGAGTCCCCGCATCCGCCGGCACGGACCCGTCGTGAACGTGGGCGGCGTCCGCCATGCTGCCCGCGTCCGCCTCCCCGGTAACCGGCCGGCATGCCCCGGTGGCAAGCAGCAGCAGCGCGGGGCAGAAAAGCAGCGAATTCAGAATCAAGCCGTTTCTCATGGCCGCCTCCTCACGCCTTCTCAATGCTGACCGCGCACTTCTTGTAGTCAGGCTGCTTGGACTGCGGGTCCACTGCGCCCAGGACCACCTTGTTGATGAGGTAGTCCTCGTCAAAGAACGGGACGTAGACCAGCCCGGGAGGCACGGACACGCGGCATGGCAGCTCCGCCCGCATCTGCACGCTGCCGCGCCGGGAACGGATGGTGATGCGGTCACCCCCACCCACGCCCAGGCGGGCGGCGTCAGCGTCGTTGATGTAGCAGACGGCCTCCGGTACGGCGCGGTGCAGTTCCGGAACCCGCCGCGTCATGGTCCCCGTGTGCCAATGCTCCAGCACGCGGCCCGTGCACAGCCAAAACGGGTAGTTTGCGTCCGGAATCTCCGGGGGCGCCTCGTACGGGCGCGCCCACACCACCGCGCGCTTGTCCGCCCGCCCGTAGAACTCAATCCCATCCGGCGCGCCCGGCGCCACGGCGGGGTCATACGCCGCGTTGAAGCGCCACTTGGTCTCCACTCCGTCGTGCACCGGCCAGCGCAACCCGCGTGACGCCACCAGTTCGTCAAACGTTGCCAGGTCGTGATGGGTGCCCAACGTGAGTTGGCGGTATTCATCAAACAGCGAGCGCTCCAGTTGGCCGTCCCACGCCGCTGGGAACAGGTGGCCAAACCCCATCCGCCGCGCCACCTCCACAAACTGCCAGACGTCCGGGCGCGCATCCCCCGCCGCCGGCACCAGCTTGGCAAAGTGCTGCGTCCGCCGCTCCGTGTTCCCGAACAATCCCTCCTTTTCCACCCAGCAGGCGCTGGGCAGGATCACATCTGCTTCATCCACGGTGCGGGACGGGTAGATGTCCGACACGACGATGAACGGGTCCGCGGCGCGGATGCGCGGCAGGTACGCGTCCAGGTTGGGCATGGATTGGAACGGATTGGTGGTGTTGATCCACACGGACTTGATGGACCCGTTGGCCAGCTTCTCAAACATGGCCATGGCGTCCGTCAGCGGGCTCTCCGCCGGGCTGGGGATGGTACCTGCCGGCACGCCCCACACGGACTCCACGGCCGCCCGGTGCGCCGCGTTGGCCACCACACGGTCTGACGGCAGGCGGTGCGTGAAGGTGCCCACTTCGCGGCAGGTGCCACACGCACTGGGCTGGCCGGTGAGCGACAGCGGGCCGTTGCCCGGTCTGGCCACCTTGCCCGTCAGCAGGTGGAGGTTGTGCACCAGGTTGTTGATCCACACGCCGCGCGTGTGCTGGTTCATCCCCATGGTCCACAGGGACACCGTCTTGCGCGCCGGGTCGCCGTACAGCCGAGCCATCCGGGTGATGTCCGCGGCGGAGATGCCTACGGCCGTTGCCACGTCACCCGGGCGGTAGGCGTCCAGGAACGCGGTGTACGCGGCCAGGTCAATGGCCGTGTCCGTCCCGGAGATGTTCCGCATGAACACCGCGTGGTTCCCGATGAACGCGGTGTCCACCAGGCCCTCGTTCACCAGCACGTGCGCCATGGCGTTGGCCAGGTACAGGTCCGAATGCGGCTTGAAGACAAGCGTCTCGTCGGCGCCTTGGTTGGTCATGTGACCAAACGTGGTCAGGTTGTGGACGCGCACCCCCGCGTCCGCCTGCCGCCGCCGCAGGATGCGGTTGAACAACATGGGGTGCATCTCCGCCATGTTGGAGCCCCACAGGAAGAAGTCGTCCGCCAGGTCCAGGTCGTCATAGCAGCCGGAGGGCTCGTCAATGCCGTACGTGGTCAGATAGCCCACGACGGCGGACGCCATGCAAAAGCGCGCATTCACCTCCAGGTTGTTGGTGCGGATACCGCCCTTCATGAACTTGAGCGCCGCGTACCCCTCGGGAATGGTCCACTGCCCGGACCCGAACATGGCCACCGAATCCCGCCCATGCTCCGCCACCAGCGCGGTCCACTTGGACGCGATCAGGCCCAGCGCCTCGTCCCAGGTGGCATCCACCAATTGGCCTGCACTGTTGCGGATGCGCGGCCGCACCAGCCGGTCCGCGCCGTACAGGATCTTGGCCAGCCCGAATCCCTTGGCGCACAGCAGGCCCTCGTTCACCGGGCTTTGTTCATCCCCCCGCACGGCGACCACGCGGCTGTCACGGACGCCCACTTCCACGCCGCAGCCCGTCCCGCAGAAGCGGCACGGAGCCTTGTGCCAGGTGGTCACGCCCGCGGCGCGCGCGGCCCCGTCTTGCAGCGTGCCGCGGAACAGGGGGGCCGCCGCGGTCCCACCTACCACCACCAAGCCATTCCTGATGACGTCCCTGCGCGTGAGGGCCATGAGCCACCTCCGGGTGGCCGTCCGCACCAGCAACTGCGGTGCCACACCGTCCGCGAGGTAATCCGCGGAGATCCGGGCCGCGGGTGGATAGCGCGGTATTCACCGGGAAAGCCCCGGTATCCAGGCGAAACGGTTGCGCGCGCGGTGCCCGGGTCAGGCGCGGCTGCGGGGGTGACGCACGTCGGTACCGCGCGCCAGGTAGATGGCCATTTCGGCCACATTGGTCGCATGGTCGCCCGCGCGCTCCAGGTGCTTGGCCACAAACATCAATGCCGTCAACCGGCGGATGTTGCGGGAATCCTCCATCATCAGGCCCAGCAGCTGATTGAACAGCTTCATGTACAGCGCATCCACCAGGTCATCCTCGCCCTTCACTTCCTCCGCCAGCGCCACGTCCGAGTCCACAAATGCCCGCATGGCGCGCGACAGCTGCGCCTGCACCAGTTCGGAAAGCCGCCCGACGTCCGGCGGCGACAACAGGGGCGGCGCCTCCGCCAGTTCAATGGCCCGCCCCGCAATGTTGGCCGCAAGGTCCCCAATGCGCTCCAGGTCCACGACGATCTTCAGCGCGGTGGTGATGAACCGCAGATCACTCCCGGCGGGTTGCCGCAGTGCCAGGATCCGGCGGCAGTCCTCGTCAATCTCCACCTCCAGGCGGTTGACCAGCCGGTCCTCCACCCGGACGGATTCCGCCATGGCCGCGTCCCGCTGCACAATGGCCCGCGTGGCCGTGGCCACCGCGCCCTCCACGCGCGCGCCCATGCGCGCCACCTTCTCCCGCAGCGCTGCCAGCTCCGCCTCGTAACTGCGATCCGTGTGCCGCCGCATCATCCCCATCACCCAAACCGCCCCGTCACGTATTCCTCCGTCCGCTCCTCACGCGGGTTGGTGAAGAGCTCCGCCGTGGGGCTGTGCTCCACCAGCCGCCCCAGGTAAAAGAATGCCGTGGAATCGGACACGCGCGCGGCCTGTTGCATGTTGTGCGTGACAATCACCACCGTGTAGCGCGCCTTCAGCTCGTGCACGAGATCCTCCACCCGCGCCGAGGCGATCGGGTCCAGCGCGCTGGCGGGCTCGTCCATCAGCAGCACCTCCGGTTCCACCGCCAGCGCCCGCGCAATGCACAGCCGCTGCTGCTGCCCGCCCGACAATGAGCCCGGTGACCCGCGCAGGCGGTCCTTCACCTCGTCCCACAACGCTGCTGCCCGCAGCGCCCGCTCCACCACCGCGTCCAGGTCCCCGGCCATGCGGTTCAACCGCAGGCCCGCCGCCACGTTCTCAAAGATGCTCATGGTGGGGAACGGGTTGGGCCGCTGAAACACCATGCCCACGCGCCGCCGCAGCGCCACCGGGTCCACGCCGGGTCCGTGGATATCCCTCCCGTCCAGGAGGATCTCCCCCGTCACGGACGCGCCGGGCGCCAGTTCATGCATGCGGTTGAGACACCGCAGAAATGTGGACTTCCCACAGCCTGACGGCCCAATCACCGCCAGCACGCTGCGGTCGCGCACGTCCAGCGTGACGTTGTGCAGCACCGCGGTGCCGCGGTGAAAGGCGGACAATCCCCGCACCGCCATCCGCACGGTCTCATCCATGGGCCCCCTCCGCCCGGCGCCCCGCCACCACCCGCGCCGCCATGTTCAGCAGCCCCACAACCACCAGCAGCAACAACGCCGTGGCCCACGCGCGCTGCTGCATGGCGGGGTACGGACTGATGGCGTCGTTGTACAGCTGCACCGTCAACGTCCCAATGGGCTGGTCCGGCGCCAGGCTCCAGTGTGCGTTGTTCAGTGACGTGAACAGCAATGGCCCGGTTTCTCCGGCAATGCGCGCAATGGACAACAGCACCGCCGTGGCAATCCCCGCCGCGGCCGCGGGCAGCACAATGCGCAGGCTGGTCTTCCACTGCGGGATTCCCAACGCCAGCCCGCCTTCGCGCAGCGCACCGGGGACGCGCCGCACCAGCTCCTCCGTGGTGCGCGCCAGCGCGGGCAGCATCAGCACCGCCAGGGCCACCGCCCCCGCCAGCGCGGAGAACCGTTTCATCGGCGCCACAATCAGCCCGTACGCCACAATCCCCGCAACGATGGAGGGCACGCCCGCCAGCACGTCCGCGGTGAAGCGCACCGCGGAGGCGAGCCGGTCGTCGTGATCGGATTCGGCCAGGAACACGCCGGCGCCAATCCCAAGTGGCAGCCCGAGCAGGGCGGCCCAGAACACCACCACGCCCGTGCCCGCAAGCGCATTCCCAACGCCGCCGGGTGCACCCCCGGGCGGCCCCGGCACCTCCGTCAGCAGCGCCCAGGAGAAGCCCGCCCAACCGCGGCTCACCACCAGCCACGCAAGCGACAGCAGCGGCACCAGCGCGATCACCACGCACAACGCGGTGAGCAGGAACGCGGCTGCGCTGCGGACGCGCCGGGAAAGGGCCGCTTTCACGGTTGCCTCCGGCCAATGAGCAGGCGCGCCGCCGCATTGAACGCAATGGTGACCAGGAACAGCACCAGGCCCAGCGCGGCCAGCGCACCCACGTGCGCGTCAGACCCAGCCTCCGCGAATTCATTGGCAATGACGCTGGCCAGCGAGTAACCGGGCGCAAACAGCGACGTGCCCACCGACGGCGCGTTGCCGATGAGCATGGCCACCGCCATGGTTTCACCCAGGGCCCGCCCGGTGCCCAGCACCAGCGCGCCCACCAGGCCGCTGCGGGAATGCGGCAGCACCGCCAACCGCACCACCTCCCACTGCGTGGCGCCCAGGGCGTAGGCGCTTTCGCGCAGGCCCGCGGGGACCGTACGCATCACCTCAATGGACACGGAGGCCAGCGTGGGGAGGACCATCACCGCCAGGACCAGCCCCGCCGCCAGGTAGCCCAGCCCCAACGGCGGCCCGGAGAACAACGGCAGGAAGCCCAGCGCCGCCCCCAGCGCCGGCTCCACCGTCTCCCGCAGCCACGGGACAACAATGAACAGACCCCAAAGCCCGTAGACCACGGAGGGGACGGCCGAAAGCAGCTCAATGGCAAAGGTCACCGGCCGGCGCAGCCAGGTGGGCGCCACCTCCGTGATGAACAACGCCACCCCCAGCCCGACGGGAAACGCGAGCACCACCGCGACGGCGCTGGTCACCAGCGTGCCCCACACAAACGGCAGCGCGCCAAAGCTTTCGGCCACCGGGTCCCAGTCCGACGACGTCAGGAACGCCCAGGTGCCCGGCTGGTGCAGCACCGGAAGCGCCAGCCGCGCCAGCACGATCAGAATCAATGCCGTCAACAGGAACACGCCGCAGCCGGCCGCCAGGAGGAACAGGCGCCACAACCGGTCGCCGGTGCGGACGCTCCCCGCCCGTCGGGGCGGGGCCCCGGACATTGCCAGCGGTGCGGTGTGCGCCATGCTCATGGCTCAAGCACCACGGCCTTGCCGCCCGCCTTCAGCTGGCGGATGCGCTCCTCCACGCGCGCCACCACGGGAGCCGGCAGCGGGGCGTAATCCAGCGACGGCGCCACCTTCTGCCCGTCATGGATGGCCCACCACAGGAAGCGCGCCAGCGCGGTGCCCTTGGCCGTGTCCGGGTTGTCCGCGTGGATGAGCAGATAGGTGAACGCGGCCACGGGATAGGCGTCCTTTCCATCCGCGTCCGTGATGGAAACCCGGAAATCACCGGGAAGCGTGACGCCGGCGGCGGCAGCCGTGGTGGAAGCCAACGTGGGGCGCACGAACACCCCCGCGCGGTTCTGCAACGCCACCACCGGCAATGCGTTCTGGTTGGCATACGCCAGCTCCACGTAGCCAATGGCGCCGGGCGCCTGCTTCACCAACGCGGTCACGCCATCATTGCCCTTGCCACCCAGCCCCGTGGGCCATTTCACCGCTTTTCCGCGTCCCACGCTCTTGAGCCACTCCGGGGAAACCCGCGCAAGATAGTCCGTGAAGATGGCGGTGGTGCCGGACCCGTCAGCCCGGTGCGCCACGGTGATGGCGGAAGACGGCAGCGCTGTCCCCGGGTTCAGTGCGGCAATGGCGGGATCATTCCACCGCGTGACCGTGCCCAGGAAGATGGACGCGAGCACCGCGCCGCTCAACCGCAGGTCCTTCACCGGCGTGTTGTGCACCACCGCCACGGCGCCAAGCACCGTGGGCACATGCAGGATCCCGGGAGCGCGGGTCAGTTCGTCATCCGTCATGGGCGCGTCCGTGGCGCCAAAGTCCACCGTGCCGCGCGTGACCTGCTGGATGCCGCCGCCCGACCCGATGGACTGGTAGTTGAACTGCACCTCCGCGCGGGCCTTGCCGTAATCCGAGAACCAGCGCGCGTAGAGCGGATAGGGGAACGTTGCGCCCGCTCCGGTGATGAGCGTGCCCGCAGCCAGCAGCGGCGCAGCAACAAGGGACAGCGTGCAGACGGTGAACATGCGCATGGGCACCTCCGGCGCGCACCATGGGGGCCGCATGTGACGGTTGTGTGACGGCCGCGGAGAACTTTGGTGGACACGGTGGCCGCGCTTGCCGGCGGTGTCGTGCGCGCCTACTTGGCGCGCCATGGCACGGATCCTCGTGGTGGAGGATGAAGCGGACCTGCAGGAAGTGCTGGCCTACAGCCTGCGCCAGCGCGGAGACGAGCCCGTGCAGGCGTTCCGCGGCGCGGATGCGCTGCGCCTGGCGCGCGAGAAGCGACCAGACCTGGTGCTGCTGGACGTCATGCTCCCGGACCTGCCCGGGACAGAGGTCTGCAAGGCCCTCAAGCGGGACCCCGCCACGGCGGGTATCCCCATTGTGATGTTGACGGCCAAGGGCGAGGAGATTGACCGGGTGCTGGGGTTTGAGCTGGGCGCCGAGGATTACGTGGTCAAGCCGTTCAGCGTGCGTGAGCTGATGCTGCGCATTGGCGTGGTACTCAAGCGCGGCAAGGCGGTGCCGACGACGGAGAGCGTGGTGCAATTCGGCCCGTTGCGGGTGGACCGGGAGGCGCACCGGGTGTTTGTGGAGGACGTGGAGGTGCACCTGACGCCCATGGAGTTTGAACTGCTGGTCACGCTGCACGGCACGCGTGACCGGGTGCAGACGCGCAGCGTGCTGCTGGACAAGGTGTGGGGCATTGAGGCGGACATCACCACGCGCACGGTGGATACCCACGTCAAACGCCTGCGGGAGAAGTTGGGCCGCGCGGGGGACTACATCGAGACGGTGCGTGGCGTGGGGTACCGGTTTGCCGCCACCCCCGGCGGGGAGCGCGCGTGAAGGTGGGCATCCGCCTCAAGTTGTTCGCCCTCGGTGTCGTGATCATCGCGTTGTCGCTGGCACTGGCGCACGGCTACGCGTCGGGTGAGCTGCGTGACAACCTGGTCACGCGCACGCGCGAGGACCTGCGCGTCCGCGCCACCCTGCTGGCCGGCGCGCTGGCGGAGGACCCGCGCGGGAGCCTGCAGGCGCGCGTGGGGGAACTGGCGCGCCGGGCGGAAGTGCGCATCACCGTGGTGGACGCCACGGGCCGGGTGGCGGCGGACTCTGACGTGGACGAAGCCGCGCTGGCGTCCGTGGAGAACCACGCGGACCGCCCCGAGGTGCGCAAGGCGCTGGCGCACGGAACGGGGGAGGACACGCGCGCCAGCCACACGGTGGGCAAGCCCATGATGTACGTGGCGGTGCTGCGGCCGGAGCACCCCGGCGCCGTGGTGCGCGTGGCGCGCGCGCTGGATGACGTGGAACACGCGCTCGCACCGCTGCGGCGGGCGCTGTTTGCCGGCGCGCTCATCGGGCTGCTGGTGGCGGTGCTGATGTCGTCGCTGGTGGCGCAGTGGGCGGGCCGGCGCGCGCTGGCGCTCACGCGCGCGGCGGATGCCATGGCCGCGGGCCACCTGGAGGCGCGCGTGCCGGATGAGGGCGAGGACGAGTTTGTGTCCGTGGGCCGCGCGCTCAACACGCTGGCCCGCAACCTGTCCGAGACGGTGGCCGCGCTGCGCGGTGAGCGCGACCTGCTGGACGAGGTGCTCACCGGCATGCAGGAGGGCGTGCTGCTGGTGTCTCCCGACGGGCGCGTGGCGGTGTTCAACGCCGCGCTGCGGCAGATGCTGCTGCTGCCGCCGGATGCGCGCGGCCGCCCCGTGGATGACGTGGTGGCTCCCGGCGCGCTGCGGGACGCGCTGCACGCCATGCAACGCCGTGACGGCCCGCACGAGGTGGAAGTGGTGCTGGAGGGGCTGCAACCGCGCCGGCTGCAGGTGCGCGGCGCGGCCATCACGGGCAGCACGCCCGGGCTGCTGGTGGTCTGCGTGGACGTCACAGAACTGCGGCGCCTGGAGGGCATGCGGCGGGACTTTGTGGCCAACGCCAGTCACGAACTGCGCACGCCGGTGGCTTCCGTCCGCGCCGCCACGGAGATGCTGCGCGACGCGATTGAGCACGACAGGGTGGCGGCGGGGAAGTTTGCCGGGATCATTGAACGCAACGCGGAGCGGCTGCACCGCCTGGTGTCCGACCTGTTGGACCTGTCCCGCATTGAGTCCCAGCAGTACCGGTTGACGCCGGAGGCGGTGGACGTGGGGGCCGCGGTGGCGCAGGTGCTGGCGCTGGTGCGCCCGCGCGCGGAGGAGCGCGGCCTGCAACTGCACGTGCAGGATGACGCGGCGCCGCGGGCCGCGCGCGCGGACCGCCGCGCGCTGGAGCAGGTGCTGGTGAACCTGGTGGACAACGTGCTGCAGCACTGCCCGCCGGGCACGCGCCTGCGCGTGCGCACCGCGGTGGAACAGGACCGCGTGGTCACCACCGTGGAGGACAACGGGCCGGGGATGGAGGCCGCGCACCTGCCGCGGCTGTTTGAGCGGTTTTACCGGGTGGACGCGGGGCGTTCGCGCGAGGCGGGCGGCACCGGGCTGGGCCTGAGCATTGTGCGCCACCTGGTGGAGGAGATGGGCGGCACCGTCAGCGTGGCGAGCACCCCCGGGGAGGGAACGCGGTTTGTCGTGTCACTGCCGGCGGCCTGACCACGGACTGGGGGACGTCCCACCGCCCAAGCGCCCACGTCGTACCTCCCAAACACCCACGTCCGACCGCTACAAACGGGTGGGGCAACCTCAGTGAACAGCCGCAGTGACCGGCATGAATACCCGAAATGTCCGCCATGACTGGCCGACTCGCCTGCCATGATCGGGGACCGCGTCGCGCAGTAGATGAGGTCAGACCACCCATACTGGGCGGTAACATGCCGTGAACCGCCTGAAGCCATCCCGCAAGCTGGCCGCAGCAGGCCCATATACTGGCTGAAGCCATGCCATTTACTGCCCGGTTCGTGCGCCATGACGGCCGCATATGATATCCAGTACCCATGAAGCTCATGCACCGGGGACTCACCATTGACCTGCCTGACGAGGACGCGCGGGTGGCCATCATTGAGGCGCTGCTATTCGGGCGCAGCCTGCCGCCGCCCATGAAGGTCTCCGTGCCTGAAGACCGGCCGCGTGGGCAGGACGGGCCGCCGGTGGAAATCACGGAAGCCATGCGGCGTTTCTGGGAACGGCTGCGCGCGGTGGACCGCAAGGAGCTGGCCATGCTCACCCACCGGATGCACCGCCCGGACGAGCTGGAGCGCGCCCTGGGCGTCAACCAGCGGCGGCTGGCGGGGATTCACTCCACCATTGCGCGACACGCGCGCGCGCACCGGGTGACGGTGCCCATCCGCACGCGTGGCCGGACCAGGCGTGACCGCCGCTACGGCCTGCGTGACGAGGTGCTCCCGTGGATCACCGCGTTGGCGGCGGAGCGGTGAAGGCACGCGTCAGCGCGCGCCAAAATCCACAAACAGGCTGGCGACACCGGCGGACGGGCCTTCGCGGAGGAACGCCAGCGCTGCCTCCAGGTCCGCGGGTGGCACGGAGCGGGCGCGGCGCAGCAACCCCCCGTCACAGCCCGCGGCCGCCACCAGGGCGTCCGGTGACGTCCGGCCCACGGGCTCGGGCCAGAAGTGTTCAAAGTGGCTGAACTGCGCGGTCCCTTCAATCAGCGTCACGCAGCGGGTGGGCGAGCACGCCAAGGCGCGGCGCATGACGTCCTCAGGCACCCCGGGCAGCATGAACCCCAGTGACGCTGCGCTCATGCGCTTGAAGCGGTCACGCAGCTCCGCGTCCACGGGGCGCGGCTCCCAGCCGGTGACGGAGGAGCCCATCTGCTCGGCGGTGTCCCGCATCCGCGCGTCCATGTTCATCAGCGCCAGGGCCACCATGTCCGCCACCAGTATCCCCTGCGAATGGAGCAGTTGCGCCAGGTGCTGCACGTCGGCCGATGCGGCCAGAAGGTCTCCGGTGCGCAGCGCCGCGGCGAAGCGGAGTTTTCCCCAGGTCTGGAGTTGCAGGTAGTCCGCCAGCGGGAGGAACGGGCTGTCCTCGCGCGGCCAGTTGGACGGGGGGCCCACCAGGCGCGGCGTCCAGTGGTCAAACTCCCGCAGGCGCTGCAGCCACGAGAAGTCGAGGCCGCGCAGGTCGTCGTCGGTGAGCTTGAGGAGCCAGTCGGGCCCCAGGTCGCGCACGCGGTCGCGCAGGCCGGTGGCCAGGTGCGCGGCGCCGAGCACGGGCTCCGGGTGGTGTTCCGTTGCCATCCAGTCCACCTGGAGGGCCATGAACTCCGCGGCGTCCTGCTCGGTCTTGTGCGGGGGGAAGACGCGCTCAAACCGCAGGCTCTCGTGCTCCTGACACAGGATGTCCACCGCACGGCGCGCTTCCTCGGCGTTGCTGCGCAGCCAGGCGGCCACGGTCGCCGTGGTGCCGCCGTCACCGGGCTGCTCGGGGCGCGCGGGTACCGGGACCAGACTCTCCGTGCGTGGCGGCTGGGGCACGGGCGCCGCGGGTGCCGGTTCCGGCTCGGGGGCGCGCGGCGTGGCGGTCCTGGGCTGCGTGGCGGCGGCCGGCGCTGCGGACCCGCGCGTGCGCACCGGCCCGGCATCCGCGGCGCGCCAGGTCCACAGCGCCATCACCAGCGCGCCAGCGACGACCGCCAGCCCAAAGGCCCGCTTGCGGGACGCCATCCTGCCTGGTGCGTCGGGCGTGCGGTGGGAAGGCATGCGGTCCCTGCCGCTCACCCTGCCGCCCACCGATGGTGCGCCACCTTCAGCGCATTGAGCGCTTCCGGGTCCTCCGCCGCGGCCAGCAGGTGTTCCAGCTTGATGGCGGCGGGCATCCCCGCGTGCCGCAGCACGGCGGCCACCACGTCGCGCGCCAGCTCGCGCGTGGCGCAGTGCAGCACCACCATGCGCGCGGCGTGGACGGCGCCCAGCAGCAATGCGCTGCGGGGTGTCTCGCCGGCCAGCTCCCCGTGGCGCGCGTGCGTGTGCAGCGTGACCAGCGCGGCCAACGCCTCCTCCGCCTGGCCGCACAGCCCGCGCGTGAGCGACACGCGCCACAGCGCGGCACCCACCTGCACGTCCACATCCGGCAGGCCCTCATGGAAACCGCCGGGCTCCAGTACCGGGAGGTCCTCGCGGCCCACGGGCGTGCTGGCCAGTGACGCCGCCACCTCCATGGCCAGGTAGCTGGTGGTGTCCGGCGCATCATTGCGCCACTTGAGGTCAAACGGGCGGCGGGACGCGCGCGGGCTGGCCCACGTCAGGCGGTGCTCCACAATGGCGGTGGGGTCCGCGGTGAACGGCGAAGGCGCGCCGCCGGCGGCCCGCAGCGCGCCGGGTTCGTGCGGCCACAGCGTGCGCAGCGTCATCAGCGGGGCGGTCTCGCGGCACTTCTGGCGCAGCAGCGCGTAGGGTTCCTTGCGCGCCAGGCCGGCCAGCAGCGCGGTGAAGTACCCCACGTCGTCCAGCGGCTTGTCCCCGCGCGCCACGCCAATGACGTGGTCACCGGGGAAACGGTCGGCAATGCGCGGCACGCCAAACGGGTCCCGCCGGAAGGCGGCCACCACCACGCGCGGGAACGCCGGCGCGGTGCGCTCCACCACAAAGGCCAGCCCGGAGAGGATCAGCACCTCTTCGGGGTCGCGCTCGTCGGAGAGCACCAGGCCGGCCTGCGCGCGCCGCACCTCCACGCGGATGGGCCGCCCGCCGGGGACGTCGCGCTGCAGCACCAGCGGCCGCTCCTGCACGCGCGCAAACCCCGCCGCTTCGTAGCCGTCACGCACCAGCTTGTACTCGGTGGCGTACACCACGTGGCGCACCCACAGGGGGTCTCCCGGCGCGCGCAGCGCCTCCCACGCGGCGTACGCCGGCGCCACGGGCATCAGCTCTGCCAGCGCGGACAAGAGCATTTCGCCCGCGTCTGGTGGGAGGTCCGGCCAGGCCATCAGCGCCGCCGCCAGCGCGGAGCGCACGCTGCGCCGCGGCTCGCCGGCCAGCAGCGCGGTGAGCAGCGCGCCGGCGCGGGTCTGCAGGTCCTCGTCGTCTTCGCGGCGCGCCAGCGCCAGGGCCAGCGCGCACGCCGCCACACGCAGGCGCACGGCGGCCAACGGCGCCATGCCGGCAATGTCGTCCTGCCCCAGGCCCGCGGCCACGGCCTCCTCCAGCCGGGTCATCAGGTGGGTGCGTCCCTCCAGCGTGCGCGCGCCTTCCGGCCAGCCGGCGCCCTCCTCCACCGCCTGCGCCATGGTCTCCAGCGCCTCCGCCAGCTCCGGGCTGGCCGGCACCAGCGGGCGGTCCTGGTGTTCCGCGTACAGGCGCCCCTGCGCGTCCAGGCGTCCGGGCGCGGGGGACTGGTCATCCTGGTTGGTGTGCTCCACCAGCGCGGCACCCGCGTCCATGGGCGTGTACGCCCCGGGGGTGGCCAGCGGCGGAACCTGCTCCGCGGTGGGCGCGGTGACGGCGTCCGTCAGGCCCATCCCGGTGTCCTCCGTGGACCCCTCGCGCCCGCGCGGATCCGCCAGGGTGGTCCAGGTCTCGGCCGACGTCCGCTCCCCCGTGGTGCTCTCCGCGGACCGGACTGCGGCGGGGGGCCGGCCCAGGACCGGCAGCGGGGCCAGTGCGTCCCGCAGCACGGCCACCGCCGGGGCGCAGGCCGGTTCCTCCGGCGCCTGCAGCAGGGCCTCCGCGGGCACCAGCGCTCCGGGATCCCTGGCGTTTTCTGCAAGGAACCGCTCCACCATGCGAACGGTCACCCAGCCGTCCCCCAACCCCACGCGCGCGTGCACCGTGGACAGGAACGGCCGCCAGCCATCCGGACAGTCCTCAACGGCCATCTGCCAGCGTGCCAATGCCCCAGGTCCCGTCACGGTTGCCTCCGCCCGGTCGGTTCGCGTTTCTTCATACTCCAAGCGCTTGCCAAACCAGTCCCCGGAATCGAAGGTGACCCGCGGGTCATCCCATCCCCGAACTCCGCCGGGCCAAGGCCGTGACGGCGGCAGAAACGTTGGGGGTTGCAGGAATGGCTGACCCAAGCCAAACACTCAGGCGGTTCAAACACTGCTGGGGATGACATGGACATCACGCAACTGATGGTGAAGCTGGCGATGGCGGGTGCCTCCGCATGGGTCATGTGGGGCATGGTGGTGCTGAGCGTCGTCAGCGTGACGGTGATGCTGGAGCGGTTCATCTTCTTTTCGCGCAATGCGGGGGACCCGGCGGCCACGGAGGCCACCATCCGCGAGCAGCTCACGCGCGGCACGCCCCAGGACACCATCAAGGCGCTGAGCGGGCGGATGGGGCTGGAGATCCGGACGCTGACGGCGGGGCTGGAAGCGGCGGACCGCGGCGTGGCGGCCATGGAAGAGGTGATGGACGGGGCGCTGAAGGTGGAACGGCTGCGGTTTGAACGCGGGCTCGCCTTCCTGGGCACGGTGGGGAACAACGCGCCGTTCATTGGGCTGTTTGGCACGGTGGTGGAGATCATCCGCGCGCTGCATGAGCTGGGCGAAAAGAGCGGCGTGGGTGCCACGGCGGTGATGGGCCGCCTGTCCGAGGCGCTGGCCGCCACGGCGGTGGGCCTGCTGGTCGCCCTGCCCGCGGTGGCCGCGTACAACTACTTCCAACGCAAGCTCAAGATGTTCACCACCACGGCGGAGGCCCTGACGCACACGCTCAAGGGCTACCTGCACCAGGCCAATGACGCCAACGGCAACAACGGCAAGGGAGCGTGAGCCATGGCGGGTTCGGCCAAGGGTGATGACGAGAGTCTGGTCACCGACATCAACGTGACCCCGCTGGTGGACATCATGCTCTGCCTGCTGGTGATCTTCATGGTGACCACCACGTACGTGGTGGCGGACAGCATCAAGATTGACCTACCCAACGCGGCCAGCGGCGAAACGACGACGCCGTCCACGATTGCCATCATGTTCACCAAGGAGCGCAAGCTGTTCATGAACGGCGAGGAGACCACCGAACCGGCGCTGCGTGGCAAGGTCCGCGAGGAAGTGGCAAAGAACAAGGACACGCAGGCCATCATCGGCGCGGACAAGGTGGTGAGCCACGGAGAGGTCATGCACCTGATTGACATCGTGAAGATTGAGGGCATCACCAAGTTTGCCATCAACATTGAGAGCGAAGAGTAGACCGCACCATGCAGGCGTCAGCCGCCACCCTCACGCAGATTCCTCCGCCGCTGTTCCAGGGCCGGCGCAAGGACGGTGTGCGGCTGTACGTGCTGGGGCTGCTGCTGGCGGTGGGCGCGCATTCGGCCGCGGGGGTGGGCGTGCACCGCCTCCCGGTGTCCAAGCCGCCGGTGCGCGTGTCCATGGCGGTGACCAAGACGCAGAAACCGCCGCCGCCGCCGCCTCCCGAAGAGAAGAAGCCCGAGCCGGAGAAGCCCAAGGAGAAGCCGCCCAAGCCGGAGATTGCCAAGGCGCCGCCGGCGCCGCCGCCGCCCAACGCGCCGCCTCCCAAGGAGCCGCCCAAAAAGCCGGTGCCCATCCTGTCCGGCGTGACGCTGGAGTCCACCGTGCAGGGGCCGGGGAACTTCCAGGTGGCGGTGGGCAACACGCTGTTTGATGACCCCAACAAGAACAAGTCCAAGCCCACTGACGTGCAGCGCTACACCGCCCCGGTCTACCGCGAGGCGCCCGCGCCCCCCAAGACGGGCGGCGTGGGCAAGGACATGGGGGTCTTCAAGCCGGTGCCCAAGTTCTCCGTGTCCGCGGAGCCGGAAGTGCTGCGCGAGGTGAAGGCGCCCTATCCGCCGGACGCGCGGCGCGACGGCATTGAGGGCGTGGTGGAGCTGCGCGTGGAGCTGTGGGAGGACGGCACCGTGCGCAGCGTGAAGGTGGTGCGCAGCCTCAACCCGTCGCTGGACACGGCCGCGGTGGATGCCATGCGCAAGTTCCTCTTCAAGCCGGCCACCGTGGATGGCGTGGCTGTGCAGTATGTGATTCCGCGGTATTCGTTCCGGTTTGAGTTGCAGGGCTGAGGGAGGCGCCATGCCCATCTTTGAGTACAGCTGCCAGAAGTGCGCGCACAGCTTTGAGGTCATCACGCGGCATGGCGCGGCGGTGGAGTGCCCGTCCTGCCACGGGGGCGAGGTGGCGCGGAAGCTCAGCGTGTTTGCGGTGAGCAGCGCGGACAGCGCGGCCAGCGCGTGCGGCGCCGGGCGCGGTGCGTGCGGGTCCTGCGGCGTCCCCGGCCAGCAAGGCGGCGGTTGCGGCTGGGAGAACTGAGGTCACGCCGTGACGGCGGAACGCGCTGGCGAGGGCTTCGCGTTTGCCGTCTGCCAGGTGGGCGCGGAAGCGGCCCTGAAGGCGGAGGTGGCCGCGGCGCGCCGCGGGTGGAAGGCGGCTTTCCAGCGGCCCGGCCTGGTCACCTTCAAGGTGGATGAACGCGTTGACGGGGACACGCGCGTCCCCGCGGTGCTGGCGCGCCACAGCGGTGCGGGCCTGGGGCCGGCGGCCGACGCGCGCGGTGTCGTGGAGCGCGCCGCGTCGCTGCCAACGGGGGGCGAGTGGGTGCTGCACGTGTTTGCGCGGGACCGCTACCGGCCCGGCGAAGAGCCCGATGGGTACGACCACCGCGCCGCCGCCGCCGAGGTGGAGCGCGCGGTCCGCGCGGCCTGGCCCGCGACGGGGCCCGCCGCGCTGGCGCCCACGACGGAACCCGCCCTGGGGCAGCGCGTGCTGGACGTGGTGGTGGCGCCGGGTGAACCGCACTTCGTGGGCTTCCACGTGCACGCCCTGGACCGGCCGCGCTGGCCCGGCGGGCGGGTTCCCGTCGACGTGCCGCCCGAGGCGCCTTCGCGCGCGTACGGGAAGCTGGAGGAGGGCATGGGCTGGAGCGGCGCGCCGGTGCGCGCGGGGGACGTGGCGGTGGAGCTGGGGAGCGCGCCGGGCGGGGCCACCTACGCGCTGCTGCGGCGTGGCGTGCACGTGCACGGGGTGGACCCAGGCGAGATGTCCCCCGTTGTCACCGGGTACGTAGGGCCGGGGGGCGCGCGGCTGGTGCACCACCGCGTGCGCATGGGGGACCTGCAACGCACGGCGCTGCCGGAGGTGTTGCACTGGGTGGTGCTGGACGTGAACGCGGCGCCGCAGGTGGCGCTCACCAGCGTGGCGCGGTTCTGCGCGGCACCGCGCGGCGCGCTGCTGGGCGTGCTCCTGACGCTGAAGCTGGATGACTGGAAGGCGGTGCGGCACCTGCCGCGCCTGGCGGACCGCATCCGGAAGCTGGGCATGGAGCACGTGGCGGTGACGCAACTGGCGGGCAACCGCACCGAGGTGTTCGCATACGGTCTGACGGCGGCGGGGCTTGCGCGGAAGCGCGGCTTCCCATCAACCGGCGGGCGGGCTACAGGTTTCCGACGATGAGCACCTCCCGGCCGGCCCGGTGGCGCGCGCCCCTGACGACGGTCATCCTGCGGCTGGACTACCCGGACGCCGAGAGCTTCCTGCACGCGTGCCTGGAGCACCTGGACGCGGGGGAGATGTTCATCCGCACGCCGCATCCGTTTGCCATGGGCGAGCGCCTCACGCTGCAGATCCACGCGGAGGGGCTGCGCGCGCCGCTGACCCTGGGCGTGGAGGTGCTGCGGCGCGAGCAGGGCGCCATCCGCGAGGACACCGGCATCTCCGTGCGCGTCCCGCTGGACCGCAAGCAGGACTACGAGATGTTGCGCACGCTGATGGGCCTCAAGGGCGGGCGCCCGCGGCCGCCGGCGCAGCGCGTGCTGCTGGTGGAGGACAACCCGCACATTGTGCAGATGTACAGCCACGCGCTGCACAAGGTGTTTCCCACGGAGGAGCGCGAAGTGATTGTGGAGAGCGCGACCAACGGGGCGGAGGCCATGGACCGTCTGCACCGGCTGCCGCCGGTGGACCTGGTGGTGACGGACGTGAACATGCCGGTGATGGACGGGCTGACGCTCATTGAGCGCATGCGGGCGGAGGCGCGCACGCGGGAGACGCCGGTGCTGGTGATCACCGCGCAGGGCGAAGAGGCGACGAGCCAGGCGCAGGCGCTGGGCGCGCAGGCGGTGCTGCACAAGCCGGTGCAGCTGCCGGACATCGCGGCCAAGGTGCGCGTGCTGCTGGGTTCGCCCCGCTGACGACGGGCGTCCCGGCGTGGTAGCCAGGGCCCCTGCGGCAGACGGGAGCGCGCCTTGGCGAACATCATCCACGTGGTGGGGACGGCGGGGCTGGGCGAAACGCTGGTGTGCCTGCTGGCGGATTTTGCGCGGGACCTGGGCATTGGCGAGGTGACGTTCCACCGGCGCAGCGCCTCCGAGGCCGACCGGCCGCGGCTGAAGGCGCTGCTGGACAAGGGCGCGGTGCTGGCGGCGGAGGGGGAGACCCGCAGCGAGCTGGAGCGCATGGGCCTGGAGGTGCCGCACACGCCGGTGGCGGCGCTGGAGCGGGCCACGGTGGTGGTGGACGCCACGCCGGGCGCCAGCCGGCTGCGTGACGTCTACGCGGGGCTGCGCAGCGCGCGGGGGGTGGTGGCGCTGCAGGCGGACGGGGCGTTTGGGCCAGCGGTGGCGCACGGCGTGAACGTGGCGGCGCTGCGCAAGGGGACCGACCGGCTGGTGCGCGTGGCGGGGTCGGGCGCGCACGGGATGGCGCTGGTGACCGCCGCGCTGGCGGGGACCACCGGCAGCCGCGTGGCCAGCGCGCTGGAGGGGCGGTTTGTGTTCCTGCCGCGGACGGCGGACGTGGCGCTGGGCAGTGACCTGCCGTCAGCGGCGCTGGGGCCGCACCCGGACATGGACGCGGGGACGGCGGACGCGGCGCTGGCGCGGCAGCTGCTCGCGGGGATTGGCGCGGACTGCCCGGTGTTCGGTTCCACCATGGAACTCAACCACGCGCTGCTGCACACGCTGCACTTTGCGGTGCGCCTGCGCGAACGCATCACGGCGGCGGACGCGCTGGCGCGGCTGCAGGAGCACGCGCGCGCGGCGCGGACGGAGAAGCTGTCGCCCAACCCGGTGTTTGGTTTTGGGCGGGACCACGGGTGGAGCGGGCGGCTGCTCAACCCGCTGGTGGTGCCGCGCCCGTCGCTGGCGGTGCGTCCGGAAGGCGAAGTGGTGGGGTTTGCCTACCTGCCGCCGGAGGGCAACGAGCTGATGTCGGCGGTGGCCGCGGTGCTGTGGCTGATGGACGGCGAGCCCGCGCTGCGGCGGATGGACGCGTTCAAGCCCTACGCGTTTGACGAGGTGTGAGCGAGGGATGCGCGGCGTGCTGGGGCGCCTGGGCGGGATGGTGGTCCGTCCGGGGCGGACGCTGCGGGCCGTGCTGCAAGGGGAGGGTGACGGCGTGGAGCCGCTGCTGCTGGCGTTGGCCACGGTGGCCGCGCTCTACCCGGCCACCCTCACCAAGTACGCGCTGTTGTGGCGCGTGGACCCGGGCATGGCGTTCGGGAAGCTGTTCTCATCCAGCGGGTTTGTGTGGGCGCGCCTGGCCAACGAAGGCGCGTTCTGCGGCGTGGCCGCGCTGGGGTTCTACGTCCTGGGCTGGATGGCCAGACGGCCGGTGCGCGCATGGGACGCGGTGAGCGCGGGGCTGTACCTGTACGTGCCCATGGCGGTGCTGGCCCTGGTGGGCGGGCTGGCCACGCGCGCGGGGGCGGAGGTGCCCTGGCTCCCGCAGCACCCGGTGGATGGCTGGTGGGTGCTGGAGGGCGGCCGCGTCCACCTGGACCGTTTCTACCTGAAGCTCGTCGTGGAGATGGCGTGGCCCGCGGTGGCCGGGCTGTGGACAGCGTGGACCGTGTGGCGGGACCGCGGCACCGCCCCGGTGGCGGCTCAGTAGGGTTCACCCTCGTCAACGCGGAGCGTATGGGTGCGCGCCAGCGCTGCAATGCCCTTGCGCCGGGAACGCGTGCGCGGCCCCGCCGCCCGGCCAATGACCCGAGAGACCGAGCGGCCGATGTCGCGGTGCAGCGCGGCGCGCGCGCCCTCGTCCACCTCGCCACCGGGGGAGATGCACTGCTGGTAGAGGCCGCGCAGCCCGGTGTTCGCCTCAATCTCCGACATGACCAGCCAGGTCACGTCCACGGGGCGGCGCTGCTCCTCCCAGTAGCGCGTCGCCATCCCGCGGACGTGGTCCAGCAGGGTCGTCTTGGCGTCCTGCTGCAACCCCACGGCGTCCCGGAGCACTTCCACCACCAGGTCATTGAGCGGACGCTGCTGGGCGGCGGCGCGGGCCTTCAGGGCGGCCAGCACTTCGGGCGGGAGACGGAAGGACACCACCGGTGATGGCATGCGGGACCTCGTGACGGCGCGGGGCCGCGTTGGCGCCGGGAGGCGCATGCCGGGTGTTAGGCAGGATTGGGGTCGCGCGCCAAGCGGGGCCGGGGGGCTTGGGAGGCGGTCACGGCCGCCGGCCAACGCAAAGCGCAGGTCACTTTCCCGGTTACATGTGTCATACATATGCACGCGGTACATATGTCATACAGATGTAACAGGGAAACAGGTGGGCTCGTTCTGACCACGGGCCGTCCGCTTCGCGGTGCCGCCCCCCTTCCCAGCCCAACCCGCCTCACCCGGCGCGGCCAACCCGAATCTGCCTCCCTCCCGACGTCAGGCACCCCCGGCCTCGAGCCGCCTGGCCGGTTGCATGCTGGAGTCCAGGTTCACCGCCGGGACGCACGCGCCTTCTTCTTCCGCACGGCGCGGCGTGCCTTGGGGGCGGGGCGCGTGCGTGCGGACGGGCCAACTCCGGCAGCTCCTCGCCGCCAACGAGCGCCCGCAGGATGTCCACGTAGCTCACAATCCCCTCCAGGCGGCTGTCCGGGTCCACAATCGGGATGGCGCCCACGCGGTGGTCCACCATCAACGCGGCAATGTCCACCACCGGGTCGTCTGCGGCGGCCTGCACCACGTTGCCCGTCATGATCTCCACCACCGGTGTGCCGGGGGCGGGGACCTCGGGCAGCACCTCGGGCAGGGGAACGCCGCCCGGGAAGCCGCGCAGGTCCCGGTCGCTCACCATGCCCACCAGCTCGCCGTCCTCGTTGACCACCGGGAGGTGGCGCACGGACAGCATGTCCAGTGTGCGGACGGCCTGGGCCACCGTCGTGGAGGAGAGGATGGTTACCGGGCGGCGGGTCATGATGTCAGCGGCGGTCAGCATGCCCTCTGCATGAGCAAGGACCGGGCCGGTCAAACGTGGCACCGCCGCGCCCCACCCATCCGCCACGCGCGCCGAACCTGCGCGGCGCCCGCCCGGCAGCGCGAAACGTGCCGTTCCGGCGCGGCGCCTGCCCCGCTTGAAGACCGGAGCGCGATGTGCCACGTACCGCGCCCTTCATAGGGCATTGGCGTCACGGAGCACGGCATGAGCGCGGCCAACGACGTGGTCATCACTTCCATCGGCATGGTCAGTCCGGCGGGCATTGGCGTGGACGCATACCGCCAGGCCGTGCTGGACGGGCGGTCCGGGATTGTCCCCATCACGGAGTTCAAGGCGGACGACCTGCCCGTGCGCATTGCCGGCATGGTGCGCAACCTGGACATGACCCGGTACGCCAGCCCTGACGAAATCCGCCAGACCGGCCGCGCCGCGCACCTGGTCATGGCCGCCGCGCAGGAATGCATGGGTGGCGCGGAGGCCGCCGCGGCCCGGGTCCAGGATGCGTCCCGCGTGGGCGTGGTGATGGGCGTGTGCACCAGCGGCCAGGAAGTGCTGGCCCAGGAGCTGGACGCGCTGCGCACCACCGGCGTGTCCGCGCTCAACCCCGCCGCCGTGCCCCAGCTGATGGACAACGGCGCCGCCGCGCTCACCGCGCTGCGCTACGGCGTGCACGGCCCCGTGCTGTGCCTGGCCACCGCGTGCGCCACGTCCATGGACTGCCTGGGCATCGCCTATGACCTCATCCGCAGCGGGCGGGTGGACGCGTGCATTGCGGGCGGCGGTGACGCCGCCGTCACGCGGTTTGCCATCTGCGCGTTTGGCAATGCCCGCGCGCTCAGCCGCAACAATGACAACCCCGCCATGGCGTCCCGGCCGTTTGACAAGGACCGTGATGGATTTGTCATGGCCGAGGCCGCCGGCGTGTTCTTCCTGGAACGCCGTGACCGCGCCCTCAAGCGCGGCGCCACGCCCCTGGCGCGGCTGGCCGGGTACGGCACCACCAACGACGCGCACCACCTCACCAGCCCGCGCCCCGACGGCAGCGGGCTCGCCAGCGCCATGCAGTTGGCCCTCAAGTACGCGGGCGTGGGGCCCACGGACGTGGGCTACATCAGCGCGCACGCCACCAGCACCGAACAGGGCGATGTGGCCGAGGCCGCCGCCATCCGCAGCGTGTTCGGCAGTCACACGGACAACCTGCGCGTGGGCGCCACCAAGAGCCTGTTTGGCCACTCCATTGGCGGGGCCGGCGCCATCAGCAGCCTGGCCGCCGTGCTGGCCGTCCGTGAGGGCATTCTCACCCCCGTCATCAGCTGGCGCACCCCCGACCCTGATTGTGTCATCCCCGTCTTCAACCAGACGCTCACGGGGCAGCAGGTCCGCTACGCCATGGCCAATGCCGCGGGATTCGGCGGGCAGAACAGCACGCTGGTGATCGGCGCGGCGTGAGCCCGCCCCGGAGAGGTTCCCCCCCAATGGCCACCCGTAAGAAGCTGACCAAGAAGGCCCCCGTGCGCGCCCCGGCCTCCGCCGGGATGCTGCAACTCCTGGTGACCCTGGACGACGTCAAACCCGCGGTGTGGCGGCGCCTGCTGGTGCCCGCGGACTTCCCGTTGTCGCTGCTCCACCCGGTCTTCCAGGTGGCCCTGGGGTGGACCAACTCGCACCTGCACGCGTGGAACATTGGCGGCCGGCGGTACGCACCTGACGACGGCGAGGTGGACGTGGAGACCGAGAACAACGAGGACTTCCGCCTGGGAGACCTGGTCCACGCCGGCAGCCGGTTCCTGTACGAGTACGACTTTGGCGACAGCTGGATGCACCGCGTGGAAGTGGAGAAGGTGCTCCCCGTGGACCCGCGCTTCCCGTGGCCCGCGTGTCTGGACGGGAAGAACGCCTGTCCGCCGGAGGACTGCGGCGGCGCGCCCGGCTACGAGGAGCTGCGGCGCGCACTGGCCAGCCCCCGGCACCCGGAGCACGACGAGATGCGCACGTGGGTGGGCGGGTACTTTGACCCGGCGGGATTTGACGCCAACGTGGTCAACGGCGCGCTGCGCGAGATGTGGGACGTGCTGACCCGGCCGGAACCGCGCCGCGGAGCACGTTCCGCGCGTTGATTCACCGCAGCCCGGCGCGCGCCTCGTCCATGACCGCGTGCAGGTCCACCCGCCCACCGCGGGCCCCGCGCTCTACCACCACCGCGCACAGGTCCAGCGTCTTGCCTGCCGCGTGCAACACCACCACCGTCGCCTCATCGTCAAACAGCGCCGCCCAACGCGCACCCAGCTCGCCCGCCACCGCGTCCCCCAGCACCACCCCCACCGCCGGCAGCGCGCTCGCCGTGTCGGACAACGCGTCCTCGTCCAGCAACCGCTGCAGCACCGCCACGTCCGCCGGTGACCGCGTCCATCCCGCCGTCCCAAACAGCGCCCGCGCCGCCGCCAGCACCAGCGCGCGCTGCCGCTCCATCCGCTGGTGGTCCTCCGGGGACAGGTCCGTGATTACCGCCCCGGTGCGGGCCCGCGCGGACCCGCCGTGCAGCGCGGAACGGATGCCGCCGCGTACCAACCCGCCCAACCTACCCAGCACACCCATGACGGCGAGTGAATCCCAACGCGTTCCGCGCGGCAAGTGCGCGCCTTGAGCAACCCCACGCCGCAGACTATTGCGCCCACGCGCCACCGGGAGGGTCCGTCCGTGCTCGTCCCATCGCTCGTGATGCTCGCCCTGGCCGCGGCGGCGCCCGCCGGCCAAGCCGCCCCCCTGCCGTCCGTCGCCGTGTTCCGGCTCAATCCCGAGTTCGGCGTCGCCCAGGGCGTGGCCAACCTCATGGGCGAACGCATCGGCACGCTGCTGCGCGACAGCGGCGCCTTCAGCCGCGTCGTCGCGTCCGCGGACCTTGAATCGCTCGTGGACCTGGAGCGGCAGAAGCAGATGGCCAACTGCGCCGGCGACAGTTGCATCGCCGAGATCGCCGGCGTGCTGGGCGTGGACTTCCTGGTGGCCGGGAGCTTGGGGAAACTGGGCGGGTCCTTCCTCATCAACCTCAAGCTGCTGGACGTGCGGAAGTCCCTCACCGCCGCCACCATCTCCGAGCGCCTCCCCGGCGACACCGAGGAGGCCCTGCTGGATGGCTCCCTTCCCGCCGTGCGCAAGCTGCTGGAGAGGGCCGGATTGAAACACGCCCTCAAGACCGTGGAGACCGCGCTGGTGGCTGTGCCCGTCGTGCAGCCGGCGGCCGCACCCGCCGCACCTGCGGCGGACCGCCCCGCCTGGGTCTTCCCCGTCCTCGGCGTCGGCGCCGGTGTCGCCGCGTTCGGCGGGCTGGTGCTGCTGCTGGGCGTCGTCGCCGGCGCGGCCACCGCGGCGTTCGTCGGCGTCAACAGCGTGGTGTTCGTGAACTACCCGGTGGACCTGGGCAAGGGCGCCCAGCGTTCCGGGATGTTGTACCTGGCGTACGGCGCGCTCACGGCTGCCAGCGTCGCCATCGCGCTGCTCGGGTTGGGCCTGGCCGCCTCCGGCGGCGTGGGGGCGGTGGTGGCTGCACTCAAGATCTGAACGAGGGAGGAAGCATGCGCTGGTTCGGCGGTGTCGCGGTGGGCCTGTGGTTGCTCACCGCCTGTCCCAAGCCCGTGGAGTGCAGCGCGGACGGCGACTGTGAGAGCGGCCAGGTGTGCCAGGACGGTACGTGCAAGTCCGGCGGGACCGGGTCCGGCAGCTCGTCCACGGGCGGGTCGTCCTCGCACGCCGTGAGCGGCACGTCCACGGCGGCCTCGTCGTCTTCTGCTGGAGGGTCCAGCAGCTCCGCCACCGCGCAGAGCAGCAGCACGGGGGTCATCGCGTCCAGCAGCGCCGGGACCTCCAGTTCGTCTTCGTCCAGCAGCACCTCCGGCGGCGGGAATGACGCCGGGCTCGTGCTGGAGTTCGGCGGCATTGCCACCGTGGGAGCTGCGCGCCTGGTCGCGCCGGACAGCGGCTACGTGCTGACCGAGATGGGCTTCGAGGGACTGGGGATCGCGTGCAACGACGCCGGCATGTGCGTCACCGGCGGCATCACGCCGTAACCCGGAGGGAACCATGAAGACCGACCGATTGACCCTCACGCTCGCGGGGGCTGCGTGCGCTGCCGCAGGGTTCCTGGGGCACCGCGCGCTGGCCACCGTGCCGACGAACAACGCGCTCACGTACACCGGGCGGCTCACGCAGAACGGCGCGCCGCTCTCCGGCACGCACACCCTGCAGGTGAAGGCCTATGCCGCCCAGGGCGACACTTCCGCGGCGTGTGTTTCCCCCGTGGGACCGGTGGATGTGGTGGACGGCTTCTTCCGGATCCCGGTCGACAACTGTCGTGCCAAGTTTGCGGAACTGGCGGGGCTCTGGGTGGAAGTCCTGCGCGACGACGTTCCGGTTGCCCCGCGCACCAAGGTGGGCGCGGTGCCGTACGCGGTGGAGGCGGAGCGCGCGGCGAATGTTCCGGTCATCACGCCGTGGGCGCACGTGGACAACATTCTCCTGGAGGCTGAAAGCACCGCTGGGGGGCCGGTGGACCACCAGGTCTCCACCGCGGAGTGGCGGCGGGTGGGTGACAGCGTCGAACTCGTGCTCAACACCGCCGTGGTGACCCTGGCGCCGCAGGCCACCGGCTGGATGTACTGGCACCTGCCAGCCGACGTTCCGGACGCTGACTTGACCAGACCCGGCGGGCGCAACGCGGGTCCGGCGCGCATCCTTCACGGCGGCGACTTCATAACCTGCGAGGCCTATGTGCGCGGCGTGCCCGCGCGGACCGTCTCCATCTCCTGCAGCGGCGGTGCGAGCCCGGCCGGACCGCAGTCTCCCGTGCCGCTGGTTCCCGGTGACTACGTCACGATGAAGGTCACCTATGCCGCACAGGGATGGACCACGACGTCACCCCGGACGCCGTGAGGAGTTCCCCAGGTCTGACCGCATCCACTTCTCCGTCTCCCGCTCCACGCTGCGTCGCAGTGCGCTCGCCATCTCACTCATAGGCGTGGGGTTGCCGGGCGTGCGAGCGCGGCCATTCCCGCAGTTGCCAAGGCGTTCACCTACCGCGGGTACCTCACGCAGGACGGCGTCCCCGTGGAAGGAACCCGGCCCATCGCAGTGGAGCTGCGCAAGTCCGCCACGGGCGCCGGCACCGGCGCCGAGTGCCGCGTGGCGGAGGCCAACGCACCGGTGACCGCGGGGCGGTTTGCCGTCACGCTCACGGATGCCGACTGCGTGGACATGGTCCGCAACAACGCGGACGTCTGGGCGGAAGTGCAGGTGGGCGGTGTCCCGGTGGGTGCGCGGCAGCGGCTGGGCGCGGTGCCCCGCGGTGGAGGCGGCCAACGCCCCCATCGTCACGGCGCGCGTGCGCGTCGACGGCGCTGCTGGCAACGCGCTGCTCCGCTCGCAGTCCACCGGCACCGCCCCGCTGGATGGTCAGACCACCGTGGCCTGGTGGCGGCGCGTCGGCGACGTGGCGGAGGTGGAATGGCAGAGTGTCTTCAGCGCCACGCCGAGCGGATCCGGCGCTCTCAAGTTCGTGCTTCCAAGCGGCGCTGGCCCCATGGACATGACCCCGGCCCCCATCGATCTGGTCGGGTTGGCCTTCCTGTTTGGGACCGGCTCACCGTACCGCGTGCTGCCGTGTTCCGCCGGACCTGGCGGGCGGCACCTCGGTTGTCCTGCGCTGTGACAACACGCCCAATCCCATTGGCGCGGGCAATCCGTTTGCCATGGAGGCCGGAACGTCCATCTATGTGCGCGCGTCCTTCCCCGTCACCGGCTGGAGCGTCACGGAGCCCTGACCCGGTCGCTCCACCACGCAACCAAACCAACTGAAGGGGGCCCCGGGGCCCAAATCCGCCAAGAGGAAACCCGCCCATTCGGTTCGCTGACCTGGTCGCGTTTGCGGATGCCGGGCAAAAGATTCCTCGGACGGTTGGTGTCCGCGCTGACGGCGCGTGTGCATTCGTTGGCAGCTGTCGGCCTAGATGCGCATTGGCCACCGTTGCCGACCGTGACGGACACGAAGGACCGCAAGCAGGGCGTCCCTGACCTCGTACGCCACGATGAACGGCGTACCGGTGACGACGAATTCGCGCGTGCCCTCGACGCGTCCGGGTTTCCCCATCATTGGGAACTCACGCAGGCCGTCGATGGCGGTCAGCACGCGGTCAACCTGCTCCACCGCCGCAGCGGGCTGGTGCCGGCCGATCCATTCCAGGATGTTCCTGAGATCGTCATGCGCTTCCGGAGCGACAACGACGCGCACCGGCTATCCCTCGGCGATCTTCCGGGCGCGCGTGCGCAAGTCCGTCGCAACATCCGCCAGCTCAAGCCCCCGACCCGCCGTGATGGACGCCCGGGCCTCCTGAACGTCCCGGACCCATTGGGCGTCGTCGAGGAATGCGCTGACGACCTCCGCCGCGAGCTCGTCCACGGTGCAGTGCTCTTCGGCCGCCCGTCGCTGGAGCCGCTGGAGGATCTCCTCGGGCAGGTGGATCGCTGGAGCGGTGGTGGTGGACACGCGGCCGAGGATAGCAGGCTCGCCTGATGGTGCCAGCACACGCGGGACTGAGAGCGCGCTCTGGCCCCACCGGTCGATGTCCTGCGTCGTGCCACCTTCAAGGCGCTGGGTGACCCAGTCCGGAAGCTCGCCAAACCGGGTACGCAGCAAGCTCAACAGGAAGGCGCGTTGGCCCAGCGGATCCCCTGCTGGACCCCCTTCAGGCGTCCCTCTTCAATGAGCTGCTGGCCAGTGGTCACCGAGGCCTCCTCCACGTTTGACAGCACCGCCCGGTGTCTTTTGGCTGCGTGGACGCAACGGCCTCAGGCGAACACGTCCTCCAGCGCGGTTGCCGAGAGGACGCGCAGGGCCCACCGCTCATTGTCCTGCGTCGTGCCGCCTTCAAGCCGCTGGGCGACCCAGTCCGGCAGCTCGCCAAAGCGTGTGCGAAGTTGACTCAGCAGGAGTGCGCGTTGGCCCTGCTGGAGTCCCTGCTGGAGTCCCTGCTGCAGTCCCTGCTGGACCCCCTTCAGGCGTCCCTCTTCAATGAGCTGCTGGCCAGTGGTCACGATGGCTTCCTCCACGTTCGGGTCCTGCAGCGCGCGGGCCGTCTCCCTCAGTACTTCCACGGAAACCCTGCTGCTGACCTGCACAATGTACCGCAGCACCACCGACAGCGCATCCGCGCCGGCGGGAGCGTGAACCACCTGCTGCAGCAGGTCCAGCCACTGGTTGATGACTTCGTCGATGTTGCCGCGGCCGTGCTTGAAGGCGAGCAGCACCAGCGTGGGCAGCGCGCCCATGGCGCGGCGCCGAAGGTCCGCATCGGGAACATGGCTCAGGTCATCGAGGATGAAGCGGAGGGAGGGCAGGTGTGCGCGCGCTTCGGCCAGGGTGACGGCATCCAGCGCCAACAGGGCCTGCAGTTCAGTGGGGGCGGCCCAGGGTTCCACGCCGTGGAAGAGGACCACCGGGATCACCGCCGGCAGGCGGTCCGCGTCGGCGTGCTCCGCGACCCAGCGGTCCCAGATGCGCACGGTGTAGCGCAGCAGGCGGAACGCCATCAGGGGGTCATCGCTGCTCTGGTGCTCAAAGAGGACGTACAGCAGCGCGGTCTCGCCGCCGTGCGTGGCCACGCGGAACAGCAGGTCGCTGTGGCGCGAGCCGAGCTCCTTGTCGACGAAGCTGCCCGGTTCCTGGGCCAGCGAGGACCAGTCCAACCTGGCAGACAGCCCAGCAGGGATAATGGCGCGCAGCACATCCGCAGCGCGCTCCGTCTGCCCAAACGTCCACTTGAAGAGCCCATCGTGAAGGTTGGCCACGGTGGAGATACCGCGCATGGGTGCACCCACGCGTCAACGGGCGCGCCGCGGCCACGACGGCGGCCGCATGGTGGGGACCTCCCCGACGACGCGCCAACACCATGGACGTGACCGTCTGCCGGAGGGGAGCACCTTGAAACGAACGGCTTGCCAGGGCGTGGCCGCGGCTACGATGGTCGCGTGGTAGGGTGACGCCCCATGCCAGTGCGCACGAGTGACACCACCCCGGACGCGGCGCGGTTCCAGGCCGCCCTGTACGACGCCATGGATCCCGCCGCCCGGGTGGCGGTCGCGGCCGCCATGTCGGACGACGCGCGCGAGGTCACGATGAACGGCATCCGCACGCGGCACCCCGAGTACACGGACATCGAGGTGCAGCACGCGCTGTTCGTGATTCTCCATGGACCACAAGTCGTTGCCCGGGTCTGGGGCGGGAGCGCCGTGGTGCCGCCATGACGCAGCTGGGCGCATTGGAGTGCCGGAGGCAATCCCCATGAAACGCACGCTGTTCCCCATTGTGCTCACCGCGCTCGTCGCGGGCGGGCTGGGCTTCTTCATCCGCTCCGCCGTGGCGGCAATTCCCACCACGGACCCGGTGATGACGTTCACCGGGCGGCTCACAAACAACGGTGCTCCCATGGCGGGCGCCCAGGAGATCGTACTGGAGGTATGGCACCCTGGCGGGACGACGTTCGACTGCAAGACGCCGGTGCAGGGCGTGGAGGTGGTCAACGGGTTCTTCAAGGTGCCGCTGACGCCCAGCTGCGTGGACGCGCTGGCGGCACACGCCAACGCGGAGGTGGACATCAAGGTGAACGGCGCATCGGTGGGGCGCACCAGGGCGGGCGCGGTGCCGTACGCCATGGAGGCGAAGCGCGCGGACACGGCGACAAGCGCGGCGACGGGTGGCCCCCTGGCGACCCAGGTTGGCGACCTCGAGACGGCCGTCACCGCGCTGCAGAACCAGCGCGCGGCGGTGAAGTACCGCCTTGGCGCGGGCGGGACGCTCGCTGCAGGAGGGAACCGCCTCAACTTTGAGACGCGGGTGTTTGACCTGGCAACGCCGGCAGTGACCACGGGTGCGTCCTGGGCGTTCAAGGCGCCCAAGGCGGGCGTCTACGCCGTCACCGTGGCCCTGTCCCTGGGGGGCTCGGCAGGCGCGGTCGATCAATACGTCGCACTGACGCTCGTGACGCCGAGCGGGGATGTCATTCTTGCCCATCAGTTCGAGCCGGCGGGGCTGGTGCTCAACGGCGCGAGCCTGGTCTACCTCGAGAAGGACGACGAGGCGTACGTCCTCGAGTCACACTCCGCGACCCGCAGCTACACGATCGACACCGACCTGAGGTTCAATTCCATCTCTTTCCACCTCGTGAACTGACTCCCACCGGCAGCAGTCCCATTGAAACGCACGCTGCTCCCCGTGGTGCTCACGGCGCTCGTCGCGGGTGGGCGGGGCTTCTGCATCCGATCCGCCGTGGCGGCGATTCCAGGGAACAGGGCGTGACACTTCGCGTCGAGTAGGAGCCGGCCAAGACGGCAACGAATTGTGGGCAAGCACCGGTTCGCCCCGCGCCGCTCAGCGTGCGCCCACCACGCGCACGGCGGCCTGTTCCACCCAGCCATCCAGCCCGTTGGCCAGCCGGATGCGCATCATGCCTGCGCGCGGTTTTGCCATGGGGCGCACGGTGAGGCCGGCGTGGACACGGAACGCCTCGGGTCCATCCGCACGGTCAGCCGAGCGCACGGTGGCTTCCCGCACGACGACAACCGCCTGGGGCGCGCCAGCGGTGACCTCCACCGCACCGGCGGTGACCGCCGCAAACAGCGCGCCCAGCCCGGTGCGCACCACCCACGCCGCCAGACCTTCCACCGGACCCCGCAGCCCGCGCACGAACAGCAGTGCGCAAAACGCGAGGAACAATCCGTACGCAAGCCACTGCAGCGGCGCGCGCGGCAGCCGCAGCGCCCACGGAAGCCACGCGGGTTCCGCGCCGCCGGCCACGGAGTCCGCATTCTCCCGGCGCGCCAGCTCCAGGTTGAACGCAATGTCATCATCCCAGGGCGCCAGCCGGCGCGCGGTGAGCAGGGCCCACGTGGCGCGGCCCACGTCACCGGCGCGCAGCGCCGCGGTCCCCAGGTTGAAGTACACATCTGGTCCGTCCGCGCCCTGCAGCGCCGCGGTTTCGTAGGCTTCGGAGGCACCGGCGGCGTCGCCGCGGCCCCAGCGTTCAGCGGCCTCGCGCAGCGCGTCCTGGGCGGAGGCGGGCGTCACCACGGCCAGCGCCACGGCAAGGGTGACCGAGTTCACGCGGAACCTCCCAGCGCGGCTTCCAGCGTGCGCACCACGGCGACGGTTTCACTGGCCAGCGTGTGTCCATCCGCGTGGTTCTCCGGCGCGTAGCGCGCGGCGTCCAGCGCATCCATCACCCGCGCCAGCCGTGTCGCGTCGTCCGCGTGCACGCCGCGCGCACCCAGGCGCTCCTGCAGCTCCGCGCGCGTGAGTCCGCCCACCTCCGGACCCAGCCGTGCCACCAGGTACGCGTGCAGCCCCGCGTTGACATCTCCCGGCCGGGCGCCGCCCTGGACGGCCTCCAGCAGGTGCCGGGTGGCCACGCGCGCCTTGAGGGACGCGTCACCCGCGGCGCGTTCCCTCCGGCGCCGCACAAAGCCGCCCACCGCCAGGGACCCCAACGCCAGCAGCGACGGCAGGCCGATCCACGCGGCGGGTTCGGGCAGTTCCAGCAGGGCGGGGAGGGCGCGCGCGCGCAGCTCGGGGTCCGTGCGCAGCGGGCGCGCCCCAGCGCCGATGCCCGGACCCTTGGCCGGACCCGGCGCGGTCTTGTCTCCGTCACCCACCACGTCCAGCGCCAACGGCGGCGCGGTGAGCGTGACGTATCTGCGTGCGTCGGTGTCATAGAAGGGGAAGGTGATGCGCGGCAGTGCCAGCGCTCCCGCGCGCTTGGGTTGCACCAGGAACTCCAGCTGCTTGAACCCCTGGAAACGGTTGCCGCTGATGCGGATGTCCTCGGAGGGCGTGGGGTCATAGACGCGCAGGTCCGCGGTGTCCTCCACGCGCGGCACCGCGGCCTGCCGGAGGTTGCCGGTGCCTTGGATGCGGACGGTGAGCGTGGCGGGCTCAGACAGCGTGGTGCGCTTGCGGTCCAGGCGCGCGTCCAGCGTGAAGCGTCCCACGTTGCCCGCCTGGAAGCCGGGCGGTTGCCCCTCAGCGGGCAGCGGGTCCACCACCAGCGTCAGCGGCAGGCTCTGCACGCGGTGCCGCCGTCCGGGTGACAGGAACCCGCCACCCGTGACCACGTCGGCCTCCACGGGTGCGAGCTCAAACTCCCCCGCGCGCGTGGGGAACGCGGCGATGCGGCGCAGAAGGTAGGCCTGGTAGCGCTGGCCCTCCACCGTCATCAGTGTGGGCGTGATGCGCTGCGGGTTCTCCACCACTTCGGACCAGAAGCCCTCCAGCTTGGGCAGACGCAGCGCGTCAATGTCAGACAGGTCAGAGCGGGAAAACAGGCGCACGGTGAGCGTGACCTGCTCGCCCAGCATGACCTGTCCGCGGTCCGCCTCCAGCGTGGCAAAGATGCCCGCCTTGAGCATGGCCGGCGTGGGCCGGACGTCCGTGGCGCCGGGGACAGCCGGCGCGGCGGGCAACGGTTCGTCGGGGGGCACGTCAGCCGCGCGGGGCGCGGGCGGCCCGCGGGAGGACGGGCCGTTGACGCGCAGCTGGATGACGTCGCTCTGGGCGGATTCGCGCGCGGTCTTCACGCGGCCGCGGCCAATCACGTAGCGGCCGGCCCGGTCCGCCACCAGCGCCATGATGATGCGGATGGTGCGTTTGAAGGACGTACCCCCGGGGCCAATCTGCACGGAGGTGCCCTCGGAGCGGTTGTTGCCCACCACGCGCAGGCCGCTGACATCCGGCAGCACCAGCTCCTGGACGGCGTCATTCCCGTCGGCGGTGATGTTGATGACCAGGTTGAACGGCTCCTCCGCGGTCACCTCAGCGCGGTCCAGCTGCGCGGTGTAGGACAGCGTCCCGGCGCGCGCCTCCGTGGCGGCGGCCAGCGCCAGCCCGGCCAGCACCCACGCCGTCCCGCGCGCGGTCACCATTCCTTGGTGCTCCGGCGCGGCTTGTTGTCGCGCAGCATGATGCGCCCCAGCGGCCGGTTCTTCTCGGCGTCCTGCATGGCATCCAGCAGGTTCATGGCGTCCTGCTCATCCAGGCGCTGCGGTTGTTGTGGGGGAGGCTGCTGCGGGTCATCCATGGGCGGCGGTCGGTCGTTGTCGCTGCCGCCATCGGCGCCCTGGCCGCCGTCACCCTGGCCGCCATCCGGGGGTGAGCCGCCGTCGCCACCGCCGTCGCCCTGGCCGCCGCCGCCGCCGTCACTGCCGCCGTCACCGCCACCGCCGTCATTGCCGTCACTGCCGCCGTCCGGCGGGGGCGGGGGCTGGGTGAGCAGGATCTCCAGGTTGCGCTTGGCGGGTGCGTAGCCGGGGTCCGCCCGCAGGCTGCGGATGTACGCCTGCACGGCCGCTGTGGAGTCCTTCTTCCCCAGCGCCACGTTGCCTTCGTTGAAGGCGGCGCGCGAGCGCAGCACCGGGTCTTCGGACTGCGCCGCGTAGGCAAACGCCTTCTGCGCCTCATCCGTCTTCCCCGCGCCGTGCAGCGCCAGGCCGCGGTCAAAGGCCAGCTGCCGCTGCTGTTCTTCATTGGAGAGCGACTGCCCCGCGCGGTCAAAGTCCGCCAGCGCCTCCTCAAACTGCCCCTCCTGCGCCTTGGCGTTGCCCTTTTCCACGTCGGGATCAGACCGCCACCACCAGAAGCCCGCGGTGGCCGCCAGCAGCATCCACGCGGGTTTCATGACGCGGCTCCTTCCCGGGCGGTGGCGGACAGGTTCAGCGGCGCACGCCGCCGCTGCCCCACACCCGCACCCACCACCAGCAGCAACAGCGCCGGCAGCAGCACCCAGTGGTAGCGCTCGTCGTACGCCACCACCAGGCGGCTCTCCAGCTCCGCCTTCTGCACCGCCTGGATGCCCGCCTGCACCTGCACCAGCCCCGTCCCCCCGGCCGCACCGGACGGGTAGGTGCCACCGGCGTCCGTCGCCAGCTTCTGCAGGGCGGTCTCGTCCAGGCGGGTGAGCACCGTCTGGCCGTTGGGGTCCTTGAGGTAGGTGGTGCCGCCCTCGCCTTGCGCAATGGGGATGGGCTCGCCCAGCGTGCTGCCCACGCCCACCGCAAACAGCGTGATGCCCGCCTCGCGCAGCGCCTTGGCTTCTTCTTCCAGGTCGCCTTCGTGGTCTTCACCGTCCGTGACCAGCACCAGGATGTTGGCGGCGGTGGAGGGCTGCCCCGCCCCGCCGCCGGGGCGGCTCTCCGCGCTGAACAGCGCGCGCGCGGTGGCCAGCGCGCGGCCAATGGCGGTCCCGCCCTGCGGCACCGCGTCCGGCGACAGGTTGCGCAGGAACAGCTTGGCCGCGGAGATGTCCGTGGTCAGCGGGCAGGGCGCGTAGGCCATGCCCGCAAACGCCACCAGGCCCACGCGGTTGCCCTTGAGCTGCTCCATCATGTCACCGATTTCCGCCTGCGCGCGCCGCAGGCGGTCCGGGCGCACGTCACGCGCCAGCATGCTGCGGGACACGTCCAGGGCGAACACGACGCTGACCCCGTGCGCCTTTTCCAACTCCACGCGCGTACCCGCCTGCGGGCGCGCCAGCGCCACCACCGCCAGCGCCAGGCCAAACAGCAGGCACACGTGGCGCAGCGTGCGTCGCGCCGCGGAGGCCTCGCCCAACAGCGCCGGCAGCAGCGCCGCGTCCGCCAGGGCGTGCAGGCGCCGCGCGCGGACGCGTTCGGCACGCCACAGGACCAGCCAGGACAGGCCGACCAGGAACATCAGCCAGAAGGCATCAGGATGGGCGAAGCGCATGGGTCGACGACAAGCCGCCCGGATGGGGCGGTGCCGACGTAATAGTGACGGCCGGGCTGACTGCCAAGCCCGTGGCGCCGTGGCATTCCGCCACGAATCCGCCGCCGGCCTTGCCCCACCCGCCCGTTCTGCTACTGCACCGCCCCCGACGACGGCGGAGGAAGACGTGCGCAAGACAAAGATTGTGGTCACCTGCGGGCCGGCGCTGATGCAGGGCGAGCGGATGGTGGACGTGCTGCGCGAGGCGGACACGGTCCGGCTCAACGCCAGCCACGGGGACCTGGAGTTCCGGGCGGCGGCGCTGCTGCGGGTGCGCAAGCTGGCGCGCGAACTGGGGCGCGAGATCCCGGTGTTCCTGGACCTGCAGGGCCCCAAGTGGCGTGTGGGCAAGCTGGAGAAGCCGGTGACGCTGGGAGTGGGCCAGTGCGGCTGCTTCCACCGGCCGGACGCCAGGCCCCCCGCTGACGCCGCGTGGGCCGCACCGCTGCCGCACCCGGAGCTGTTCACCTCCGCCACGCCGGGGCAGCAGTGGCTGCTGGATGACGGGGCCATTGTGGTGGAGGTGCAGTCCGCCACGGCGGACCGCGTGGACGCGCGCGTGCTGGTGGGGGGAGACCTCAAGGCGCGCAAGGGCGTGCACCCGGTGGGCGGGGACGTGGCCGTGGAGTCGGTGACGGACAAGGACCGCGAAGACATCCGCTGGGGCGTGGAGAACAACGTGGACATGTTCGCGCAGAGCTTTGTGCGGACGCGGGCCGACGTGGACCTGTTGACGCGCCTCATCACGGAGGCGGGCGGGACCAGCCCGGCCATCATTGCCAAGATTGAGCACCCCACGGCGCTCAAGAACCTGCCGGAGATCCTGGATGCCTGCTGGGGCGTGATGGTGGCGCGCGGGGACCTGGGCGTGGAACTGGGCGTGCACCGCGTGCCGGGGCTGCAGAAACAGATCATTGAGGCGGCCCGCAAGGCGCTCAAGCCGGTCATCACGGCCACGCAGATGCTGGAGTCCATGATTGAGAGTCCGTCACCCACGCGGGCGGAGGCGTCCGACGTGGCGAACGCGGTGTGGGACGGGACGGACGCGGTGATGCTGTCCGCGGAGAGCGCCACGGGGAAGTACCCGGTGGAGGCGGTGCGGTGGCTGGCCAAGATTGCCGCGGAGGCGGACAGCGAGGCGGAGAAGCACCGGGACCCGCTGCCCAAGGAGATTGCCGCGGGGCAGAGCCAGCGCGTGGATGTGAACGTGGCGTTTGCCGCGTCCCGGGTGGCGGAGGCGGTGGGCGCGCGTTGGATTGTGTGCTTCACGGAGGGCGGCACCGTGGCGCGCATGGTGAGCCGGCTGGCGGGACGCACCCCCGTCATTGCGGCCACCAGCGACGCGCGGACGGCGCGGCGCGTGTCGTTGCTGCGCGGTGTCCGGGCGCTGCTCATTCCGCGCCTGAGCGGCACGGACGAGACGGTGGAGTCCGTGCGCGAACTGCTGCAGAGCCACCAGGGCCTGGTGCCAGGCGACCGCGTGGTCATGACCATGGGGCTCCCCATGTGGAAGCAGGGCGCCACCAACACGCTCAAGGTGCTCACCATCTGAAGTGTTTGACGCTTCTACCGGGCCGCCTCACCCGCCCAGGCAGCTGCAGGTCCGGCGTGACAGCGTCACCACGCGGTGCGGCGGCAGGCGGCGTTCCTCGCCCGCCAGGTGGTCCGTCAGGGGCTTGCGCACGGCGTCCGGGTTGCGCGCGTTGAACAACCAGCACCCCGCGCCGGGACCGCCCGGCAGGCGCAGCCACAGGTCCGCCGTCTGCTGCGTCCGCAGCACGGGCAGCGTCACCAGTCCGGTGGCCACCTCCGGTGCGCTGCCGTCTCCCGCGCCGCCCGTCCGTGCCACCACAAACTTCTGCCCCTCCACCGTGGCGGTGGGCTGCCGGTTGCGCAGCCGCACGTGGCACCAGGCCCGGTCCGGGAACAGCTGCTCCAGCCTGGTCACCGCGTCGGCCCGGACCCGCCGGCCCTTCTCAAAGCGGTCCACCGCGTCCAGCACGCGCGCCCGCTCGCTCTCACGGAACTTCATCATCTCGCGGTCAAACAGCCCCGTGTCCGCGTCCGCGGCAACCGCCTCGCACGGGGCGCATGCCGGCTCCACCTCCACCTCGCGTACGCACGTGTTGCCGCGCGGCTTGAGTTTCGCCACGTCGTCCTCGGCGGGGGACGGCACCGTCTCCCCCGGCGTGCCGCGGCAGCCCCACACCCACTCCACCGTCTCCACCTCCAGGCCCAGCAACGTGGCCGGCGCGCCCCGCGCACGCTGGATGGCATCCACCATGACGTCAAAGCGGCGCGCCGCCAGCGCGGCCGCCGGGAGGTCCCGGATGGCCGCGGCGTCCGCCGGGTCCAGCGCCAGCAGCCGCTGCAGCGCGTACACCGCCTCCGCGTGGCGCCCTTCCGCCGTGGCCGCCTTGGCGTCCGCGCGCAGCGTCTTCTTGTCCACCGGGCCGGCGGCCAGCAGCCCGGCCGGCACGTAGAGCTCCACCTCGGCGGGGGCGGGTTTCTGCGGCGCCTTGCGCGCCGCCGGCTTGGCGGGCGGCGGGGCCTCCGGCGGCGGCTCCAACGGGCTGGCCACCACGGTGACCGGCGCCACCACACCTTTGTACGCCACGCGCGCCCACTTCCCGTCCGTGCCCTTCACCGCCAGCCGCGTGTTCAAAGAGAACCACATCACCGGCCGCACTGTGGCACCCGGACCCCGCCGCGCCGGCACCGCGGGCGCGCTGGTGTACGCCACCACGCCGGGAGCCAGGTCCGGGTCGGCGGGCGGCAACACCGGCTTCTCGTCTGGGACGCGCCGGCGGAACACCGCGGCCGCCGGGTCTCCCAGCGCACGCAGCAACGCCGCGGCCAGCGCGTTGGCGTCCGCGTGCTGCGGCGCGGAGTGCGCCACCGCGCGCGCCAGCGCAGCCGCGTCGTCCAGGCGCCCCTCCAGCGCCAGTTCCGCCGCCCGGGTGACGGCGTCGTCCACGGACGGCGCTGCGGCCGCCAGGCTCTCCAGGGCAATGAACCCCGTCAGCCGCCCCTCCGTCAGCGTGATGCCAAAGCCCGGCACCAGCGACGGCGTTTCGCGGATCACCTGCACCGCGGTGCCAAAGCCCAGCCGCTCCAGCACCTGCCCCTTGGGGTAGGGCTCCTTGAGGCGCAGCGCTTCGGCGCCGGCCACAGACATCTGCACCGGCGCCGGCAGCACCTCCACCACCGCGGCCATGGGCGCCTGCACGGTACGCCCGTCGTTGAGGCGCACGTTCCAGTGCTCCTTGGAATCCAACCACCCCGGCGGCGTCCCCTTGAGCGGTGATCCCAGCCGCACCGTGGCCACCGGCGGGGACGACGTGTCACCGCCGGCGCGCAGCGGCAGGGACGCCACCATGACGGTGAGTTTGCGTTCGGGCTCCGGCGTGCACGCCAGCACCCAGCACACCCCGAGCGCCACCTTGGACCGGGCAGCCATCATGCAGCGGGCTTGTAGTCCCCGGGGTCGGGTGCGGTGAAGGCGCGGCGGGGAGCGGGACGGACTATCGTCCAGCGGCGACACGGGAGGTGCGCATGGTGCCGTGCGGGTGGCTGCTCGTCGTGGCGATGCAGGCCGTGGAGCCGGAGGCGGAGCTGGCGGACCCGCCCACGGAGGACGCAGCCGACGTGGAAGCGCCGGCCGCCGAGGTGCCGCGCCGCCGCACCCGCGCGGAGCCGGAGCGCGTCCCCCCCGGGACGCTCATCACGCGCGCCGTTGCCGAGGCCGCCGGTGGCACGGCGGGCGCCACCGCGGCCACGCTGGTTGGCCTGGCCGGCGAGGCCATCGTCGTCAGCATCCCGGTGGCGGCGCTGTCGTTGCTCCTGTCGTTGTTCATTGTGCTGATCCTGCTGGCCATCATCTCCGCGTTTGGCGCGGCCCCGCAGGACGCCGACACCGGACCCCTCATCCTGTACCTGGCCGCCATTCTCTACCTGGCCCTCATGCTGCTGGTGAGCCCGCTGCTCGCGCTGACGGCACCCGCGTGGGACCTGGCGGGGTACGTGACCGGGGTCGTGCTCGCCTCATCCATGACGCGCGCGGGCGGCCTGGTCAGCGGGCTCAGCGGCCTGGTGTCCACCGGGGGACGCATCGCCGCTCACGTCGGCGTCGCCCTCGCCGTCGCGGTGCCCGGACTGGTGCTCGCGTTGCTGGCGCTTGTGTCGTCCGTGGGCCTGATGGGCATTGCGCTCAACCCGGACCTGCGCACGCAGGTGCCGCTGGTGCCCGCCCAGAACCCGGACGGGCCGGACCCCGTCATTGCCGCCAGCTTTGCCCTCATGCTGACGGGATTGGGCATTGGGGCCATTGCGGCGCTGCTGGTGCGGCCCGTGGTGCACGGCGTGGCGGCGTTCCTGCTGGACGCATTTGCCTGGCCGGAACGCGCCCCGTGACGGGCGCACACGGCCTCACTGCAGCCGCCGCGCCCTTCCCTCCAGGATGTCCTCCACCCAGGGGGCAAACCGCGCCGCCGCCCCGTGCACGGCGCGCGCTTCCACCACCGCCGGGCCGGGCTCGCGCGCCAGCAGCACCAGGCAGCGCGTGACGGACCCGCCCGGCTGCGGTGACAGGTCCATGCGGCGGCGCAGATGCAGCGCGCCAACAGCCAGCGACGACGCCACCGCCGCGGGGAGGATGCACGCGAGCACACCGCCGGGCGCCAGCACGCGGCCGGCCTCCGCCACCACCTCCGCGATGCCGCCGTGGACCGTGTGCAGGCTGAGCAGTCGCTGTTCGCGCGGGGAGGCGCGCCCGGAGCCCGGCTCCAAATACGGGGGATTGCACGCAAGCAGCCCCACGCTGCCGTCCCGCACGGGAATGGACCGGAAATCCCCGCGCACCACATTCACTGATTTCAGCGCATTGAGCGCGGCGTTCTGCGCGGCCAGCGCGGCCATGACGGGTTGCCGCTCCACCAGCAGCGCAGGCCGGCCAAGCACCGCGCTGAGGTACAGGCCCACCACGCCGCACCCGGCCCCCGCGTCAATCAGCAGGCCCGGCCGGGCCTCGGCGGCGCCGAACGCAGCAAGCAGGACGCTGTCCAGGTTGAACCGGTAGCCGCGCCGCGGTTGCCGCAGGCGGAGCAGGCCGCGGCAGATGGCGTCTTCCGTCAGTTCCATGGCGTGGTCCGCGAACACAGGCCGGCTCACCGGGCCTGCGCCCTGCCGGCTCAGTACGCGGCGGCCACGGCGGCGCCCGGGAGCGCCCGCCAGTAGCGCGTGGGACGGCGCAGCACGTGGTGCGTGCGGACCACCTGCACCACCTCAGTGAGGTCAAAGGCCAGCCGCTCCCGGTCCGGCAGCCCGGCCACGTGGATGGCGCGCCGCAGGTCCAGCAACGCCTCCAGGTGGGCGGCGCCGCAAGAGGTGGCCAGGGACGTGCGGGCCACCTCCAGGCCAAACCCGCCGGCGTCGGACAGGCGCGCCATGAGCAGCCGCAGCTCGTCGGGCGTGAGGCTCTCGCCCGGCTCAAACAGCAGGGAGCGCTCGCGCAGGCGCTTGAAGTCCTCCAGGAACGCCAGCCCGCCCACCACGGGCGAAGAATGGGACGTGATGAACTCAAACCCGCCACCCAGCTCCGCCGGGACCGCTTCCGGGGTGTCACGCAGCGTGACGTGGTGCAGGCGGCGGGCCCGGTCCACGGCGGACCGCATGGTGGGATGCGCGGTGTCCAGGTAGCGCAGGTCCTCCAGCAGGCGCCGGTGCGTCACCACCGCCAGCACGTCCACCGCCGCCGCGCTGACCCGCGGCTGGCCGCGCGTCCGGGCAATGCGGCCCAACAGCAGGGCGGTGCGCGGGTCACGCAGCAGGTCCAGCGCGCGCACCAGGTCCAGCGCGGCGCGCTCGTCGGGTTCCTGGTCCAGCGCCCGGGCAATGGGCTCCACCAGCGCGCCGTCCGCGGCGCGGGTGGACAGCCAATGCGCCACGTCACGGCGGACCTCCACGTCACCGTCCACCAGCCACGCGGTGGTGAGCGCGTTGCCGTGCCGCCCCAGCGCGTCCAGCAGCGGCAACAGGCGCGCGCGCTGCACCGGGTCATGCAGCGAACCCGGGTCCGCCAGGTCCCGCGTGCACTCCCGCCCCGCCGCCGGCCGCCAGGCCGCCAGCGACTCGCAGTGCAGCAGGCGGCTCTCCCGTGGCCACGCCGTTGCGTGCCGGGCCAGCGCCGCCTGCACGGCGTCCAGGTGGCGTTCGTCCGGGCGGAGCGCGGACAGGGTGAACGCCGGGGCTTCCAGCCCGCAGGCGCGCGGGTCCTGGAAGCACAGCGACGGGGGCTTCACCGCCGCGCGCAGCGCTTCCTCTGCGGCCAGCGGCTCCATGCCTTCCCACGCCGGCACCGCCGCGCCCGGCGACGAGGCCCCGGGGCGCAACCAGTCTCCCGGCGCGGCCAGTTGGGTGCCGGCGCAGGCGCAGCCCGCGGCGGCGGCGAGAATCAGCAGGGTGCGGAAGAAGGCGCGCGGCATGGGGCCGTCATCGCGCGCGCGGCGCGCCGGGGCAAGTGCCCCGTCCGCCTCAGCGGCGGCCCACGCCCGTGTACGTGAAGCCCAGCGCGCGCATGCGGACGGGGTCGTAGACGTTGCGTCCGTCAAACACCACGGGGGCCGCCAGATTCTGCTTGACCACGTCCCAGTCCGGCTGGCGGAATTCGCTCCATTCCGTGCACAGCACCAGCGCGTGTGCGCCGCGCGTGGCCTCCAGCGCGTCCGCCGTCAGCACCACGTCCTTGCCCTGGAAGCGCGGCCGGGCGCCGTCCATGCCCACCGGGTCATAGGCGCGCACCTTCAAGCCGGCCGAAAGAAACCCATCAATCAGCGTCAGCGCCGGCGCTTCGCGCAGGTCATCCGTGCGCGGCTTGAAGGACAGCCCCCACACGGCCACCGTCTTGCCCGCGGTCTTGCCGCCAAAATGGTTGAGAATCCGCTCCAGGAATCTCCCCCGCTGCTTCTGGTTCACGCTCTCCACGGCCTCCAGGATGGAGAGCACCTGGCCGTATTCGCGGCCGGTGGAAACCAGGGCTTTGACGTCCTTGGGAAAGCAGGACCCGCCGTAGCCCAGTCCCGGATAGATGAATGCCGTGCCAATGCGCGCGTCCGCCCCAATCCCCTTGCGCACCAGCTCCACGTCAGCGCCAACCTTTTCGCACAGGTTGGCGATCTCGTTGATGAAGCTGATCTTGGTGGCCAGCATGGCGTTGGCCGCGTACTTGGTCATCTCCGCCGAGCGCACGTCCATGAACAGCACGCGGTGCTCGCGGATGATGAACGGGCTGTACAGGTCCTCCAGCACCTTGCGCGCGCGCTCGTCGTCCGTGCCCACGACAATGCGGTCCGGTTTGAGGAAGTCGTTGACCGCGTCGCCCTCCTTGAGGAACTCCGGGTTGGACGCCACCGCAAAGGGCACCTTGGTGGATTCCGCCAAGCGGGCGCGCACTTTGTCCGCCGTCCCCACCGGCACGGTGCTCTTGGTGACCACCACCGTGTAGTCCTTGATGGCCTTGCCCACCTCGGCCACGGCGTCCAGCACCTGGCTGAGGTCCGCGCTGCCGTCAGACTGTGACGGCGTACCCACGGCCAGGAACACCACGGCCGCATCCTTGACGCCCTCCGCCACGCTCCGGGCGAACGACAGCCTTCCCGCCTTCACGTTGCGCAGCACCAAGTCGTCCAGGCCGGGCTCAAAGAACGGGATCTTTCCCTCCAGCAGCATCCGGATCTTGGCGTCGTCGCGGTCAATGCACGTGACGTGGTTGCCGGTCTCCGCCAGCCCCGCCCCGGTGACCAGCCCCACGTACCCCGTTCCAATGATGGCAATCTGCATGGCGTCACGCCTCCAGGTCCCGGCCCACGTACGAGGCCACGGCGGCGCGCAACTAGCAGGCGGCCCCGTGCATGGGAAGCGTGGGTTCTCGGGGCGGACCGCTGGTCAGTGGGAATCCAGCACCCGGTCCGGGAAGCGCAACGTGACCTGCGCCGTGGCCCCCGCGTCCACGCGCACCACCGTGGTGCGGGACCGTCCCTGCGGGGTGTCCAGCCTCACCAGGTGTTCGCCGGGCGCCAGGTCCACAAACAGCGCGGGCGTCACCCGCGCACCGCGCCCGTCCACGGACACCAGCCCCTCCATGTTGCTGTCCACCCGCAGGAAGCCGGTGGTGGCGGGCGGAACCGGAACCGGGGCGGGCTCCGCTGCCACCGGCGGCGCGGCGGTTGGCGGCACCGCCGGGCGGGCCACATACAGCGCCGCGGCAGACCCCGCAGCGGCCAGCGCCAGCGCCAGCCCGGCCAATCCAAGACGGGAAAGAGTGGGGTGCGCGGTGATTGCCGGCGGCGTGGCGTCGGGTCTGGCCGCCCGCAGGGCTGCGGAGGCGGCCAGGAAGGACGCGTCCATGGCGGGTGGCGTGGAGGTGGGCACAAACGTCGCCACGCGCATGCGCTGCGGGTCGCTCTGAGCCGGGAACAGTGACTCCATGGTGGCAGCCAGCTGGAAGGTGCCCGCCGGGTCTTCCAGGCAGGACTCCAGGGCCGCGCGCATCTCGCCCGCGGATTGGAACCGGCAATCCGCCTGCTTGGCCAGCGCCCGGCGGATGATGTCCTGCAGCGCGTCGGGAACGTCAGGACGCAGCGCGCGGGGGGCCGGGGGCTCCTTGTCCACAATGGCCCAGAACGTCTCCAACTCACCGCGGCCGGTGAACGGGAAGGTGCCGGTCACCAGCTTGTACAGGTTCACCCCCACCGCCCACAGGTCCGTGCGCCCGTCCAGCTCCTCGGCCCTAACCTGCTCCGGCGACAGGTAGTGCAGCTTGCCGCGGATGACGCCGGGCAGCGTGTGGTGGACGCTCTGCGCCGCGCGCGCGATGCCAAAGTCCAGCAGCTTGACGTGTCCCGCATACGTGATGAACAGGTTTTCCGGCGTGACGTCGCGGTGGACAATCCCCGCGGCGTGCGCGTGCTCCAGGGCCGCGCAGCATTCGCTGGCCACCCGCACCGCCAGGGCCACCGGCACCGGCTCCTGCCGTGCCGCGGCCGCCTCCTGCACCTGCGCCACCGAACGGCCGTCCAGGTGCTCCATCAGCAGGTAGGGGATGCCCTCGTGCTCCCCCATGTCGAACGTCTGCACGATGGCCGGATGGTTGAGCCCGGCGGCCAGCCGCGCCTCGTCGAGGAACAGCTGGGCCATGGCCGCGTCACCCCGGAACCGGGCGCTGATGGTCTTGAGCACCATCGTCTTGTCAAAGCCTTCGCGGCGGGCCAGCCACACCTCCGCCATGCCGCCCTGTCCCAGCTTGTGCAGCAGCACGCACCGGCCAATGCGCCCGCCCGGGGCCCACTCGCCGGGCCCGGCCGGGGTGAGGTGCGTGGGGACGGTGATCCGCTGCCCACCGCGGAACAGGTAGAACAGGTAGCGCTGCAGCTGCCAGGCGGCCTGCTCGTCCACGGACTCAAAGCGCAGGCCCATGCCGGTGGGGTGGTTGCGGGTGCGCGCCTTCTCCGGGTCCATCACGTGGACCACGCTGGCCGGCAGCACCAGCCCCGGCGCCGGCTGCTTCAACTCCAGGTACATCCGCGTCCCGGGCGAGAGCAGGTACGGCGTGCGCACAAACACGCCACCGCTGGAGATGTTCTCGGCCGGCCCTTCCACGCTGCGTCCATCCGGCAGCAGCAGGGCCACCGGTACGTCCGTTCGGTAGCGCGGGTGCTTCTGCGCTTGTTCAAACCGCATGGCGCACATAGTGGCAACTCACGTTACGAATTTCACGGGCTACATGGACGGCGGGTGGGTGCCGCGGACCCACGTCCACCCACCACCAGCCCCGTCTACCCGCTCCACGGGACCTGCACCGCCGTGAAGTTGAAATAGAACCACCAGCCGCGCGTGGTGCCGCGGTTGTCCACGTCTGACCAGGTGGCGCAGTTGCGGCCCGGCCCCGGCGGATTGCCCCCCGGCAGCAGCGAACTCAACCGCTGTCCCCCGACGAGCGGCAGGCCCTGCGGGACCAGGAGGGCGTCGGCGGTGGACTCGGGCAGGAAGCCCAGCAGCAGCCCGTGCGTCAGGTTGTCCGGCGGGGCGCCCACGTAGGTGGCCGCCACGCGCGCGTCCTGCAGCGCCAGCGGGAGCCCGCCCAGGTCCAGCGTCAGGTTTCCCAGCGCGGCGGAGAAGCACGCCGGAGCGCTGGTATCCACCGGCGGTTGATACGGGTGCGTGGTGCCGGTGGTGGGCGCCAGGCAGGTGGTGGCGCCGTTGACGGCGGAGGACGGCAGCGGCGTGGCCCCGGAGGGGCTGCAGGAAGACCCATCCGCGGCGCAGATGGCGGTGTGGAACTCCAGCGCGGTGGCCGGGCCGGTGGCGTCCAGCGGGAGGAACACCAGCGTGGGTGACCAATCAAAGAAGCCGTCCCCGTTCTGATCCTGCGTCACCGACGCGTCAATGAGGCTGTTGAGCGAGGCGCCCAGGCCAAAGGGCACGTCATCCGTGGCGTCAAAGCACACGCCCACCGAGACCAGGATGTGGGGATCCCGCAGCGCCAGCGACGTGAAGCGGAACGCGGTGCCGGGCGGTGGCTGGGTCAGCAGGCAGGCGTCGCAACCGTCGGTGGGATCGTAGTTGCCGTCGTCGCACTGCTCGCCCGGCTCCACCAGGTTGTTGGGGCACACCGGCGCGCAGTCCAGGTCCGTGTTGGCGTTGGCCCCGCCCGGGCAGCACGCGTCCAGTGGTCCCGCACCCACCGGGAGGAAGCGACACACCGCCGCGCACGTCCCGGCGCCGTCCAGCTGGTCCGTGGTGCAGGGGTCCGAATCTGCGCACGCCGACGGGCATGCGCCCGCACCGGTGGGGATGGCCGTGTCACACACCTCACCCGCCCCGGGGTCCACCTGGCCGTTGCCGCACAGCGGGCCGCTGCTGGAGGGCGGCGCCGCGGATGACGAGACCGCCCGCGATGACGACGAGGGAACGGCGGCACTGCTGCTGCCCGCGGGGCGGCTGGAACTGCGCGCCTGGGACGACGAGGAGGCCGGCCGGCTGGAGGAGGAGAAGGAGTACGCGGAGGAGGGGAGGGGGAGGCTGCTGGAGGGCACCGGGCCGGAGGAGACCGGCGCCGTGCTGGTGGCGGCCGAGGCATCCGTGGAGGACGCGGCGCCCGAGGTGGCCGGTGCGGACGACCCCTCAGCCCGGCTGGTGGAGGACCCCGCCAGCGCGCCGCGGCTGGAGGAGCCCGTGCCAAATGCGCCTTCGCCATCCGCGGCGACCGGCGCGGTCTCCGAGGGGCAACCGGCCACCGCCCACGCCAGCAGGCAACCCGCCCACCGCGACCGTCTCATGGAGCCTCCGCGCCGTGGACCGTACCACGGGCGCACGCGTCAGCGTTCTGCCCGCTGGGTGAACTCTTCGCGCCGGTCCAGCAGGCGGCCTTCCGGGCTCCAATCGTAGAAACGGAAGCCCTCACGCTGGCCAAACACGTCCCCGGATGCAAACCGGTACACCCAGATGAGTCCGCCGCCGGGACGGGGCCGGACGAACTCCGGCTTGCCCTCATCCCGCACGACGGTGCGCTGCGCGGGACACAGCCGCGGGGGGAGCACCACGTTGGGGTCCAGCGTGCCGCAGTCCGGCGCGCCGGGCGTGGGATCATCCAGCGTGGGCGGCGGCGGACAGCCGAGCAGGACGGCCCCGAGGGCCACGGGCAGCAGTGCATCCTTGAGCATGGCCACGGTGTAACAGACCGACCGCCGCGGCGCCTTGCGCGCGGCTGCCCCGCGCCGTACAGCAGCGCCCCCGTGACGACGACCGTCGAACCATGGAAGGGCGGCCTGGAGCGCCTGATCGTCGCGCCGATGGTTGGCGGCGCGCAGGTGCGCTTCCTGTTTGAAAGGCTGGGCGCGCCACGGGAGACCGCCCTGGATGTGCTGTGGACGCGGCTGGCGGATGCCAACCGGGACCGCGCCTCAGACGCGGCCTACGTGCTGGAGAACGTGCTCACCGCCGCGGACCGCGGCTGGGTGGCGGCACGGGTGGCGTCGGATGCGCCCGCGCGGCCGCGGGCATGGCTGCGCGCACTGTTCCAGAACGGCGTGGCCCACGGCCGCCTCAAGGATGACGAGGCGGAGGTGCCGGTGCCCGCGGCGGACGCACTGCCGCTGTTTGTGGAGGACGTGGCGCGCCACGTGGCCACCATTCCCCAGCCATGGCAGCGCGCGCGGGTGGCCGCCGAATCCCTGGTCTCCGACCCCCCGCTGCCCGACGACGGAGCGCCGGCCGCGGTGGCTGCGCTGGCCGGGCGGCTGTACGTGCCGGAGGCACAGGTGTGGGCGGAGCTGCTCATCCACCCGCTCACCCGCCCGCCCTTCCGTGGCGCCGCAACGCGCGCTCTGGAAACGCCCGCCCAGGCGGCGGTGCCCATCCTGGAGTCCGCGGAGCATGCGCTGCTTCCCGGCCCGCTGCATGACGCGTGCGTGGCGGCCCTGGGCAGGCACCGGGACGCTGCGGGGGGCGTGGCGGCGCACGCCGCGGTGAGCGGCGCGGACGCGCGCGGCGCGGTGGTGGTGGTGCTGTCCGTGTCCGGTGCGCGGTCACGCGGGGTGGCGGCGGTGGCCTGGCCGGGCATGACGGAGGGCCACTGGAAGCAGGCGGAGGGCTCCGCGGTGGAGAACCTGCACCAGTGGGCGGCCCTGCACGCGGCGTCCCACGGCGGCCTGGTTGACGTGCCGCCGGCCACGGGCGTGGCGCTGTGCCGGCAGGCGCTGGAATGGCTGTGGAATGCGGAGGCCCCCCTCAAGGGCAAGGCGGTGCCCGGTCTGCGCGACGCGATTGAAAGCGTGGCGCTGGCGGCGGGGATCCAGGAATCCGCGGCGATGACGTCGTCCGCGGCGCCCGCGCCGTTTGAGCCGGCGGTGCTGTTCCATCCGCTGGTGCTGGCGGTGGAACTGGAAGGCACGGACCTGTCCGAGGGCGTGCGCAAGGAGCTGGCCAAGGAGATGCGCGCGCGCGGCCGGCCCAAGGACGCCACGGTGGCGCAGGCGTGCAAGGACGTGGCGGGCAGGAAGACCACGGTGGCGCGCCTGCGGGCCGCCTTGGCGCACGCGGCGGCGGCCGCGCACGCGCGCCACGACGAGGCGGCGCCCGCCCTGGCGGGGTTGCTGCGCGCGTTGGATACCCCGGCGGAGGCCGCCGCGGTGTACGCGGCGCTGCTGCGCAAGACGGTGGGCGTGGAGGATGCACCCGGGGCACCGGTGACGCCGCCGCCCAGCGCGCGGGATGAGCTTCGCGGCGAAATCCTGCCGTCGGTGCCCAAGGGCGTACACGTGCTGGCCCTGGACCTGGCGGCGGCGGCGCTGGACGCCGCGCGGGTCACGCCACGCGCGCTGGACGGCCTGGATGAGGACCGCACCACGCTGTTGCACGCGGACGCGGGCAGCCTGGCGGCGCGCGCGGTGGCGGAGGTGACCGAGGGGACGACCGAGGAATCACGCCTGCAGGAGGCCGCCAAGGTGGCCATCCGCAAGCACGCGGAGAGCCTCCCCTCCCGGCAACGCCGTGACCTGGGCGACGCGTGGGTGCGCGCGTGGACGGAGTTGCTCACGCGCGCCTGCCGCGGCAGCTGCGCGCACCGCTGCCTCTCCGGCCTGCAGGAGCCGCGCGAGCTGGCCGCGTATTCGCTGGACCACCCCCGCCACGGCCGCCCATGGCCGTGAGCACAAGGAGAACATGGCAGCGCACGTGAAGCTGACCGCCTGTGCATCCAGCGGCGGTTGAGCCGCCAAGGTGGGCCCGGGCGGCCTGCGCGAAATCCTTGGGCATGCCTCGCTTCCGGGCGGGGCCTGGGATCCCCGTGTCCTGGTGGGCCTGGCCGCCCCGGATGATGCTGCGGTGATTGCCGTGGGGCCCGGACCCGCGCTGGTGCTGACCGCGGACGTCATCACCCCTCCGTGTGATGACCCGTTCCTGTTTGGCCAACTGGCCGCCACCAACGCGATGTCCGACGTGTACGCCATGGGCGGCGAACCGGTGGCCGCGCTCAACCTGTGCTTCTTCCCCGAAGACGACGTGGTCCCTCCCGACGTGAAGTCGCGCATCCTGGAGGGCGCGGCGGAGCGCGTGGCCGCTGCCGGCGCGTCCATCGTCGGCGGGCACACCGTGAGGGACGCGGAGTTGAAACTGGGCCTGTCCGTGATGGGCCAGGTGGACCCGGCGCGCATCCTGCGCAAGGGCGGCCTGCGCGCGGGGCAGGCGCTGGTGCTCACCAAGGCCCTGGGCCTGGGCCTCATCATCAACGGCTACCGCAATGACGCGTGCACCGCGGAGGAACTGGAGACGGTCCTGCGCGCCCAGGTGGCGCTCAACCGGGACGCCGCGCGCATCGCCGTGCGGTTTGGTGCCACCGGGGCCACGGACATCACCGGGTTTGGACTGGTGGGGCACGCCCTGGAGATGGCGCGCGGCGCGGGCGTCCGCATCCGCATGGCGGCGGCGGCCCTGCCGGTCCTCCCGCTGGCGCTGGCCCTGAGCGAGCGCGGCATCCGGTCCCGCGGGCTGCGGGACAATGAGACCGACGGCGCGCCCCACCTGGTGGTGGAAGGGACGCTGGATCCGCATCTGCGCGTGGTGTGCTTTGATCCCCAGACGGCCGGGGGGTTGCTGTTTGGCGTGGACGCGGCGCGCGCGGAGGCCTGCGTGGCGGCCCTTGCGGCGGCGGGCGCGGCCGCGGCGCGCGTGGTGGGCCGCGTGGAAGAGGGGGCGCCGGGACTCGTGGTCGTGGCGTGACCGGCCGGCTGGTGTATGGTCACCCCTCCCCGCGGGGACGGGGCCCGTTCATGGAGGATCCAATGCGTGGCATGGGTGCCTGGGTGTGGGTGGCAGCGGTGGTGGCCGGAACCGCGTTGGGCTGTGCGTCACCGCGCAATGACGGCAAGCGCGCCGCCGAGGTCACCATCAAGGAAACCAAGGGCCCCAGCGCGCAGGACAAGCAGGAGATGTCCATTGAGGGGCTGCTCATCCGCCGCTTTGACCTCAACCATGACGCGCGCGCTGACATGCTCAAGTACTTCAAGGTGCAGAACGGCGCCGAGCTGCTCGTCCGCAAGGAGTTTGACCTGAACTTTGACGGCAAGGCCGACGTGTGGAAGTTCTTTGACGAGAAGGGCAACCTGTACAAGGAGCGCGTTGACTACGACTTTGACGGCAAGGTGGACTCGATCAACTACTTTGAGAACAGCCAGGTGGCGCGCAAGGAAGTGGACCTGAACTTCGACGAGAAGCCCGACCTCTACAAGTATTACGAGAAGGGCAAGATCACCAAGAAGGAAGCCGACGTCAACGGCGACGGCAAGATTGATTACTGGGAGTACTACGAAGACGGGAAGGTGGACCGCATTGGCGTGGACCGCGACGGCGATGGCCAGGTGGATGACTGGCAGAAGGCCGGCGCCGAAGGCTGACGCGCCGCCGTTTCTGACGTGACCCGCACCCGGTTGACCCGTTCCCACGACCGCGAACCGGACGCATGGATTCTTTCGCGCAGCCGCCGGCTGCACAGCACCCGCCGCCTGTGCGAGGCCGCGGACGCGCTGGGCCTGGCGCTGCGCGTGGTGGACCCCACGCGCGTGGTCCCCGGGTGGGACGCGTCCGGCCCGTTCCTGGCGGATGGGCGCGGGCGCCTGCACCCGCCCGCCGTGGTGCTGCCGCGGCTGGGAGCGCGCTCCGGCCGCACGTCCACCGCGGTGGTGGAGCAGCTGGAAGCCATGGGCGTCACCACGCTCAACCCCGCCGCCGCGCTGTGGGTGGCGCGGGACAAACTGTGGTGCGCGCAGCGGCTGGTGGCGGCCGGCCTGCCGGTTCCCGCCGCGGCGGTGGTGCGCCCCGGCATGCCGCTGGGCGTGGCGGTGGAGGCCGCGGGCGGGTTTCCCGTGGTGGTCAAGCCGGTGCGGGGGAGCCACGGCGTGGGCGTGATGCTGGCCGCAGACGCCGCGCAGCTGCAGGCGCAGGTGGGCGCGCTGGCGGAGGCCGGTGAGGACGTGCTGGTGCAGCGCTTCATTGCCGAGGGGGCGGGCGTGGATACGCGCGTGCTGGTGGTGGGCGGGCGCGCGGTGGCCGCCATGGAGCGCCGCGCGCGTCGCGGGGATTTCCGCGCCAACGTGCACCAGGGCGCGCGGACGTGCGGCGTCCCGCTCACCGCGGCGCTGCGCGCCATGGCGGAGCGCACGGCGCGGGCGGTGGGCCTGGGCGTGGCCGGCGTGGACCTGATGCACGGCGCGGACGGCCCCGTGGTGCTGGAGGTGAACGCCAGCCCGGGGTTGCGCGGCATCGAATCCGCCACCGGTGTCGACGTGGCGGGGGCCATCATCCGGTTGGTGGCGCGGCACTGTGCGGCGCGCGGGGTAAGGCGCTCCGCCGCGTGAGGGGCGGGCCCGCCGAGGACGCGACGGGTTATTGCGCTGGACGGTTGCCTTCCCTCAGCCCTCGCCGCCCGCCGGCGCAGCACCGCCGGGCGTGCCGGGGACTTCGCCGGGTTGGGCCTCCGCGCCGCCGCTCCCACTGGGGAAAAGCACCTTC
>JACRCW010000072.1 GCA_016218805.1 Deltaproteobacteria bacterium | reverse complement strand
TTGGCGGTGGGGCGGCCCGGCGGGCGTTTCCGTGACGTGAGCCTGGGACGTGGTGGCTTGCTGGAACTGGCGTTTGTGGAGCACGCGGTCACCAACAGCGGCACCAGCCAGCCGGACCTGCTGATCCACGAGACGGGCCCCGACGTGGAAGGCGTGTACGTGGCGCTGCAGCCGGCGGACGCGCAGACCGCGTCCGCCATCGGCTTCCGCTGCCGTGATGAGCGCAAGCCGGCCGGTGACGGTTTCTGCGAAATAGGCCGGACCGGCGGCGGCACCACCGGCCTGGACATTGACGCGGTTTTCCCAGGCTTTCAGAAGGGAAGTCTCCGTTTCAACGCCGTGCAGCTCATTGACGACCCGGAGCAGGGCGACCCGCGCGCTGGATCGCTGGGCGCGGACATTGATGGTGTCACCGCGCTGTTCCCGGGAGCGGCGCCGCGCACCGCGTGGCCCACGTTATCCCCGGCGAACGGCAGCGCCCTGCCCCTGCCGGCGGTGGCTCCGCTGTCCCTGCCGGCCATGAACATCCCGGTGGTGCACGTGGGCACGCCGGCGGTGCCCCGCGTGGGCGCTCCCCAGCCCCCGCGCACGGGCGTGGTGCCGCGGCCGAAGCAATGAGTGACTGGTACAAGGCATCCACGCTGGTTTACTGGCGTCAACGCGTGCGCGAACGCGGTGCGGACACGTACAAGGCCGTGCTCACCCGGCTGGACCCGGAGGCCGGGACGCTGTTTGAACGCAGCCTGCCCATGGCCTGGGTGGACGTGGCGGTCGCCGGGCGCGTGCTTATGGGCGTGGGCCAGGTGCTGGAGTCCGGCCACGTGAATGCGCTCTATGACATGGGCCGCCGCCATGCGCGCGACGACATGACGGGCATGTACCGGGCGCTGCTGCTGTTCACGACCATTCCGTTTGCGGTGAAACAAACGGCGCGGCTGTGGGGCACCTTCCACAAGCACGGCGTGGCCAGCACCGAACACCGGCCGGGTGACCGCCTGGCCACCGTGGTGATCCGCGAATACCCGGAATTGCCGCGCCCCATCCGGGAGAATATTGCAGGTTTCATCGCCGGCATTCTGGACGTCACCGGCGCGCGCGGTGCGCGGGTCAAGGCCACGGACGCCGACCCGTCCGCCTGGCGGTTTGACGCGAGCTGGGATGCCTGAAACGCGGGTTGTCACGCGGGAACGCCCGGGTCTCCGGGTGGGGCTGGTATCTCAACAGTTCACTCGTGGTTACTACCCTTGAGATACCTGCCCGCAACGCAAGCGCGTTACCCAGCGCACCACGCCATCCCAAGCCCAACCCGACCCAGGTGCCGCGGCCCCCCCGCCGTGCCGGGCCGCCACGTTCGCGGTTGTCAGCGCACGGAGAACGGCCCGCGCACGTCCTCGCGGCGGACCGATGAGCTGGCGGTGATGCGGCGCGGCGGGGTGTCGCGTATCGAATACGATACGCGCGGCCGGGGCGTACCCCAGCGTCCGTCCCGGCGCGGCGTCACGGCGAGGAAACTCGCCGGTCACTGGATACCGTCGGACGGGGAGCCGTTACGGCCACCGCCGACCCGGCGGGGCGTCAAAGGCGGGATGTCCACCAGGCGGCCAAGGGACCCGCCGGGGCCACTGGACCAGGGCTTGGTAGGGGGGGCCGTCCGCACGGCACCGCCGGAAAGAGAGGGGGGGCGCCCCAGGGGCGGGTATCCCAAGAGTTGGGATGTGGTATACTTTTGAGATATTTGCCGCAACGCAGGCGCGTTACCCAGCGCACCACGCCATCCCAAGCCCAACCCGACCCATGCGCCGCGGCCCCCCGCCGTGCCTGGCCGCCACGTTCGCGGTTGTCAGCGCACGGAGAACGGCCCGCGCACGTCCTCGCGGCGGACCGATGAGCTGGCGGTGATGCGGGCGGCGGGGTGTCGCGTATCGAATACGATACGCGCGGCCGGGGCGTACCCCAGCGTCCGCCCCGGCGCGGCGTCACGGCGAGGAAACTCGCCGGTCACTGGATATCGTCGGACGGGGACCCGTTACGGCCACCGCCGACCCGGCGGGGCGTCAAAGGCGGGATGTCCACCAGGCGGCCAAGGGACCCACGGCCACCAGCCCAGGGCTTGGTAGGGGGGGCAGTCCGCACGGCAGGCCGGAAAGATAGGGGGGGCGCCCCAAGGGTTGGTATCCCAAGACTAATAACACTGTATACTCTTGAGTGTGATACCAAGTTGGTATCGCTCATGACGACGTGCCCGAGGCGGCCACCCCTCCTTGCCCAACCCGACCCGGGGTTCGCACCGACCCCATTCCCCGGGCGGAAGCCTGCGCCTCAGCGCGGCTGTGCGGGCGCCGGAAAGCGGCGGCTTGGCGAGCGCAGCCGGAGGGCTTGGGAGGGTGCTGCTCAAGTATGATACCAAGTTGGTATCGCCCATGACGACGGGCCCGAGGCGGCCACCCTCCTTGCCCAACCCGAGCCGGGGTTCGCACCGGCCCATTCCCCGGGCGGGAAGGCGCAACGCTGACGTCACGCCATGGCGGG
>JACRCW010000071.1 GCA_016218805.1 Deltaproteobacteria bacterium | reverse complement strand
GCGCGGCCTGCCTTCACCCCGCCAGCGCCCCCACCCCCGCCCGCTCCTCCCGCAGCGCGCACCGCGCCCAAGGCGGATCCGTTTGGGCTGGGACTGGACGCGGAACCGCCACCCCCTCCGGCGGCAGCCCCTCCGCCACCGCCGCCACCACCACCACCTCCGCCCCCGCCGCCGCCCCCCCCGCAGGTGGCCGCGCCGCCTCCCCCGGCACCTCCTCCCGCGGTCGCGGCGGCTGCTGCGCCCGCGCGTGCGGACGGCCTGGCGGCCATGGGACCCGCCATGTCCCAGGCCACGCGGGAGATGATTGAAAAGATCATCTGGGAAGTGGTGCCCGAGCTGGCCGAGACGCTCATCCGCGAGGAACTGGCGCGGCTGCTCAAGGAACGCGGCATCAAGTAGTGCGGGGCTCCACCCGACCGCATTGCGGCGGCCGCTGGTGCCGCCGCTACCAAGCGTTTTCCGTCGACAGACTCGTCCAGCCGCACAGGGCGAGAAGCCACCGCGCACCATCTTGTCGACCGATCTCGCCAGTCATTTGGATCCAGCCCCCAGCCATTCGCGGAGTGTCAGGGCGTGCCGCCGTCCCCATCTTGCGGCAGGCCCGCGTCCTCCACCCCCTCGATGATGGCCTTGCACTTGCCGTCCACGCACCATGCTGTCGCTTCCAGGCAACTGCAGGACGGCGCCCACGGCGGCCGCCGCCCGCAGCGCGCGTCGTGGTCGTCTTGCTGGAATCTGACCAATTCGCTCGCGTTGACCGCGCCCGCCGGGTGGCAATCACATCCGCCGCACCCGTTGTAGACGGCCACGCAGTCTGCGTGCTGCGCACAACTCTGGTCGTAGTCCGCGGGATCCGGTCGCGGCTCGTCCTCCTCGGAGCATCCGTACACGGCGACAGACAGCAGACAGAACAGCGCCAGGACGTGGTCGGTCATCGGTTCCCCCGGGTCCGGAACGCAACCCAGCAACTGCCTTGCTTCCTTTCGCTCGGCGGCGCGCCTTTGGGCCCTCACCCGCCCCAGACCATCCCGAAGATGGGCCGCACCACCAGCACGTGCAGCGCGGTGCCCACGGTCACGATGGCCAGCGACCCGCCGACCGTCCACTGCATGCGCTCCCAGAACGCGGCGTGCCACGGCCACAGCCCGGGCGCGCGCTTGCTCCACAGCGACACGATTCCCATCAGCACCAGCAGCGTGCCCGGGACCGGGTGCACCGCCACCACCAGCACCAGGAACAGGATGGGCCAGAGGTCCTTGAATGGAGGAATGGCGGGGAGCGGTGCAGCCATGCGGCACAATGTGGCGCCGCCGGGGCGCCGCGTCCAGTGTCAGGCGCGGCCCATCACCATGGCAATGAGCGCCATGCGCACGTACAGCCCGTACTGCACCTGGCGGAAGTAGGCTGCCCGCGGGTCGTCATCCACCTCCATGGCAATCTCCCCCACGCGCGGCAGCGGGTGCATGAGCACCATGTCTTTGCGGGCGCGGCGCATGGTGTCCGCGGTGATGACGTAGGAGCCCTGCACCGCGTCGTACGCCGCCTGGTCATCAAAGTATTCCTTCTGCACGCGCGTCACGTACAGCACGTCCGTGTCCGGCAGGACCTCCTCCAGGGACGCGTGCTCGGTCACCATCAGCCCGCGTGACCGGACCTCCTCCAGCACGTCCCGCGGCAGCCGCAGCGTCTCCGGGCTCACCATGCGGACCTTGACGTCATGCTTGGTGAGCAGGCGTGCCAGGCTGTGCACGGTGCGGCCGTACTTGAGGTCCCCCAGCAGCGTGATGGTCAGGCCGTCCACGTGGCCGCGCTCGTGGCGGATGGTGAACAGGTCCAGCAGCGCCTGGGTGGGGTGCTCACCCTGCCCGTCCCCCGCGTTGATGATGGGCTTGCCGGAGTAGCGCGCCGCCGTGGCCGCCGCGCCCGTCTCCGGGTGGCGCAGCACAATGAGGTCCGCGTAGGCCGCCAGCGTGCGCACGGTGTCCGGCAGGCTCTCGCCCTTGGAGACGCTGGAGTACTTCACCTCATTGATGGGGATGGCGCTGCCGCCCAGCCGCTCCACCGCGGCAATGAAGGAAGAACTGGTCCGCGTGCTGGGCGAATAGAACAGGCACGCCAGTACCTTGCCCTTGAGCAGGTCAAAGGTGCCCACCAGTTCCACCGCCGTGCGCATCTCCTCAGCGACGGAGAAGACGTATTCCAGGTCTTCACGCGAGAACTGGTTGACCGACAGGATGTGCTTGCCCTTGAAGCGCCCGTCCCGCGGCGGTCCCAGTTCCACCCGCTTGCCCAGCATGGGGGCGTGCCCCGCCTGCACCCGTTCCATGGCTGCCTCCGCGCAGTTTTGGCGTGGCTAGCCCCGCCGGGCGCGCGTGGCAACACCGTCGGGGCGGAGCGGGGTAGAGTGCGCGGCGGTCAACCACGGGGAGCCTGCATGTTTGAATCTGCTGAGCTGGGTCACAAGCTGGACAAGGCCACCTTCAAGAAGCACGAAAAGAAGCTGCGGGCTGAGTTGCTGGACGCCCAGTACGACGTGCTGCAGCTCAAGAAGTTCCCGGTGCTCATCCTGGTCAACGGCGTGGACGGCGCCGGCAAGGGCGAGACGGTGAACCTGCTCAATGAGTGGATGGACCCGCGCCACGTCATCACGCACGCGTTTGGCGAGCCCACGGACGAGGAGCTGGAGCGGCCGTTCATGTGGCGCTTCTGGCGCGCGCTGCCGCCGGCGGGGAAGGTGGGGATCATGTTTGGCAACTGGTACACGGACCCCATTGTCCTGCGTGCCACCAAGCAGATCACGCTGGAGGAGCTGGACGCGCGGCTGGCGGCGGTGAACCGGTTTGAGGAGCTGCTGGCGCAAAGCGGCGCACTGGTCCTGAAGTTCTGGTTCCACCTGTCCAAGGACGCGCAGAAGCAGCGCCTCAAGGACCTGGAGAAGGACAAGGACACGCGTTGGCGGGTGACCGGCGCGGACTGGAAGCACTTCAAGATGTATGACCGCTTCCGCAAGGTGGATGAACACGTGCTGCGCCGCACGTCGACGGGGCACGCGCCGTGGCTGGTGGTGGAGGGGTCGGACGAGCGCTACCGCTCGGTCACGGTGGCGCAGACGCTGGTGGACGGCATGCGCAAGCGCCTCAAGGCGGAGGAACACGGGTACAAGGCGCGCATCAACGCGGCGCCGCTGCCGCACAAGACGGACAACCGGGACATCCTGCATTCGCTGAAGCTGGACCAGGCGCTGACCAAGAAGGAGTTCGACAAGGAGCTGGAGAAGTGGCAGGGCCGCCTGGCGCTGCTGTCCCGCCATCCCAAGCTGGCCAGCCGCTCCGTGGTGGCGGTGTTTGAAGGGCAGGATGCGGCCGGCAAGGGCGGCGCCATCCGCCGCGTGACGCAGGCGTTGGACGCGCGGCGCTACCACGTCATCCCCATTGCCGCGCCCACGGACGAAGAGCGCGCGCAGCCCTACCTGTGGCGTTTCTGGCGGCACATCCCGCGCAACGGGATGTTCACCATCTTTGACCGGTCCTGGTACGGCCGCGTGCTGGTGGAGCGCGTGGAGGGATTCTGTTCCGAATCCGACTGGATGCGCGCCTACACGGAGATCAACGACTTTGAGGACCAGCTGGTGCAGTCCGGGGACGTGGTGTGCAAGTTCTGGCTGGCCATCAGCCAGGAGGAGCAGCTGCGGCGGTTCAAGGAGCGCGAGGCCACCGACTTCAAGCGCTTCAAGATCACGCAGGAGGACTGGCGCAACCGCAAGAAGTGGCCGGACTACGAACGCGCGGTGTGCGACATGATCGACCGCACGTCCACGGAGCGTGCGCCGTGGACCCTGGTGGAGGCCAACAACAAGTACCACGCGCGCATCAAGGTCCTGCGTACGTTCTGCAAAGCGCTGGAAGACGCAATTGGCTGAGGTGCGGGTTCAGGCCTGGGACACCAGGCCCCGCCAACGGGACCGGCCCATTTCATCCACCATGCGGTCCAGGTCACGCGCCAGATCCCACAGGTCATCATCCGTACACGCGCCGTAGATGCGGGGCAGCACGCCACGCGTCAGCGCAGACAGGTGCCCGCGCACTTCGTCCAGCAGCAGGTGCGCGCCCAGGCGCGTGCGCTCCCCGTGGTCTGTGGCATCCAGTGCGCGGCGCATGTCCTCCAGGCGGCTGCCCACGCGGCCGGCCGCGTCCAGCACCTGGCAGACTTCCTGGTCCATCCCGTCCTGGCGGGCGCGCGGCCCCAGCACCCGCTGCATCTGCGGAAGCAGGGCCTCCTTCCACAGCACCACCAGCCGCCCCACCAGCGTCACCGCTTCGTGCCAGTGTCCGGCGTCCACTTCGTGCTCAGCCCGGTTGGCGAGAAACTGCGCCACCTGGGCTTCCTCCTCCAACACGAACAGTTCGTCCATTCCCCGCCTCCGGACCGCTTAGGATAAGCACCGGACGTGCCCCGGGAAGGGACGGCTGATCTTCAATGTTCGCAGGCCGCTGTGATTCTGGCGGGCAGGCCCTACCCGCAGCCTGCGCGGCAACACCGCGCGCACCGGAAAAACCGGCGGCCTTCAGGGCGCGTCATCCCGGCAGCGCCGCGGCCAGGGCCACAGCGTCACCCACGGGGAGTTCGCGCACGCCCGGGACGCCGGCCAATCCCGCGGCGGCCGTGGCGACGACGGGAACGCCGCAAGCCACCGCGGCCAGCGCGGCGCCCGGCCGGCTGCAGCACCACGCGGGGAGCACGGCGACGGCGGCGTCCAGGAACGCGTCGCGCACGGGGCGGCGCCGCACGTCCATCCCGCGCCAGAACGACAGGTATTCGCGCGGGGGCTCCAGCGTGGTCAGAGCTGCGTTACGGTGGCAGGCGGCGTCGCGCAGTTCGTACACGCCTTGCAGCCCGTCAGTCCGGCCGGCCAGCACCACGCGCGGTCCGGGGCGGTGGCGGCCGGCATCCGGCAGCACCCAGGGGATCTTCAGCGCACGGCCGGGGAACAGTGCGGCAATCTCCGAGTGCGGCGTCACCACGCGCCGCGCCGCCGCCAGCGCTTCGGCCTCGTCATCCACCACATCATCCGGCGCGCGGTAGGTGGCCAGCGACAGCGACAGCGGGTGCAGCCGCGCGGCCTGGTCCAGGCGCGCGTGCAGCACGTGCAGCGGGAGGCGGACCATGAGCACATCCACGGCACGCCCCCGCAGCGCACCGGACCGCCACAGCGCCGGGAGCAGGTTCTGGGAGACCGTGACCTCGGGGACGTCCCGGCCCAGCAACGGGATGAACGAGCGCGCAATGAGATCGTCATACTTGAACCGGACGCGCAGGCGGGCGGCGGGCAGGTGGGCCACGTCTGCCAGGTCACGGCCGCGCAGGAACCCCAGCAGGCTGGAGCCGTGCACCCGGGCAAAACCTTCTGCGCCCCAGCGCTCCTCGCCCTGCGCGAGCAACGGCACGCCCAGCACGTCCGCCCGGCGGCGGCGTGACAGCACATACGATTCAAGCTCCGGCCAGGGCGCGTCCACCAGCCACGCCGCGCGTTGGGCGCGGGGCAGCGGCCGGTCCGTGGCGCCGCCGGGCAGCACGTGCAGATGGGGAGCGCGGTGGGGAGGCGGAGCGCCGGCGTCCAGAGGGGCCGGGGAAAGCGGCAGGGCGGTCATGGGGTCCTCGTGCGGCCGGCAGCCCGGGAGGGGCGCGGCCGTCAACGGAGGACAAAGCAACCCGCCTGCCAACGGCGGAGCGGGCGCACGCGCCCCAATGCCGTGGAATCTGCAGAACGCGGCGGGCCCGTCTCAGAACGGCAGCAGGCGGCGGAATCCGTGCGCCAGGATCACCGGGTACAGCGCCAGGTTGCGCAGCAGCGCCAGCACGCGCCGGTAGCGCGGGGGCGGCGTGCCCGCGCACAGCGCCCCGGCCAGCGCATCCAGGTGGTCCCGGCCAAAGGGACCGGGCGCCAGCGACGTCACCAGCGGTTCCGGGAGGGCGGCGGCACCGTGCAGCGCGCCCAGCCACGCGCCCAGGATGGCCGCGTTGGTGTCCGTGTCTCCGCCGCCGCGGATGCACACGCGCAGCGCTTCCACGGGGCGGTCACCATGGGTGAGCAGGCACCAGGTGGCCCACGGCAGGCTCCGCAGGACAAAGCCGTCCGTTCCCAGTTCGTGCGCGGCGTCCTGCGCGCGGGCGTCCGCCAGCGCCAGGGCGCGTTGAAGCGCGGTTCGCAGTTCAGGCGCGCGCACCGCGGCCACGGCGTGTGCAACGGCCTGCTGCCGGTCCGCCGGCGCCGCCGCAACCAGGCAGCCCGCCGCCACGGAGGCCACGAAGACCGCGCCCTCCACCGCGCGCTCGTCCAGGTGGGTGACCTCCGCCAGCGCGGTGGCGAGCCGGCGACGCAGTTCCACATCCGCCCACGCGTAGGCGCCCACCACGGCCATCCGCATGGCCGCACCGTTGCCCGCGCTGTGCACGCCGCTGCGCTGCAGGCCCAGCAGCAGGCGCAGGCAGGCCCGCAGCGTGGCCAGGCCAATCCCAAACGGCAGGCACAGGAACCAACCGCGGAGCGCGGCGCGGAACGCCCGCCGTGCGGCGTCCACGTCACCGCGGGCGTGTAACAGTGACTGCGCCACCAGCGCGGCCTGCTCCGTGTCATCTGAAACAAACCCGGTGCGGCCGAGCAGGCGGTAGCGGTCCAGCGCGCCAAACCGCCGCGCGATGGTGCGGGGCGAGAGGCCCTCCGCAGGCAGGCCCAGCGCGTCACCCACGGCGGTTCCCAGGAGCAGGCCGCGGACGCGGTCCAACGCGGGGGCAGCGCACATGCGGCGCACAGTGGGCGGCGGCCCGGCGCGCCGGCAAGGGCTGACCGCCGCAAGTGCGGCGCACGCGGCGGCACGGAATGAGGCGTGGGCAGTCCGGCGGGTCCGCACTAGACTCGGGCACCATGTGGCGAGCCTCCGCGTCTGCCTGCGTGTGCGTCGCGTCGATGGCGTGGCTATCCGGATGCGGTCCCCGCTGCTCGGAGGACCAGGTCGCCGTCGGCGGGCAGTGCGTGGAGCGGTGCAACAACGACACGGACTGCGGCCGCGGCAAGGGCTGCCAGGACGGCGTGTGCGCGGCGCGCGCCCCGGGTTCGTCGTCCGGAAGCGTGTCGGTGTCGTCGTCCACGGTGGACTCCACGTCGTGGGGCGGCGGGTCCACGGCGGGGCCGTCGTCAGCCTCCGCGGCCGGGTCGGGCGCATCCTCGTCCGGTGCAGCCTCCAGCAGTGGACCGCTGCCGCTGGGCATCAGCCCCGCGTCCGGCACCGCGCGGCTGGGCGGGAGCATCCGCTTCCAGGGTACCGGCGGGGTGCCTCCTTATTCGTACGCGTTGTCCGGGCCGGGGCGGCTGGACGCGGACGGGACCTACCGGCGGACGTGGACGGCCGGCCCGGCCACCGTCACCGCGTCTGACGCGGCGGGGGGCACCGCGTCCGCCACCCTGGCGCTCCCGGCCGACAGCCTGGCGGGGGGCACGACGGCGGATGAGACGGGCTGGGATGTGAAAGTCCTGGCGGACGGCACGGTGTTCGTGGTGGGGGAGACCGCTGGGACCATGCCGGGCGCCACGCCGCACGGCGGCGCGGACTACTTTGTGGCGCGCTTTGATCCGTACGGCCAGCTCACGTGGGTGGCGCAGGACGGGACCACCGGCGCGGATACCGCAGCGTTCCTGCTGGTGCGGGGGGATTCGCTGCTGGTGGTGGGCCATACGGCGGGGACCTTCACCGGCCAGACGTCCGCCGGCGCGCATGACGTGTTCCTGGCGGTGCACCGGCAAACGGACGGCGCGCGCACCGCCGTGCTGCAGGCGGGTGGTGACGGCGAGGACTTTGTGCTGGGCGCGTCACTGCTGAAAGGGAACACGCCGCAGGTCTGCGTCACCGGTGCCGCAGGCGGATCGCTGGGCGGACAGACCAACGCGGGCGGTGGCAGTGACCAGTTCATCATGGTGTTGGATGTGGAAGGCGCCCCGGCGGTGGCGTGGACCGCGCTGTGGGGGAGCGGCGCGTATGACGCGGCCACGGGCTGCGTGGCCGGGCCGACCGGCACGCTGGTGGCGGGCTACACCGCCGGACTGATGGGCGCCGCCAGCCAGGGATTGCAGGACGCCACACTGACCAGGTTCACCGCGCCCAGCGCCAACCCCACGGTGGTGCTGCAACTGGGCGGCGCCGGTCCGGACCGCGCGTTCAGCCTGCAGCAGCCCGCCACCGGCGACGCGTTCTACCTGGTCGGGTACACCTCCAGCAGCGACGTCATGGGCGAGACGCTGCACGGGACGGAGGACGACTGCCTGGTGGCTGCGCTGGACAGCACCTTTGCGGTGAGCTGGGTGCGCGTGCTGGGGACCGCGGCGCGCGAGCGCTGCTACACGGCGATCATCGACGGTGCGGGGAACCTGGTCATCGGCGGGCACACGGCGGGCACGCTTGTGGGGCACGCCTCAGCGGGCGGCACGGATGCCTACCTGCACGCGCTGGACCCGGTGGGCGCCACCGTGTGGACGGTGCAGGCCGGGAGCGCTCAGCCGGACGGCGTCAACGGCCTGGCTGTGAATACGGACGGGGACGTGTTCGCGGTGGGGGACGCGCAGGGGGCGTGGGACGGCCACGCCGCGACGGGCCAACAGGACGTGTTTGTCTTCAAGGTGGACCACGTCTCCGGCGCACGGCGCTGACGCAGCTCACGCGCGCTGTCCGTGGCGCCCGGCGCCTGCGGCAAACCGGCCCGCACCGCCCACGCCCTCCGCCAGCAGCGCCGGCACACCGCGCTCAAACTCCGCGCGGAGCGCCTGGTCAGCCGGGAGGTCAAACCCGCGGTAGGTGCTCTCCCGGTCCGCGCGCAGGCACGCCTGCGGGAACGCGGCCATCTCCCGCGCAAGCGCCACCGCCTCCGCACGCGCCCTCCCCTTGCCCACGACGCGGTTGCACAGCCCCATCTGCAGCGCCTCCGCGGCGCCGACGCCGCGCCCGGTGAGCACCAGGTCCAGCGCGCGCGACAGCCCGATGAGCCGAGGCAGGCGGAAGGTCCCCCCGTCAATCAGCGGCACGCCCCAGCGGCGGCAGAACACGCCAAACACGGCGTCCTGCTCAGCCACGCGCAGGTCACACCACAGCGCCAGTTCCAGCCCACCGGCCACCGCGTGCCCGTCCACCGCGGCGATGACCGGCTTGGACAGCCACAAGCGCGACGGTCCCAGCGGCCCGTGCCCGTCCGGCTCCACGCGGTTCTGGCGCTCCGTGCCCACCGCCTTGAGGTCCGCCCCCGCACAGAACGTCCCGCCCGCGCCGCACAGCACAGCCACGCGGGCTTCCGCATCCGCGTCAAACGCCACAAACGCGTCCGTGAGCGCCTTCCCGGTGGGCCCATCCACCGCGTTGCGCGCCTCCGGGCGGTTGATGACGACGACGGTGACCTCCCCCTCCCGCTCCACGATGACCGGCTGCATGGGCACCTCCGCCGCGCACGCTGCCACAGGGGCGGGTGCGTTCAAGCGGTGCGCTGGTCTACACGTCGGCCCAACCGGGAGGCGGCATGCGCCAGATTGGCTGGGTGGTGGTGGCGGCGGCGGCGGTGGTGTCCGGGGCAGCGTGCCGGCGGGAGGCCGCCACGGCTCCGCGGGTGGCGCTGCTGCTGCCGGAATCCAAGACAGCCCGGTACGAAACGCAGGACTGGCCGCACTTCCGGGCCCGGCTCACCGCGCTGGGCATGAAGCCCGACGACATCCTGTACGGCAACGCCAACCAGGATCCGCTGGCGCAGCGCACCCAGGCGGAGGCCGCGCTGGCCAACGGTGCGCGCGTGCTGGTGCTGGACCCGGTGGATTCGGATGCCGCGGCGGCGGTGGCGGACCTGGCGCGCGCGCGCGGCGTGCCCGTGGTGGCGTACGACCGGCTCATCAAGGGAACCGACGCCGTGACGGCGTACATCTCATTTGACAACGAGCGCGTGGGGCGCCTGCAGGCGGAGGGACTGCTGCGCGCATTGGGCGGCCGCGCCGGCGCATCCGTGGTGATGATCAACGGGTCACCCACGGACAACAACGCGGGGATGTTCAAGCGCGGCGCGCATGCCGTGCTGGACGGCAAGGTCACCGTCACACGCGAATACGACACACCCGACTGGAGTCCCGACAAGGCGCAGGCGCAGATGCAGCAGGCGCTCACCGCGCTGGGCAACAAGGTGGACGGCGTGTACGCGGCCAATGACGGCACCGCGGGCGGCGTCATTGCGGCGCTCAAGGCGGCGGGTGTCTCGCCGCTGCCGCCGGTCACCGGCCAGGACGCGGAGCTGGCGGCCATCCAGCGGATTCTCGTCGGGGAGCAGGCGTTGACGGTGTACAAGGCCATCCGGCCGGAAGCGGAAGCCGCCGCGGAATTGGCCTTCCGCCTGGCCACCGGGGCGCTGGCGCCCGCCGCCGTGGCCAACGAGCCCGCGTACCGCGCGCGCGTGGACAACGGCCGCGCACGGGTCCCGGCGCTGCTGCTGGAGCCGGTGGTGGTCACGCGCGCCAACGTGAAGGACACCGTCATCAAGGACGGTTTCTGGAAGACGGCGGACGTGTGCTCCGGCGACACCGCCGCCGCCTGCCGGGAGCTGGGCATCCCGTGACCGCGCCGCTGCTGGAGGCGCGCGGGCTGACCCGTGGCTTTGGGGCGGTGGAGGCACTGGCGGGGGCGTCCTTCACGCTGCACGCCGGTGAGGTGCTGGCCGTGGTGGGCGACAACGGCGCGGGCAAGACGACGCTGTTCCGCGTGCTCCATGGCAGCACCCCGCCTGACGACGGCACGCTGCTGCTGGACGGCAACCCGGTCCGGTTCCGCACGCCCGCGGACGCCCGCCGCGCCGGCGTGGAGACCGTGCACCAGGACCTGGCGCTGTGCGGGAACCTGGACACGGTGGCCAACCTGTTCCTGGGCCGGGAACGCGTGCGGCGCGGCCTGCTGGATGAGCCCGCCATGGAACAGGCAACCCGGGCGGTGCTGGGGCGCCTGGGCGTCACGCTCCCGGACCTGCGCCTTCCCGTCGAGACACTCTCCGGCGGGCAACGCCAGTGCATCGCCGTGGCGCGCGCCATGCTGGGCAACCCGCGCGTGGTCCTGCTGGACGAGCCCACCGCGGCGCTGGGCGTCCGGCAGGCGGACGAAGTGCTCCGGGTGGTGCGCGGCCTGCGTGACGGCGGCGTGGGAATCATGCTGGTCAGTCACAACCTTGCGGACGTCCTGGCGGTGGCGGACCGGGTGCTGGTGCTGCGCCACGGCCGCGTGGTGGGACTCCACCGGCGTGACGCGGTCACCCGGGAGCGCGTGGTGGCGGAGATCACCGGCGCGACAACGACGGAGACCGCCGCGTGAAGCGCGTGCCGCGCGGGGCGCTCCCGCTGGTGTTGGGAACCGCCGCCCTGTGGCTGCTGTTCCAGGCGCTCAACCCCAACTTCCTCACCGCGCTGAACCTCACCAACCTCGCCGGGCAGGTGGCCGCGCTGGGCGTGCTGGGGACGGCGCTGGGTGTGGTGTTGCTCGCCGGCGAAATTGACCTGGCCGCCGGCGCGACCTCCGGGCTGTGCGCCGCCGTCACCGCCGTGCTGGTGACCCGCGGGTGGAACGCCCCGGGGGCGCTGCTGGCTGGCACGCTGCTGGGTGCCTCGCTGGGGTTCGGCCAGGGCGCGCTGTCCGCGTGGGTGCGCATTCCGTCGTTTGTTGTGTCGCTGGGTGGGTTGCTGGCGTGGCAGGGCGCACTGCTGCTGGTGCTGGGGGACACCGGGGCGCTCAACCTGCGCGACCCGCTGCTGGTCGCGCTCGCCGGTGCGTTTGTGCCGGTGGTGCTTGTGGGACCGGTTGCGGTCATGGCGCTGGGATTTCACGCGCGCCACGCGGGGCTGGCGCGGACGGCGCTGCCCGCGGTGCTGTGCGGCGTGGCGCTCGTTGTGTTCGCGGCGGACCGGGGCGTGCCGCTGGGGTTCCTGTTGCTGGTGGCGCTGGCGTGGGCGCTGGATGTGGTGCTGCGCCGCACGCGCGCCGGGCGGCATCTGGTGGCGGTGGGTGGCAATGCGGAGGCGGCCCGCCGCGCGGGCATCCCCGTTGAGCGCGTGCGCGCGGCGGCATTTGCAGTGGCCGGAGCGCTGGCGGCGTGGTCCGGTGTGCTGGCTGCGTCCCGCGTGCTGGCTGTGCACCAGTCCTCCGGCAGCGGCGACACGCTGCTCAACGCTGTGGCCGCGGCGGTCATCGGCGGCACCAGCCTGCAGGGCGGGTCTGGCAGCGCGTGGTCGGGCCTGCTGGGTGCGCTCGTCGTGGGGACCATTGCCAACGGGCTGGACCTGCTGGCGGTGGGATCCGCGGCCAAGTTCATGGCCACCGGCGCGGTGCTGCTCGCCGCGGTGACGGTGGACGCGCTGTCCCGGCGCTAGTCCAGCACCACGCGCTCGCCGTGTGCGGGAACCAGGGCATTCCACCCGCGGGCGGAAAGACGCTCCCGCGCCGCCGCCAGCGCCGCGGGCTCCCCGTGAACGCAGAACGTCCGCGTGGGCGGCGTGTGCACGGATCCCAGCCAGCGGTCCACCTCCGCCGCGTCTGCGTGCGCGCTGAAGCCCTCAATCCGCGCAATGCGCGCGCGCACCTGAACGTCCTCGCCAAACATCCGGACGGAGGGCTCCCCGTTGAGCAACCGCCGCCCGCGCGTCCCTTCCGCCTGGTACCCAACAAACAGCACCGTCGTGGAAGGGTCGGGCAGGCGCCGCATCAGGTGGTGAATCACGCGTCCACCCGTCGCCATCCCTGACGCGGAGATGATGATGGCCGGGCCCTTCTTCTCGTTGAGCGTCTTGGAGTCCTGCCGTGACTGCACAAACGACACGTGCTCCGGGTTCAACGGCCGGTCACCGTTCTCAAGGTGGGCCTGCATGTGCTCGTCGTGCTCTTCGCGGTGGCGCAGGTACAGCGGCGTGGCGTCAGACGCCATGGGGCTGTCCACAAACATGGGCAGCGCGGGAATCTCCTTGCGCAACTGCAGCTGCCGCAGGTGGTACAGCAGGTCCTGCGTCCGTCCAATGGCAAACGCCGGGATGAGCAGCACGCCTTTTTCGCGGACCGTGCGCAGCACCTCGTCACGCAGGGCCACCTTGGGGTCCGTCTCCTGGTGGGACTTGTTGGCGTAGGTGCTCTCCACCAGCAGCGTGTGCGCCTCCGGGGCGGGCGCGGGGTCCGTGATGATGGGCATGTCATAGCGCCCCAGGTCACCGGAGAACGTGAAGCGGTGCACCCCGCCGCCCGCGCGCACCAGGTCCAGGTTCACGCTGGCTGATCCCAGGATGTGCCCCGCGCGCACCATGCGCAGCGTGACGTCGGGAACAATCTGCGTGGGCGTGTCGTACGCAACCGGCCGCAACAACGACAGGCACGCGCGTGCGTCCTCCTCCGTGTACAGCGGCAGGGCCGGCTTGTGCCGGCTGCTGCCCTTCTTGTTGGCGTAGGACGCTTCTTCCTCGTGGAGGCGGCCGGAGTCCGGCAACATGATGGCCAGCAGGTCCCGCGTGGCGGAGGTGCACCACACCGTCCCGCGGTAGCCGTCCTTGTACACGCGCGGCAGGAACCCGCTGTGGTCAATGTGCGCGTGCGACAGCACGATGGCGTCAATGGACTGCACGTCCACGGGGAACGGCTCCCAGTTGCGCAGCCGCAGCTCCTTGATGCCCTGGAACAGCCCGCAGTCCAGCAGCACGCGCTTGCCGCGGTGCTCCACCAGGTGCCTGCTGCCCGTCACCGTTCCCGCCGCGCCGAGAAACTGGATTGCCGTCACGTGTGCCTCCGGACCTCTTGGGTCGCGCGCATCCTGTCACTGGGCCCGCCCGCCGGGGAAGGTTCTTCCCGGGACCCGCCGCTGATCACCTGTCGGGTACGGGTGTGTGACAGCGGCAACCGAGTCCGGCGCGCGGATGCGGCTCTGGCGTTGCCGCGCCTTCTGATGCCAAATCGCAACATGGAGCAGCGCATTGGGCGGCGGGCGCCTGTTTGATGGCGTGGGCGCCCGCCGCACCGTGCCGGTGTCAGCGCCGCTTCACGGGTGTGGAGTCCAATGGAATGGCGTGACCCATCTCCACACCCCGCCAGCGGATACTCCGTGGGGAGCGCATGGCTTCAACGGCGGCCGCCGGGCTGCGGCCAAATGCATAGGCCTGCCTGGCAATGACTCCCCAATGCGCGCCCCCAGCCTCAGCGCGAACAACGAGGTCGTCAGCTGGCACCCCAAGGACCCGGAACTCGTAGATGCGCGTCACGCTGCGCTCGCCATCAGGCACGGTTTCACGGGCTTTGCCCTGGGACATGGATACGCCGCTGGGCAGTTCCCACACCACCTCAACGGGGACACCCAGCGCCGCCTGGCGCTGCAGTTCCACGCGGGCCACAAGGACGCTGCCCTGGGATGATGGCGTCACATGCAGCGTCATGACGAGCGGGGGTGAAAGCGTGGATTCCCCCAGGGCGGTGGACTCCGGCATGGGGTCAACGGCACAACCCAGAAACCCGGCGGAGAGGATCGCGATGACTCCGGTCTTCATGATGGACTCCTTCACGGGCACACCGCCGACGCGGCGTTGTAGGGGTAGTACGCAGACGGCTCCACCGCGGCATCCACGTGCGTGGCAATGTCCGCGGGTGAAGCCGAACACACGAGAGCATCCAGGAAGTCCGCGAACATCACCGCCGGCTCCCGGGTGTCCACCACGTTGATGGGCTCCCCTTGGGCATCCACGTCCCAGGTGCGGCGTGTGTAGCCCCGCGTGGGGGCCTGCGCCCGGACTGAGTTGAGGGCCCAATACACGGGATTGGGACCAACCGTCGGGTTGGAGGACAGCGTCCACAACGTCGCCGACACTTCGTTTTCGTACATCCGCTGGAACAGGCCGTCCGCGGGAACGGGCCGGAGCCACGGTGATCCGGAGCCGTGTTCACGCCAGTTGAGGTCCAGCCAGAACATCGATCCGCCCTGCTTGTCGATGTAGCGCGTGTCGGCGCGCCAGTCGCTGGAGAGCCAGGTGGCAAACCCTTCGGACCAGGCCATGCCGGGAAAGTACGGGACCCCCAACCAGTGCGTGCCGCCTTCTCCCGGGGACTGGCCAAATGAAGCCATGACCCAATGTCCTATTTCGTGAAAGGTCACGGCGTCCGCCCAGTACTGGGCGTCTGACGCACTGCCATTGATGAACATCTGTGTATCAAAGCCGCCCAGCGCGGGCGTAGGAGACGCCCACAGGCACTCGCCGCAACTCCACGACGTTCCCGTCTTGAGCCACACCACCAGGCTCTGTGCGTAGCTGCCGCGGTAGTAGAGCTGCGCGGTGTTCTGGAACACCACGCGCATGCCGTCAAACACCCGCGCCGCTGCAGAGCCAAGTGCCTCCGTAATGACATAGGTGCGGCCAGACCCGTGATCGTACGGCGCCACGGACCAGGAGTAGGTGACGCCATCCACCACCGTGGCAACCGGTTGCGTGCCGGTGGGGACCGCCGGCGTGGCCACCGCAAAGGCCACGGCGCCGCCGCCCAGCAGGCGCGGATAGGCCGCGTACACAATGACCAGGTCCTGCGGGTCCGGCGGGTCCACCACATCAACGGTGTAGTTCCCCTCCGGGTCCGTCACCGTGTCATCCAGCCACTGCAGCTGCGTCCCGTCCCAATGCCAGCTCACCACCATGGCGCCTGGCAGCGGGGCCGTGAGCGTTTCAGAGCCCCAATCGCTCAGCTCGGCGTTGGGTTCCCGGTACTCATAGGAGAACTGTGCGGAGAAGCGGGTGGTGGGGTCCCCGGACAGGCACATGCCTCCGGATTGGGTTTCCTTGCACCCGTTGGTGCACGGGATGACGGTGGGCGCGCCCGGCGCATCGCACCGGATCAGCGTGTTGGCATCGCGACAGACGTAGCCCGGCGTGGGACAGGTCGTCGTCACCCGGTCCAGGAAGCAGTTGGCCGCGCCGTCCACGGTTCTGCAGGATTCACCTGCTGGGCAGGCCAGGGACGCGGTTTGGGGATTGCGGACGCCCGCAGGCGGGACAATGCACCAGCGGACGCTGGCGGGGCCCTCGCAGCGGCCGTACGCCAGGTCCCCGTCGCAGGGATCCTCCACGCGATAGTGAATGTCATAGTCGCCGCCGGCCGTCGCGGTCCCTTCGACAATGACCCAATATTGGCCGGGATCCAGTACCTGGGTCAGAACCTCACCGTCGGCGGAGGACGCATCCGAGCAGGCACCGTAAACCAGGGCTGACGCGGCGCAGTCAACGCCGCGCCTGAGGTAGAGCGCCAGTTCACGGCCCCGCGCGTACACGCTGATGCGTGCACGGCGCGCCACGTACAGGGACCAGGCCTGGTCCGGCGTGCCCTCACCCATGCGAAGCGCCCCCGGCACTCCGCTGGTGCGGCAACCCAGGAAGGTGTCCTCACGGTCTGACAGGTCGCCGGAGGTGACGCCTTCAACCAGGGGGCGGGCGTCGTCGCAGGCGGACCGGGGAGCCGGCACCGGAATACAGGCGTAGGTGGTCATGGTGACCTCGGCGTCATCCAGGGTGCCGTTGTTGTCGTCGTCGGAACCCGACTGGATCCGGAAACCGCCACCAATGCAGTTCCCGCCGGCCGGCTCCGCTGCGGTGCGCACCAGGGAACTTGCACCCGCGGCTCCGTTGCAGACGTAGGAAGTGACCGCAATCTCCGCGTCGTCCAGCGTCCCATTGGCATTGGTGTCCGCGCCGGCATCCATTCGCGTGCCGCCGGCGGCGCATTGGGTTCCCGCGGGTTCATCACGGGTCCTGATGAGCGCGTTGGATCCGGCTGCACCCACAGCCCCCGTGTCGCCCGTCGCACCCGTCGCCCCGGTATCACCCGTTGCACCCGTCGGCCCAATCGGCCCGGTATCACCTGTGGCGCCGGTGCCGCCGGTGTCGCCAGTTGGCCCCGCCGGCCCGGCAGGCCCACGAGGCCCCGTGGGCCCAATAGGACCCGTTGGGCCGGTGGCGCCGGCCGGGCCCCGTTCTCCGGGTTCTCCGGCGGGTCCCGCTGCACCTTCGGGTCCGGGTTTTCCGCAGGACAGCGTAAGAGAAACAACAACGGCACCTACCACCGTGATCCATCTCGACACGTGACCTCCCCGGCGCGGTGGAAAGGCCGCGCCCCCTGTGCACGGAATCGAAATCAAATTGATCTGCGACCCCCCGACAGTGGCTCTTGTTTAGCCCGCGGACCTGGCCTTGAGCAATGATGGTCTGCATGGCCAAGCCCGGCCCATGCAGCGGGCAGGTTTGGTGGACCTGGGGCGGCTAAGGGCAGCGGGAGAAGCTGGCGTCCTTGAGGATCTCCTCCACGCGGCCGGCCTGCGCGGTGCCGGGCTCCAGCGCCAGCAACTGCCGGTAGTAGGCCTTGGCGTCACAGTGGCGGCCCAGGCGGGTGAGCACCACGCCCAGCAACCGGTGTGCTTCCACGTTCTGCGGGTGCATCTCCAGGGCGCCGCGCGCGCGGCCTTCCGCCGCTTCAAACTGCCCCTCCAGCAGCTGGCGGCTCGCCTCGCGCACCAGGCGGGCGGCGATCTCACGTCGCAGCGCTTCGGGATTGGTGGCTTTGGGCGTGGCGCGCACCGGGCGGCGCGGCCGCTCCGGGAGCGCCGGGTCCGCAACCACCGGTGGTTCACCCGGCTCAGCGTGCGGCTGCCCCGCGGGCGCGGCCGGCTCCGGCGGCGGCGGCGACGGCGCGTCCACCGCCGCGGGGACCGCGGGCACGGTGGGCTCCGGTTGCGGGGGAGCCGTGCGCGTCCCCGCTGCCCACGTTCCCACCGACGCCACCAGACCTGAGGCCAGCGCCACGCCCACCAGCAGTCCCGCGCGCGCGCGGCCCGGCGCGCCGCCACCCTCCGCGAGCGTGGGCCCGTCCCACGCCGGAGCGGGCGCCATGACCAGCGTCCGCTCCACGCGCTCCCGCGAGCGCAGGGCCAGGTCCTCCAGCAACGGCGCCACTTCGGCGGCGTGGGCGGGGCGGCGCGCGGGGTCCTTCTGCAGCAGCCAGCGCACCAGGTGAACCAGCTCGTCCGGCAAGCCCGGCGGCAGCGGTGCGGGTTCCTTCTCCAGCAGCGCCAGCAATGTGGTGGGCCCGTCCGCGCCCGCAAACGGGAGCCGTCCGGCCACGCACTGGAACAGGATGGTGCCCAGCGTGAACAGGTCGCTGCGGCCGTCCAGTTCCTCCTCGCGGACCTGCTCGGGCGAGAAATACGCGGGCGTGCCCACCAGGTCATGCGTGGCCGTGGAGAAGCTGTCCCAGCCGCCGTCCGACGAGCGGCGCGGCTTCTGGAAGAACTTGGCAATCCCGAAGTCCAGCACCTTCACCGCCTCCTGCCCGTCCTCCATGCGGTCCAGGAAGATGTTGTCCGGCTTGAGGTCCCGGTGGACCACGCCGCGGTGGTGCGCCTGTCCCAACGCGCGTGCCACGTGGCCGGTGATGCGGCAGGCCGCGGTGACGGTGAGCGCGCCGTGCCGTTGCAGGCGCACCGCCAGCGTTTCGCCCTCCAGCAGTTCCGTGACCATGTACGGACCCTGCGGCCCCTGCCCCCAGTGGTGCAGCACCACAATGCCCGGATGGCGCAGCGCGGCGAGCACGCGGACTTCGCGCATGAAGCGGGCCTGGGAGGAGGCGTCCAGCACCAGCGTGGGACGGAGGACCTTCACGGCCACCGCACGGTCCAGTGACCGCTCCACGGCGCGGTACACGGTGCCCATCCCGCCGTGCCCCAGCGGCGCCACAATCTCAAATCTCCCGTCCAGCACGGTCCCCAGCAGCGGGTCCTCGCGCGTGGGGGTTCCGTCCGCGGGGCAGGTTGCTCCGTCCGTAACAGCCAGGCAGGTGGGGCAGGAGCGCATGGGTGGGCCGGGGCGGTGACGCTACCACGCCCACCTGAGGCGCGGCCGGGTGTTGTTACCGCAGCAACCCATGGACCAATGCCCGCAATTGCGCCGCATCAAACGGTTTCTCCAGCCGCGGATTGCTGACCCGGTTGAGGAACTCGCGGGCGCGCGGGGTGAACGCGCCGCCGGTCATGAACACCAGTGACTCCGCGTGCCCCGGCGCGGTGCGCGTCCATTCCGCGTGCAGGTCCATGCCGGTCATCTCCGGCATCAACAGGTCACACAGCACCATGTCAAAGCGCTCGCCCCGCGCCACCAGGTCCATCGCATCGCGCGCCCGGATGACCGTTTCCACGTCGTGGTCAGGTGCCAGCATGCGCCGGATGGCGGTGGCCAGCGCGCGTTCGTCATCCACCACCAGGATGCGCCCGCGCCGTCCGGGTGGGGTGGAGGCCACCGGGGCGGGCCCCTCCGCGGGCGCGCCACGGGCAACGGGCAGGATGGTCCGGACCACCGTGCCCTTCCCCACGCGGCTTTCCACTTCAATCCGGCCGCCCAGGCCGGTGACAATGCGGTGGCTGATGGCCAGCCCCAGGCCGGTCCCCACGCCCATGGGTTTGGTGCTGAAGAACGGATCAAAGATGCGCGGCAGCACGGCCTCCGCCATGCCGGCCCCGGTGTCCCGCACCTCCACCACCACGTGCCCGTGCCCGTCCGGCCGGGTGACCACGCGAATCTCATTGCTGTGCGCGTGTCCCTCCGGAATGGCCTGCGCGGCGTTGACCACCAGGTTGAGGAACACCTGTCCCAGGCGCGCTTCGTTCCCCTCCACCGGCGGCACGTCACCAAAGTCCTTCACCAGTTGGGCGCGGTGCCGGATCTCATTGGTGGCCATGCGCAGGGTGGACTCCAGCACGCGGCGGACGTCCACCGCCCCGCGGTGTTCCTCGTCCGCGCGCGAAAAGACCTTGAGGTCGCGCACAATGAGCCGGACCCGGTCGGCGGCCTCGCGCGCGTCCCGCAGCGGTTCATCCACCTCACGCAGGAGCTGGGCCATGGACTGGTAGGCCGTGGCCGCCGCACCACCGGCGCCGTCCAGGCAGGCGCGGCGCGCCTCGTCCGTCAGCCGGCTCACCGCCGCCACCGTGATGTCCAGGTTGGCTATCAGCGCGGCCAGCGGGTTGTTGATCTCGTGCGCCACGCCCGCCGCCAGCGTGCCCACGGACGCCATGCGGTCAGACACCAGCAGCTGCTCGTGCATGCGCGTCCGCTCCGCCCGCAGCCCGGCATCCCGCAATTCCCGCTCAATGGCCGGGACCAGGCGCGCAAAGCGGCCCTTGGACATGATGTCATGCGCGCCCGCGCGCATGGCGTCCACGGCGGTCTCCTCACCCACCGTGCCGGAGACAATGATGAACGGGATATCCAGGTTGCGTTCCCGCACCAGCGCCAGCGCGGCCGGCGCGCTGAAGCGCGGCATGGAGTAGTCCGACACGACCACGTCCCACGCCTGGCGGTCCAGCGCCGCGGACATGGCCGGGGCGTCATCCACGCGGTCATACGTCACCGCAAAGCCGCCGCGCGTCAGCTCCCGCACCACCAGCAGCGCGTCCGCCTCCACGTCCTCCACAATGAGCATCCGCAGCGGCTTTCCCATTCAGGTCCCCCCACCCGCGGGCGCGGCCTGGTTGAGCACCAGCCAATACAGGCCCAATTGCCGCACCGCTTCCGTGAATTGCACAAAATCAACCGGTTTCCGCACCAAGCTGTTGGCCCCCAGGTCATAGCTGCGCACCACGTCCTGCTCCTCCGCCGACGAGGTGAGCACAATCACGGGCAGCAACCGGGTGCGCGAGTCATGCCGGAGGGCCCGCAGCACCTCCAGCCCATCCAGCTTGGGCAGCTTGAGGTCCAGCAGGATGATTTGCGGCATTCCCGCCTGCCGGCCCGCGTGCACGCCGCGCGCAAACAGGTAATCCAGCGCTTCCACGCCGTCACGCGCAACCACCACCGGGTTGAGGATGTTGCTGCGGTGGAACGCGCGCAGCGTGAGTTCCTCGTCCCGGGGGTTGTCTTCCACCAGCAGGATGGTGCGTTCGCCGTTCCCCGTGCTCATGCCCCCGGCTCCTCTCGGCCCAACGTGAAGGTGAAGGTGGCGCCGCGGCCCAAGGCGCCCTGGGCCCACACGCGGCCACCGTGGCGGTGCACAATGCGCTGGACCGTCGCCAGTCCCACGCCCGTGCCTTCAAACTCGCGGGTGCTGTGGAGACGCTGGAACACGCCAAACAGCTTGTCCGCGTAGGCCATGTCAAACCCGGCACCGTTGTCCCGCACGTAATAGGTGGGTTGGCCGCGGGCGCCTCCCGCCCGAACTCAATGCGGGCGTATTCCTGCCGGGACGTGAACTTCCACGCGTTGCCGAGCAGGTTGTCCAACAGCACCGCGAGCAGGTGTGGATCACCGCAGGCCCGAAGCCCATCCTTGATGACGACGTCCACCTGCCGTGCCGGCTGGAGGCGGCGCAGCGCATCCACGGTGGCGGCGGCCAGCGCGCTGAGGTCCACCGGCTCGCGCCGCAACTCGCTGCGCACCACGCGTGACAGCGCCAACAGGTCATCAATGAGGCGCGCCATGTCCCGCGCGGAGCCGCGGACAAATCCCAGGTATTTCTGTCCGGTGGCATCCAGCCGGTCCCGGTAGTCCTCCAGGAGCGCCTGGCTGAACCCGTCAATGCTGCGCAGGGGCGCGCGCAGGTCATGGGCCACCGAATAGCTGAACGACTCCAACTCCCTGTTGGCGTGCTCCAGCTCCGCGGTCCGCTCGGCCACGCGTTGCTCCAGCACGGCGTTGGCGCGGCGGGCCTCATCCTCCGCGCGGCGTTGCGCGGTCACGTCCCGGATGGCGGCGGAGACCACGCGGGCCCCGGCCTCCGGCACCGGGGTGAGGCTGATGCGGGCCGGGAACTCGGTCCCGTCCGCGCGCCGGCCCACCAGTTCCGCACGGTCCCCCATGTCCTGGGCGTGCGGGCGCCGTGCAAAGTCCACCCGGTGCCCGTGATGCGCCACGCGCAGGCGTTCCGGAATGAGGATTTCCACCGGCTGCCCCACCAGGTCCTCCCGCGGGTAGCCAAACATCCGCTCCGTCGGCGCGTTGACCAGCATGATGCGGCCGCCCGCATCCACCATGACCATGGCGTCCGGTGCGGACTCCAACAGCAACCGCTGCCGGCGCATCTGCGCCCGCTCCACCTGGCTGCGCACGCGCGCCAGCAGCTCGCGCGCGGCAAAGGGCTTGATCAGGTAATCATCCGCACCCGCCGCCAGGCCCTCCACCGCGGCGCCCTCGCCCGCCCGTGCGGACAGCAGGATGGCGGGCGTGTCACCCAGCACCGGGTCGGCGCGCAGGGCGCGTAACAATTGAAAATCGTCCATTCGCGGCATCATCACGTCACTGATGACCAGCGCGGGCCGGTGCTGCCGCGCGGCCTCCAGCGCCTCCACCCCATCCACGGCGGTGTCCACCGCGTAGTGCGGTCCCAACAGGGCCGTGAGGTAGCCGCGCAGGTCCGCGTTGTCGTCCACCACCAGCACGCGCTCGCCCGGGCGTGGCCGGTCAGGCGGTGCGGTGTCCGCCGCGGGCGGCGGCGGGGTGGGCAGCACACCCGCCACGTAGGGGAGCACGTCCGGCGGGGCCCGCGGCGTGCTCCGCGCGGAGAGCACGCGCTCCGCTGCCAGGTGGGCGCAGTCCCGCGGGATGGCCAGCGTGAAGGTGGTGCCCACGCCGGGAGTGCTGCTGACCGTGACGGTGCCGCCGTGCAGGGCCACCAGGTCATGCACCAGGGCCAGCCCAATGCCGGAACCCTCATGCGAGCGCGAGCGTGCCCCCGCCACGCGGTGGAAGCGCTCAAAGATGCGGGGCAGCTCATGGGCCGGGACGCCGGTGCCGGTGTCCGCCACGCGCACCTCGGCGTGGTCACCGCGCCAGGCCACCGCCACACTGACCGTGCCCGCAAACGTGAACTTCAGGGCGTTGGACAGCAGGTTCAGGATGATCTTCTCCCAGAGGTCGGGGTCCACAAAGATGGGTTCCGGCAGGGCCTGGGTCTGGACGTCCAGCACCAGGCCGGCGCGTTCCATGGCGGAGCGGAAGGTGCTGGCCAGCTCCGCGGTGACGGCGGCCAGGTCACAGGGTTGGTAGGACGCCTGCATGCGCCCCGCTTCCATGCGCGAGAAGTCCAGCAGCGAATTCACCAGCCGCATCAGGCGGTGGGTGTTGCGGTGGACCACCTGCAGCGCGTCGCCGGCCAGCGCACCGCCCGGGGATGCCAGCGCGTCCTGGGTCGGGCCGAGAATGAGCGTCAACGGCGTGCGGAACTCATGACTGACGTTGCTGAAAAAGGCTGTCCTGGCCGCATCCCATTGCGCGAGTTTCTCGTTGGCTGCCCGCAGCTCGCGTTTGGCGTCCGCCAGCTCACGGCTGCGTGCGAGCACCTCCTGTTCCATCTCCCGCGTGCGGCCGCGCAGCTCCTCACCCAGCGCACTGGCCCGCACCAGCTCCGTCACGTCCTCCACGCGGTGGAGGATGAAGCGCAACCCACCCGCCGCGGAGAGCACGGGGACATTCTTGGGACTCCAGTACTTGACCTGGAATGTCCCGTCCGGTCCGCGGACGTCGTACTTCTGGACCGCCATGGTGTCCGCGGCCCGGCGCGTGCGGACCCGCTCCAATGACGCGCGCAGGTTGCTGGTCCCGTCGGCCGTGGCGTCGTCGGGATTGTCGGGAAATACGTCAAATATCCCGCGGCCCAGGATCGCCTCGCGCCGGGTCATCGTCGCCTTCAGGTATTCGTCACTGGCCGCCACAATGGACAGGTCCGGCGCCAGCGCCAGGAACAGGCCGGGCGCTGACTCAAACAGCGCGCGGAAGTCCACGGTGGTCTGTCGGTCGTCCATGTCCCCCCCCCGCCCTCAGCGCCCGTGGGCGGTGGCGCCTGCCGGCTCCCGCGCGCGCGCGTCCCCCACAAACTCGTCAACGGCGGCCGCAATGTCCTCCGTGGTGAACGGCTTGCTGATGATCCGGTCCGCACCGCCCAGCTGCGCGCGCATGTCCGCGGTGAGGTGGCCGCTGATGATCACCACCGCGGTGCGCGCCAGCCCGGGCGTGGCACGGATGTGCTTGCACACGGCAACGCCGGACAGCCCGGGCATGACCAGGTCCAGGAACACCAGGTGCGGGCGGAAGGACGCCAGTATGGCGCCGGCCTGGAACCCGTTGTCGGCGGTCTCGTACGCCGCGTTGGGACGGAGGCGCTTGAGGAGGCGCAGCAGCGTCCGGACAACCACCGGATCATCATCCACCACGGCAATGCGCGGCACCGGCGGCTCACCGCCCAGCACGGGAATGCCGCGCTCCCTGAGGAAGGCGACAAAGTCCGCCCGCAGCACCCGCCGGCGTCCGCCGGCCGTGCGGTGGCTCGGCACCAGCCCCTGGTCCACCCACCGGGCAATGGTGCGCGGGTCCACGGCGCACACCCGCGCGGCCTCGCCCGTCGTGAGCAGCTCGGCGGAAGCCGGCAAAACGGACATTCCTGACATAACGGGCATCCCGCCTGCTTAGGAGACGGAGCGGTGCGGATCAACACCTGCCGCAGACCGCGGGGCCGCGGTGCCGAATCTGCGCGTCCCGCCGCACGGGAGGCGCGTTGCCGCACCCACGGCGCCGCGGCAGCATGCGGCGGCGGACGGCCCAGGCGCCTCTCCACCGGGGTCCTTGACGAGGCCTGTGTGCGCATCCTGCTGGTGACGCCGGAGAACCCGTTCATCCGTGCGTTCCGGCGCGGGCAGCTCAACAACTTTGCGCAGCTCACCATGCCGTACCTGGCGGCGTGGGTACGGCCGCCCCACGACGTGGTCCTGCGCGACGAGTACCACCAGCAGGTGGACCCCGCGGAACGGGCCGACCTGGTGGGCATCACGTGCAACACGCCCAATGCGGGGCACGTGTACGCCATGGCGGACGCGTTCCGGGCGCGCGGGCGGCCTGTGGTGCTGGGCGGCCCGCACCCCACGCTGCTGCCGGAGGAAGCAGCCCAGCACGCGGACGCCGTCGTCGTGGGCGAGGCCGAGAACACCTGGCCCGTGGTGTTGGCAGACGCGGCGGCCGGGCGGTTGCAGCCGGTGTACCGCGGTGGTGCGCCGGACTCACTGGCCGGGTTGGCGTGGGCGCGCCGGGACCTGCTGCGCGGGCGCGGCCTGCTGGCCAACACCGTGGTGGCCACGCGTGGCTGTCCGCACCGCTGCTCATTCTGCAACCTGCGCCAGGTCTATGACCCGCGCCCGCGCTTCCGTCCCGTGGAGGAGGTGGTGGCCGAAGTGCGGACCTTCCGCACGCCCGTCTTCACCTTCTGGGATGACCAGTTGTTCATGGACCCGCACTACGCGTTGCGGCTGTTGCGGGCGTTGCAGCCGGTTGGCAAGCGCTGGGCCGCCATGGTCACACTGGCCAGCACGCGTGATGACACGCTCCTGGCCGCCGCTGCCGCCGCGGGCTGCACGTGCCTGTTCCTGGGACTCGAGTCGTTCGCGCCGGAAAGCCTGCGGCTGGTGGGCAAGTCCTTCAACGTCGTGGAGGCGTACCGCGAGGGAATTGAACGGATCCACCGTCACGGGATTGCCGTCCAGGCGGGCCTGGTGTTTGGCTTTGACGGCGACGACAGCAGCGTGTTTGAGCAGACCCTGCGCGGCGCCACGCGCGCGGGGGTGGACGGCGCAACGGTGAGCATCCTGACGCCGTTCCCCGGGACTCCGCTGTTTCACAACCTGGCCCGGGACGGCCGGCTGCTGACGCGCGATTGGAGCTACTACAACGGCAAGACGGCGGTGGCGTTCCGCCCGGCACGCATGACGCCGCAGGCGCTGTGGGAGGGCTACACCTGGTTCCGGCGCCGCCTCTTTTCGCGCGCGTGCATCCTGGAGCGGGTGCGCCGCTCAGGGGTGCGGCCACTGCAGTCACTGCTGCTCAACTGGGGGTACCGCCGCGCGCTGGCCAACCGCATCCCGGGTGACCCGGTTCCGTGCTCCCCAGGGGACGCACCCGGGGCGCTCGTTCCAGCGAAGCATCCGCCGGGTGACCGTTGCCAAGGCGTGGGCCTCCACCGGTGAAGCGCACCGCCGTCGGGTGTGGGCGCCGTGTGGATGGCTTGACCGGCCGGTGTGACAACGCACGGCGGGCCTCGGATTCCCTGATTGGCTGGCATGATGCATCGGATCCACGCGGAGGTGCCCCGTGGACGGGACGAGCGGAATCCTGATTGCATCGCTCCTGCTGGCCGGCGCCACGCCGTTGGAGGAGCTGGATGACCTTGCCAGGACGGATGATCCTCCCGTGGTCTGCGCGCGGCGCGCCGGCGAGGTAGCGGGCGCCACCTGCGTCGGGCCGCCGTGGTTGTGCGCGTGCGCGCCCCGCCTCGTCGTTGACACGGTGACCTGGTTTCCTCAACGAGAGTATCCGTTTCCTCCCGCGTCCTTGCTCAGGGTGGCAGCGTACCCGGCAGGTCTCCTGGTTGCGCACCCGGTGCGGTGGATGCGTCTTGCCATCTCCGCTCAGCGCCTTGCCGCCCGTGACCCCGCTGAACGGCGCCGTGGCGCGACGGCGCTCGCGCACCTCCGGGCGCCTGGACAGACGGCGCTGCTGGCGGAAGCAAGCCACGACCCCGAACAGGTCGTCCGCGTGGAGTCCCTCGCCGCGATGAGCGGGTTTGGGCAGGACCGCTGGGTGCAAACAGCGGTGCTGGACGCCCTGCAGCACCCCGATCCCGTGACGAGGACGGCCGCAGTCGGCGCGCTGGGCAACCAGTGGTTCGGCGAGCATGAGGTGCTGGCCGCAGCGTTGCTCGACGCGCAGGCCACGGGCGACGACGGCCTTCGCCTGGCCATCGCACGGCGGCTCGCAACGGTCTTTGACACCTGCCAATGCGGAACCCCCGGTCACGGCAGCGACGACGCGCTCCTGGCGGGGGCTCTCACGGACGCATCGGTCGAGGTGCGACGCGCGGCGGCCAAGGCCATGGAGTGGTTCTGGAAGTTCCGCCACCTCGACCATGTGCTGCGGTTGACCGAGGATGCCGACGTCGGAATCCGTGCCAGCGGATACGTGGCGCTCGGCCACTTCATGCTCCGCATCTGGCAGGAGGAGTGGGTCCGCTCGCTCTACGCCGAGGGCGTCGAACTGGATGAGGACCTGGTGATTCCTGCACAGCTGCGCGGGCTGGAGGACCCGGAGCCCAGCGTGCGCGCGGCGACGGTGGCCGGGTGGACGGCCGCGTGCTCAACCAACTGGAGCATGTTGACCGAGCAGGGGAGGCGGACCTGCGGTGGCTGCTATCCGGCCGTCATGGAACGCGCGCGCACGGTGCGCGGCACCACCAACACCACGCCGTCCACACCCGGCGCGCCCCATCCGGTTTGTGCCTTGGTGCGTTCCACCCAGTGACGGACGCCGGGCCTGCCGAATGGCACCGTGAGCGGCGCCCGCCCGTCGGGGCCACCCGTGTCAGCCGTACAGAAACTCCATGGCGCGCGGCATCCGCCGTCGCCAGTGGAGTTCGCTGTGCTCACCGGTGCGTGGCGCGCGGAACATGAGGTCCCCACCGTCCCAGCCGCGCGCAAGCAGGTCGGTTTCCAGCCGTGCCGCCAGCCGCACCAGGCGGCCGCCCATTTCGCGCCCGCCGGCGTCCAGGTAGATGCGCGTGGCCCACGGGCGCGGCTGGGATGCCAGGTAACGGAACACCGCGCCCCGCCCCAGGAACAGCGACGGGGACATCACCAACGCGTTGCCAAATACGTCCGGGCGCCGGAAGTGTCCCCACAGCGACATGAGCCCGCCCAGTGAACTGCCGCCGACGGTCACCGCGCGGGGCCCCTCACCGACGTGGAACTGCGCGCGCAACGTGGGGACCAGCGCGTCGGCCACCCACTGCAGCAATGGCTCGGAGAGCGACCGACCGCGCGGGGCCCAGGGCGCCAGCTCACGCAGGCGGTCCGCACCGCCGTGGTGAATACCAACGACGATGGGGACCACGCGCCCGCGGGCGGCGCGCCGCGCCACCAGCCGGTGCACCTGCCAGCCACCCGCGTAGGAGGGCTCATCATCAAACACGTTCTGCCCGTCCCACAGCAGCAGCAGCGGGGCCGCCGCGCGCCGCCCGCTTCCGGGCGGGAGGCACAGGCGCACTTCACGCGGGCCCAGGCCCGGCACGTCCAACAGACCCAAGCTGAGCAACTCCGTGCCAGCGCGGGCGCGGCGACGGCGACGGGGCGACGGGCGGGAAGTGGTCACGGCGCGTGAATCTAACCCTCCGCCGCGCGCGTGCCACGGGAACCCGGTCACCCCGGATGCTGTCCAGAACGCGGAGGCCGACGCATGGGCGCGATGAACGTTCTGGAAGTGACCTGGTGGTGGGGGCGCACGCTGCTGGCGGTGCGGCACGTGGATGGCGTGCGCGCCGTGGACTGGATGGAAGGCGATGGGCGGACCGCCTGGCTCGCCGTGCGCGCGGGCCACGTGCGCGTGGCCGTGCCGGCAGGCGCGCGCGTGGCACGGTCCGACGACGCGGATCCTGCGACGGCACTGCGCCCCGGGGATGCCGCGCTGGCCAGTTGGCACGGGCAACGCGTGATGGTGCGCTGGGTGGCGCGCGAGCCCGCGGCCGGGGCGGCACCGCTGCGCGCGGACCTTCCCTTCGCGGCCAGCTGCGCGGCGGTCCTGGGCGTGTCGTCGCTGCTGGCGCTGGTCGCGTCGGAAGCGCCGGCTGAAGAGCCACCGCCGCCGTTGGCGCGGCTGGCCGCCGTCATCAGCCGCGTGGGACCCACCGTCCGCCCACCCACCAAGCCCCCGCGCCCACCGCGCGTGGCCTCCACGGTGACCGCGCCGCGCGTGCACCGCCCGTCCGGCACGCGGGTCCGGCGCCCCGTGGACCCGGCGCGCCGCGAACGCGACCGCGCCGCGGCCATGGGCGCCGGCGTGCTGGGCATGTTGCGCGGGCGGGGCGGCGCGCTCGGGGCGGTGTTGGGCGGGGCGCTGGGCGGTGACGTCAACCAGGCGCTGCAGGGCCTGGGGCCGGGTGCCGTCGTCGCCGGGGACGGCAGCGGATTCTCGTCGCGTGGCGGCGGTCCGGGCGGTGGCGGCACCGGCGTGGTTGGCATTGGCGGGCTGGGGGACGGGACGGGGCGTGGCCCCGGCGGCACGGGTTGGCCGGACGGCGGTGGCCCGCACCGCGCCAAGGTGGTCGGCGGCTGCCGTGACTGCGCGCCGCAGGACGGGCTGGGCCGTGACGAGGTGGCCCGGGTGGTGCGGCGCCATCACGCGCGCATCAGCTACTGCTACGAGCGCGAACTCAACGGGCACCCGGACCTGGGCGGGCGCGTGGAGGCGCGTTTCTCCATCGGCGCGGACGGGCGCGTGGCTCACGCGGAAGTTGGCTCCACCACGCTGAACCACCCGCCGACGGAGGACTGCGTGCTGGGCGTGCTGCGTTCCATGATCTTCCCGCGCCCGCGCAGCGGCGGGGAAGTGGCGGTGAACTACCCGTTCCTGTTCCAATCCGCGGGGCGGTGAGGCGCGGGACGGTGGAAGGCCCCGCCCGGTTCCGATAGCGTGCCGCCGCCATGGCGGTCGTCGTTCTGGATGAACTCACGGTGCATCCCGTGGAGGGGCCCTCCTTCACGGGCGGCCGGCTGGTGCTGCGCGACGGGCGGATTGCCGCCGTGGGTCCGGCGCGCCGCGTCCCGGTACCGCGCGGCGCACAGGTACGCCGCTACCGGGGCTGCCACGCGCTGCCGGGATTTGTGGACGCGCACATGCACGCGGGGCTGCACCAGGGCGGCGTCAGCGGCGCGGAGGCGGAGCACTACAACGAGACCACGGACCCGGTGACACCGCAGCTGCGCGCGGAGGACGGCATCAACCCGCGGGACAGCGGTTTTCGCGACGCGTTGCTCTCCGGCGTGACCACCGTGTGCGTGCTGCCGGGGAGCGCCAACGTCGTGGGCGGCCTGGCGGTGAGCCTGCGCACGTGGCCGGAGCGCATCGCCCAGATGGCGTACGCGGAGCGGCCGGGCATGAAGGTCGCGTTTGGGGAGAACCCGTGCCGCATCTACCGGGAACAGCGCAAAGCCCCGGCCACCCGCATGGCCGTGGCCGCCATCCTGCGCCAGACGCTGGAGCGCGCGCGCGCCTATGCCGCCGTGCGCCACCGGCTGGACGCGCCGCGGGACCTGGCCATGGAAGCGCTGCTGCCGGTCATCCGGCGCACCCTCCCGCTGCGGGTGCACGCGCACCGCGCGTTTGACCTGGAGACGGCGCTGCGTGTGGCGGATGAGATGCACGTCCGCGCCATCCTGGACCACGGCACGGAGGCGTACCTGATTGCGGACGTGCTTGCGCGCCGCGGCGTGGACGTCATTGTGGGCCCGGACATGTCCGCGCGCACCAAGCTGGAGCTGGCTGACAAGCGCACGGACACGCCCGCGCGGCTGCACGCGGCGGGCGTGCGCATGGCGCTGATGAGTGATCACCCCATCATCTCGGCGGGGCAGTTCCACCTCATTCCCATCGTCGCCGCGCGCTCCGGCCTGCCCGCGGAGGCGGCGCTGCGGGCGGTGACGCTGGATGCGGCCGCCATCCTGGGGCTGGACGGGCGCGTGGGATCGCTCAAGCGGGGCAAGGATGCCAACGTGGTGGTGTGGAGCGGGCCGGTGCTGGATGCCCACTCCGTCCCGGTGGCCATCTACGGCGAAGGAACCCTGGTGCACGGCACGGAGCACACATGATCAAGACCGCGGCGCGCTGGGTGCTGGAGTGCACCACGGCCGGCCAGGACCCCATCAGCGTGCGCCTCCCGCCGGGCGAGTACATCCTGGGCCGTGAGCCCACCTGCCATGTGATCCTGCAGGGCAAGCAGGTCAGCCGCCGCCACGCCCTGCTGCGCGTGGGCACCGGCACACACGTGACGTTGGAGGACCTGGGGAGCTTCAACGGCACGCTTGTGGCGGGCAACCGCATCCAACGCGCGCTGCTGCACGGCGGTGAGGACGTGGCGGTGGGTGAGTGGGCGGTGCGGCTGCGCCCCGCGGCGGTGACGGACAGCACGGTGGCGGCGGTGAGCGAACCGCCCGCGCAGGTGGCCAACGCATTTGACGACCAGACGACGGCGAGCGTGGCGGCCGCGCTGCGGGTGGACGCGCTGGTTGCCTCCCGCCAGGCCGGTCCCGAAGCGCGCGCGCCGCTGACCCCGCAGCACACACCGGCGGCGGCCATCAGCCTCATCATGCCGGCGCTGCAGGTGCACTGGAAAAGTTCACCGGGGACGGAGGGGGAGACCACGCGTGAACGCGCGGTGGGCGAGAGCGCGCTGCTCAAGAAGCTCACGCTGCACGCCACGCCGTTGCAGGGCATCACCATTGCGCAGGAGGTGGCGGAACTGGCCACGCTGGCGCGGCAGCAGCGGGACCCCCAGGAACTGGCGCTGCGGCTGGTCTACCGCGTGGCCGGCGAACTGCAGGGCGCCAAGGGCGAGGAGGACTTCCTCAACGCCATGGCGGAGACCATCATGCTGGCCATCCGCGCGCAGACGGTGGCGCTGCTGATGTGCCCGCCCGGCCCGGTGGACGCGACCACCATTGTCCCGCGCGTGGTGCGCACCTCCGGCGCGGCGGTGCCGCAGCGCTTCAGCCGCAGCGTGGTGGACCAGGCGCTGCGCCGCCGCGTGGCCGTGACGACGGAGGACGCCAGCGCGGACGCCCGGTTTGCCAAGAACATCTCCGTGGTGGACCTGGACCTCAAGGCCGTGCTGGCCGTGCCCATGCTGCGCGACACCGCGCCCGTGGGCGTCATCTACGTGACGCGCAAGGTCCCGTTCCAGGAGTGGGAGGAGGACCTGGTGGCGGCGCTGGGGCACCTCACTGCGCTGGGCATTGAACGCGCGCAGCTCAAGGAGCGCGTGGCTGAAGAAGAGGCGCTGCGTCACACGCTGGAGCGTTTCCACACGCGCGAGGTGGTGGAGAAGCTCATGCAGAAGCAGGCGCAGGAGGGCCAGGGCGGGCTGTTCCTGGAGCCTATCAACGCCACCGTCATGTTCACGGACCTCTCCGGCTTCACCAGCTACTGCGACCGGCACACGACGACGGAGGTGGCGGAGCTGCTCAACGGCTACCTCGGCGAGATGACGCGCGTGGTCTACGAGTTCCGCGGCACCGTGGACAAGTACATCGGTGACGCCGTGATGGCCGTGTTCGGCGCGCCGTTCCCCGCCGCTGACGACGCGCTGCGCGCCGCGCGGTGCGCGCTGGCCATGCAGGAGGCGTTTGCCGCGCTCATGGCCGGACGGCCCGAGGGCGAACGGCTCGCGTTGCGGATTGGCCTCAACTCGGGCCCGTTGCTGGCGGGGACCGTGGGGAGCCCGCTGCGGCTGGAGTACACCTGCCTGGGTGACACGGTGAACGTGGCGCAGCGGCTGGAGGGCATTGCGCCGCCGGGCGGCATCCTGCTGGGGCCGTTGACCGCGCAGGCGGTGATGGGGCGCCTCAAGGTGGCCGCGCGTGGGGCCAAGAGCCTCAAGGGCAAGGCGGACGCCGTGGAGGTCTTTGAGCTGCAGGCGTGAGGCTCACTCAGCTCAGGGGTGGCGCGCCAGGAACACGCCGTACAGTCCCGCCACCGCGCCCAGCACACCCGCCACGTGCGGCCGGCACAGGAACGAACAGGTGGACCCCAGCCCGGACACCACCAGCGCCACGGCGATGAACCCCAGCGCGCCGCCCACGGCGCCCGCCGCGTAGGGGAACAGCGTCCGCCGCAGCGCCGTCATCCGTCCAGACGCGGCGTCAGCCACAGCCGTCTCCCGGCCGGTCCTGGTCCCGCGCGTCACGGCGCGGGTTGGGGGCCATTCAAGTCCGCACGCCCAGCCGCGGCAACACAAACGCCTGCAGCACCACGTACAGCGCCAGGAAGATGAGGGGGCCAAGGTCCATGGCGGTGGGAGCCGGGTGCCTCGGGAACGGTTCGCACCCGCGCAAGTACGCAAGTTTGTTGGCGATGCGGCGCTCTGGTAGGGTCCGCCACGGCGACGGGGGAGCACTCTTCAGGCACGCCGCGGAGACGGATGCTGTCAGCACCGGACCGGATTGGGGACTACACGCTCCTGGGCGAAATAGGCCGGGGCGGCATGGGCGTGGTGTTCCGCGCGCGTGACGAGCGCACGGGCGCGCAGGTGGCGCTCAAGATGCTGCCGCCGGAGACGGCGGACAAGGGTGACAGCGCGCTGCGGTTCAAGCGCGAGTTCCGCGCCATCCAGCGCGTGGTGCATCCCAACGTGGTGCGCGTGTTTGAGGCGGGCACCTACCGCGGCGCGCCCTACTTCACCATGGAGCTGGTGGAGGGCAAGGAGCTGCGCCGCTGGCTGGACGGGGACGAACCCATTGTGAAGCTGGGCAAGGACCCGCCGCCGGCGGACACGCTGCCGGACGCGCTGCGCAAGCGTCTCAACGAGCCCGGGCGCGTGCGGCGGCTGGCCGAGGCCATTGTGCAGGTGGGGTTTGCGCTGGGGGCCATCCACGCGCACCGCATTGTCCACCGCGACCTCAAGCCGGACAACATCCTGGTCACCAACTCCGGCGTCGTGAAGCTGATGGATTTCGGCATCGCCAAGCAGTTCGGCGGGCCCAACACCGGGGACACCTCCTCCGGCGGCATGGTGGTGGGGACCTTCAAGTACCTGTCACCGGAGCAGGCGCTGGGCATAGACCTGGACGGCCGCGCGGACCTCTACTGCCTGGGCGTCATCCTCTATGAGCTGCTGGCCGGGCGGCACCCGTTCTTCTCGGAAACGTCTGTGGGCTACGCGTACCACCACGCGCGCACCATCCCGCCGCCCATCACGCGCTTCAACCCGGAGGTGAACCCGGGCCTGCGCGCGGTGGCGGAGAAGCTGCTGCACAAGGAGACGGAGAAGCGCTTCCCCACGTCTGACGACGTCATCAGCGCGCTCAAGGACGCGGTGAAGGGGATTGACGAACACATCAAGAAGCTGCAGCAGACCAGCGCGGGGCTGGCACCGCCGCCCTTCCAGATGTCCAAGGACCCGCTGTTTGCGCCGGGCATGGTGGGGCGGCAGAGCGAGTTCCAGGCGCTGCGCACCGCGCTGGAGAAGACCGCGCAGGGCCAGGGCCACGTGGTGGCGCTGTCCGGCGTGACCGGCAGCGGCAAGAGCCGCCTCATCAAGGAAGTGGCCGCCACGCTCAAGGAGCAGGGGCTGGAGCTGGTGTGGGGCGCGGCGGGGAAGAACGCGTCACAACCGTTTGCCGTGTTTGGGCAGCTGTTTGAATCCCTGGTGCGCGAGTGGGGCTCCCGCAGCCCGCAGGAGGTGGAGAGCATCCTGGGCGCGGACGGCCCGGCGCTGGTGCGGCACCTGCCCGCGCTGCACCGCCTGCCCGCCTCCCTGCGTCCCAAGCCGCTGCCGGCGCTGGGACCGGATGATGAGCTGGTGCGCTTCCGCGCGGCGCTGCTGGACGTGCTGGGGCGCATGGCGCGGGTGCGGCCGCGCGTGCTGGTGCTGGAGGACGTGCACGCCGCGGACGAGGCGTCCATGGACGTCATCCAGCAGGTGGCCACGCGGCTCGTGATGGGCGAGCGCGGCCGCGGCGAGAAGCTGGGCCTGGTGGTGACGGTGGACCCGGCGATGGTGGAGCCGGATTCGCCGGCGGCGCGGATGATTTCCGAGCTGGGCGCCCTGCAGCGCGCCAAGGTCATCACGCTCAAGGCGCTGTCCCCCGGCGAGGCCGCGCAGATGCTCCGCGCCATGGTGGGCGGCGAGGACGTGGCCACCGCGCTGGGCGAGGCGCTGTACAAGGAAACGCGCGGCATCCCGTTCCTGGTGGAGGAGCGCATCCGCGCCTGGGCGGACCGCGGGGACCTGGTGCGCGCGGGCAAGAAGTGGGCACTGCGCGCGGGCAAGGGCCGCGGGTTTGTGGACCTGGACCACGCCACGTCCAATGACGTGCCGGTGTCCATGACCGGTGAGGGCGAACCCATTGAGGACCGCCTGGCCTCCGTGTCCGCGGCCGCGCGGGACGTGGCGGAGCGCGCCAGCGTGCTGGAAGGACGCCTGCACGGCGAGGTCCTCATGCGCGTGGTGCTGCGCCCCGAAGAGGAGGTGCTGGACGCGATTGACGAGCTCATCAAGCGCAAGATCCTGGTGGAGGGCCAGGACGACGGGTACGCGTTTGCCTCCGAGGAGATGCGCGTGGCGGTCTCCGAGACGCTGGACCCGGAGCGGCGAGCGCGCTTCCACCTGCTGATGGCGCACAGCCTGGAGGACTTTGGCCGGCGCAGCGCGCGCGGCGCGGAGCCGGAGACGCTGGCGCGCCACTACAAGCTGGGCGGTGAGCCGCTGCGCGCGTTTGACTACCTGGCGCAGTCCACGCGCCGCGCGCTGGACGTCAACGCCACGCGCGCAGCCATGCGTTACGTGCAGGAGGCGGAACAGGTCCTGGACGTGCAGGGTGCCCAGCGCAGCCATGACCCGGCCATGTCCCGCCGCAGCCTGGAGATCCTGCTGCTGCGCCTGGAGACGCTGTCCACGCTGGGCAACATGAAGGAGGTGGAGAAGGTGTGCCACGAGCGCCTGCCCGCGCTGGCGGACAAGGCGGAGCCGCGGCTGTACGCGGAGGCGCGCTTCCATGAGGCCAATGCGCTCACGCTGCTGGGCAACACGGACCAGGCGCTGCAGATCATCACCTCCGTGCTGTCCGTGACCGAACGCGGCGGCGCCCACCGCCTGCGCTGCAAGGCCAAGCGCCTGTGCGGCACCATCTATGACCGGCGCGGCCAACCGGACCGCGGGCTGCGGTACAACATGGAGGCGTTGGAGCTGGCGCGTGCCATTGGCGAGGAGCAGGAGGAGCAGGCGGCGCGCATGGCCATTGCCGCGCGGCGGCTGGAGACGGGCAACCTGGAGGCGGCGCGGCGGGACTTCACGCAGGTGCTGGCACACGCGCAGATGCGCGGCGAGCGGCTGCGCGCCTGCCAGTGCATGAACCTGCTGGGCCAGGCCAGCCACGAAATCGGCGATTTCTCCGAGGCGGACACCGCCTACCGCAAGGCGCGCGAGCTGGCGCTGGCCGTGGGGCACCGGCGCATGGTGGCCACCACCACGTTGAACCTGGCCATCCTGGCGCGTGACGAGGGGCGCCTGGACGAGGCGCTCAAGGGCGCCGAGGAGGCCCGCAAGGCGTTTGACGGCTCCGGTGCGGTGGATGCGGTGGCGTTTGCGGACACCGTCATTGCCACCGCGCACCTGGCCGCGGAGCGCAACGAGGCCGCGCTGGAGGCCGCCCGCAAGGCGTGCCGCGCGTCCGAGCAGCTGGCGCTGGCGGCGACGGAGGCCGAGGCGCGCCTGTGCCGCGGGCTTGCCTCCGTGCGGCTGGGGCGCGTGCAGGAGGGCCTGGCGGACATTGAAGCGGGCCTGGCGCGCGCGCGCGCGTACGAAGCCAACCGCATCACGTTGGCGGGCCTGTGGTACCTGGGCCTGGCCCGCCTGCACGCCGGTGACGAGGCCGGCGCCATGGCCGCCCTGGAAGAGGGCGTGGCCCGCGCGGAGCGCACCGGCTACCGCCGTTACGGGTCGCTGTTGGAGGGCTCGCTGCAGCGGCTGGGTCCCGCGGCCGTGGGCGGCTGAGGCTGCCTCACGGCAGGGGTGGCGGGGCGGGCCAACCGCCGTCGGTGGTCGGCCACGGCGCGCCCAGAAACACGCGGAAATCGTCAGCCGTGCGGCGGGCTTCTTCGTCCAGGTCCTGGCGCCCCTGCGCCATGCGCTCCCGGATGCGCGCCACGTCCGCCGCCGCCCGGGCGCGGGCCCGCTCCCGCCCCTCCGCCGCCAGCCGGCCCGCAGCCTCCAGCAGCGTGGGGACCTCCTCGTCCTTGAGGAACATGCGCGCGTCCACGTCGTGAATGCCAATCTCCCCGGGGCGCCCGGACAGGCGCACCGGCGTGCGCCCCGCGGTGCGCGGGCGGAAGGTACCGCGGGTCATCCGCTCCATGGCGTCGGGGGAAAGCTCCGCGGTCCCCGCCAGGTCCAGCTCACCGTGCACGTCAATGGTCCCCGCCAGCTGCAGCGACCCGAAGTTGGTGCGCGTGTCCACCGGCTGCACGATGCGCAGCTTGCCCCCCGCCAGCGTCCCGGTCCCGGCGCCGTCGTGCAGGACGGTGGGCTCGGGGTCACCGCGGCGCTCGGCCAGCACGCGCCCCGCACCTTCCGGCAGCTGGAAACCGGACAACAGGTCCACGCGGTGCAACACCAACTCATGAAAGCGGAACGCCACGGGCCCGGCGGCGGACTGCAGCAGCGCGGGCAGCGTGGCGCCGCGCGCACGCAGGTCCAGGTCCGCGGAGATGCGGCCCTCCAGTGCCCGGCGGCCGGGACGGTTGAACAGCGGCGCGGGATCCACGGACTCCACGGATGCGCGCACCTGGTAGGCGGGCACCTCACCCGCCAGGTCCACCGTGGACGAGTCCGCGACCAGCCGCCCGTCCAACAGCCGCAGTGACAGCGCCTGCAACGCCAGCTTCCTGTCCCGGTAGAGGAACGAGGCGTCCACCGCTTCCACCGGCGGGTCCACGTCAACCCGGGCCACGCGCACGCGGCCCCCCACCTGCAGCCCCGCCGGCAGCGCCGCGCGCGTCTGCCCCCAGTGCGCCGGGTCCACCCGGTCCAGCAGCACGTCCACCTGAACGCGCGGGCGCTCCAGCCCGGACACCGCTACGCGGCCCCGCACCAGGGTGCCGCCCGCCAACCGCGCCTCACCGCCCTCCCACAGCACCACCACGGAGGCGGGCTCCCCCACGCGGCCGCGGAGCGTGAGCGCCCCACTGCACCGCGCCACCGGCAGGTCCGGCGCCCACCGTTGGATGAGCGCCTGGTCCACGTGGAAGTGCCGCAGGACCAGCTCGCCCGCCGGCCGCTCCAGCCCGGTGATCCGCAGCGTGCCCGTGCCCTCGTTCGCCCCGCTGCGCACGGACAGCGTGGCCAGGCGCAGTTCCGCGCCCGCCGGGTTGCCCGCCGGCAGACGGAAGGAGCCGGAGAAGTCCGCGCGCGCGGCCGCCGGCAGCTGCTGCGCGGCCGCAAACACCGGCGCCAGGCTCTCCGCCACCACCGTCCCGTGCAGCGTGTCCCCGTCAATGTCCCAGCCCTTCCGCCGCCGGTGGGCAGTCCCGCTCACGGTGGCAGTGCTGGCACCGGCCTCCACGCGCGCGTGCGTCACGCGGATGTGGTCCGGGTGCACCGTGGCCTCCACGTTCACCCCCAGCGGCACGCCCCGCGGCTTGGCCCAGCGGTGGGCGCCGCGCCCGGTGACCGCCAGATCATCCAGCCGCACGGCGGCCGCCACCACGGTCCCGTCCTCTTCGCGCCGCGCGGTCAGCTCCGCCCACAGCGCGCCCGCCACGTCCACCGCGTCCAGCCGCGCCGCCAGGGACACCGCCTGCACCACCGCGCGCGCCCCGTGCCGGTCACCGCTGGCCAGCACCCGCACCGAGCCGCCCGCCCGACGACGCCCTGCCAGCGCATCCAGGCCCGGCAGCAGGCCGCGCAGGTCCGCCACCGCCAACGCCCCGGAGTCCAGTTGCAGCGCCCGCGGCGCCAGGTCATCCGCGTCCAGCTCCGCGTCTCCCTCCAGGGTGAGCGCGCCCACGCGCATCCGGATCACCGGGAGCCGCACCACCTCGGGCCGGCGCTCCCACTCCACGTGCACGCCCGCCGGGACGCCCGCCGCCTTCCGGAACACCCCGCGGTGCTCCACCGCCAGCGCATCCGCCACCACGTCCGCTGACCCGCCCGGCGCGGACCCGCGGCCTTCCACCACCAGCCGGCCCCCCAGCGACATGCCCGGTGGCAGCCATCCGGGCGGCAGCGCCTGCGCCACGCCCGCGGCGTCCGCTTCCACCCGCACGTCAAACGCACCGGGCGCCGGCCCCGCGTGGACGTGCAGCCGCACGTCGTCACCCGCCAGGACCAGCTCATGGATGACCGGCCGGCCGTCCACCAGGTCCGCCTTCCACGTTGCCACCGCATTGAGCGGGCGCCCCGGTGCGCCGCCGTCCGCCAGCGCCAGCCCGGCAATGCGCGCCGTGCCCTGGGTCCGCGCGGATTGCCCTTCCGCCGTCCAGTGCACGTCCGCGTCAATGTCCGCCGTGCCCGCCGCCGGGACCGGAAACCCCGGCGGGGCCAGCGCGGCCAGGCGCGCCAACTCCACGCCGCGCGCCTCCACCTCCGCGTCCACGCCGGGCAGCGCGTCCGCGGCCCCCGCGTGCACCGTGGCGCGCAGGCGCACGTTGGCGCCGCCGCCACGCGTGCCCGCGCGGAAAGTCACGTTCCACGTGCGCGCGTGTTCGCCATTCCCGGGGGAGGTCCCCAGCTCCGCATCCTCCAGCACGGGGCGGTGGACCTGCTCGGTGCGCACCACCACCGTGGCCCCCACCAGCGCCACCTCGTCAGGGACCACGTCCAGGGGGCCCGCGCGCGTCCGCGGGTCCGCCAACAAGCGCAACAGGTGCTCCTCCCGCGGTGCGTCCGCTTCCGGGGGCTCCTCCTCCTGCAACTGCACCCACACATCCGCCGCCCGCACGCGCTGCAGGTGCAGCGCCCAACGTCCCGCTTCCCGGCCCAGCCCGCCGGTCCGCACCTCCACCCGCCCAACGGTGATGCGCTCCGCCCACCCCGTGCCCGGGTCGGCAGCCACGTCCAGCAGCGTCAACGCCGGGGCGCCGTCCCAGTGGAGTTCCGCGTGCCCCACCGTGACGGAGACGCCCAGCGTGCGCTGGAGCCCCGCCTGGGCCAGCCGCCGCACCACCGCATCCGTGGTCACCAGGAGCACCAGCCCCGCGGCCGCCAGGCACGTGGCGCCCACCACCGCCGCCGCAAGGGCAAGGCGGCGGGCGCGCCCCCCCGGACCGGGCAACCGTGTCGTCACGGGGTGACACTACGGAGGGTTGTTCTCCCGCATCAACGTTCAGGCGCAGGCAAGCGCTTCGGGCCGCGTCAGCGCGTCCAGCCCCGCCGGCGCCGCCGCGGTGACCAGCGTGTTGCGGCCCCGCGCCTTGGCCTCGTAGAGCGCGGCGTCCGCGCGGGCCAGCCAGCGGGCCACGCCGTCATCCGTGGCGTGGAGGACCGCCACGCCGGCGCTGACCGTCAGCACCCGGTGGGGCGAACTGGGGTGCGCCACCGCCAGCCCACGGATGTGCTCCAGGATGCGCTCCGCCGCCTGCTGCGCATCGGCGGTGGTCGCGTGGCGGTGGAGCACCACAAACTCCTCGCCACCAAACCGGAAGCAGCCATCCCCGCGGCGCGTGGCATCACGCAGCGCGCGCGCCACCTCCACCAGCGCGCGGTCGCCCTCCAGGTGACCGTGCGCGTCGTTGAACGCCTTGAAATGATCCACGTCGACGATCGACAGCGCGAACGGCACGCCGTGGCGCGCGTACTCGGAGGCCGCCTCGGCCAGCGCCTCCTCCAGGGCCGACCGGTTGCCCAGCCCCGTGAGCGCATCCGTCCGCGCGCGGGCCCGGTAGGCGTCCCGCTCCGCGCGCAGGCGCCGCAGGTCTGACTCCACGCGCCAACGCGCCTCGGCGTGGCAACGCGCCACGGCCAACCGGGTGCGCAGCGTGTCCGGTTCCACCGGCGTGATGAGGCAGTCATCCGCGCCCGCCGCCAGCCAGCGGCCCACCTCGTCCAAGCGCGAAGGCGGCAGCAGCGCAATCACCCAGGGCTGCCCGGTTGACGTGGCGCGCCGCCGGGAGAGCAGCGGGCCCGCGTCTTCCGCGGTGACGTCACACAACACCAGGCCCGCGGGCGCGCCCTGTTCCACCGGCACCAACCCAAGCGACCCGACCCAGGGCGCGCAGGCGCGCGCCGCTTCACCGTGCAGGACGGTCTTCATGGCGTGGCTCCCGCTCCGTGGCGGCGCGGCGGGCGGCCTGACCGGCCCAGCGACACCCACGCGGGTTGGGGCAGTTCGCCCCGCGTCCGTGCGCCGCCTTCCAAGTTCACCACCAGTGCCGTCCTCATGCTTCACCTTCCCGGGCCGCGTTCCGGCTGCCCGGGTGGGGTAACGCAACCGCCGTGCCCGCGGCGTGTGCGCGCCGCGATCACCCCCGCCCACGCGCGCGGTTTTTCCTGCATGAACGGGGGCTTTGCGCGGGCCGCGGCCCGGTGCGGGGCGCGCTGCGGGCCGTTCCCATGCGGCAAATTGTGGATCCCGGGACTCCGCGCGACAGGCCTGTCAGCGGTGACGGCGTGCGTGTGCCGAACGGCCACGCGATCCCGATCACAGGCCCTGGACACCCGGCGCCGTGGACAGCCGGTAGCGCATCAGCAACCGCAGGTGCGCGTTGCCCGCCAGGTCCGTCTGCCAGCGGCAGAACCCGTTGTCGTCCAGTTTGGGCGCCCCGGTGGTCTTGTCCGCCACCAGCGTGACCTTGACGTGTTCCAGTTCGCTGACGGGCAGGCGCTCCACCACGTCCACCTTCCGCGCGTCGCCGGAGAGGTTGGACAGGTAGAGGACCACGGAGCGCGTGTGCACGTTCCACTTGGAGACGGGGTCCTGCTCGGTCTCCTCGCTGTCGCGCCGGACCACGCGCACCGCGTCATCCGGGCCAAACCCCAGCTCAAACTTCTCTTGGGCCGCCACAAACAGCGTGCGCGTGTAGCCAACAAACCCGTTGTGCATCATGAGCTCCACCGGGCCGGCCAGGACCGGGTGGGCGCCCGTGTTGCGCGCGGTCACCTTCAGGAACACCTTGGGGTCCAACTCCGGATAGCAGACGCGGGCCACCTCCGCGGCGTCGTCAAACGAGAACAACGGGATGACACACGGCCGCCCGTCGGACGGCACGGTGCACGGCGCCAGAGCGCGCAGGTTGCGGATCTCACCGCCGTCATCCACGCCCGGGAGTTCCACGCCGGAGGGCGGCGCCGTACCACCGGAGGGCCCGCTGCCCAGGCCCGCCCGCTGCACCGCCACCTCCCGGGCGGCCACCACCACCTGGTCAGCCTTCTTGCGCGCGGCCAGCAGGTCATCCGCCAGCAGCGGCGGCTCCGTCCCCAGGGACGAACGCGCCGTGGAAAAGGACAGCGCCGCGTCCTTCCAGTCCTCACCGGTGTTCTGCCACACCGCGGCGGACGACGAGAACCGGAGCCGCCCGTCGTCCGACAGCCGCGCGGTGTGCAGCGGCCGCCACAGCGCGCACGGCACCACGTAGTCCAGCTGCAGTTCCACTTCGCCGTCGGCGTCCGCCAGCACGTCCGCCTCCAGCCAGGCCACCAGGCGGCTGTCCACGCGGTCCAGCGCCCGCCGCTGACCGGCAAGCGCGTCCACTTCGCGCGCCAGTTCCTCCGCGCGGAAACCCGCCTCCTGCACCTCCGCGCGCAGCGCCCGCGCGCGGTCAAACAACGTGCGGAACGTGTCCTTCCACTGCGCCGCGCCCCCCAGGCCCCAGCCGGCGTCCTCGGGAATCTCGCCCAGGCCGCGCTGGATGATCTCCGCCACCCGGGACAGCTCCTGCTGCGCCCGGTCATGGTCTTCCGTGAGCTGGCGGTGCTGCTCGGCCAGCGCGCGGATGCGCTCCTCCAGCTCACGCGCGGCCGCGGGCTTGTCCACCGTCCGGATGCGCATGGCCCGCCGCACCCCCACGTCCACCACGCGCGCCGTGGGCCCGGTGATGGAACCCCGCACCGACACGTCCTGCAGCACCGGCGCCACGTCCGCCACCACCAGGCGGTTCTGCCCCTTGTGCAGGTTGACCCGCCCGCGCCGGCTCACCTGCGCGCGGTCCTCCAGCAGCGTGACGGACACCACCGGCGCCACCGCGCGCTGCGCGTCCGCCGGGACGGGGGGATCATGCCGCTCAGCCAGCGGCTCCTGCGTCACGGTGGTCATGCTTCCCTCCGGTTCCCGCCCTCAAGCTCATTCTGCGCGTACAGCTTCACCACGTACTGCGCCTTCAGCGCCAGGCTCCCGTGCGCGGGGATGTCCACGCGCCAGCGCCGCCCGCCCACGAGCGAGCGCGACCGCTCCGACTGGTCATACGCCTCCCATGCCGGGCTCACCTCGCCCTCCTCCACCACCACCTCGGCGTTCTCCGCCGGCTGCGGGATGCGCTCGCGCACCTCGCAGGTGACCTCGCGGTCCAGGTTGTTCACCAGGTCCACCGCCAGGTCGTGCCAGAGCTCCGTGGTGGCCACCACCTTGGTGCCGCTGCGCGCTTCGCGGAACTTGGCGTTGCGCGCGCACCGGATGGCCTGTTCCACGCCCAGGCCCAGCTTGAACTCGCCGCGCGGGGGCACGGTGGGCAGCGTGGTGGACAACACGTATTCCCCAGCCACGTACACCTCCGCGGGCCCGGTGATGATGGGTGACACCCGCGGGTTCTGCACCATGGCCTGCCGGAACACCTGCGTGTCCTCCCGCGGAACCACCACGTACACCACCGTGGCGTCCGCGGTGCGCGTCCCCACCGGCACGGAGTGGAACGCACCGTCCGAGGGCACGTCCACGCGGTTGTCCGCCTCGTAGGAGAAGTCAAAGTGCCCGCCCGCCTGCCGCACGTCCACGCAACCCGCCGGCAACGGGACGCGCGCCGCCGCACCCGCGCGGCGCTCCGCCTCCGCCACCACGCTCATCACGTCAAATGACACCGTGATGTCCATCCGCGTCAGGCTCTCCTGGTACTGCCGCCGCGTGTCCACCGGGGACAGGCGGCCACGCGCACCGCCGTCGCTGGGCTCAGGCAGACGCAGGTGCGCAAACACCGCAATCTCCAATCCCTCGCGCGGGACGGCGCCGCCGGCGCCCGGCCGTCCACGCGGTGCCCCCGCAGACGCCGGCTTGGCCGCCATGGGCGCGGCGGCGGCCTTGGCCATCATCCGCGCGGGCGGTGGTGACGGCGGTGGTGGTGGTGGCGGCGGCTCCTCCATCATCATGGCGGGCGCGTCATCCGCGGCCATCTCGGCAAAGTCGTCCTCCGCCAGGGCGCCATCCAACTCGCCAACGGGCGTCATCTCCCGCTCCATGCGCGCGGCACGCACGGCGCGCTTGCGGTCCGCGCTCTTGTCCACCCCGCCGGCCCGCAAGGTCGGTCCGCCGGGCACCGCCAGCAGGGGCGCGCTGTAGGACGCCGGCGCCGACAGCGCGTGCGCCAGCCGGCCACGGTCGCGGTCGTAGTCGGCAAACAGGCTCTGCCCGCCCTGCGGCGGCGGCCGGAATCCGGCCTTGCCCGGCGCTGGCGGCTGCGCGCGCCCAATGCGCACCGCGGACAACTCCGGGATCTCCGTCCAGGACAGCGGCGCCGCCGTGGACAGGATCACTTTCACGCCCTTCCAGTCTTCACCCGTTTGCTGGCAGATGGAGGCGCGCATGATGAGCTCCGCCGAGCGGCAATCACGCGCCATGCGGCACTGGTAGGCCGGCGCCCAACGCGCGCCTGGCACCAGGTACTCCAGCTCCAGCTCCGCGCTGCGCACCGCGCCACCCCGCTGCACCAACTCCACCGTCACGCTCTTGAACAGGTCGGACGCGCGCACCTCGCGCGCGCTGGAGGCCCGCGCCAACTTCTCCTCCAGCACGGCAAGGTCCTCGCGCAGCAGGCGCAGCTTCTCGCGGTGGGCGCGCTCCTCGGCCAGGCGCGCCCGCACACCCTCCTGCACAAACTCCTCCAGCAGCACGCGCGCGCCCGTGGGCGAAGGCGGCGGCGCACGCCCGTCCTCCCCGGTGGGCCGGTCCGGGATGGGGATCCCCGCCAATTGGCCGGCCTCCCATGCCAACTGCTGCAGCTGCCCCTCCGCACGCTGGATGTCCCGCCGCACGGCGCGGATGCGCGCCTCCTCCGGCGTGTCCAGCGGCGCATCCCGCGGCGGGATCCACAACCCCACCCGGAGCTGCGCGGCGGTCACGTCCGCGGCGTCTCCGTCCACGCGCGCCACGCGCACGCGCACGGTGGGGTCAAACAGCGCCAGCGGCAGCCGCGGGACCTCAATGCTGGCGGGGAGCTTCCCGTCCACCGCGGTGACGGCCAGCGTGCGCACCACGCGCGCACCCTGGTGGTACAGCGTGACGGTGTCCAAGCGGGATTCAATGACGGTCATGGCTTCCCTCCGGAAGCCGCGACGCTAGGCCCCTGCGGGAAACGCCGACAAGGCGCTCAACCCCCGGAGCCGCCCTTCCTGGCCTCCCGGCGCGCGGCGGCCCGGCCGCGGAAGAGCGGAGCCGGTGTTTTCAGGAGGGTGGATGGTCAGGTGGTGGTGGGGTTGCGGGGACCGCGCTGGCGGTGTTCCAGAAGCGTGCGCGTCTTCTCCATCTCCTGCACCAGCACCTTCTCGTCGGGCAGGGCGGTGCGGTACTCGGCGGCGAGCACCTTGTTGGGGAGGCCTTCCAGCGCGTACTCGGCCAGGGCGCGCCCCTTGCCGCCGCACAGGATGAGCCCCACGGGGGGATTCTCGTCCTCGTGGGTCCAGTGCCGGCGGGCGTAGTTGCAGTACAGGTGCATCTGCCCGACGTCGCCGCTGGTCAGGTCGTTGAGCTTGAGGTCAATGAGCACCAGGCACCGCAACCGCCGGTGGAAGAACACCAGGTCAATGCGGAACCACTGGTCATCAAGCCGGAGGCGCTTCTGGCGCCCGACGAACGTGAAGTCCCCGCCCAGCTCCAGCAGGAAGGTCTCCATGTGCCGGATGAGGGCCTCCTCCAGCTCGCTCTCCGAGTACTCGTCCTTGAGCCCCAGGAACTCCAGGACGTAGGGGCTCTTGATCTCCTCCTCGGCGGTCACCTGGTCTTCGGGCTTGGCCCTGGCGCCCTTGGTGAGCATGGCCGCCTTGTTACGGGAGGCGAGGGTGCGTGTGTAGAACTGGCTCCCGATCTGCCGCTCAAGTTGGCGCACGGTCCAGCCGCCGCGAAGGGCCTCCTCCTCATAGAACCGGCGGGCCTTGGGGTCGCGGACGGCCAGCAGGCGGACGTAGGCCGTCCACGGGAGCGGGAAACGCTTGGCCAGTTCCCCCGGGTCAGAAGATTCCGCAATCGCCGGTTGCGGAATTGGCCACGCCAAAAAACAGCTGCGCATCTGTTCCAGGTTGCGCCGGCCGAACCCGCGCCCAAAACGTTTCGACAGGTCTTGGGACAGACGTTCCATGAGTTCCTCGCCGTAGCCGGCGCGGCGCTTGCCGCCCTGCTCCTCCTCCACGATGCGCCGCCCCACCTGCCAGTAGGTGACCGTCATGATGGCGTTGACGGAGCGCGCCGCGGCCCGGCGGGCGGCCTCCAGCAATCTCACCATGTCCGCGAGGACGCGGTCGTAGCCGGCGGCCGCGGAAGCGGCGCCGGACCTGATGGCGGGGACCTGCGGTGTCTTGCGGGATCTCGGCATGGAGGGGGGCTGTAGAGGGGAACGCGGGACAGGGGCAATCTGGGATGAAGTGGACGTGGGAACTCGGACCACCCCCGGTTCTTCGATCCAGCCCGACTCCCCCGCACGAGACGCTCATGACGACGACGAAGAAGCGCTCGCACGTTTTGACGCGCGCGTGGCCACGGACGCCACCGACAAGCCAAGCGCGCTGCTGACCCGAGCAGTGCCGAGAATTCCCTCACCACGGGCCGAGCCTGGCTGGGGTGGCGCCGTCACGCTGACCGGAAAGTGATGCGGGTACAGCGTAACGGTGTCCAACCGGGATTTGACGACGGTCACGGCTTCCCTCCGGAAGCCGCGACGCCAAGCCTACGGGGGAAACGCCGACAAGGTGCTCACCGCAGGAACGGGTTGTGCCGCCGCTCCTCGCCGACGGTGGTGGCCGGGCCGTGGCCGGGGATCACCAACGTGTCATCCGGCAGCGTGAGCACGCGCTCCCGGATGGACCGCACCAGCGCGTCCCAATCCCCGCCCAGGTCCGTGCGTCCCACGCCCCGGCGAAACAGCGTGTCCCCGCTGAGCAGGATTCTCTCCCCGCCCACAACAAAGCAGCATGACCCCATGGTGTGACCCGGCGTGTGCAGGACGCCTATCTCCACCGCGCCCGCCGCGTGCGCGGCGTCTTCCACCAGGTCCCGCATGTCGTGGCGAACCACACCCGGCATACCCAGCATCATGGCCTGCGCGTCCACGTGGTCGTACAGCGCGGCGTCGTCGCGGTGGAGGAACGCCGGGGCACCGGTGGCCTGGCACAGCGGGCCGGTGGCGCCCACATGGTCAATGTGCGCGTGCGTGTGCAGCACCGCCGTCACGGTGAGCCCATGGCGGTCCAGCGCCGCGCGGATCACGTTCTCGTCGCCACCGGGATCCACCACAATGGCGCGGTGCGTGACCGGGTCACCCAGGATGGTGCAGTTGCAGCCCAGCAGCCCAACGGGAAACGTCTCGCGGATCATCACCTCTCCTCACAACGTGGGACCAAACAGCGCCGCCATGCGCTCACTCAAGCGGGCCCCCAGCGGGCGCGCGTGCCACTCGTCCACGCTGTAGCGGCGTGACGCCCCCCGTTCCGCCGCCATGGCGGACTCCAGCGCCGCGGCGAACGCCGGGTCAATGACCTCCAGGTTGCACTCATCATTGAAGCGGAAACTGCGCGCGTCCCAGTTGGCGCTGCCCACCATGGCCCAGGCGCGGTCCAGCACCAGCGCCTTGGCGTGGATGAACGGCGGTTGCCGCAGGAACACGTTGACGCCCCAGGACATCACCTCCGGCAGCGTGCCCAGCGCGGCGCGCTGCACAAACGGGCTGTCCCCCATCCCTGGCAGCAGCACGTCCACGTGCACACCGCGCTGCACGGCGCCGCGCAGTCCGGCCAGCGTGCCGGAGTCCGGGATGAAGTACGGCGTCATGATCTCCAGCCGCTCGCGCGCGCAGCACAGCGCCTGGAAGAAGATGGCCTGGATGCGCTCGGATTCACCCACGGGACTGCTGGTCACCACGCGGCACAGCGCGTCACCCGCCGCGGAGGCGGGCGGATAGTACCGGTCCGCCAGGAGTTCTTCGCCGGTGGCGTCAAACCAGTCCTCCATGAACACCTCCTGGAGCTGGCCCACCACCGGTCCCTCCACGCGCACCTGGAAGTCCCGGCAGCGCGCGGGGTTGGCGTGCCGGTCCGCCAGGTAGCGCTCAGAGATGTTCATCCCGCCCGTGAACCCCAGCAGGCCGTCCACCACGAGGATCTTGCGGTGGTTGCGGAAGTGCAGCCCGCGCCGCCAGCGCGTTAGGCGCAGCGGGCGGAACCGCGCGACCTTCGCGCCCGCCGTCCGGGCGTCCTGGAACAGGTCGTCATCCGTGTCATGCGCGCCCACGGCGTCCACCAGCAGGCGCACCTCCACGCCGCGGCGCGCGGCCGCCGCCAGCGCCGCGGTGAACTGCCGGCCCACCTCGTCCTCGTCGTAGATGTACGAGAACAGGTGCACGGTGGCGGTCGCGGACTCAATCGCCTCCAGCATGCGCGGGTAGGCCTGTTCGCCGTTGACCAGCAGGTCCAGCCGGTTGCCCGTCAGCAACGGCCGCCCGCTGATGCGGCCCACCGCGTCCGAGAGCAACTGGACGTTGGCGGGCGCCTGGCCCAGGTGGCGGCGCCGACGCTCCTCCGCCAGCGCCAGGGATGCGTAGCGCTCCTTGAGCACCGCCCGGCGGGAGCCCTTGAGGTGGTGGCGCCGCCGCACGCGCATCAGCCCGCCCAGCCCGTACAGCACCGGCCCCGCCACGGGCACCAGTGTGATGACAATGAGCCAGAGGATGGCGGCGGTGGGTTCGCGGCGGGTGAGCAGGACGTGACCGTTGGCCCACACCGCCAGCACCGCGTGCAGGCCCAGCCCCGCGCCCCACAGGGCGAGCACCACTTGCGCCATTCCCCCGCTCCTCCCGGCCGCTGCCCTGATAGGGATCAATCCGCATGGTAGGGGCTGCCCATTGCCCGAGGGAAGTGGCTTGGTGGGACCGCGGGTCCGCGTCAGCTCCCCGTAAACGGCAGCACCGGGCGGGCGCCCGCGTCCGTGCACAACAACTCATACGCGCGGGCGCCGTCACCGCCCGCCCGGGCAAACAACGCCTCCGCGCGCGCGTGGTCTTCCGGCGTGTTGATCTCAAAGGGCGCGGGCGTGGGCAGCGCCACGCACCGGATGCGGAATCCCAGCCACAGCGCGCGCAGCTGTTCCAGCGCTTCCGTCTCCTCCAGCGCGCACGGCGGGGTGGCCGCCAGCGTGGCCAGCGCGCGCTTGCGGTACGCGTACACGCCAATGTGCGCCGCGTACCGCGCCTGGGCGGCCCGCTCGTTGTCACGCGCGTGCGGAATGGTGGCGCGGGAGAAATACAGTGCATTCCCGTCACGGCCGGTCACCACTTTCACCGTGTTGGGGTTGTGCAGGTCTTCGCGCGGCAGCGGGCAGATGAGCGTGGCGATGTCCACCGCACGGTCCGCAAAGACCTCCAGCAGCCGCGTCAGCGCGTGGCCGGGCAGCAGCGGCTGGTCCCCCTGGAAGTTGAGCACCACGTCGTCATCCGCCAGGGACGCATCCGCGCGCGCCACCGCCGCCACCCGGTCCGTCCCGGACGGCAGCGCGCTGTCCGTCAGCACCGCTTCGCCGCCGCCGGCGTGGACCACGCGGGCAATCTCGTCCGAATCCGTGGCCACGCACATGCGCGCGGGGTGCCGGCATTCACGCGCGCGGTCCAGCACGTGCAGCACCAGGGCGCGGCCATGGATGGGAAGCAGGGGTTTGCGGGGAAGGCGGGTGGAGCCCAGCCGCGACGGGATGCAGATGAGGACGGCCATGGCGCGCGACTACCAGCCGCGCTCCCCCCGCGTCACCGGCCCAGCCGCACCAGCGTGAGCCAGCCGTCATCCCACGCCACGCGGGACTGCGTGACCTCCCCGTGCTGGTCCACGGCGAACTCGCAGTGGGCGCGCGCGGATGCGCCCTGCAGGGTGGCCCGCAGGGTGGCGCCGGGGCCGGCCCGCCCGCGGCGCGCCAGGCTCTCCTCCACCAGCCCTGTGGCATCCATCCCCGGCATCCAGCGCAGGAACACGCCGGGGGAGGCTTCACCCGCCGCCAGGCGCGCGTACGCCGCGCGCAGTGCACGCGCGCTGGCCGGGGCCTGCGCGCCCAGGTCCCGCGCGGCCCCGCTTTCCTCGTCGTGCCACTGCAGCCGCCCGCGCACGTGGGCCACGCTCTGGTGCCGCACCACCGCGCCCGCCTCGCGGCGCAGTGACCGGGCCAACTGCAGCTCCCCGTCGGGGCCGGCCACCTCCACCCACGCCTCGTCCACCGCGTGCATCACCGGCAGCCCGCTCTGCACCAGCGCCACAAACGTGACCTCCACGTGCGCACCGTCCTCCCGAGTGCGCCGCTCCGTGTCCGCAAACCCCGCCCAGCCCCCGGCCGCCTCCAGGCGGTGGAACACGCGCGCCGCGTCCGGTCCCGCGCCGCCCAGGCCGCGGACCAGCGCGTCCACCAGCGCGGCAAACGTGCGCGCGTGGCCCCGCGCCTCCGTGGAGCAGAACACGCCCCGCTCCGCCGCGTTGGCCGCCGCCAGCCGCACGGCACCGTAGTGCCCGCCGCGCTCCAGGAACTCCGCCGCGCCCAGCACCACCGGCCAGCCCGCCACCACGCGCACCTCCAGGCGCGTGGCGTGCGTGTCCACCACGGTGGCGCGGCCGGTGACTTCGGCAAACGCCTGCTGCAGCGCGTGCCCCGCGTCCAGCCGGTCCGGGCGCACCGCGCATTCCGCCACCACGTCGTCATCCAGCAGGACCTTGACGTACGCGGTGGTGCCGCGCGGCCCGGCCACCACGGTGGGCGGCACCAGCGCGGGCAGGTCCACCTCCGGCGCGTCCGCCAGCGGCGTCAGGCGCACGTGGTGCACCCGGGAACCCAGCCGCTCGCGGCGCAGGGACGCCGCCTCGCGCCCGTGCAGCCGCCAGCGGCCGTCCGCCACCGTCACATCTGCGGGCGCCTCCCGCGTCGCCGCCGGGCGTGTTGCGGCGCACGCCGCCAGGGTCCACACCGCGCACCACGTCGTCAGAACGGCCCGCATCCCGCCTCCCCCGCGCACCATCCCACGCCGGGGCGGTGGCTCCCAAGCGCGCTCGCCACGCCGGATGGCCCCGTGTAGCGTCCGCGCGTCTCGTTCAGTGCGGCCGGGCCAGGCGGCCCGGTGCCGGTGAGGATGGCATGCGGAGTCACGCGTGGTGTGCGGGTGTGCTGGTGGTGTGGGCTGCCGGCTGCAAGGTGGACGGCCCCGGCTTTTACGGCACGGTGATGCTTGCCGGTGGCAACGGACAGTCGGCGCAGCGGCAGGCGGACCCGGCGCTGGCACGGCAGGTGGTGCGCGTGATGCTTCCGCCCCGCATGCGCGAAGGCTTCAACCACCTGCTGGAGGCGGCCCGCACCGCCCGCCTGCCCAAGCGCGCTCCGGCGCCGCAGCGGCACGCCCCGCTGGCGGAGGAATGGCGCGCCGGCGAGGTCATGGTGCGCAGTCCGCTGTCACAGCGCGCGCATGAAGGTGAGCTGCACGCCGCCCTGCGCGAGGTGCTCTCCCCCGGCAGCGAGGTGCGCCTGCGCCTGTGCAACGACGAGACGATCTGCCTGTGGCGCGTGTACGGCCCGGACGGGAAGCTCTTGGACGGCCCGCAGACGCGCGTGGCGGCGGAGCGCATGCAGGGCGCGCGGCACGTCCGCTGGGCGGTGGTGAACCACGTGCTGCACGCGCTGGCGGTGCCCAATGACGAATACGCAAGCCTGCAGTGGCACTACAACCTGATGAACCTGCCGGCCGCGTGGGACGTGACCACCGGTGACCCCGGCGTGGTGGTGGCGGTGATTGACTCCGGCGTGTCCATGTCCAACGCGGACATCACCGGGCGGCTGGGCCAGGGGGCGGACCTCATCAGTGACGCCGCCATTGCCAACGACGGTGACGGGCGCGACGACAATCCCGACGACCCGGGCGACGAGGCCGCCGGCGGCGGGTCCTTCCACGGCACGCACGTGGCGGGAACGGTGGGCGCGGTCACGGACAACGGCGTGGGCGTGGCGGGCGTCAGCTGGTCGGGCCGGGTGCTGCCCATCCGCGCGCTGGGGATTGGCGGCGGGACGTCCTTTGACATCATTGCGGGCATGCAATGGGCCATGGGCACCTCCGTGGAAGGCGTGAGTCCCAACGCGTTCCCCGCGGACGTGCTGTCCATGTCGCTGGGCGGTCCCGGGACGTCTACCGCCTACCAGGACATCATCTCGGAGGTGGTGGCCGCGGGCGCCCTGGTGGTGGTGGCGGCGGGGAATGACAACGTGGACGCCAACACGTTTGTCCCGGCCAACGTGCCCCAGGCCATCACGGTGGGGGCCACCAACCTGGGCGGCGGGCGCGCCAGCTACAGCAACTGGGGCAGCGCGGTGGACATCATGGCCCCCGGCGGTGAAATGGCCGAAGACAGCGACGGCGACGGCTACGCGGACGGCGTGCTGTCCACCGTGCGCACGTCGTTTGACTTCCTGCAGGGCACCTCCATGGCGGCGCCGCACATTGCCGGCCTGGCGGTGCTGATGAAGAGCCTCAACCGGTCCATCAGCGCCGCGGACGCGGAGCAGCTGCTGCGTGACACTGCGCGCGGCGAGTATGCGTGCACGGAAGGCTGCGGCGCCGGCCTGGTGGACGCCGCCGCGGTGGTGGCGCAGCTGGGCACCAACGCCAACCAGCCCTTCCTGTCCGTCTCCCCCGCCTCCGTGTTCCTCCCCAAGGACGAAAACACCGTGGCCATCACCGTGCGCAACAGCGGCGGCGCCGCGCTGCACTGGACCGCGTCGTTCACGGATGGCGGGTCGCTGTTCACGGCGGCCCCGGCGGACGGGGATCTTGCGCCGCGCCAGAGCGTCACGGTGAACGTGGCGGTGGCGGCGGACCGCAACGCCACTCCGTTTGGTGAAGGAACGCTGGTGTTCACCGACGGTACGCAGGCCCGCTCCGTGCACCTGGTGTTCAACGAGGCGCTGTCCCGCAAGAAGCCGCAGATCAATGAAGCGGTGGTGGGCGCGCTGGTGCAGAACGGTGAGGACCTGGAGGTTGCCAAGGATGAGAACGGCGAGTCCGCGGTGGCGCTGGCCGAGCGGGACAGCGACTTCAAATACAAGGTCCAACCGCTGAAAGCCGGTGATTACCTCATTGTGGGCATCACGGATGACAACAACAACGGCAGCTGGGATGACGGTGAGGGCGTGGGGCTGTACCCGGACCTGGCCACCCCCGCGTTTGTGACGCTGCAAAAGGATGAGAAGCTGGGCGGCGTGGACTTCCTCATCCGGCCCTCATTCCTGGGCAACGGGACCACGTGCCCGGACAACTCCACGGTGGACGGCCAGAACTGCATCTGCAACCCGGGCTACCGCGTTTCTGACGACGGGAAGTCCTGCGTGGCGCGGTGACCCGAGGGCCCGGCGCGGCCGCGGGTGCCTGCCTGGCGGTCCTGCTGGTGCACCGGCCAGCGCCGGCCCCGGCGCACCCTTCCACGTCTGAGCGCGTGACCGCGCTGTCCCACCGGCTCACGGGGACGGCGGCGGACGTCCCGCTGCTGATGGAACGCGCGCGGGCGCGGCGTCTGAGCGCGCAGTGGGACCCGGCGCGCGCGGACCTGGCGCTGGCGCTGGGGCATGACCCTGCGGCAGCCGCCGCGCTGGATGAGCTGGGACTGCTGGAAGCCGCCACCGGAAACCACGGGGCCGCGCTGGCCGCGTGGGCGCGTGCCGTGACGCTTTCCACCGAGGCGCTGCGCGCGCGGGCGCAAATCCTGGCGGCGCGGCAGGCCCACGCGGGTGCGGAAGCGGACCTGGCGCGGATCCTGGAGCGGGGACCGGATGTCGACGCGGCCGTGGAACTGTCCCGTCTCCAGCAGGCGGCAGGGCGGCCCCAGGACGCGTCCGCCACCTGCCACAACGCACTGCGCCGGGCGGGCGCGGCCCCCGTGCTGGTGACCCGGTGCGTGCGGCTTGACGTGGCCGCCGGCCGCTTTGACGAAGCGCTGGCGCACCTGGACCTTCCCATGGAGCGCGCTCGCAACCCGGTGGAGTGGCGCCTGCTCCGCGCGGACGTGCTGGCGGCGCGCGGTGCAACGCGCCAGGCCCAGGCGGAGCGGGCCCTGGCGGTGGACGACGCGTCCCGTGCCGCCGCGGCGCGCCCCACCGCGTTGAACCAACTGCAGCACGCACGGGCGCTGCACGCTGCCGGCCGCGTCACGGAAGCCCGCGCCGCGCTGGAACGCGCACGCACGGCGGCACCGCGGCTGCCCGGCGTGGCGGAGCTGGCCCGGGACCTGGGAGGTGAATGATGGGTGTGACCCTTGCGGTGGCCGCCGTGATGACGTGGAGCAGCCTGGTGCCCATGCAGCTGGTGCGCCCGCCCTACCTGCAGTCCGCCACGCCCGACTCCGTGGTGGTGGTCTGGGAGTCCGCGGCCGCCGCCGACGGGCGCGTCACCGCGGGAACCTCCGTGGGGGCGCAGCCGCTCTCCGCCACGGACAGCGCGGTGACCGCGCGCCACGCGGTGCGCCTGGGCGGCCTGACGCCCAACACGCGCTACTTCTATTCCGTGGGCAGCACGGCGCAGGCGTGGGAGGGACCCGACGACACGCACGTGTTCACCACGCCGCCGGTGACCGGCACGGCACTCCCGTTCCGCGCCTGGGTCCTGGGTGACTCCGGCACCGGCAACGCCAACCAGGACCGCGTGCGGGACGCCATGCTCACCGCCCTGGGGCCTGACCTGCCACAGCTGTTCCTCCACGTGGGTGACATGGCCTACAACGACGGCACCACGGCGCAGTTCACCGGGCGCTTCTTTGCCCCGTACGCGGGCATCCTGCGCCGCACGCTGCTGTGGACCGCCCTGGGCAACCATGAGGGCCACACGTCGGACAGCGCCACCGAATCCGGTCCCTACTACGAGGCCTACGTCCTCCCCCGCGCCGGCGAGGCCGGCGGGCTCCCGTCGGGAACGGAGGCCTACTACGCGTTTGACCACGCCAACGTGCACTTTGTGGTGCTGGATTCCTATGAAAGCCCGCGCACCACGGGGGGCGCCATGCTGACGTGGCTGCAGTCGGACCTCGCCGCCACCACGCAGCCGTGGATCATCGCCATGTGGCACCACCCGGCCTACACCAAGGGGTCGCACAACTCGGACACGGAGACGGAGCTCATCCAGATGCGGGAGAACGCGCTCCCCATCCTGGAGGCCGCGGGCGTGGACCTGGTCCTCACCGGCCACAGCCACATCTATGAACGCTCCCTGCTGGTGGACGGCGCGTATGACACGCCCACCACGGCCGCCGGCCACCTGAAGGATGCGCGGCACGGCCGCCCGGACGGCGTGGGCCCGTACGTGAAGCCGGCGGGCGTTACCGCGCGCAGCGGGACCGTCCACGTCGTGGCCGGCCACGGCGGCGCGGGGCTGGGACAGTCGGCCGTGCACCCGTTGATGGCGTTCACGGAGATGCGCTGGGGCAGCGCGGTGCTGGACGTGGACGGCAACCACGTTGTCCTGTTCAACATCCGCGAAGACGGCGCCATCACGGACCGCGTGGCGCTGGTGAAGGGTGACGGGCTGGTGCTGGCCCACCCGGTGGGCGGAGAGACGCTGCTGGCCGGCGGTGAGACGGACATCCGCTGGTCCACCGCGGGCACCATCGCGCGGGTTGCGCTGGACTGGTCTGATGACGACGGCGCCTCCTGGAGGCCGCTGGTCACGGACCTCCTCAACACCGGCCGCTGGCACTGGGCGTTGCCGCGAACGCCCACCAGCCAGGGGCGCGTGCGCGTGCGCAGCGCCACGGACAGCGCGGTGCGGGACGTCAGCCACGGGCGCTTCACGCTCGCTGACGGCGCCGTCACGCTGGCCGCCATCCCCCACGGGTCACCGTGGCGCTACCACGTGGACGGCACGGATCCCGGCAGCACCTGGAAGGACCCGGCCCATGACGACGGGAGCTGGGCGGAAGGCCCGGCGCAGCTGGGCTACGGTGACGGGGACGAGGCCACGCGCTTCTCCGCCACCACCCCGGCCCAGCCCAGCGTCTACTTCCGCCGCACGCTCCACGTGGGCCGCCGCGTCACCGCGGCCAACGCCACCGCCACGTATGACGACGCCATGGGGCTGTGGGTGAACGGCACGTTGGTGGACTCGGTGGGAATGACCAACGGCACCGGACACGCGGCCTACGGCGGCACCACCAGCGCGGACAACGCCACGTGGAACGTGGCCATTCCGCCCGCGCTGTTCGTGGAGGGTGACAACGTCATCGCGGTCATGGTGAAGCAGGCCAACGGCACCTCGTCGGACATGTCGTTTGACCTGCGCCTGGACCTGGCGGTGGACGCGCTGCCGCCCCTCCCGGACGCTGGCGCCGCGCCCACGTCATCATCCTCGGCGGGCGCGTCCTCCAGCGCCGCGCCGGCCACCTCCACGGCGGCCAACACCAGCCTGCCCGCGCCCTCCTCCGCGCTCCTGGCGTCGTCCAGCACGGCGTCATCCGCCGCGGCCGGCACGTCCGCTGCGGTGTCCGCGGTGTCCGGCGGGAATACGGGTGATGCACCGCCGCGGGGGTGCGGGTGCATGGCGGGGACGTCGCGGCCGGGGTGGATGCTGCTGGGACTGGCCGGGCTGCTGGCCCTGCGCCGTCGGCGGTGCGCGTCCGCTCAGAAGTTGGAGGAGCGCTGCAGGTAGCTGCCCGCATCCAGCACGGTGCGCGAGCGCGGACCCTCCGGGCGCCACCAGCCGCGGTCTCCGGACACCACGCCCTTCAGGCGCAGGGCCATCTCGCCCACGTCCAGCACCACGCCCACGGAGCCCACGTCATGGGACTGGTAGTAGCGGCCCAGCGCCACCACGGTGTTGCCGCCCATGTTCTGGACCACCCCCACCGGATTCTGTGAGACCACCCGCGAGTCGGTGATCTCGCGGGCCTCAATGAAGACGTGCTGCCAGGCGCCCACCAACCGCAACCCGAAGTACCCGACCGTGAACCCCGTGGACACACCCAGCTTGCGCCCGTCCGCCACCGTGACGTCGTAAGTCCGGTCCGGGATGGCGCTCTCCTCCACAAACGTCCCCGCGCGCACCGTGGCCACGCCCGGCCACACGTTGAAGTCACCGCCGGCGCGCAGGCTCCACGTGTCACGCCACTCCTTGGGCTGCAGCGTTGGGGGCAGGGCCAGCGGCTTGTCGGGCTGCAGCGTGGTGCGGGCGTCCAGTCCCTCAATGTCCAGGCGCACGTACCGCATCTGGGACCAGAACTCGCGGACCACCGCCACCTCAAAATCAAACCACGGCGCAAAATCGTAGCGCGCACCCAGGCGCGCGGCGGCCGGTGAACCGAAGTACCCCACGGCGCGCGCGTGGCTGTCGTCAAACGTAAGCCCCAGGCTGTCGGGGTCGTTGGGGTCGTTGAGATTGCTGTTGGGCGTCACCTTCAGCGGCCCGGTGGCGCGCGCCTTGCGTGGGGTGAGGAAACTCCCGCCCACGTGGAGCCCCGCCACCGGGTTGGACGTGAAGCCCACCATCATCGTCGGGATGAAGTTCTCATACGCGGCAAAGTCCACGATGACGTCCTTCTCCCTGGCCTCCGTGCCGCGCTTGTCCGTGGACAGCGCCACGCGTTGGTGCGTGCCCAGGCGGTCCAGTGCCAGCCCCACGCCCAGGCCGATGTAGCGGTTGAACCGGTAGGCCACGGCCAGCTCGGTGAACATCTCAAACGGCTCGCTGGTGATGACGCTGTACCGCTGCACGCCGTCATCCGCGTACTGCACGCCGCCCGTGTTGGGGCCGTACACCGCGGCGCCCAGCCCCAGCCCCGGAACGCCCAGCAGTTCACCGTTGAAGCTCATGGAGAGGAAGGGGACCCACCGCCCAAAGCGGCCCTGCATGGGGCCGGCCCGCCCGTTGACCGCGGTGCCCACGCTTCCTTCGCCCTTGTTGCCCAGGAGCAGACCGCTGCGGTCACCGTCTGCGAAGCCACCATTGGGCCCGTACGGGTCAATGACCGACTCTCCGTCCACAATCAGCGGGTGCTTGGGCACGGTGAGCGTGTTGCCGTCATAATCCACGGTGTAGGGATTGGGCGCGCAGCTGGGCGTGCAGGAACGCGTGAACTGCTGGTTGAGCCGCACCAGCGAGGTGTCCACGTAGATCTGCGCGCCGGGCACCAGGGAGAGGCCCGCGGGGTTGAGCCACATCGCCGTGGGGTCATCCGGGGAGGCCACAAACGCCCCGCCGCGGCCAATGGCCTTGGGGCCAATCTCGCTGACCCAGTAGCCGGCGGCCCGGGCCATCCCGGGGAAGACCACCAGGCAGACCGCCACCCATGCCCACGCCACGCGCTTCATGGTCTTAACCTCCGTCGCCGGGAGGCGGTTTCTCCCACACAAGGGGCCCCGCGCGCGAGCGCCCAGGCTCCCCCGGTGGCGTCACGCCGGCGGGGTGGAGTTGTTGCTGTGGCCGTGGAACGGGTTGCGCGGCGGGACGGACCGGATGGCGTCGTCGTCGGGCGGGAGCTGCGCCGCGGCGCGCACGCTGCGCAGGGTGATGATGCGGCCCGCCTCGGCAAAGAACCGGCCAAAGGGCGCAGAGGGGGAGACCGGAACGGGGGCGGGCGCCGCGGGGTCCGGCCACGGCGCCGGCACGGAATCCGCCATCTCCACGGGGGCCGGTGCGCGGCGGCCGGGGACGGTGGGGGTGGGTTCGCGCGCGTCCTCGTCCAGCTTCCGCATGGCCTCCAGCAGCAGGAAGCTGGTGGGCTGCTCCAGGCTCCGCCGCGGCGCCGGGCACCCAAACCGCACCTGGAACCGCCCGCGCGCCAGGCCGACCATGGCCGTGAAAGCTTCCATGGCACCCAGCTCATGCATCTGCGCATCCACCACGGCGCCGCGCTCCACGTGCACCACGCCGGAAGCACCCTCCAGGTCCGTGACCTCCACGCGCGCCGTCTTCTGCATCAGCTCCATGGTCTGCAGCAGATCCGCCAGCGGCATGTGCTTGAGTGACCCCACCATCTCCCCGGGATCACTCTCCTCCACGGCTACGGAATCGTTCCCCACCAGCGCCTGCCCGGTCTCAAACAGCGCCTCGCAGCCCCGCGCGGTCCGGACAATCTCCAGGTCCAGCGCCAGGCCCGCGCCCCACGGCACGCTGGGCGCCACCCCACCCACCCGGCGGACCCGCGTCAGCACGTCCGCCCAGTCCTCTCCGGCGCCAATCTTCACGCGCAGGTGGACCTCGTCCCCGCTGCGGACCTGCGCCGGCGGCGCCAACACCCGCCCCGCAAAGGACCGGCTCCCCGTCTGCACCGTGAGGATCTGCGGCTCCAACCCGACCATCGCTCGCAACTGCGTGGACTTGGCCATCACCGCTCCCCGGCTCACCGCCGCCTGCCGGCCATGTAGGATAATGGCCGACAATCCGTCAACGGAGGTGATGCGGGACACACGGCGGGCTGACGCGGGTCGGGACATGCGGGTAGCATCCGCACGCCGAGTCCCACCGTGGACGCGGAGGAGGGCGGCAGTCGCGTGGCGCTCAAGGGGATCCTGGAGAAGGACGGCTGCGCGGACGTCATCCAGCTCTTGGGGCGGCAGAACAAGTCCGGTCTGCTGCGGCTGCGTGCGCCCCCGCGGGCGGTGGACATCTGGATGCACAACGGGCTGCTCATCCGCGTGGAGGACAAGCAGCGGGACGTGAAGCACCGCCTGGGCGAGATGCTGGTGCGCGCGGGGCTCATCACGCGTGCCGCGCTGCTGGACGCGCTGAACATGCAGCAGCGGACGGGCAAGAAGATTGGCGCGGTGTTGCTGGAGGGGCGGTTCGTGCCGCAGCCGGTGCTGGCGGATTTCATCCGGCTGCAGACGCGGGAGACGCTGTTCAACGCGTTTTCGCTGGCCAGCGGCACCTATGAGTTCGTGGTGGGCGCCACCACGACCATGGCGGCGGAGCTGCGCCCGGGCATGAAGTGGGAGATTGCGCTGATGGAGGGCGTGCGGCGCACGGGCGAATGGCCGGATATCCGGCGGGTGATCCCGTCCAACGGGCACACGCTGCGCGTGAAGCGGGACATTTCCCAGGCGCCCAGCCGGCCGGCGCCGGTGGACACCGGTGAGAGCCTGTTTGACCTGGGTGATGACGGTGAGCCGCCGCCGCCCACCGGTCCCAGCGAGGAGGAGAAGCTGTTGTTCTCCCTGGTGGGCAAGGGGACCACGGTGCAGCGCGTGGTGGACCTGGGGCACCTGGGGGAGTTTGATTCATGCCGCCTGCTGGCCCGCATGGTGGCGGACGGCTACCTGGAGGTGGTGCTGGAGGAGCAGGAGATCTCCGAAAGCGACACCGAAGTGGTGCTGGACGACGAGCCCGCCGACGCGGGTGGTGCCTGAGCGCCGCTACAACCGGAATTCCAGCGATCCCCACGCCGTCTGCGCAAATGACGTGAATTGCGCATCCCGCGCGCGGGACCCTGCGTACAACAGGCCCACCGCGCCGGACAGCACCAGGTGATCTGTGAGCTGCGCGCGGGCGGACAGGTCCGCCTCCCAGCCAATCAGCGGCGTGGGCCGGCCCTCCCCGGGCGCCAACAACGGGGAGTCCCCGGCCGCGGGGTACCAGGCCCCGCGCGCGTCCCACTGCGCCAGGCGCCACAGCGTGAAGCTGAGATCCTGCAGGCGGTCCCGCACCAGGCCGGCGCGGGCAAACAGGGCATACGCGTTGGTGGAGCGCGCCAGGTCCATCTCGCCGTAGGCGCCGTGCACCGTGCCGTACAGCGGCACCGCGTCCTGCGCCGCCACGCCGTCAAACCCGCTCCAGCCTCCCGCCGCGCCCGGCAGCCAGCTCATGGGCTGGCCCAGCCCGCCGCGCGCCCCGGCGGACGCGTACGCACCAAACGCCCATGGGAAGTGCGGCGCGTATCCCCCCTCCGCGTGGAACACCACCGGCGGGGCGAACACGCTGGGCCGTTCAAACTGCTCCTGCTCCACGTCCAACGCCGCGCGGCCGTGCAGGCCCATCCAGGTCCACTCCGCGTTGCCGCCCGCAAACAGGCGCGCCGGGGTGGCCAGGCCCTCCGTGCGGTCCCCGTGCGCCGCCACGCGCGGGGCGCGCAGGACCGCGTGCAGCTCCAGCAGCCGCCCCGGCCCGTCGGAAAAGCCGCTCTGCAGCGCCGCCACCACGTTCACGTCCGGCGGCTCGCCCGCCACCGGCAGCGTCCACAGCGCCTCCGCGGCCAGCACCGCCACCAGGAACGCGCGCCCCACTGTGAGCCGCGCGGTGGCGCCGTCAAAACGCGGCGGCCGCTGCAGCCAGTCCTGCCGCGCCCACGTCAGCTCCGTGAGCGCTATCTCCTGCCGCCCCGCCCGCAGCGCCACCGTGCCACCCAGCGCCGGGTACGCCCACTCCACCCAGCCATCCAACAGCGCATCCGGCCCGGGCGCCTCCAACGCCGGGAAGGACGGATGCACCGCCAGCACCAGCCGCGCTGACAGCCCCGGCACCGGGTGCAGCGTGGCGCCCACCCAGCCGCGCAGGTCCAGGGCGCCCTCCGGGCGGCGTTGGCTTGTGGGGTGGCCCAGCCGCACCACCGGGCGCAACCGCAGGGCCAGCACCGGCTCCACCATCTCCCACCAGCGCGGCGGCAGGTCCGCGTGCGGCACTTCCAACTCGGGCGCGGGGGCGGCGGCCACCGCGGCGGACTGCGGCTCCAGCGCGCGCAGCACCGCGTCCACCTCGTCCGGGCTGGGGCCGGGCAGCGGCGCGGGGCCGCCGTCCTGCGCCGCCACCAGCAGGAGCAGCCCGGGCAGGATCATGCCGCCTCCAGGAATGCCCGGAACGCGTCCACCAGGCGCACCGTGGCGTCGGGCGCGGCGGGATCCAGCACGTACATGCGGTGCTGGGGCTGCGGGTGTCCCCACCGCACCGGGTCCATGTGCACAAACAACGCAAACGTGCGCGCCCCCACCGCGCACGCCAGGTGCATGGTGCCGCTGTTGTTGCAGGCGACAACGCCGGCCGCGCGCATCACCGCACCCAGCTGGTCCAGGTCCGTGACGGGAAGCAGCCGCGCGCCCGGGGCCAGCGCCGCCACGTCGCGGCATAGCGGCTCTTCGCCGGGGCCGGGGGCCAGCCACGCCGTACGTCCCGCGGCCAGCACCGCCGCCGCCAGCGCACCAAAGTGCTCCGCGCCACCGCGCCGCCACGCCAGCCGCCCGCCCGGGCACACCACGGCGTGCCTCCCCGGCTCCGCCGCCATCCGCGCCACCACGTCCGCACCGTCCACCCGCACCGGCGTGGCGGGGTGCGGGGTGAAACGCAGCTCCGGTGATGCGCGGACACCAAAGGGTTCCAACAGCGCCGCGCGCGCGGAGGCTTCATGCACCGGGTCAGGGACCGGCACGGTGCGCGTGTAGTGCGCCTCCGCCGGACCGCGGTGGAAACCCACGCGGTGCGGCGCACCGGTGAGCCGCGTGGCCACCACGTGACCCACGGAGAAGATCGTCGGGTCGCTGCAGTCCACCGCCACGTCCAGCCGCAGGGAGCGCAGCGCGGCCAGCCAGGCGCGTGACTCCGCGGTGAGCGGGAAGCCGCGCCAGGAGAAGGGCACCAGTTCGTCAATGCCGTCCTGGCCGCGCAGCACGCGCGCCATGCGCGGGTGGACCACCGCCACCACGGTGTCCAACGGGCGCGCGGCCTTGTGCGCCGCGTACAGCGGCGTCTGCAGCAGGACTTCGCCCACGCGCCGGTCAAACCGCAGGTAACCCACGCGCAGGGGACGCTCCAACGGCAGCGGTGCAGCCAGCGCGCGCGGCAACAACGCCGTCAACACGGACGCGGTGGCCTGCTTGCGCCACAACCAGAAACCGCCCGTCTTGGGTCCCACCGTCGCCATGGCCGGGCCCAACCTTGGAAGACGCCGCCCCGGCCACGCAAGGCCCCCCCTTGACGGGCCCGCGGGCCGTTGCGAAAGGCCATTCAATGAGCTGCCGCTCCACCCTGCCCCGCTTTGCGGTCAACCGCGCCGCCACGCGCATGGCCAGCCTCCACCGCCAGCGCGTCCGCCGCGACGGCGCCGCGGACGACCCGCCCGCTTTGGACCTCAAGGACATCCCTGCCGCGCTGCTCCCTGACGTGGTGGCGGGCTGGCAGCGCCTCATGGAGAGCGAATACGAGAGCGTGGTCATCTCCGGCTGGATGACCGGTGCGCTGGCGCGGTTGGGGGCGCCGCTGGACGTGCTGGGGGCGTTTGGCCGCGTGGTGGAGGACGAGGTGCGCCACGTGGACGTGGCCGCGGACGTGCTGCAGGCGCTGGGCGCAACCCCCACGCTCCCGCGTGACGCCACGCCACCCGTGCTGGCCTGGCGCGACGACGCGGAGGCGGATGAGCAGGCCATCGCCGGCATGGTGGCGTTCTTTGTCATTGGCGAGCTGGTCAGCGCACACGAGTTCCGCCACGCACTCAACCTGGTGAAGCTGCCCATTGCCCAGTGGGCGCTGTCCGAGATCCACCGGGATGAGTCGTTCCATGGCGCGTTCGGGTTTGAGGCCGCGCGCCTGTTTGTGCCGGACTTCAAACCCGTGCAGAAGGACCGCCTGCGCGTGCGGCTCACCGACGAGCTGGCGCGCTTTGAACGCCGCATTGGCGGACCACTGGAAGGCCCCCCGCGCGAGCTGTCCCAGCGTGAACGCGACATGGCCGCGCTGGGTTTGCCGCCGCCGGTGGTCATGCTGTCCGTGTTCTATGACGCGCTGGAAAAGCACGTGCTGCCCCGCCTGGCAGAACTGGGCGTGGACCTGGACGTGCACGTGGGGCACCGGGAATGACCCCGGCAGCGTCCCGCGGCCTCGCCATCGCCACGCTGCTGGCGGCTCCGCCGGTCATCTACCTGCTCGCCGCGGAGCTGACCCCGCCCGCCGCCGTGCCGGACCCGTGGAAATCCCCGCCTCCCGGCGCCAAGCCGCTGCCCGCGGACGACGCACCCGACGCCGCGGCCGAAACCGTGGAGCGGCTGGTGCGCGGCTACTACGACGCGATCAATGCCCGGAACGTCGACGCCGTCGGCGAGGCCTGGTCATCCAACCCCGACACCCTGGCCCAGCACGCCGGGTGGCCCGAGGCGCGCGGCCGTGACGCCATCCTCGGCGAGTACCGCCGCGAAGTGGCCACCGGCACCTGGGAGAAGCTGGAGCCGCGGGACATCCGCGCGCGCGTGCTGGGACCGCGGGCGGAGGTGGCGTTTGTGGAACGCGTCTCCTTCCGCACCGACGGCGGCGTCCGCACGTTCCGCCGCGTGGCCACGCAGGTCTGGACCGCCATGCCCCACGGCACCTTCAGACTGGTGATGCACCGTACCCTGCCCACCGTGCTGCTCCCGGACGGCGGTGGGGACCCGTAGCCGTCCCCGTCAACGGCCATGCCCCTCACCCCCGGCCACAGGCCGGCGACCTCTCCCCGCAAGCGGGGAGAGGTGTTACACGCGCGGCATGGACCGTCCCGCCTGGGGCCGCGTGGCCCTCTATCTCGTCGTCACGTTCGCTGCGGATTGGGTCCTGGCGTACGCCGCGTATGCCGCGGGCATCCGCTGGGGCACCCCCCGCAGCGTCGCACTGGGCACCGTCTACATGCTCATCCCCGGCCTGGTTGCCGCTGCGTTTGCCGCCGCCCGCCGTGAGTCCATTGCCACCGCGCTGGGACTCCGCCCCGAGTTCAACGCCGCCGTCCCACTCGCCATCATCTTTGGCGCCGCCCTGTGCGTTGGCGCCAGCGCACTCACCCTGCTCATGCCCGGCGTGCAGTACGCACCCGACGCGTCCGGCGTCCTGGACAAGGCCGCCGCCACCCTCACACCGGAGCAGTTGCAGAAACTCCGTGACAACTTCCAGAAGACCTCGCCGCCCGTCATGTACCTGTTCGGCCTGCTGCAGGCGGTCACCGCCGGCGCCACCGTCAACGCCATCGTCTCCATGGGCGAAGAAGCCGGCTGGCGCGGATGGCTCGGCAAGGAGCTGGCGCCGCTGGGCTTCTGGAAGCAGTCGCTGTTTGTCGGCGTGGTGTGGGGCCTGTGGCACGCGCCGCTGGTCCTGCAGGGCCACAACTACCCGGACCACCCGGAGCTCGGCGTGGGCCTCATGGTGGTGTTCACCGTGCTGCTGTCCCCGCCGCTGGCGTGGCTGCGCCGCGAATCCGGCACCACCTGGGCCCCCGCGCTGGCGCACGGCGTGATCAACGGCGGCGCCGGGTTGTCGCTGCTGCTGGTTCGCGGCGGTGATGACCTCGTCATCGGCCTGCCCGGGTTGCCGGGAATGCTGTGCCTTGTTGCGGCCAACGTCCTCATCTACCGCCACGGGGACAAGCTGAGCGGCCGGACGTAGGAGGGCACCCACTGGCGAAAGCCCCGCGTGGGAGGCATGCTGGGCCCATGGTTGCGCACCTCAAGACCGGCGTGTCGCCCATCCCCACGGCACCCGTGGACGACCTCGACCTCGACCGCGACGAGGACCGGGAGGAGTGGGAGCGTCGCGTCATGGCGCTCGCCGGCGTGCGCATCCAGGCGGCGCGCCAACGGCTCGAGAAGCTGGGCATTGTTGACGCCCATGGCAACCTCGTCTCCAGGACGCTGCCTGCCGACATGGCGTCCGAGTCCGACACAACCCTCGAGACCGGCTGACTCCGCGTGACGCGTCCGCTGATGCTCGTCGTGGCGGGACCACCCGGAAGCGGCAAGACAACCTGCTTCCCCGTCACGTCATTCCGCGTGGATGCGTTCAACATCGACGACCGTTGCGCGCAGGTTCTGGGCAGCTACCGGGCGATTTCCCCGGATGTCAGGCGCGCCGTCGCCAAGGAGTGCGAGCAGTTTGTGGTCGGCCACATCGAACGGGGCCGGTCCTTCGCCGTTGAGACCACGCTGAGAACGACGGCCTCAATCGACCAGGCGGAGGTCGCGCGTCGGCGTGGTTTCTTGACGCAGCTTCGTTTCATCGCCACGGACTCCGTGGCGGAGAACATCGCGCGGGTTCTTCAACGGGCGCAGAGCGGCGGACACGCGGCGTCCGAGCGGGACATCCGCGCGATCCATACCGCGAGCATCGCCAACCTTCGGAGGGCGCTCGACGTCTTCGAGCACGCGACGGTCTTCGACTCCACGGCGCCGTGGACCGAACCACGCTTGGTTGCCACCGCACGCGACGGGCGGATCACGCGCTGCGGCGCCAGCCCAGGGTGGCTTGACCGTGCACTTGGAGCGCACGGCGCGTGATGGGCGCCCACCACCACCCCGGGACACCTCCCCCACTGGCCTGGTGCACGGCCCCCCAGCTCACGACAGCGAACCCGGAGTCCACGCCACTCCCCCCCCCAGCCCACGACACCCACCCCGAGCCCGCGACAGTCGCGGCCATGGGGGGAAATGTCGCGAGCTGCCGATTCGCGGTCGTGGGCACCGGGTGCGGCGTGTCGCGGGCTGCCCTTGCACACGCAAGGCACGTGCCTAGCTTGCGGGGCGCGTGACGGCGAGAGCGACGCCGTCCGACACGCAGGAGCACACGATGGGTCCGGTCAACTTTGAGAAGATGACGGTGAAACTGCGGGAGGCGTTTGAGGCCGCCCGCAACCTGGCGGTGTCCCGCCAGCACAATGAACTGCTGCCGGAGCACCTGCTCATTGCGCTGCTGGAGCAGGAAGACGGCGTGGTCCCGGCGCTGCTGCAGAAGCTGAAGGCGGACCCGGGTGCGGTGGCCAACGCGGCGGATGAGGCGCTCAACACCCAGCCGCGCGTGCAGGGTGCCGAGGTCTACATGTCCCGGCCCCTCAAGGAGATCGTTGAGCGGTCACAGGCCGAGGCCCGCACGATGGGCGACGAGTACCTGTCCGCGGAGCACGTGCTGCTGGCCATGACGCTGGTGAAGGGCGGCGCGCAGGCGGCGCTCAAGAAGCACCGTGTGGGGACGGAGGAAGTCCGGCAGGCGCTCAAGGACGTGCGCGGCACGCAGCGCATCACGGACGAGAACCCCGAGGGCAAGTACAACGTGCTGGACAAGTACTGCCGGGACCTCACGCAGGATGCGCTCAAGGGAAAGCTGGACCCGGTCATCGGCCGCGACGAGGAGATCCGCCGCACCATGCAGGTGCTGTCGCGCCGCACCAAGAACAACCCCGTGCTCATCGGCGAACCCGGCGTTGGCAAGACGGCCATTGTGGAAGGCATTGCGCTGCGCATCGCCAAGGGAGACGTGGCGGAGAGCCTCAAGGACAAGCGGCTGGTGGCGCTGGACCTGGGGTCCCTCATCGCCGGGACCAAGTACCGCGGCGAGTTTGAGGACCGGTTGAAGGCGGTGCTCAAGGCCATCAAGGATGCGGAGGGCCGCATCATCCTGTTCATTGACGAGCTGCACACCCTGGTGGGCGCGGGCGCGGCGGAAGGCGCCATGGACGCGGCCAACCTGCTCAAACCCGCCCTGGCGCGCGGCGACCTGCGCTGCGTGGGCGCAACGACGCTGAAGGAGTACCGGCAGCGCGTGGAGAAGGACCCGGCACTGGAGCGGCGGTTCCAGCCGGTGCTGGTGGGCGAACCCACCGTGGAAGACACGGTGGCCATCCTGCGCGGACTCAAGGAGCGCTACGAGGTCCACCACGGCATCCGCATCACGGATTCGGCCATTGTGTCCGCGGCGCAACTGTCCCACCGGTACATTGCGGACCGGCACCTGCCGGACAAGGCCATTGACCTGGTGGACGAAGCGGCCAGCCGGCTGAAGATGGAGATTGACAGCGTCCCCGTGGAGATTGACGAGGTGGAGCGGCGGATTGTGAACCTGGAGATTGCGCGCCAGGCGCTCAAGCGCGAAACGGACCCGCAAAGCGCGCAAAAGCTCAACGACGTGGAAAAGCAGCTGGCGGAGGCCAAGGAGACGGTCTCCACCATGCGCGCGCGCTGGCAGCAGGAGAAAGCGCTCATTGCGGAGATGCGCACCCTCAAGGAGAAGCTGGAAGCGTCCCGGCGTGACGTGGAGGAAGTGCAGCGGCGCGGGGACTTTGACAAGGCGGCGGAGCTGCGGTTCGGCGTCATTCCCGGGCTGGAGAAGAGCATTGCCCAGGCCAATGAGAAGCTGGCGGAGCTGCGCAAGCAGGGCGGCGGGTTCCTCTCAGAGGAGGTGACGGACGCGGAGATTGCACAGGTCGTTTCACGGTGGACGGGCATTCCCGTGTCCCGGATGTTGGAGGGCGAGCGCGACCGGTTGCTGCAGATGGAGGAGCGCCTGGGGACCCGCGTCATTGGACAGCGGCCCGCCGTGGAAGCGGTGTCTGACGCCATCCGCCGTGCGCGCGCGGGCCTGTCCGACCCGCGGCGGCCCATGGGCAGCTTCATGTTCCTGGGGCCCACCGGCGTGGGGAAGACGGAACTGGCGCGCGCGCTGGCGGAGTTCCTGTTTGACGACGAGACCGCCATGGTGCGCCTGGACATGAGCGAGTTCATGGAGAAGCACAGCGTGGCGCGGCTCATTGGCGCGCCGCCGGGTTACGTGGGCTACGACGAGGGCGGCTACCTCACGGAGAAGGTGCGGCGGCGTCCGTACGCGGTGCTCCTGCTGGACGAAATCGAGAAGGCGCACCCGGACGTGTTCAACGTGCTGCTGCAGATCCTGGACGACGGGCGGCTGACCGACGGCCAGGGGCGCACGGTGGACTTCAAGAACACCGTGGTGCTGATGACCTCCAACCTGGGCAGCCAGTACCTGTCCGACGCGGACGACGTGGAGAAGGTGCGCGTGCCGGTGATGGAAGCGGTGAAGGCGCACTTCCGCCCGGAGTTCCTCAACCGGCTGGATGACATCCTGTTGTTCCACCGCCTGGGCCACAACGAGCTGATGAGCATTGTGGAGCTGCAGGTGAATGCGTTTGCGCAGCGGTTGGCGGACCGGGGACTTCGGCTGGACGTCACCCCGGCGGCGCGCGAGTTCCTCCTGCAGGAGGGCTACGAACCCAGCTACGGCGCGCGGCCGCTCAAGCGCGCGCTGCAACGGCACCTGGCGGACGCGCTGGCGCGCGAGGTCCTCAAGGGCACGTTCAAGGACGGGGACACCATTGTGGCGGACCGCGGTGACGGCGCGATGAAGTTCACGCGGGTGACCGGGCCCGCCCAGACGGCGGCACGGGTGGGCCGCGCCTGACTGGCACGGCGCGATCCCGCGGGGTATCTGCGTGTCTCCCACGAGGAGGAGGAGGCTGCCGATGCTCGACAAGCTGCTGGACCTGATCCCCGACAAGCGCTCCCGCAATCTGGCGTTTGCCGTCACCGGCATGGGCGCCGTGCTCACCGGGCAGAAGGTGGTGGGGCTGGGGTTGTTTGGGAAGGGCGTGAAAGGGCTGGAGGAGTGCTGGCGGGAGGCACACCCGGAATTCCAGGGCGGCCTGGTGGAGCGCTGGGAGCTGGCGGTGGAGCATTACGACGCCACGCACCGGGACCCCACCAACCGCAAGTTCCACACAGTGGGCATCCCGGTGATCCTGGCCGGCACCGCGGGCCTGCTGGTGTTCCCCGCCTACCGGCCGCTGTGGGCGCTCTCCGCCACTGCCTTCGTCAGCGGGTGGGCGCTGAACATCGCCGGGCACGTGCTGCATGAAGGAAACGCTCCGGCGTTTGCGGATGACCCGCTGAGTCTTGTGGCGGGGCCGGTGTGGGAACTGACGCAGCTGCGCAAGCGCCGCTCCGACGACGCGGACGAGACGGGCGAGGGCGAGGTGGTCAACATGCCCAGCGACGGCGCGGTGGCCTGAGTCAACCGAACACCTCCGCGCGCGCCGCGCGCGTGATGGCGAGCACCGCGGGATGCTTCACGCGGCGTTCCACGCTGATGGCGTAGTAGGCCTCGCGCACCTCGGGTGCCTCGCCCAGCGCGCGTACACGGTACTGGCGTTCCACCTCGTCACGGATGGCGGACGGCGCGCAGAACACGCCGGCGCCGGCCTGGCCAAACACCTTCAGCAACGCGCCGTCGTCAAACTCGCCGATGATCGCGGGCCGCACCTCGTGCTGCTCGAACCACGCGTCCAGCACGCGCCGCAACGCCGCGCCGCGGCCGGGCAACAGCACCGGTGCGCCGTCCAGGTTGCCCGGGAACGCGTGGCGGCGCAGGCGCTCGTGCAGCGCGGGGGCGGCAAAGAAGGCCATGCCGCACTCGCCCAGGCGGTGGCTGAAGGCGCGCACGTGCGCGTCAGCGGGCAGAGGGTGATCAGACAGCACCAGGTCCAGCTGGTGGACGGACAGGCGCGCCACCAGTTCGTCCAGGTCGTCCTCGTGGCACTGCAGCTGCGGGGGCTGCGGGAGCGCCAGCGCCGGCTGCAGGAGCACGTGCGCCACCAGCTTGGGCACCGCGTCCACAATCCCCACCGCCAGCGTGGGACGCCGCGGAGCGCCGCGCTCCTTCACCACGTCCAGCATCTCGCGGCCCAACGAGAAGATCTCGTCGGCGTACTTCTCCACGGTGCGGCCCATCTCCGTGAGCACCAGGTTGCGGCCCTGGCGCTGGAACAGCTTGTGCCCCAGCGCATCCTCCAGCGCGTGGATCTGCGCGCTGATGGTGGGCTGCGCCAGCCGCAGCTTCACGCTGGCGCGGGCAATGCTGCCCTCCCGGGCCACGGTCCAGAAGTAGAGCAGGTGGTGGTAGTTGAGCCATTCCATCGCGGCACCCCCTCGTCGTCAGCGCAGGACCCGCAGGCCACCGGTCAACCGCCGCTTCAGCGCGTCCAGCACCGCCTGCAGCGGCAGCCACTCGCGGCCCGCCGCTGCCACCTCCACGGCGTAGGGCGGCGCCGGCGCCACGCGCACCTGCAGCGCGCGCAGGGATTCCGCCACCAGTTCGTCCAGCGTCTCGTCGTCTTCGTCCGGGAAGGCCAGCTGCAATGCCTCACCCAGGCGCGCGCGGGCCAGGGCACCCGGGAACGCGGCCTCCACCTCGCGGGCCACCGCCGCGGCGTCCAACGGAAGCGGCGCGGTGTCTGTCCCCATGGGCAGCAGGAACCCCGGCGCCGCCAACTGCTGCTCCACGGCGCCAATCACCTCACCCATCCCGTCACGGCCCAGCGCATCACACCGGTGGGGTCCCAGCGCGGTGACCACGGCAAACGTGACGCGCGCCTGCCAACCCGCCAGCCGCCGCGGCTGCGCCGTGAACACGTCCACCAGCCGCAGCACCGTGGCCGGCCCGTCCAGCCGGCCGCCGCCCAGCTCAAAGGCCACCGGATGGAGCGCCACCGGCTGCAACCCCAGCAGCGGGCTCATGTTCCCCTCGTCGTCAAAACCGTGCGCAAACAGCGTGAGCCACCGCGCGTCGCCTTCGGGGAGCTGCGCCTGCAGCGCCAGGAACAGCTCGGGGTGCACGCGTGCGGCCAACCGGTCCAGCGCCAGCTCGGCCAGACCCGGGCCGGCGGCCGGCTCCGCCGCGGCGGGCGGCGCGTCCGTTGGCGGGGAACGGTCGGGATGGTCACGACGCTTGCGGCGGCTCATGGGCCTTCCGTCGCACCGCGGGCTCCGCCCGGTCAATCGGCACTGGGCTGAGTGCGCACCTGCACGCCGCCGGACCAGGACGCGGGCAACTGCAGCAGTGCGCCCTGTTCGTCGACGTGGGTGAGCGCCGGCAGCAACGCGGCCGCGCGCCGGCGTGACGCGCGCTCCAGGATGAACAGCACGCTGCAGCCGCCCGCCAGCACCGCGGCCAGCGGCGCCACCAGGACGCGGTAGTGCTCGCCCAGCGGCGTGAACGCCACCGGCGCCAGCATCACCATGCCCCACGCGGACAGGTTCTTGAGCGTCCGGTGCACGCGCACCCGCCGCCGCGCGGCGCGGATGCTGGCCGCACAGGCGGGGCACAGCGCCGCCTTGAGGCGGAACCGCTTGAGCCGGATGCGCAAACCCGCCGCGGTGGACAGCGCCAGCGACGGCCCGAACAGGAACACCAGCGGCCACCACAACGTGTCTCCCAGCAGGCGCAGCGCCATGGACGCCAGCAACACGGCGGGCGGGCTGAGCAGAGCCTCCAGCGCCGCTGCCCGGGCGGTCTCCGGCCGCAGCGTGAACCGCTCCAGCGCTTGCGGCACGCGCGCGTGGCAGGACGGGCAGACCTCCGCGTGCAGCGACGCGTACCCCATCCCGTCACGCGGGACGATCAGCGCCGCCCCCGGCCCCAGCGCCGACGTCACGCCCGGCAGGACGGAGGGAATTGCCGCGGCGGTGGTGGGAGGCGCGCGCCCGTGTTCCATCCGGGCCATGGTGCGTCACGCGGCGGGGGCTTTCAACGTGCTTCCGCGCGGGCCGGGGATGTTCTACGCACACAGACATGCGGAAGCTGCTGCTCATCCTGCTGATTGCCGGCTGCCAGCGCACGCCGGGGACGCCCCCGCCGCGCCGCATCACCGTCGTCACCACGCAGGAACCGGACGCGTTGTTGCCGCAGTTTTCGGAGAGCATTGCCGCCAACCAGGTGGTGGAGGCCGGCACGCGGTACCTCACGCAATACGACCGTGACTGGCGCATGGTGCCCGGGGTGGCGGAGTCCATCCCGTCGCTGGGCGAGGGCGGCGGCGTGATCCTGCTGGACGCGGCCGGCGCCGTGACGACGGACCCGGACCGCGCGGCAAAGATGGTGGTCAACTGGCACCTGCGCCGGGACGTACGGTGGGCTGACGGGCAGCGCCTGGTGGCGCGGGACTTTGTGCTGGGCCACCAGGTGGTGATGGACCCGTCCCAGGAAGTGCGTGACCGGTCCCTGGCGGAGAAGATTGAGGACATCCGCGCTACGGACGATGCGACGCTGCGCGTGACGTGGAAGGAGCCGTTTGCGTTCTTCACCGCGTTCCGCAACCACGTGCCGCTGCCCGCGCACGTGGTGGAAGCGTTCTGGGTGGGGGACGGTGGCGCCCGCGGCGCGCTCAAGAAGAGCCCGTGGTTGCGCCGGCCGCTGTATTACGGGCCGTTTGCGTTGGGTGAGTGGCGCCCCGGCGAATGGATCCGCCTGGTGCGCAACCCGGTGGCGTTCGCCCCGCCCCGGGTGGATGAGGTCGTGTGGCGGTTCGCGGGGAGTGACCGCGCGGCGCTGTCCCTGCTGGAGGCGGGCGAAGCCGACGCGATCGCGCCCGACGGGAGCATTGGCGTGGACCTGGCGGAGGAGCTGCGCGCGCGCCGCGGTGGGGACTTTGTGGTGGACCTGGCGCCGGGCATGGTGTGGGCGCACATTGATTTCAACTGCGAGGACGAGTGGCTGCGTGATGCGCGCCTGCGGCGGGCGCTGGCCAGCGCCATTGACCGGCGCAGCGTGGTGGACCGCGTGTTCCACGGCCGGTACGCCACGGTGGACACGCTGTTTCCACCACGCCACGAAGGAAACCCCGCGCAACCCGAGCCCATCCGGTACGACCCCCAGGCCGCGCGCGCGGAGCTGGATGCGCTGGGCTACCCCGTTGGTGCGGGCGGGTTGCGCCATGACGCCAAGGGGCGCGTCCTCTCCCTGGAACTGGCCTACGCCACGGGCGTGAAGGCCGCGGAGGACGCGTTGACGGCTTTCCAGGCGCAGTGGCGCGCCGTGGGCGTGGAGGTGCGCCTGGTGGGCAGTCCGGCGCGCGTGTTCTTTGGTGACGTGCTCAAGCAGCGCAAGAGCCCGCACCTGGCGTTCTACGCGTTCACCATGGACCCCATGGCCTACGGTGAAACGTTCCTGTCCTCGCGCCACATTCCCTCCGAAGCCAACCGCTGGACCGGCCAGAACCAGGCGGCGTGGCGCAACGCCGAGGTGGACGCGCTCATGGACGCGGTGCCGCGCACGCTGGATGCGGCGCGCCGGCGTGACCTGCTGCGCCACGCGGCGGAGATCTTCCGTCGGGAACTGCCCATGTTGCCCGTCTACACGCGGCCGGTCGTCTCGGCGCGGCGCAAGGACCTGCTGGGCTGGGCGCCCACTGGCACCCACACCACGGTGTCCTGGAACATTGAGTCCTGGGAAGTCCGCGCCACGCGCCCGTGAGCGTTGCCGGCACGCGCAACGGTGCGTAGGCTCGTCGCCATGGCAGACGCCGGGACCCTCCCACCGCCAGAGCCCGCCGCCGCTACCGCGCCGCGGTACGTGCGCTGCCCCGCGTGCAGTGGCGGCATGGCCGCTTCCGCGGGCGCGCTGGGCGAGGACGTGTGCGGACGCTGCCGCGGCCGGTTCTTCCCCGCCGAGGTGGCCCCGGAGCTCTACGCCCGCCACCTGGGCGTCACGCCCGAACTCATCCGCGAGCTGATGCACCACTTCTCCGGGCGGCCGTTGACCTGCCCGGGCTGCGGCAAGACGACGTCACGCGTGCAGTTGCGAGGCGAGCCGCTGGACGTGTGCACGGGCTGCGGCGGCCTGTACATGCCCCGCGGTGCGCTGGGACGGCTCACCGCCGGGACGGTCACCGAGGTGGAGGTTGACGAGCCACCGGCGCCCCCGGAGCCGGAACCGGCCGCCGCGGCCACGCCTCCGGCGGAGGAACTGGGTGACCTCCGCCGTCACCTGGGTGCGCTGCCGGCAGCGCTGGCGGCGGTGTTCGTCGTGCGCATCGTCGCCACGGGCATCAGCGAAGTGCTGGCCGGTCTGCTGGGGAAGGCGCTGCCCCCGGGCGAGGCGCACGCGCTGATGCGCTGGGCCGCTGCCACCTTCACCGGCGCCGTCAACCCGGCACTGCTGCTCATCGTGGGTGCGGCGGTGGCGCCTGCGCTGCGGCGCCAGTGGACCAAACTGCTGCTCGCCCTGGCGTTCCTCGTCGCCGTGTCCGACGGGTGGAACGCCCTGCGGGACATCGGCGGATGGAAGGGCCTGGTCGCGGCGGCGGCTGCCGTCGGTGGAGCCGCGTGGGCCCTGGCGCTGCGCCGCGCGTGGGACGTGCGGTTCGCCGCGGGGCTGGACATCCCGTGGACCGAGTTGCGCGCCGGCGCGCGCAGCCTGGTCCGCCGGCTCGCCGTGGCCGGCGCTGCCGTCACACTGGTGGGCGGAGTGACCTGGGCCCTGATGCGCAGCGACGAGCGCGCGCGGCGCGGCAGCTGCCCGGAGGGCACGGAGCGCGCGGTCCTCACCCGTGATGATCGCGAGCTGGTCTCGTGCGTGCGGCCCGACGGCGTCTCGCACGGGCCGTTCGAGAGCCGCTACCTGTCGGGCCAGGTCGCCGAGGCGGGCGTGTTGGAGCACGGCACGCGCAGCGGCACGTGGCGCAGCTGGCACCCGGATGGCTCGTGGCGTTCCGAGGGGGCGTACACCGCCGGCCGGCGCAACGGCGTCTGGCGCGAGTGGAAGTTCGGCGGCGCCCTGGAGCGCGAAGGCGCCTACCTGGACGACAAGGAGGACGGACGCTGGGTGACGTACCTGCCCGGCGGAGCGGTGGAGACGGAAGGCTTCTACGTGCGGGGTGTGCGCGAAGGAACCTGGAAGTTCCACGACCCCACCGGCGCGCTGGAGCGGTTTGGCCCGTACGACCGCGGCCTGCAGCAGGGGATATGGATGGAGCGGGATGACCGCGGGCGTCTGCAGCGCGTGGTGTACGTCGACGGGCGGCGGGTGGATGACACGCCGTAGCCGCGGGCGCGGCTACTCGTAGCGGAGGGCGTCCACCACATCCACGGCGGCCGCGCTGCGGGCGGGCACCACCCCGGAGAGGATGCCCACCAGCGCCGAGAAACCCAGCGCAACGGCCACGACCCACCAGGACAGGTGCAGCGGCAGGTCCGGGACCCACCGCGTCACCGCGCCGATGATGCCCGCACCCCCGCCCAGACCCAGCGCGCCCCCAAGCGTGCTGATCACCACGGACTCGACGAGGAATTGCAGCAGGATGTCTGTGCGGCGGGCGCCCATGGCGCGGCGAATGCCGATCTCCCGCGTGCGCTCCTTCACACTCACCAGCATGATGTTCATGATGCCTATCCCGCCCACGACGAGGCTGATGGACGCGATGGCCAGCAGCACCAGCGTCAGGGTGTCGGCAATGCCGTTGAAGGTGGCCAGCAGGTCGTCCTGGGACCGGGCGGTGAAGTCCTCCTGGTAGGCGTGGCGCTCCGTGAGGATGGCCCGGATCTCGTCAATGGCGGGCTGCGGGTTGGTGCGGTCCCGGCTGCGGCAGATGATCTGTGTGATGGCGTCCAGGTTGAACAGTTCCTGGGCCGCGGTGACGGGCAGGTACACCACGTCGTCCCAGTCAAACCCAAAGGTCTGCCCCTTGGGCTCAATGACACCGACGACGCGGAATGGCACATCCGCCACGTACAGGGTGAGACCCAACGGGTCTTCGTCACCAAACAGCTCCTGCACCACGCGCACGCCGATGACGGCGACCTTGTGCGCCGCGTCCATGTCCTCGCGGGAGAAGAACCGCCCCACGCCCAGGCGGATGTTCCGCAGGTCCAGGTGCTGCGGGCCGGCGCCCGTCACCTGCACGTCCCGCCGGCGATCACGGAAGCGGATGGACGCGCCGCCGTAGATGATGGGTGACAGCGCCTCCAGCTGGTGCGCGCGCCGCACCAGCGCCTGCGCGTCCTCGTAGGTGAGCTTGCGCGGGGAGTTCAGCGGCGGAGGCGCGTTGGTGCGCTCGCTGCGGCCGGGGCGGACCTCAATGAGGTTGCTCCCCAGGATCTGGAAGGTGTCCGCCAGGTGGCCCCGCAGCCCGTCCGCCACGCTCACCAGCAGCACCACGCTCAGCACGCCAATGATCACACCCAGCATGTTCAGGAAGCTGCGCAGCGGGTGCGCACGGATGGCTTCCAGCGCCATGGCCACGTGGTCCAGGACACTCACGCCGGCGCCCCGCTGGCGCGCAGCAGCGCCTCATCCACAACCAGGAGCGCGGCACCCGCGGTGTACCCGGCACCCGCCGCGAGGATCAGCACGCGCGCCCCCGCGCGCACACGGCCCGTGGTCAGCGCTTCGTCCAGCGCCACGGCGGTGGACGCGCCGGAGATGTTGCCCAGGCGGTCCACGTTGAGCAGCACGCGCTCCGCCGGCAGCCGCGCCAGGCGCATGAAGCGCTCCACCAGCCGCCGGTTGGCCTGGTGCGGAACCACCAGGTCCACGTCGGTGAGCGCCAATCCCGTGGCGGCCAGCAACTCCTCCGCCGTGGCCAGCAGCCCCTCCACCGCCTGCATGTACACCTGCGGTCCGTCCGCCATGCGGATCGTGTGCCGGCGTGCTGCCAGCCCTTCGGCGGTGATGGGCTCCCGCGCCCCGCCGGCGGGCACGTGGACAGAGAAGAACCCGCTTCCTTCTGACGCCACGCCGACGGCGATGAGCCCGGCCCCGGGCGGCCCGGGGGTCACCAGCGCCGCACCCGCGCCATCACCAAACAGCGCGCACGTGGCCCGGTCCGTGACGTCCAACCAGCGGGAGCGCGCATCCGCGGCCACGGCCAGCACCGCGCGGTCCCCGGTGCACACCGCGCGCGCGGCCTGCTCCAGCGCAAACACAAACCCGGTGCACGTGGCCGCCACGTCGTACGCGGGCACGGGGGACAGCCCCAGTGCGTGCTGCACCCGGCACGCGGTGGCGGGGCTGGGATGGTCCGGTGAAACGGTGGCCAGGATGAGCCGGTCCACTTCGTCGGAGCGCAGGCCGCTGCGCGCCAGCGCCTCGCGCGCCGCGGTGAGCGCAAGATCGCCGGTGGATTCGCCGGCGCCCAGCCAGTGGCGCGTGCGGATACCGCTGAGCCGGACCATCTCGTCGTCGGACAGCGGCGCACCCATGGCCACCAGGTCCGCGTTGGTCACCACGCGCGCGGGCAACGCGCGCCCCGTCGCGCGGATGCGCACCCCCCGTCCCAGGTCACCCGGCCGGAACACCCGCATGGCCACCTCAGCCCCAGCGCAGCACGGCCGCCGCCCAGGACATTCCGCCGCCCACGGCGGAGAACAGCACGCGGTCACCGCGGCGCACGCGCCTGCGGGCCCGCGCATCTGCCAGCGCCGCCATCCAGCCCGCCGTGCCAATGTTGGCGTGCCGTTCCATGGTGATGTGCGTGCGCTCCAGCGGGATGCCGGTGCGCCGGGCCACTTCCAGCAGCGCTGGGCGCCCGCCCTGGTGCGGCACATGCAGCGTGACGTCGTCCGTCTCCAGGCCCGCATGGGACAGGGCGCCGCGGATGGCGTCCACGTACTTGCCCGGCACCAGCGCGGCCAGCTCGTCCGGAGCGCCGCCCAGCAGGTAACCACCGCGCTCCATCTCCGGCGCCGTAGGCGGCAACGCGCCGTCCGTGGTGATGATGCGCCCCAGCGTCCCGTCCGTCTGCATCCACGCGGACAGCAGCGCTCCGCCGTCCACGGGGCCCAGTACCAGCGCGGCGGCGCCGTCCCCCAGTGACGTGGCGGCCACCTTGTGGGCCGGGATGATCTTGGAAAACGTCTCGCCACCGCACAGCAGGACGCGGCCGCCCGTGGCGCGCACGTACAGCGCCCCCGTTGCCAACGCGAACAACCCGCCCGCACACCCGGTGCGCACGTCCATGCACGCCGCCGCCGTGCCCAGCGCCGCGCCCACGGCGGCGGACACCGTGGAGGTCATGCGGTGCGGCGTGGAGGTTGAGCACAGCAGCAGGACCACGTCCGCCGGCGCCAGGCCTGCGTCCGCCAGCGCCGCGCGCGCGGCGTCCGCCATCAGGTCCGGGGTGGTCTGTTCGTGCGCGTGGTCCAGTGGCGTGCCGGGCACATGCGCCCACGCGCGCTCCCGCATGCCCTGCAGCTGCTCCACGCCCTCGGCAAGAAAGCGCAGTTCCTCGCCGTCAGGGTCCGGTACGCGCCGGCCCCAGGCCGCCGGCGGGAGGCCGCGCAGCACCGCCAGGTTGTCCAACTGCCGCGAGGGAAACGCCGTGCCCGTTCCCAGGACACCCACATTCTCGACGGGGCCAAGCACCGCGGCGGGCATGGCGCCCGTGGGTAGGCGCGCGGTGGTCCCGAGTCAACGCGGTGGTTCACACGCGGCGCAGCGTGATCTCCGTGACCTCCATGGGCACGCCCACGCGCAGCGGGAAGGAGTGGCCCGTCCCGCCGCTCACCCACAGGTGGGACCGCCCCTGCTGGTAGTGGCCGTAGAAGTACTTGAACCACCTTGACGTCAGCCCCTGTCCAAACGCGGCTATCTGCCCGCCGTGCGTGTGCCCGGACAGCGTCAACTCCACGCCGCGGCTGGCCAGTTCATCAAAGTCATCCGGGTGGTGCGCCAGCGCAATGCGCAGGTCCGCATCCACGCTGCGTTGCGTGGCCGCGGCCACGCCGGCGCGGTTGACGTCGTCACGTGGGGCGGTGGCGCCCTGCCCCACCGGGAAGTCCACGCCGCCCACGTGGACCGTGGCCCCCTGCACCGTCACCGTCGTCTCCTCGTTCACCAGGATGCGCACGGTGTCATGGGCGCGCGCGGTGGCAATGATGTGGTCGCGGTCCTGGAAGTTCTCGTGATTGCCCAGGCTGTAGAACACTCCGTACGGCGCACGCTGCGCGGCCAGCAGGTCAAAGCACGCCCGCGCCTTGCGCGGGTCATCCAGCAGGTCACCCGTGGCGGTCATGACCTCCGGGGGTGCGCGGCCAAACAGCGCCAGCGCGCGCTGCAGGTGGTCCGGCCCCAGCAACGCGCCCACGTGCACGTCTGACACCTGCCCAATGCGCAGGCCATCCAACCGGCGGTCCAGGCCCGGCACCGGCAGCGCAACGCGGCGGAGCTCGGGGGCGGTGGTGTCGGCGGTGGACTGCACCACCTCGCGCAGCTTTGCCATGGGCGCGCTGGCAAACATGGCGCGTATCAACTCACGGCGTGTGAACTCGACAATCACGACCGACTTCCCCGGTGTGGGATGGAGGCACACCCTCGCAGGCCACGCGGGGTAGGTAACCGTCGCCGCGGCGCACGTCCATGGCGCCGCAACGGGCCGTCGACACCGCGGTTGCCGCGCGCTGCCTGGGCGTGGGAAACCTGCGGCCACAACGCAGGGACGCATTCGGAGGGTGGCCAGATGGCAACGGAAGCTCTCGAGATGGACGTGTTGGTCGCGGCGACGGCGGAGGACCTCTACAAGGCGTGGCTCGACGGGGAGCTTCATTCCCAGTTCACCGGCGCGGCCGCCACGGGCTCCCCCGACGTGGGCACGATGTACACCGCGTGGGACGGCTACATCAGCGGGCGCAACCTCGAGCTCGACAACGGGCGGCGCATCGTGCAGTCGTGGCGCACCACGGACTTCGGCACGGGTGATCCGGACTCCCGGCTGGAGGTGATCCTGCAGGACGTGGACGGCGGGACGCGGCTGCTGCTGGTCCACACCGAGATTCCCGAGGGACAGGGCCTCAGCTACCGCGACGGTTGGAAGCGTTACTACTTTGAGCCGCTCCAGGCGTTCTTTGGTGAGATCCGCCGTGCCCCCGCGAAGGCGAAGGCCCCCGCGAAGAAGCCGGTCGCTGCCAGGGAGAAGGCCGCCGCGCCCAAGAAGGCGCCCGCGAAGAAGAAAGCCGCGCCCAAGAAGAAGGCGCCCGCGAAGAAGAAGGTGGCCCCCAAGAAGAAGGCCCCGGCCAAGAAGGTGACCAAGAAGAAGGCCGCCAAGAGGAAGGCCGCGCCCCGCAAAGCCAAGCGCGCGGGACGCAAGGGTCACCGCTGAAGGCACCTCAAGGCGTGCGCCTCCGACGTGCAGCCACCGCAAACACAACCGCGAACACCAGGCCGGTGGCCGCCATGTCCGTGAACACGGCGGACGAGGCCCGCGCGCGGTAGGCATTGAGAAACACGGCCGGTCCCACGACGGTCATGAGGTCCGTGGCGGTTCCCAGCAGCCCGTACATGCCCCCGTAGGTATCCGCGGACCCATGGGTCTCCGCCGCGTGTTTCAGCGTTGCGGTGAAGACAACGGATGACGCCAGCACGTACACGCCGTAGCCCGCGGCAAACGCGACGACGTCGCCGGGGCGTCCCATCAGCGCCAGTCCGCCCAGCAGCGGGACAAGGCACACGAGCACCACGGCGCGCGCGCGCAACCGGTCCGCCAGCCAACCGCCCGCCACCTGGGCCACGCCGAAGCCGATGCCCGTGAGAGCAAAGATCGCCGTGATGCGGCGTGGTCCCAGGCCCAGCATCTCAGCGCCGTACAGCGGCAACAGGCCCTGCAGCGCCGTGTAGGAGAGCTTGTTGAACGCAATGGGCAACAGCGCGGCAAGGAATCCCACGTCGACGCAGAGGCGGCGCAGCAGGTCCAGTTCCCCGCGCAGGGTCCGCGGCGTCCCCACGCCGGTCGTGGGCAGCGGGACAAACCAGGCGGCCGCGGTGACCAGCGCGGCCACGCTGGCGGCGACGGCCACTGGAATCCGCGGGTTCTCCGCGCCCAGCGCACCGCCCAACGCGGGCCCCAGCAGCAGTCCGCTGGTTCCAAGCGCCACCACGGTGCCCACGCGCGTCCCGCGCGGGCCGCCCTCGCCGGAGAGCACCGCCGCAAACGCCGCGGGGTAGACCAGGCCGGTGGCCGCGCCCTCAACCATCCGGCACAGCGCAAACCACGCGGTGTCCGGCGGCCCCAGGAACCCAAAGGTGGACACCGTGTACAGCGGCAGCGCCACGCGCATGACCCGGCGGGGACCCACGCGGTCCACCCATGCGCCGCCCGGCACCTGCGCAGCAATCTTGGCCGCCGCATACAGCGTGTAGACGACGGACAGGCTGGTGGCCGCCGCGTAGGTGGTGCTGCCCGCCAGCGTGGGCAGCAGCGGCACAACGACGCCGTACCCGAGCGAAACGACGAACAGCGCGAGTGCCGCGAACACCATGGGACACGAGGGTAGCCGCCCTTGACGGGCCCCGTCCCGCGCGCGCCACCATGGCCGCATGGGCTCGCTCCCTGTCCGCCTGCTGCATGCTCTCGGCCAGCGCTCGCGCACGCGCGCGGCACGGGAGTTTGAATCCGCCGCGCGTGACCCGCGCGCCGCGCAGGCGGCGGTGCTGCGCACCATCCTGTCCCGCAACGCGGAGACGGAATACGGCCGCAAGGTGGGGCTGCGCGCGGACCTGGCGGGGGAGGAGTACGCGCGCCGGGTGCCACTGATGACGCCCACGGACCTGCAGCCCTGGGTGACGCGCCAGATGAAGGGCGAGCGCAACCTGCTCACCGCGGACCCGCCGGTCTACTACGTGCGCACCACCGGCTCCACGGGGGAGCCCAAGCACGTGCCCATCACCACGTCCTACCGCGCGGAGTTCCAGAAGACCGTGCACGTGGCGCTTTGGCATCTTTACCGGCGCTTCCCGGAGGCGTTCCACTCGCGCGCGCTGTACGCGGTGGGCAGCCGCAAGGTGGCCCGCGCGGACGACGGTAACGACGTGGGCACCATGAGCGGGTACAACTTCACGGAGCTGCCCGCGCTCATCCGCGCGGTGTATGCGTGGCCCTACGGACTGTTTGACGTGAAGGACCTGCGCTCGCGCAGTTTCCTCTCGCTGCTGCTGGGCACGCTGGGGGACCCCTCACTCATTGCCGGCATCTTCCCCGCGCCCATTGTGTACATGCTGCGGGACCTGGAACAGCACGCGGGCGCGCTGGCGGAGACGCTGCGCCGCGGCACGCTGCCGGGCAACCTGGACCTCACGCCGGAACAGTGGGCGTTCTTTGCAGCGCGCGTGCGGCGCGCCCCGGGGGCGGCGGAGCGGCTGGAGCGCGCGGCCGCGGCGCCCGTGGGGGACAAAGCGGCGCGGGCGTGGCCGTCGCTGCGGCTGGTGTACTGCTGGAACACGGCCACCGCGGCGCTCTACCTGCCGGAGTTGTCCCAGCGCCTGGGGCCCGGGGTGGCCATCCGGGACGCCATCTACTCGGCATGCGAGGGCTGGTGCTCCATCCCCATGGGGGACGCCGAGCCCGGCGGCGCGCTGGCGGTGACGTCACACTTCTTTGAGTTCATGGACGAGGCGGAGTTTGAGCGCGGCGGCAGCGCCACGCGCCCGGCGTGGGAACTGCAGGACCGGCACCGCTACTACATCGTGTTCACCACGTCGGCGGGGCTGTACCGCTACATGCTGGGGGACCTGGTGGAGGTGTGCGGGTTCCACCACGCCACGCCGCGGATCCGCTTTGTCCGCAAGGGCGGCGCCGCCTCCAACGTGGCGGGCGAGAAGCTGGAGGAGGTGCACGCCAACGACGCCGTGGGCGCGGCACTGAAGGAGGCGGGCCTCCTCGCCACGTTCTTCACGCTGGCGCCGGATTGGTCCGGCAGCACGCCCTGTTACGCGTTCTACGTTGAACCGGCACCCGGCTCCGCGGCCCGTCCGCCCGCGGACTTCCAGGCGCTGGCGGAGAAGGTGGACGCGGGGCTGGCGCGCGTGTCGTTTGACTACGGGCGCCTGCGTGGCGGCGCGCAGCTGGGCCCGGTGCGGCTGCGCCTGCTGCCCGCGGGTACTTACGACAAAGTGCGCCAGGCGCGCGTGGCAGACGGCAGCGCGGAGGCGCAGCTCAAGACGGCGCATCTCGTCGGGGATGCGGCCCAGCTGCCCGCGCCCATCCGGGACGCGGCCGGCTGACCGCCCTCAGTTTCCCTGTGCCAGCACCATGAGCACGCCGGTGAACAGGTGCACCGCGGGCGCGCCCGGTCCCACCGGCCCCAGTTCAAACGCGCTGGCCATCCCCAGCAGCGGCACGCCGGGAAACACGCGCTGGATCGTCGCCAGCTCCGCCCCTTCGCGCCCGAACATGGCCGTGCCGCGCCCCGCGCACGTGAAGTACAGCGCCGCCACCGGCGAACTCCCCTCCAGGCGCTGCTTGAGCCCGCGCACGGCCTGGGAGAGGAACCGGTCGGCCTGACCCGCGTCGCGGCGGACCAGCGTGAAACCCTCGCCGGCGCGCGGGCTCTCCCCCACGGCCACCGCGCCCACGTCCGGCGCCACGCCCACCAGCCGGCGCACGGTGAACGCGCTGTTGCGGAACGCTTCGGCGTCCTCCCCGTCCGCATGCAGCGCCACCATGCACCGCCCCAGGCTCCTGGCCACGTCCCGCCGCTCGTCCGGCTGCAGCTGGTCCAGCACGCGGGCGAGCGCCGGGCGCCCGTCCAGTTCCATCACCAGGTTTCCCTCGGCGCGCGTCACCACCATGGTGTCCCCCACCGCGGTGCACCCCTGCGCCACGCCCACCTCACACACCGGCGCGCCCGGCTGCAGCGCCAGCAGGTCCACCGGCCCCGTCCCGTGGTGGAGCACCGCGGCTTCCACCCCCACGCCCGTGGCCGCGCCGCCGGCCACGCGGGCGGCGTCCCACACGCCGTGGAGCAGCCGCAGCCGCTGCAGCGGGCTCCCGTCCGGGTCCATCAGCACCGCCAGCGGCACGCCGTCCCAGGCCGGCCGGCGTTCCCGGCCGTTCCACGCCGTCAGCTCCGGGGCCCCGTACAGCACCAGCGCGCCCACGGCGGGCTCGCGCTCCACCTCCCCGCCCTGCGATGCGTGCACGCCCGCCGCCGTGACCGCCACCGCCTCGCGCGCCCCGCTGAGCCGCGCCGCCGCCGCCAGCCCGCGGGCGGTGGTGTCCGCGTCATGGGCCACGCTCACCAGCCACAGCAGGTCCGGGGGACCCTCCTTGCCCGCCTGCCGCATCGCGGAGGACGTCGCGTCCAGGCAGGCCCGTTCCCCGTCGAGGTGGCGGCTGAGGAAAGCTCCGGCGCGCATGGCAGGGAATCTCCCACAGGCCCCCGGCGTCGTCACGGGCCGATGTGGCACAGCCGGTCCGCCTGGGACTTCCGGTAGAACGCGCACAGCTCGCGCAGCATGTCGTCGGGGCGGCGCTCGGCCAGGTAGCGCCGCTCCAGGCGCGCGCAGTAGCGGCGGGCCAGCCGGTTGGCCATGGCGTAACGCTGCGCCTGTTCATCCTGCAGGTGCGGCGCCAGCAGGAAATGGTCAAACAGCGCCGCGTGCAGGTTCTCCGCGGCCGGGGGCGTGACCGGTGTGTCCACGCGCGCGGTGACCCGCGGGTCCACGCCGTCGTCGGTGAGTTGCCGGGCGTGCATCCACGGGCTGAGGCGGGCAATGACGTACTTGTCCACTTCCGCCTGCAGTTCCAGTTCCAGCTGGGTCACCGGCTGCCCCGTGATGGCGCGGTGGTGCACCAGGACAAAGTGGCTCACGCCCTCCAGCGCCACGCAGAAGTCCGTGAACTGCTCCGCGTTCAGCACCACGCCCCCCGCGTGGATGGCGTCGCTGGCGGCCTCCAGGGCGCGCTCGTCCAGCCACAGCGCCACGTTGACCTCATGCCCATCATCCAGGACAAACACCTCCTCGCGCGCGCCTGGCCGCGGCCTGATGGCGCCGTGCAGGGCCAGCCCCTGCAGCGTGTCCGCATCCAGCAGGAACGGCCCCACGGGCGCCTCCTGCTCCACGCGGTACAGCCCCGCCAGCCCTGACTGCAGCGTCTCCAGCGCCGCGGCGTGGGCCGCGTGCCCGCCGCTCACTGCTCCACCCCGCCGGCAAAGATGATGCCCTGCCGGCGGAGCGCGCT
>JACRCW010000070.1 GCA_016218805.1 Deltaproteobacteria bacterium | reverse complement strand
TGACGCCGCCGTCCCCTTCGACGCTGGACCACGCTTTGACGCCGGCTCACGTGACGCCGCCGTCCCCTTCGACGCTGGACCACGCTTTGACGCCGGCTCACGTGACGCCGCCGTCCCCTTCGACGCTGGTGCGCGCTTTGACGCCGGCTCCGGTGACGCCGCCATCCCATTTGACGCAGGTACGCCCCATGACGCGGGTCTGCGCGTTGACGGCGGGGCACCCCTCGCGGACGGCGGCCCGTCTCCGGACGGCGGGCCCACGGACCGGGACGGCGGGGGCGTGGAGCAGACAGACGGGTCGGCGTCCGCTGCGGATGCAGCGCAACCGCCCTACCTCTGGATTGACCCGGCAGCCGGCTGTTCGGCAACGCACGTCACGCGGGGCGGACTTCCCAGCGGCCTGCTCCTTTGCATGCTGGCCCTCGTCGGGCGGCGCCGCCGCGGCCGCGTTCCGGGCGGCGCGGGTGCCAGCGCGTCCAAGCGCGTTTGACGGCGTGCGCCACGCTTGCCCCCTGAGATTCGCTCTGGCACTGTGTGCCGTCCGTTTTCCCACCCTCCCCTCCCGGGGACCGGTGCTGGAGGCGTCCCATGACCCGGCTCACTGGAACTTTGCCCCCCGCCATCCGCCGTGATGTCCAGCTTGGCCACATGGAGAAGACGCTGGGCCGTGAGGCAGATGTCCAGTTGCGCAAGGCGGCGCGCGAGATGGAGACCGCCCTGCGGGACGCCGGCAGCGCCGGTGCGTCCACCGCAAGCGCCGCGGCCAACGTGGCCGACGCGGCCTGGGATGGCCTCAAGGCCGCGGGAAACACGGCCAAAGGCGCGGGTGCCGCGGTGGTCGGTGGCGTCGCGCGGGCGGCCGAAGTGGTGCAGGACGCGCTCGGCGCGGCGCTGCAATGGTTCGGCAAGGCGCTGCTGAAGGTTGGCAACAGCGCGCGTGAGGTTGCCGGCATGGGCGGCCCCCAGGTGACGACGAAGACCGTGGAAGGTGACCGCCAAGCGTCCCTGTTCTCTGACCGGATGTTCAAGCTGTCACGCGAGAGCTTCCAGGTCGCCGGGAACCAATGGAAGCACAGCCTGGCGCACCTGGCGGCATCCGGGCGGGACCTGGGTGACGCGGCGCACCACGTGGCCAGCGCGGCGGATCACACGCTGCGGGCGGCCACGGCGACGGGCAATGCGGCGGCCATCAAGACGGCGCAGGTGGCCGTGGCGACGGCGCGCGACGCGCTGATGGCGTTGGAGCGCGGTGTAGACGGCGCCGGGGCCCTGCTGCAGAAAGCAGGCATGGCGGTGATTGACGCGGGCAATGAGGTCAACACGCTGCGCGGATCGGACACGGCAGCCGCCACCGTCCAGGGCGGTCGCTGACGTCGTGGCGCGGCACGCGCACTTCACCCGCGAGCTGTTCCAGTTCCTGGCGGAGTTGAGCTTCAACAACGACCGCGCCTGGTTTGCGGCCAACAAGGAGCGCTACGAGCAGCACGTCCGGGCGCCGTTGCTGGCGTTCATTACCGACGTGCAGGCGCCGCTGGCCCGCATCAACCGCCAGCTGGTGGCGGACCCCCGCCCCGTGGGCGGCAGCATGTTCCGCATCCACCGGGACACGCGTTTCTCCAAGGACAAGGCGCCGTACAAGACGCACGCGGCGGCGCAGTTCCGTCACCGCGCCGGGGCGGACGTGCATGCGCCCGGCCTCTACCTGCACCTGGAACCGGGCCGGTGCTTTGCCGGCGGCGGCATCTGGCACCCGGACGCCGACCCGCTGCGCGCCATCCGCCAGTACATCCATGGCCACCCGCGCGCGTGGGACCGCCTGCTGGCGGACAGCCCGCCCTTGGAAGGCGACATGTTGGCGCGGGTGCCGGCCGGCTACGCCAAGGACCACCGTCACGCCACAGACCTACGGCGCAAGGACTTCATTGTGTCCGTGGCGGTTTCTGACGCGCGCGTGTGCGCCCCCGGCTTCATGGACGAGTTCCTGGCGGCGTGCCGCACCGTGAACCCGCTGGTGCGCACGTTATGCACCGCATTGGGCGTGCCGCGCTGAGCCTTTCCAAGACGGGCGGGGCGGTGCTTACAATCTGCGGCCATGCGTACTTCTGCCGCGCGGGTTGCCTCCCTGGTCGCCGTTTCGCTGGTCACTGTTGCCGCTTGCAAGAAGGAGGAGCCGCCGCCCGCGCCGGGCATCACGGCGGTGAGCCCCGTCCGCGGGTTCATGGCGGGCGGGACGGAGGTCACCGTCACGGGGCATGACTTCAAGGATGCCTCGGAGGTGAAGTTTGGCGAAGTGCCGGGCACCAACATCCGCGTGGGCGGGGATGGCGCCACGCTGCAGGTCACCACGGGCGCCAGCACGCGCGGCACGGTGCCGGTCACCGTGGTCACCAAGGGCGGCAACGCGGCCCTTCCCGCCGCGTACACGTACATCTCGCCCGTGACGGTGAGCCTGCTGGACCCGGCCACCGTCAAGAACGGCGGCACCACGCAGGTGGTGGTGCGCGGCAGCGGCCTGTACGCGCCCGTCACCGTGACGCTCACGCAGGGCACCAGCACCACCACGCTGACGGCGGGCACCGGGACGGACCTGGCGGTGCCGGTGGACGTGCCCCCGCTGCCCACGGGCAACTACACGGTGGTGGTGACCAACGCGGACGGTGAGACGGCCACGGTGAGCGCGCCGCTCGTCGTGGAGGCGGCTGATCCGCCCGAGGTGACAGCGGTGACTCCCGGCCGCGGCCTGGAGCAGGGCGGCAACCAGGTGCGCATCCAGGGGCGCTACTTTTCGGGCGCCACCGCGGTCACGTTCGGCGCCGCGGCGGCCACGGGTTTCCAGGTCAACACCAACGGCACCGAAATCGTGGTCCCGGCACCGGCCGCCACGCGCGGCGTGGTCACCGTGACGGTCACCACGCCCGCCGGGTCCGGGTCCATGGACAACGCGTACACCTACGCGCGGCCCGTGGTGTTGAGCGGCGTGAGCCCGCCGCAGGTGGTCTCCAACACGGCTTCGTCCGTGACCATCCAGGGCTCAGGGTTCATCCCTCCGGTGCGCGTCTCGGTGGGCAATCCGCCGGTCAGCTCGGTGGTGCGCGCGGTGACGGAGACCACCATCGGCGTGGACCTGCCCGCCATGGAGCCCGGCAACTATTCGGTGACGGTGGTGAACTTTGACGGCGAGAGCGGCTCGCTGGGCAGCCCGCTGCGCGTGCGCAACGGGCTGGCGCTGACGTCCATCCACCCGCGCGCGGGCTTCACGGATGAGACCACCACCGTGGAGATTGAAGGTGACGTGGCCAACGTCACCGAGATCCTGGTTGGGACGACGGTGTGCGGGAACCTGTCACCGCTGACCACGCGGCGCGTGCAGTGTGACGTTCCGCCGGGCACCGCCGGCGCGCGGGACGTCGCGGTTCGCCGGGGTACCGAGGCGGAGGGCGTGCTGGTCAGCGGTTTCACGTACGTGGATCCCAACGCGTCCGGCGTGAAGATTGTGGGCGTGCATCCCATGGGTGGCCGGACCACCGGCGGTGACGCCGTGGAGATCCTGGCCACGGGGCTCAGCGGCGGCACGGCCAGCGTCACCCTGGGAGGCGCGGTGGCAACGGGCGGTTCCACCAGCACGCGCCGCCTCACCGTCAGCACGCCGGCGCACGCCATCAGCGGCGGCGCGCTGAGCGAACGCGTGGACGTGGTGCTCACGGTGGGCGGCAGCAGCGACACGGACACCGGCGGGTTCCGCTACCACGTGCGCCCGGCGCTCACGTCGCTCAATCCGGTCGCCGGGGCCACCGTGGGCGGGGACACGGTGATGGTCTACGGGTCGGGGTTCAGCCAGGAGGGGTCGCGCGTCTACTTTGGCGGCGTCCCGTGCAAGACGGTCATCTACGTGGCCCCCACGCAGGTGGACTGCGTGATTCCGCCCCACGCGGCGGGCTTTGTGGACGTGATGGTGCAGAACGAGTTTGACGTTTCCACCACGAGCGCCAGCGCGTTTGAGTACGTGGAGGCGGTGCGCATTGTGGACATGGTCCCCTCCCCCGTCTCCATTGCCGGCGGTGACATTGTGGAGGCCACGGGCAGCGGGTTTGCCGCGGGTGCCGGGCGCATGGAGATCACGCTGACGGACACGGGCACCACCATGCAGGGCGTGGAGATCATCTCCGCCACCGTGCTGCGCTTCCGGGCGCCCGCGCGCAGCGCGGCCGGCGTCTTCCCGCTCAAGATTGAGGACACCGCGCGCAGCGGCCAGCCCTTCTCCAGCGGCGTCACCACCATGACCTACGTGGACCCCACGCAGGTCAAGGGCGGCACGCACGGCCCCGCCATCCAGCGCAACCTCCACGTCACCGCCCTGCGCAAGGACAACGCGGCGCGCATTGCCGGCGCGGTGGCGTTTGTGGGTGATGCGTGGAACGGCAGCGCGGCCACGGGGACCACCAACGCGCGCGGCATGACCGTGCTGGCGCACAACAGCCTGGACGGACCGGTGAAGCTGACCGTGGCCGCCACCGGCTACGGCGCGTTCACCATGGTGGACGTTGACGCCACGGACGTCACCGTGCTGCTGGACCCGGTGCAGCCCGTCGCGCCCACGGTGCCGCAGTTCGGCACCATCAGCGGCAGCATCATTGGCTGGGAGTACGCGGGCTACCCGCAGGGCGCGCAGGCCGGGCGCATCAAGCGCGTGGCGGCGGTGTTCACCTCTGAACCCGGCATTGGCCTGCCGTCCTGGCCTCCGGGCGCAGGCAACATCATCTCCGAATCCGGCTGTGACGTGACCCCCGGCGACGGGAACAACCCGCTGGGGAACGTGTTTTCCGTGCGCGCACCCGTCGGCAGCCGCGTGGCGCTGATTGCTGTGATGTGGTTCTACGACTCGGTGGACGGCGTGTGTGATCCGGATACCGCCGTCCCACAAGGCAACCCGCGCGAGGGCTTCCTCCCGCTGACCGCCGCCGCCATGGGCATCCTGCCGGAGGTCGTCGTGGGGGCCGGTACCAACCCGGGCAATGACATCTACGTCAACGTTGCCTCCACGGTGAACCAGCAGGCCGAACTGGTGGGCGCGCCTCAGAGCCCCGCCGGCACCACCATGTACACGGTGGACGCCATGCTGGAGCTGGGTTCCAGCGGCGTGCTGACCTTCTTCACTGGCCTCTCCGCGTCCGGGACGGTGGGCTTTGTCTCCGCGGGGCCAGCCGGCGTGTTCACCTACCTGCCCGCCGGCTTGGCCTCGCTGGGCCTCATCCCCACGGGCGTGCCGTACACCGGCGGCTTCCCGCCGTGGACGTACCGGGCCGTCGCCGGCACGGCGAGCGCGGTGTCCCTGTCCGGGTACACGGTGCCGTATTCGGAGGTGTTTGAGCGGTACGTGGCGGCGCAGCGGGAACAGGTGGGCGGGTTCTACGGCTTCCCGTCCTCCCTGGTGCCCGCGGCCGGCGGCGCGCTGGGCACCACGCGGCGCTTCTCCTGGACCGGCCTGGGCCGTTCCGACGGTGTGGTGATGCTGGACATCGGCCGCGCGCTCACCGCCAGCTCCGCGGAACCGGCGTGGAGCGTGTTGATGCCGGGCAGTGCCACCAGTCTGGTGCTGCCTGACCTGGCGGGCTCCGGCGTGACGGACCTGCTGCCAGCCACGCAGTACTACTGGCAGTTGCAGGGGCTGAAGATCTTTGACGAGGACGGGTTTGAGTACAACGACCACACGCTGGACACGCTGCAACTGCAGCAACACTGGCAGGCGCACGTGATCTCACAGCCGGTGCTGATCGTCCCCTGACGGTCATGACCGGCGCTCTTCTCACGGTCACGTTTCTCTGGGGACCTGCACTCAAGCTACTGCTGGGCCCGGTCGCGGCTCGTCCAGTGCGGCCCGCAGCCACGCGGCCACCGCCGGCGTGTCATGGTCCAGGATGGCGTCCAGGTCGCGCGGGTTGAAGCGCCAGAAGACGGAGGGCGCGCGCAGGTGCTGCCGCGCGCTCTGGCTGAGGGTGAACAGCTCCACGCACGTGGCCCAGCCGTGGTGCACGTGGTGGACGTGGTCCTCCAGCTCGCCGGTGAACGCGTCCACCACGCGGCTCTGCATGCGCCGGAACCGCCAGCGCGTCTGGGCCGCGGTGAACGCGCGGAACAACCGGCCGTACGCCGCGTAGCTGGGCGCGTCCGTCACGCGCGCCGGGATCACACTGCCCATGAACGAATGCAGCGACACCACGGCGTGGAAACGCTGCGCGGCCAGCAGCGCATCCAGCGCGGCGGTCTCCGGTTCACTGAGCGGTGCGGTGCCGCGGAAGGTGGCCGCCGCGGGGTTGGAGCTGCCCGTGAACGGCAGGCGCGAGGGCGGTCCCCCGTCCGGCCGCGGGAAATTGCGGTTGAGGTCCACGCCGTGCGCATTGGTGCGCAGCTCCTTGAGCGTGCCCACCCCGCCCTGCGCAAACGTGCGCGCGTACCCGTCGGGATTGAGGCACGGGGCCACCCAGAGTTCGGCGTGGGCGCGCATTTGTCCGGCGCCGCCGCGCGCTTCCACGGCGTCCTGCAGGAAGCGCAGCGCGGCGCGCGCCCCCACAAATTCCACGCCGTGGATGTTGGCAGCCAGCAGCAGGCGCGGCGCATCCGGTCGCGGGCCCGGGAGGCGGCCGGCCAGCAAGGGGCGCCCCTGGACGCTCACGCCGTACTGCACCATCTCGCCGTGCCCGCCCTCCACCAGCCGGCGCGCCAGGGCATCCCGCGCCTCCGGCGCCAGCGCATCACCCAGCACGCCGTCCGTGGCCATGGTCAGTCTCCGCGCGTGGTGATGGCGGCGCCGGGAATGGGCCGCACGCGTACGGTGGCCCACGGGGCACCGGGATTGGGCAGTTCCACGCCACCGGAACGCGCCAGGTCACGCGCCTTGGCCTCCACCCGCCGCACGGACTCCGGCGCGGCCCGCCGCGCCACCAGGCGCGCCATCCACAGCGGCACCACGCCGCCGGGGTTGAGCGTGAGGGTGTAGACAATGGCCGTGCGCGTGCCGTGGTCCCGCGGGGCCAACTCCCAGCGGCCTTCATTGACCTGCACGCGGACCACGCCGTCCCGCGGCGGCGGTCCCGCCGCGTGGTCCTGGCGGTAGCGCAGGTGCATCACGCCCGTGCCGTCAGGCTGCAGGTCCTGCACAATGGTGCGGCGGTTGATGTAGTCCCGCGGGTCCAGGACCGGCGGGTCCAGCAGGACGTAGGACCACGCCTCGTTGCCCTGCACGTTGAACACCACGCATTGCCGCATGTACGCGGTCGTCTCCTTGTACTCGCAGAAGTGCAGCAGTGCGTGCCGCACCGCAGCCGGCGGGGCATCCAGCACGGCGTCCACGCGGACCGTGTACGTTCCGGGCACCGTGGCGGGTTCAAACTGGAGCGTGAAGTCATCCCCCGCCCGCGCGAAGGACGCCGACAGCGACAGGAGGCAGGCCCAGGCGGCCCACGCGCGGCGCAGATGCACGGGGCGCATCTTGCGGGGGACGCCAACCCCGCGGCAACCACCGGCGCACCGTCGTGGGGGTGTGTACAAAGGTCACACGGTACGCGGGGCTTTACAGCCCGTCACGGCGTGGGAGACAACTCGTCCGGGGCCTCGCGCCGGTGACCGATGAACGCAACCAGGAAGCGGCTCGGGGAGATGCTTGTGGACGCGGGGCTCATGCAGCCCGCCGGGGTCCAGGGCGTCCTGCAACAGCAGCGGCAGCGCGCGGGCCGGTTTGGGCAGATTGCCGTGGACACCGGCCTGGTGGACGAGGAAGACGTGGTGGTGACGCTGGCCGCGCAGCTGGGCGTGAGCATGGCGACGTCCGACCAGTTGCGGGTCACCCCGGCGCTGCTGCAGGCCATCCCGCGCGACGTGGCGGACCGCTTCCAGGTCTTCCCGGTGGGACTGGGACGTGACGGACCGGCAGAGGTGGTCTTTGTGGCGACGTCCGACCCATTGAACGCGGAGAACCTCAACGCGCTGCAGGCGCGGCTGGGCAAGAAGGTGCGGCCGGTGCTTGCGGGCGAACGCGCCCTGGCCCGCGCCATCCAGGAGAACTACGCGGACCCCGAACAGACCGTGCGGGCGCCGCCCAGCCCCACCTATCTGGCCGCCAGCGTGCCCACGGCCGCCATCCGCGCCGTTCCCTCCGCGCCGCGCGCGGGCGGCGCCACCGTCCTGCCGCCGGCCCCCGCCATGCCCCCCGCCGCGCAGGCCGCGGCGGACGGCACCGCATCGCGGTTCGCGCAACAGGACGTGAGCGACCTGCCCACGGTGTCCATGGACGCCTCTGAGATCCCGGTGGACTTTGAGGAGCCCACCGCGGATGGAACCGAGGAGGAGCAGACCGCGCCGCACGGTGACGACGTGGACATGGACGTGGAGGTGGAGACGCCCCCAAGCCCGGCGCCGGCGGCGGCCGGCAGCGTCTTCACCGCCCTCCCGGTGCAGGCACGGCCGGATGCCATGGGCCTGCAGATCCGCGCGCTCATCAAGCAGGGGCTGGTGGAGGACGTGCTCATCTGGGTCTTCATTGACAAGGGCATCCTGACGGAGGCGGAGGCGGTGCGCCTGCGCGGCGGGCGGCCCCTGGACCCCCGGTCGTGATCGCGGCGGCGCTGGCCGTCCTGGCGCTGACACGCACCGGGCCGGCCGCGGATGCCGCGGCGCTCCCCACCACCATTGACGTCACGGGCGGGTTTGCCATTCCGGCACCGGCTGGCGTGGAAGCGCGCGTGCTCCTGGACGGCCAGGACGGCAGCCTGGACCAGGTGACCCTGGCGGACGCGGCCCTGGTGGCCAGCGGCGTGACGGACGCGGACCTGGCGGCGTTGCGCGCGCGCCTGACGGAGGCGCTGGCGCCGGTGCGCACCCGGGCGCGCGCCGTGAAGGCCGGGTCTGCGCGCGGGCGTGCGCTGCTGCGCATGCTCCATGACACGGCGCTGTCCCGCTACGTGCTGGACGCCACGCCCCTGCCACGGCTGCTGCAGACCGGCGAGTACAACTGCCTCAGCTCCGCGGTCCTCTACGTCATTGCCGCGGAGGGACTCCTGGATGCGCCGCGCGCAATGATCAGCACCTACCACGCGTTTGCACGGGTCACGGTGGACGGGCGCAGCGTGGACGTGGAAACCACGCTGGCGGAGGGGTTTGACCCGGACCGCGCGCGGCTGTTCACGCGGGACACGGTGTCACGCCTGGGCCTGGCGGATGCTGCCGGAGCGCCGCCCGACCTGTCCGCCATGGCCAAGGACGCCGTGGAGTTGCCGCCCGTGGCCCTGGTGGCGGGGATCTACGGCAACCGCGCCGTGGGCCTGCTGCAGCGGGGTGACCACCGCGGTGCGGCCGTGGCCCTGGACCGGGCCGCCCGGCTGGGGCAGGGCGCACAGAAAGCCCGGCTGTTGGGCTGGCGCGGCGCCATGCTGGCCAACGCCGGCCGCCAACTGGTGCTGGCGGGCCGCGCCTCAGACGCGGTGCCGCTGTTCCTGCTGGGGCTGGAGGGCACCGCGGGGGCCACGCGCACCGTCCTGCTGCGCAACCTGGCGGTGGCCTACCAGCACCTGGCGCGCGCCGCGCTGGACGCCCGTGAACCGCGGGATGCGCTGCGCTGGCTGGAGGCGGCGGACCGCGCGGACGCAACGCTCCAAGAGACGGTGGCGCTGCGCGCGCTGGCCGTGTCCGCGGTGGCCGCGGGCGAAGGCGATGCGCGCCACTGCGGGACGGTCCCCGCCGGCGCCGCACGCGCCGAGTGCTACGCGCAGGTGTCAACAGCGCTGCTGGACAAGGGGAGCGTGGACCAGGCGCTGGCGTTGGCTCGCAGCGCGGCCGCGGAGGCGCGCGAGCACGTCAACACGCGCGTGGTGATGTGGAACGGCCTGTCCGCGCGCGCGGCCGGCCGCGCCCGCGCGGGACGGGGCCCGGAGGCGGAGCAGGACTGGCGCGAGGCGGCGCCGTGGGCGGACGGCCCATCCCCCACGACGGTGGAGCGCCGCGTGGCGGACTGCTGGATGGGCGTGGCCCGCACCGCGCATGACGCGGGGCGGCCGGAGGACGCGCGCGCCGCGCTCCGCCGCGCCCTCAGCCTGGCACCTGACGACGCGCGGCTCCGCGGCAACCTGGGCAGCATCACCACCAACCAGGCCATTGCGCGGGCCACCGCGGGCGATTGCGCCGGCGCGCGCGCGCTGCTGGCGGATGCCGCGGACAGCGCCCAGCGTGCCCCCGAGATCCTGGCGCACTGCGCCCACCGCCGGGTCAATGACGCGTGGGGGCGGGCGGACTGGATGGCGGCCGCGCGGGAAGCGCGGTTCGGCCTGCGGGATGCGCCGGGGCACGCGGAACTCCAGCAGGCGCTCCGGGGTGCGCTGTTCAACGGCGCCCGCGCGCTCATTGCGGAGCACCGGTGCGCGGACGCCGCGCCGCTGCTGCTTGAACTGGAACAGGCGGGAGACGCCGCCGGTGCCGCCAACCTCCGGCGCGGCTGCCCGCCATGAACCGGCGTTGACACCCGCCCGCGGCCCCGCGTGATGCGGGGGACACGATCGCCTCCACACCACGGTCATTCTCTGCGCCCGGACGCGGAGTTCGCGCTCTGGCACACAACCGGCAAAGGAGGCCGGCGGGCGTGTGGAGATGAACATGATGCGCGCGAGCACTCACTCGGTTTCCTTCCAGGCGGTGGTCCTCTCTTCCCTGCTGGCACTGCCGGCAGTGCTGGCGGGCTGCAACAACACCATCAATGACTGCAGCGGCGGCTGTTGCGGCGGCGACGCCATCTGCTGGTCTGACGACGACTGCAGCCGCGGCGACATCTGCGCCGCGCAGGGCTGCGCGCCCACGTGCGACTCCAACCAGGACTGCAACCGCGGCGAGCGGTGCGCGGACAGCGGCGTGTGCATCCCGCGCTCCGGCGAGTGCGCCCTGGACTCCGACTGCCCCCGCGGCCAGCGCTGCACGCAGGACAACACCTGCAGCCGCGCCACCGGCGGGTGCTTCGTGAACGCGGACTGCGAGGTCGGCTCGTTCTGCGTCGACGGCGAGTGCTTTGGCGGCGGCACCTCCAGCGGCTCGTCCGGCCAGGGCGGCTCCTCCGGCGCGGTCCCCGGCGGCGCCTCCAGCTCGGAACCGCCCCCCGCCAGCACGGGCACCGGCGGCTCGTCGGGCGCCCCGGCGGACAGCAGCAGTGACACCGGTAACGCCTCCTCGGACACCGGCACCACGTCGTCAGGCCCCGCCCCCGCCACGTGCGGCGGCCAGACCTGCGGTGAAGGCCAGGTGTGCCTGGACAACGCGTGCACCACGCTGTGCGCGCAGGACAATGAATGCGCCCAAGGCCAGCTGTGCGTGAACCACAAGTGCGTGACCACCAGTGACACGCGCTGCACCACCAGCACGGACTGCGAATGCGGCACCAGCTGCGTCAACGGGTTCTGCAAGAAGCTGTGCGGCAGCAACGCGGACTGCGCGGAAGGCTTCACCTGCGTGGCCTACGTCTGCGAGGACAGCAGCCAGTGAGGTCACCGCAGCATTCGTGACGGGTGAAGTCGCGCGCCTGGCGCCGGCGCCTCCTGCAGACGGGGGGGCGCCGGCGCAGGCGTTTGTGCCCGGACCATCCGCCGCGTTAGCCATGCGCGCATGCTCACGCTGCTCCTGGTCCACGGCCTGCTCGCCGGGGCCGTCCCTGAGGATTCCGTTGTCCGCGTCCAGGTCTACCGCTCCCGCCCGGACTGGTCCGTCCCGTGGCGGCAGTTTCCGGTGGATTCCGCCACCGGCAGCGGATTCCTGGTTGAGGGCGGGTACGTCATGACCAACGCGCACGTGGTGGCCAACGCGCGGCAGGTGCTGCTCAAGCGCCACCACGTGGCGGACCCGTTTGTGGCGCGCGTGGTGTTCCAGGGTGATGACTGCGACGTGGCGGTGCTCAAGGTGGAGGACCCCGCGTTCTACAAGGGGATGGTGCCGCTCCGGTTCGGCGCGCTGCCCAAGGCGCGCACCAAGGTGACCACCTACGGGTTCCCGCTGGGCGGCGAAGAGGTCTCGTCGACGGGCGGCATTGTCTCACGCGTGGAGTGGCGTTCCTACGCGCACTCCGGCGGGGACGCGCACCTGGTGGTGCAGACGGATGCGGCCATCAACCCCGGCAACAGCGGCGGGCCGGTGTGGCAGGACGGCAAGGTGGTGGGGATGGCGTTCCAGGGCTTCCTGGGCATGGACAACGTGGGCTTCTTCATCCCGTCCCCCGTGGTGGATCATTTCGTCCGGGACATCCGGGACGGCACGTACAACGGGTTCCCAGACGCGGGACTGCGCACGGGGGACATGATCTCCCCCGCGCTCAAGCGCGAGCGGCGGCTCCCCGCGGGGCGCTCCGGCGTGGTGGTGGAGGCCATCCAGCCCGGCGGGACGGTGGACGGCATCCTCCAACCGGGGGACGTGCTGATGGCCGTGGACAAGGACGCCATCCGTGATGACGGGAACGTCACCCTGGGGGACGCGCAGGTCCCGTACTTCCACACGTTTGACCTCAAGCAGGTGGGCGAACCGGTGTCCATGACCGTGCTGCGCGACGGCAAGGAGCAGAAGCTCACCGCGCCGTCCCGCCGCCTGGCGCGCGGGGACCGGCAGCGCAACCGCTACAACGTGAAACCGCGCTACCTGGTGCACGGCGGCCTGGTGTTTGTCCCGCTGGACATGGAGTACCTGCGCACGCTGGGAGCGGAGTGGCGCGCCACCGCGCCGCGCGAAGTGCTGTGGCACCAGTTCATGCGGGAGTGGGAGAAGCCCGCGGACGCGGACCGCGAGGTGGTGGTGCTGGCGCGCGTTCTCAAACACCCGGTGAACTCGCAGATGACCATGGGCACCGGGTCCGTGGTGGCCACCGTCAACGGGCACGCCGTGACCGGCCTGGCGGACCTGGCCGCCACGCTGGATGAGAACACGGGAAAGTATGACGTGTTCCAGTTTGAGGGCTCAAACGCGCAGGAGGCGCTGGACCACGCTGCCGCGCACGCCGTGCAGGCCCTCATCATGAAGACGTACGGCATTCCCAAGGACCGGAACCTGTGAGGACGCCCATGAACACGCTGCTCACCCTGCTGTCCTGGGCGTTCCCGCTCGTCGCTGCGGCGGCCCCACCCCCGGGGGCACCCCTGGCGCCCGGCAAGGCGGTGGCCACGGCCGGCGTGCCGGTGCCCGCCCCCGTTCCGTCCAGCAACGGCCTGCGCAAGAGTGTGGTGAGCATCCGCGTGTCCGGCCAGGACTGGGACTGGCGCGCACCGTGGTCCAAGCAGGGCCCGTGGATGCGCAGCTACACGGGCGTGGTGGTGGCCGGGCCGCGCATCCTGGTGACTGCCACGGGCCTGGGCAACGCCACGCTGGTGGAGGTGCAGAAACTGGGGGAAGAGAAACGCTACCCCGCGCGCATCCGCCTGGCGGACTACGAAGGCCCGCTGGCCCTGGTGGACGTGGATGATCCCGCGTTCTTCACCGACCTGGTGCCGCTGCCGTTGGCCGCGGACGTTCCCGTGGATGGTGAGGTGCAGGTGCTGCGGTGGCTGGGCTCCAACCAGTTTGAGGCCGCCCGCGCCAACGTGCGGCAGGTGCGCGTGGAGGACCACGGCATGTCACGCACGGGCGTGCTCACGCTGGACATGACGGCGTCCATCTCGGAAGCGGGCCGGTCTGAACCGGTGGTGCGGCAGGGCCAGGTGGTGGGCCTGACCACGTCCAAGAGCGACGACGTGCTGCTCGCCATCGCCTCCCCCATGCTGCGGCAATTCCTGGCGGCGGCCGGGCAGCAGCCCTACCGGGGGTTCGCGCGTGCGGGCGTGGCCTGGCAGAAGCTGGTCAATCCCGCGCTGCGCGCGCACCTGGGCCTGGGCGAAAAAGAAGGCGGCATCCTCATCAACAAGGTCCTGCCCCACGGGTCCTGCGCCGGCGGCGTGGAGCCGGGTGACGTGCTGCTCTCCGTCGACGGAACGCGCATTGACGCGTCGGGGCAGTTTGATCACCCGCGTTATGGGCGGCTGTCGTTCGCGCTGCTGTTCTCACTGGGCCACCTGCCCGGGGACCGAGTGAAGGCGGACATCCTGCGCGCGGGCACGCGCCAGACGGTGGAGCTGACCCTGCGGCGCATGCCCGGCGAGGCCGACAAGGTCCCCGCCTACGTGCTGGACCACGCCCCCGAATACGTGGAGCGCGGCGGCCTGGTGTTCCAGGCGCTGTCCATTCCGTACCTGGGCACGTTCGGGGACTGGCGGCGGCGCGGGCCGCTGCCGCTGCTCATTGCCCAGGACGTCCAGGGGTCCTTCCCGTCGGCGGATGCGCCCCGCCTGGTGGTGCTGACCGCCGTCCTGCCGGATGCGCTGAACCTGGGCTACCAGGACGAGCGCGACCTCATTGTCAGCCGCGTCAACGGGCAACCGGTGGCCAGCCTGGAGGCGGTGAAAGCCGCGTTTGACGGGCCGCCACCCGCCTCCGGGTTCCACATCGTGGAGTTTGCGCCGGGGCAGTCCATGGCGCGCATGGTGGTGGACGCCGCCGAGCTGCCCGCCGCCTCCGCGCGCATCCAGGAGCTGTACGGCGTGAACTGACGCCGCCGCCCGTCAACGGGTCCGCCCCACACCGCGGGCGCTGTCCAACCCCATGCTGCGGGGGCTATTCGGGGAGCGTGGACGTCGCCGCTGATCCCCGCCGCTACCGCGCCAGCCGCTATCTGCAGCTGATGACCATGGATGACACGTGGGTGTTCGCGGCGCATGCGCTGCTGGGCAACCGGCGCGTGTACCACCGCTCCGGCACGGAGCTGCTCACGCTGTTCCAGCAGCCGCGCCGCCTGGCGGACGGCGTGGAGGAAGCGCGCACGCGCGGGATCATTCCGCCCCCGCCGGACGGCGGCGAAGACGCGCTGGCGCGCCAGGTGGCGCTGTTCCTGATGGAGCTGGTCACCTGCCGCTTCCTGGTCCCCGAAGACGACGACGAACCCGCCCTGGTGCTGGCCGAGGTGAAGCGCCGTTTTGGGGCGGACCTGACGGGGGCCATGGCGCTGGGAGCCATGGAGGACATGTTTGAGCCGGTGCTGCCGCGGCGGCTGGACCAGCCCGGCACCGGTACCGGCGTGGACGAGGTTTCCTTCCTCCTGCTGGGCTGGTGCTTCACGCAGTCCGTCCGGCCCTTGCTGGCGGAAGAGGCGCGCACGCGCGGCCTGGTGGCCCACGTGCACGTGGGCTTTCACGACGACCACCACCTGGTGGATTCGCTGCAGCCGGACGTGACGGTGCTCCAGACCAGCCACCGGATGGTGCTGGCGCCGCTGCTGGACGGCTTCCACGCCACCACGCCGCGCGAACGGCACCTGCGCGTGAAGCTGGCGGCGGAAGCGGTGGTGCGCGCCGTGCGCGAGGTGCGCCACCGCGCCGCGGGCAAGCTGGTGCTGGTGCAGGGCGTGGCGCTGCCGCAGACCTCCCCGCTGGGCATGCGCGAACACCGCGACGTGCCGGGGATGCGCGCGTGCCTGACGGAGGTCAACGTGGCCGCGGCGTCCGCGTGCGCGGAGTCCCCCGCCACGCTGTTTGTGGACGAGGACGCGCTGCTGTCCGCGTGGGGCAAGCGCTGGGTCCTGGATGACCTGGTGTCCACCTACAGCCACCACGGCGTGCTGGGTTTTGACGCGGACAACCCTGGCCATGATGACCGGCTCAAGAGCTTTGGCGTGAAGGACCGGCTGCTGCTGCACCGCATCCTGGCCCGCGCGTACGTGGACCACCTGGTTGCCTGGCGCGGCCAGGACCAGGTGCGCGTGATTGCCGTGGACCTGGACAACACGCTGTGGCCCGGCGAAATGGGCGACGACACCTTCAGCCTTGCCGACGACCACGTGGCCCTGTCACTGATGTACGGCGCGCACGGTGGCCTGCACGAGGCGCTGCGCATCATCCGTGACCGCGGGATCCTGCTGGCGGTGGTGAGCCGCAACGCGCCGGAGGTGGTGCTCCGCAAGTGGCGCATGGATGACGTGCCGGAGGTCTACCGCTCCACCGCCGCGGACGCGCGGCACTTCCTGCGGCCGGATGACTTTGTGCGCCTCAAGATCGGCTGGGGCCGCAAGAGTGACTCCCTGCGCGAGCTGCTCAGCGAGCTGCAGGTGAAGCCGCGCCAGGTGTGCTTCATTGACGACAACCCGGTGGAACGCGCGGAGGTGGCGCAGGCCTTCCCGGACATGATGATCCTGGGTGAGGACCTCAACCGCGTGCGCGAAGCCCTGCTGACCGACCCGCGCTTCCAGCCGCTCACCGACAGCGAGGAGGCGCGCACGCGCACGGAGACCACCCGCGCCCGGCTGCAGCGCGAGGACGCGGAGGCCGCCGCCCCTGACCACGCGGCGTTCCTGCGCTCACTGAAAGTGCGGTGCCGCGCGGGCGTGCTGCATGACGTCACGCGTGCCGCGCGCATCACGGAGCTGTTCCAGCGCACCACGCAGTTCAACACCACCGGGGTCAAGCCCACCGCCGCGGAGGTGGAGGCGTTGATCCGCGACGGCGCACACGGCGCCGTGGTGGCCATGTGGGTGACGGACCGGTTTGCGGACTACGGCCTGGTGGGTGCGGCGCTGGTGGAGGGCGGGGTGCTGCGCTGCGTGGCCATGAGCTGCCGCGTGCTGGGCGTGGAGGCGGAGCGCGCGCTGTTCCGTGAAGCCGTGCGTGCCGCGGCACGCCACGCCAGCCTGGTGCACCTGCCGTACGTGCCCGCTCCGGACGGGCGCAACCTGCCCGCGGAGCGCCTGTTCACCATTCCCGGCGTGGAGCGCGTGACCGGCGGCGGCCGTTATGACGTGGGCCGCCACGGTCTCCCGCCGCTGCCGGAACATGTGACTGCGGAAGAGCTGGCGTGATCCGTCAGCGCGGCGGCAATTCGCTGCGCAGGACAATGTTGACGCTCTCCGATTCGGCGTCCCAGACCAGCACCGCCTCGCCGCCGCGCAGTTGTGCGCGCACCAGCGCCACGCGCCGCTCCAGCGGGACGTCCACTTGTCCGTCATCCGTCCCGCCGCGCGTGACAAAGTCTTCAATCACGCGGTCCAGCACGTCGGACGGCAGCGCGTTCCAGGGCACCTGCACGGCCACACCTCAGGGTTCGTGCTGGAAGGTGAGCGTGCCGGCGCCGCCCAGGGCCACACCGGGCGCCTCAGTGAGCAGCGCGCGCGCCGCCGGGGAACTGCGCAGGTAGCCGTTGAACAGGCCAACGGCGTAGTGGCGGATGATGGGGAAGGCCACTTCCGGGCGGATATTGTCCGTGCCGCACCCGTCGGTGAGCACGTTGCTGACGTCCAGCGGAATGGCCGCGTCAATGGCCGCAACGTCAAACACGCACAGATCGCTGAAGGTGAAGTGGCCGGCGGTAGGCATGCGCAGGAAGTAGCGCGGTGAGCGCAGGTGCGCCCACAGCGACGTGGCGCTGGGGTCCTCCGGCAGCGTGCGGTCCATGCCGGCGGACTGCAGCATCACCGGGATGCCGTACTGCTCCAGCTGCGTAGGCACGTCCACCTGCACCAGGGCGTAGCCGGCGGGCGCCTGCGCCACCTCCGCGTCCACGCGGCCGTCCAGGCCGGACACGCGCATGGTGGTCAGGGCGCCAAAGCTGTGGCCCGCCAGACCCACGTGCTCCATGTCGGCAATCGGCCGCAGCCAGCTGAGTGCATCACCGGCCTCCACCTGGTCCAGGATGAACATCACGTCCAGCGGCCGGTCAATGAAGCTGTCGTACGTGGTGTTCAGCTCCACGTCGCCTTCGCGCAGCAGGTCCACCAGCGTGTCCGCCTCGTGGTCCGGCGAAATGACGACATGGCCGTGGCTGGCCAGCGCCACCGTGAGGAAGGTGCTCTGCATCCGGATGCCGCCCTTGCCGTGCGAAAACACCACCACCGGATAGCGGTCGCTGTCCGCGCGGATGTCCGCGTCCCGCGCTGCATCCGTCTGCAGCGTCCCCAGCGCCTCCGGGGCAATCTGCGCTTTCATGTCATCCGGGAGCTGGTCATGCAGCACGTACTCCACGCGCGGCAGCGTCCGGGACGCTTCCACCGCGGGGTACCAGATCTCGCACACCAGCTGGCGCGGCGCGGTGTAGCCGGGCGTGGTGCGCGTGGGGTCCACCAGCGTCACGGTGCGCACTCCCACCGGGTAGGGCCCGGGCGCGGAGGGGTCCGGTGACGCCGTGGGCCCGGCGGGCTCAAACGGCAGCGGTTCCTTGTGGACCGGCGGGTCCGGCGGGGACGCGCACGCCGTGAGGACGACACCAAGCAGCAGTCTTCTCATGGAAACACCTTCCCGGGATTGAGGATACCCCGCGGATCAAACGCCGCCTTGATCCGCTTCTGCAGGGCAATGACCTCGGGTCCCTGTTCCAGTTCCAGCAGCGCGCGCTTGGCCAGGCCCACGCCGTGTTCGCCGCTGACGCTGCCGCCCAGCTGGAGCGCCTCCACGGTGACTTCCCGCAGGCACGCCTCCACCTGCGCCTTCTGGGCCACCGGGTCGTTGAAGATCACCTGCACGTGCAGGTTGCCGTCCCCGGCGTGGCCAAACGCGCCCACCCGCAAGCCGTGCCGCTCGCCGGTGGCCGCCAGGCGCGCCACCATCTCCGGCACGCGGCCGCGGGGCACCACCACGTCCTCACTGACCTTGTGACCGGTGAGCTGGCGCGTGGCGGCGGAGAGTTTGTGCCGGGTGTCCCAGATGCGGCGCCGCTGCGCCTCGTCCTGGGCCAGCACCACTTCCTGCGCGCCGTGTGCGGTGGCCACCTCCGCCGCGCGGCGGAGCTCCTCCCACACCGCGTCTTCTGACACGCCGTCCGCCTCAATGATCAGCGCCGCGCGTGCGTCCGCGGGGAACGCGTACCCGCCCAGGGGACGCACCGCGTCCAGCGTGAGCGCGTCCAGGTACTCCAGCGTGCGCGGCCGGATCCCGCGGGCCAGCACCGCGGTCACCGTGCGGGCCGCGTCCTGCGCGCTGGCAAAAGCCATCACGCCCGTCTGCACCACCGGCGGGCGCGGGATGATCCGGAGCGTCAGGGACGTGAGGATGGCCAGCGTGCCTTCGGAGCCGCACATGAGGCCCGCCAGGTCATAGCCCGCCACGCCCTTCTGGCTGCGGCGGCCCATGCGCACCGTCTCGCCCGTGGGAAGGACCGCTTCCAGGCCCAGCAGGTAGTCCCGCGTGACGCCGTACTTCACCGCGCGCGGCCCACCGGCGTTCTCCGCCACGTTGCCGCCCAGCGTGCAGTCCGCCAGCGACGCCGGGTCGGGCGGATAGAACCAGCCCTCCGCCTCCACGCGCTGCTGGAACGCACCCAGGATGACGCCCGGCTCCACCACGGCCACGCCGTCGGACGGGTCAATTTCGTTCACCGCCGCCATGCGCGTCAGTGCAACCACGACGCCGCCGTGCGCGGGCACGCACCCGCCACTGCGGCCGGTTCCCGCGCCGCGGGGCACCACCGGCAGTTCCAGGGAGGCGCAGGCGCGCATGACCTCGGCCACTTCGCGGGTGTTGCCGGGGAGCACCACGGCGTCAGGGGGGATGGGGGTCAGGCCGTGGGTCTCGTCATGGCCGTAGGGTGCCAGGGCGTCCGCGTCGGTCTTGACGTGGGAGGGGCCGCAGATGTCCCGCAGCAGGCGGCCCAGGCGCGCGGTGTCCACAGCGCGGCGGGTGCCGGCGGTCACGGACAGCGCTGAACTCACCGGGCACCTCCCCACTTGCGGGGGACGCCGCCGAGGCGCGCAGTGCCGGGGCGGGTGGGAGGTGGGGGCAGCGGGTGGGCCACGTCAGTCGTCTCGGTGGACGGACGGGTACCCGCGCGTTCGGGCGGGCGCAAACGCCGCGGTCATTGGGCGGTGTGGGGTCCGCTGGGCTACACACGCGCGCATGCCCCGGCGCTCCTCCCGTGACACCGCACCCGGCGCGCCGCGCGGCCGCAGCCCCCGCCGCCACCGTGAGGATCCCCGGCGCCGCGCGCCCCGCCCGGCGCCGCGCCCACCCCGGGCCCTCCCGCCGCTTGTGGTCACGCGCAAGGGTCCGGCGCCCGCGCCCGGCCAGTGTGACATTGTGTTCCGCGACAGCCAGGTGTGCCTGGTTGACAAGGGACCGGGGCTGCTGACGGTGAAGACGGACGTGGGCAACCCGCCCACGGTGATGGGGCACCTGCGTCACCGGCTCAAGGGTGCGCATGACCAGGTGTTCCCCGTGCACCGGCTGGACCGGGACACCTCCGGGGTGCTGGTGGTGGCGCGGACGCGGCACGCGTTGGGCACGCTGGTGGAGGAGCTGCGGCGGCGGGACTTTGAGCGCGTCTACCTGGCGCTGTGTTCGGGGCGGCCGCCCGGGGCGGGGACCATCCGCAGCCACCTGGGGACCGTGGGGCGTGACCTGCGCATGCGCACCCTGGATGACGGCGAAGGCCAGCTGGCCGTGACGCACTTCCGGCTGGTGGAGCAGGCGGGGGAGGTGGCGCTGGTGGCCCTGAAGCTGGAGACGGGGCGGCGCAACCAGATCCGGGTGCACCTGGCGGAGCTGGGCTTCCCGCTGCTGGGCGAGCAGCAGTACGCCGCCGGCCGCACGGACCTCATTGCGCGGCAGGCGCTGCACAGCCACCGGCTGGCCATCACGCACCCGTCCACGGGCCAGCGGGTGGTGGCGGTGTCACCGCTGCCGGAGGACATGCAGCGGGCGTGGCGCGTGGCGGGCGGGAAGCACGGGCCGGTGGTGGGCGACGGGTTCCCCATCCCGGGTGGCGGGGGGCGCGTGTTTGAGCTGGGCAATCCGGGCGCGACGCCTGGGCCGTGAGCGCCGCCCCTGCTGCCGCCCCCCGCGCCGTGTTAAACGGGTGGCTGGAGGACGTGATGGCCAGCGGAGATGTGAAGGACCTCACCGTCAAGGTGCTGCAGAAGATCCACGCGGAGCTTTCTGCGCTGCGCACAGACCAGGACCGGCACGCGGCGGAAACCAACAGGCGCCTGGATGAAACCAACAAGCGCCTGGACCGCATGCAGGCGGAGCTGGTCCACATCCGCCGGGATGCCATGAAGCGGGACACGGCCGCGCTGGCCAACGACAAGCGCCTGAGCACGCTGGAACACCGCGTGGAGCGCCTGGAGCGGCGCGGCTGACCCTTCAGCCTTCGCGCTCTTCCAGGAGGGTGACGTCCACCGCCACCTTGATGCCCGGGTGGCGTGGCGCACGCGCTTGAGCTGTGCCACCGGGGCGCTACGCCTGAGCCGCGAATGGCGTCCCCTGCCTGCCGCCAACCGCGCGCCGTGGTAAACGGGTGGCTGGAGGGCGTGATGGCCAGCGGAGATGTGAAGGACCTCACCATCAAGGTGCTGCAGAAGATCCACGCGGAGCTTACTGGCCTGCGCGTGGAGGCGGCGGAAACCAACAAGCGCCTGGACCGCATGCAGGCGGAGCTGGTCCACATCCGCCGGGATGCCATGAAGCGAGACACGGCCGCGCTGGCAAATGACAAGCGCCTGAGCACGCTGGAACACCGCGTGGAGCGCCTGGAGCGGCGGGGCTGACCCTTCAGCCTTCGCGCTCTTCCAGGACGGTGACGTCCACCGCCACCTTGATGCCGGGGTATTCGCTGTGGGCGTCAAACCACGCCCGCGCGCGGCTCTCCGCCTCCGCCTCAGGGTCCGCCACGCTGTTGCCGGCGGAATACTTGAGGAACACCTCGTAGTGGCCGTCCGCCCGGCGGCGCGGGTGCGCGTTCTCCAGGGACATGCGGTTGCGGACCGCCTCGGCGTCCGAATCCTCTTCATCCCCCGTGAGCGGGCGCAGGGCTTTGAGGATGGCCTTGGCGGCGCGCTCCACTTCGGCCTTGTCGTAGTCACGCGGCCCCACCGGGCGGCGCACCACCGGCGCGCTGACCGCCTTGAGCGGCGCGGTGGAGGGGGCGGGGGCCTTGGCCGGGGCGGTGGCCTTGCGGGGTGGCGGGCGCGCGGCTGCCTTCAAGCCGGACGGCGCCTTGGACGGAGCGGGCACCGCCTTGCGCGGCGCGGCCGGCTTGGCGGCGGGCTTGGCAACGGTCTTCGCCGCGGGCCTGGCGGGCTTGGCCGGACGTGCACCGGCTGCCATCCCCTTCTTCGCGCTCTGCTTCTTCATGGCACCCCTTCTGCCGCAGATGGCCCGCCCACATGACGGCCGCTGCCCCTGGTCCACGCGGCCCCTAGCAGCGTTGCGGCGGTTGGCTCAAGTCCGGGCGCAGGCACCTGCCCGCGCAGCGGGATCGCTGCGGGCGGCCGGCGGGGTGCCAGCGGCCGGAAGTGTCTCGAATAATGAGACAGTTTGGGCCCGGAGCGGGCCGCCCACCCCGCCGTGGGCGCTTCCGACCGACCCGCGGGTATCCCCGGAAATGCCGCGGTCCACTGCGGCGCGTTCATGGCACGCCGGTGACGGCGTCCAGCACGCTGACCAGGTAGCCAAACCGCGTGCCGGCCTCCACCCGCACCGGCAGGCGCCGGTCATCATCGGTCAGCCAGATGTCTGCGTGGACGCGGCTGGGCCTGGGGCCCTCCATGAAAGTGGCGTGCAGGTGCACCACGCGGGTGGTTTCCCCCAGGGCAATGGTCAGCTCGCGCGCCAGGACCACCACGGTGCCGTCATAGACGGTGTCCCGCGAAAACACCGGGAACTGATACCGGTCCCCGGGCGCCAGCGGAGCGGCGCGCAGGCGCATCAGGACGGTGAACGGGTCCAGGGCGCCCTGCGGGGCAGGCGTGCGCACCACGCGGCCGGGCGGCAGCTCCCAGCGGGTCACCACCGCGCCCGGCTCAAAGCTGTCTGTACGGGTCTCATGCCGCCCGTTCTCATCCTCCTCAAACAGCGTCCGCAGCGTGGCGCCGGTGCGGCCGTCCAGCACGGTGAGGATCCGGTCCCGTACCCGCCACACCAGGCTGATGAGCCGCGTGGTCTGTACGCGGCCGGCCACGTAGGCCTCCGCGCCGCCGCAGCCCAGCGGCATCTCCACGGTGGCATGGGCGCCGGTGACGCCCAGCGCGCGGATCCGCAGCGTCCAGGTTTCACCGGGAAAGCAGCGGGCCACCGCGGGGGGAGCACCACCCTGTTCCGCCGTGCCGGGCTCCGGCGCCGCGGCCAGCGCGGCCAGGGCGCCGCCCAGCGCGCACAGCGCGCGCCTCATCCGCGCGGCGCGCCTGCACGCACGCTGGAGGGGGCGGGGGGGGCGCGCAGCGCACCGGGGGGCACCGGGGCGCCGCGGGGCATGGTGCCGGGGTAGCGGGCCCGGGCGTAGCGGGCCAGCAGGATGATGCCCACGGCGGACGCCGTGAACAGCCGGTCAATGGCGGTCAGCGCCAGCGGGACCAGCAGCCCCAGGGACGCCGCCAGGGCCAGCCACGGCGTGACACCCTTGCGGTTGCCCCACAGCAGGTAGACCACCCCGCCGGTGGCGGGCACGCCCAGCGCGGCAAAGCGAAGCACCTGGTCGCTCTGGGCCACGATCTGGTGGAGGTTGGCCCGCAGCACCTCAGCAAAGATCAACACGGTGGCAGCGGCCAGCACCAGCACGCCGGCGGCGGCGGCGTCTTTGGCCAGCATGGCCAGGCGGTGGTACTGCCGGACGTGCAGGTCCACAAAGGCCTCCAGCGCGGTGTTGAGAATCTCCGCGAACCACACCGCGGCGGCACAGAAGATGAGCGCCGCGCGCGTGGCCAGGTCCAGTTCCAGTGCCATGCCCACCAACAACACCATGAACGCGCTGACCACGTGGACCTTCATGTTGCGCTGGGTGGCAATGGTGCGCGCCAGGCCGGAGAACGCGGCGGAGAATGATTCGCGGAAGGTCCGCCAGAACGGCCGCGGGATGGACTCCAGTGTGTCGTCGTGGAGGTCCACCTCGGCTGCCAGCGGGGTGTCCCGCCGCCCGCCGTCCGCGCCGGGCTGCCCGGTCACTGCCGCCGCTCCAGCACCAACGGCCGGTCCAGGTCACCGCCGCTCATGCGCAGCCGCTTGCCGTCAAACGTGAGGTAGTAGGTGACGCGCACGCCGCTGTTGCTCTCCACGCTCAGCATGTTGCCCTTGAGCTCATAGCGCCCGCCCATGGGGCCAAAGCGGAAGGCGCCGGACTCCGTGAGGGACATCTCAAACGAATCCCCGCCCTCCACCACCATCCAGCTGCCCACCACCTGCTCCTGGCTCATCTTCAGCGCGCGGTTGGCCCGGGCGCGGGCCACGTCGTCATCTTCGGCCACCTTGGGGCCGCCCGCCGCGCGCCGGTAGCTCACCGGTTCCTTGAGCGTGTCACTCTGCAGCGTGAGCACCTGGTCATCCACAATGTAGCGGAAGGTCTCCGTGCCCAGCGGTTCCGTAAGCATGAGGCGCTTGCCGTCCGCGCGCCACAGCCCGCTGCGCGTGCCCAGCTGGAAGAACTGGTCCGCGTTGAGCGTGAGCGCCCCGCCGTCCCCCGCCGGGCCGCCCACCATCTGCCAGCGGCCAATGAGCGGCTCATACAGCTTGCGGCCGGCCAGGGGTTGGTAGGACGCCAGCAGCGCCTGCAGGTCCTTGGTGAAGGACGGGTAATGCCCGTCCGCCGTCTCAAAGTGCACGTAATGCGCGTAGCCGTACGCAAACACCACGTGGTCCACCGCATAGCGCTTGATGTTCTCATCCCCGTTGAGGAACACCGTGTGCGTCCGCCGCAGCGCCTTGAGGTTGGCGACCTTGACCTCCAGTTCCGTCTGCCGGTCGTAGCCCAGCTCGCGTTGGAAGGAGCGCGTGCGGGCATCCATCACGGAGGTGTGTGTGTCCGACGGCGTGGCCGGCGCCACCTTCACGGACAGGATTCCCGGCACATCCCCCACGCGGCGGCGGAAGACCATGCCTTCGGTGTCCCCGGGCATGGGCGTCAGCTCCCAGCCGGTCGGCAGCGTCAGGCGAAAGCGATCCCGCGCATCCTTGTAGACCTTGTCCGCGTGCGCGGTCCCCGCCGCCAGCAGCGCGGCGGCCAGGAGGATGCCTTGCCCCGCCGCGCCGCCCCTCACGCCATCCCCAGCAGTGCGCGCAGCCTGGCCCCGCTTTCGCGCTCCACCACCTCATGCAGGCTCTCACCGTGGCTGTCCATGGTCACCACCGCGGGGAAGTCCTCCACCTGCAGGATCCACATGGCCTCCGGCGGGCCAAACTCCTCATAGTGCAGCACCCCCTCCACCTTCTTGACGTGCCGCGCCAGCGTGGCCGCCAGCCCGCCAATGGCGTGCAGGTACGCGCACCCGTGCTCCTTGCAGGCCTTGAGCGTCTTGGGCCCCATGCCGCCCTTCCCAATGACGCCGCGCACCTTGTAGTCGGCAATGACTTTGTGCTGGTAAGGCTCCTCGCGCGTGCTGGTGGTGGGGCCGGCGGCCGTCATGGTCCAGCTGCCATCCGCGTCCTTCTTCACCACCGGACCGCAGTGGTAGATGATGCCGCCTTCCAGGTACCGGCGCGCCTCGGGGTCCTCGTGCGTGCACAGGTGCTTGTGGGCGGCGTCACGGCCGGTGATCATCCGTCCGCTGATGAGCACGTCATCACCGCGGTGCAGCGCGCGCACGGCTTGTTCATCCAGGGGAAGCGTGAGTTTCTGCATGGTGGGCCTCACTGCGAAATGTGGGAGGAGCCGTCAGGTGCAAAATCCAGCCGGGCGCGCCGGTAGGCCCAGCACATGTAGCTGACTGAAACGAAGAAGCTGGCCGGCAGGCGCGCCACCGTCCCAATCTTGCAGCCAATGAGCGTGGTCTTGCCGCCCCAGCCCATGGGGCCAATGCCGAGCGTGTTGGCCTCCTTCATGATGCGTTCCTCCAGCGCGGCCACCTCCGGGTTGGCGTTCTTGTCCTCCAGCGTGCGCCACAACTGCCGCTTGCTCTCCGCGTACCCGGACCCGCGGTCCCCGCCCACACACACGCCCACCGCGCCGGGCGCGCAGCCCTTGCCCTGCGCCTGCCAGACCGCGTCCAGGATGCAGCGCCGCACGCCCTCCAGGTCGCGCCCGGCGCCAATCCGCTCGTCCGGGAGCGAGTACTGCGCGCCCACGTTTTCACAGCCGCCGCCCTTCTGCATGAGGCGGACGCGCACGCCGTCATCATCCCGCTGGTGGAAGTGCAGGTAGGGCGAGCCGTCATGCACGTTGTCCGTGATGTTCTTCCCCGTGACGCTGTCCACGGTGTTGGGGCGCAGGTAACCGCGCCGGGTGGCCTCGCGCACGGCGTCCCTGACCAGCGCGGTGAGCGCCTTTTCCCGCCACGGGTCACCGTATTCCACCTCAAAGATGAGCGTGCCGGTGTCCTGGCAGGTGGGCGTCCGCCCCGCATACGCCTCCTCCTGGTTCTTCACCATCTTGAGCAGCGTGCTGCGCGCCTGCGGGACGTCCTCAGACTTCTCCGCGGCCTGCAGCGCCTTGACCACGTCAGGCGGCAACCGCGTGGAGCTGGTGCGGATGAGCTCCACCAGGTCTTCCTTCAGTTTCTCTTCCAGCTTGGGCAGCGCGACGGCGGCGACCATGGGATTCCACCTCGGTAGGTGCCCCGCCCGCGCGGGGCTGCGGGAAGGTGACGCCAAGCCGCCCCCCGTGCAAGCGCCGGCCCCCCAGCCGTGGACGTGACCGTGTCCGCGTCAGCCCCGCCCGTCGTCGAGCGGCCCCGCGGCATCCACCGCGCCCCCATCCCGCAGGGGACCGCCGCCGTCCGTCCGGCCGTCCGCCTCGCCCACCGGGTCGGGCGTCCCGGCCTCCGGGCGGGCGCCACCGTCGGTGCGGCCCACTTCGCCGGGGACCTCGGGCTCCACGGTGGGAGGACCCGCGTCACCGCTGGCGGGCCCGTCCTGGTCGTTCACGTCCGTGCCCGGCCCCGGCGTGGGGTCCGGCGTCCACCCCGGATCAAAATCGGCGGCGGGACCCCCGGCATCCCCGCCCCCCACCGGCGGCGTCCAGCCGGGATCCAGGTCCGGCGGCTGGCCCGCGTCCGCGGCCAGGTGACCGGCGTCACCCACGTCCCCGCGGACGCCGCAGACCCGGGCGGTGCAGGTCTGCCAGCTCCAGCAGTCCGCGTTGGTGAGGCAGCCACGGCGGCAGGTGCCGTCCCCGCAGACGTGGCCCGGGTCACAGTCGCCGTCGGCAGCGCAGCGGAACACGGCGGATGGGGCCCGGCAGGAGGCCAGGAATCCCAGCGCGACGAGGAGGATGGCGCGGCGCATCCGGCCAAGGTACCGGTGGCAAGCACGCGCGTCACCGTGCCGCATGTCCCACTTGTGTGCCGTACGGCGACGATGACTTGGGTACCGCGCTTGGGCTACAGGTGGAGGGTCCTTCATTCGCTGTCCCCGGGGTTGAACTGCTCATGACCACCAGCCGCGCTCCTGCCACCCCTGCCGCCCCAGCCTCCGGCGCTCCAGCCAAGGGGGGCAAGCTCAAGCCGGCCGTGTTTGGGCGCTACCTGCTGCTGGACCGCGTGGCGGCCGGCGGCATGGCGGAAGTGTGGCGGGCCAAGCAGTTTGGCGCGGAGGATTTCCAGCGCATCATTGCCATCAAGAAGATCCTGCCGCACGTGGTGGAGGACCCTGAGTTCATCCAGATGTTCAAGGATGAAGCCAAGATCACCGTGCAGCTGCAGCACGCCAACATCGGCCAGGTGTATGAGCTCAACAAGGTCGACGAGACGTTCTACATCGCGATGGAGTACATCAGCGGTAAGGACGCCAAGACGGTCTGGGGCTACCAGCGCCAGCGCAACGAGCCGCTCCCCATCCCGCTGTCCTGCTTCATTGTCCAGAAGATGTGCGAGGGCCTGGACTACGCGCACCGCAAGAAGGACAACTTTGGCGTGGACCTCAAGATTGTCCACCGGGACGTCAGCCCGCAGAACGTGCTCATCAGCTGGGAGGGCGAGGTCAAGGTCATTGACTTTGGCATTGCCAAGGCGGCCGGCAAGGCGTCCAAGACGCAGGCGGGCATCCTCAAGGGGAAGTTTGGGTACATGGCGCCGGAGCAGATCCGCGGCATGCCCATTGACCAGCGCGCGGACGTGTTTGCGCTGGGCGTGTGCCTGTATGAGATGGTGACCGGCGAACGCGCCTTTGTGGCCGACAGCGACTTCTCCCTGCTGGAGATGGTGCGCAACGTTGAGATCAAGCCGCCGTCCCTCATCAGCAGCGTGGTGCCGCCCGAGGTGGAACGCATCATCTACAAGGCCATGGCCAAGGACCCCGAGGACCGCTACCAGTGGGGTTCAGACATGAGCGAGGACCTGCAGCGGTTCATGCTCATGCAGGGCAAGTCCCCCACGCGCAATGACCTGGCCGAATACCTGCGCAACAACTTCCCGGCAGACTACGACCGCGAGCGCCTCCGCATGGAGAGCTACCGCGACATTGAGATGCCGGAGGTGGCCGCGGCCCCCCCGGCCGCCGCGCCCGCCAAGCCGGCCACGCCTCAGTTGGACTCCGCGTCCGCCGCCGTGATGGCCGCCATGGCGGATGACGCGGAGGATGACCCGTTCGCGTCCGTGACCGGCGGTGCGGACCACGGGAGCGCGGGGAGCGGCAGCGGCTCCACCCCCAAGCCGGCGCCGGCTGTGCCGGGCGCCAACCCGTCCACGTACGTGGGCGGCGGGCCGTCCGCGCGGCAGCCCACCCAGACGGGCATCCGCCCGGCCGCGCAACTGGCCCCCGCGCCCGCGCCCCTGGCCGCGCCCACGCCGCCACCGCGCAGCGGCACCGGCAAGCTGGTTGGCATTGCGGCGGCCATTGTGCTTGCCGTGGTGGGGATTGCCGCGGGGGCGGCCGTCATGTTCAAGGGCACGGGGTCCATTGCCATGTCCGTCCAGCCGGATGGCTCCGAGGTGTTCCTGGACGGCGTGTCCCGCGGCGCGGTCCAGGGCGGCGAGCTCACCCTCACGGACGTTCCAGTTGGGCCGCACGTTGTCCGGGTGGTGAAAGAGAAGTTTGTGCCCATGAGCGTCAACATCACGCTGGCCCGCAACCAGGTGGCGCGCGAACAGATTCGCCTGGACCGCATGCCGGATCCCACGGGCGTGGTGAGCATCCGCTCCAAGCCGGGCGGCGCCGCCATCTGGGTGGATGGCGCGGACAGCGGCAAAGTGACGCCGGCTGACGTGGAGATGTCCATTGGCGAGCACCGGTTGGAACTCAAGCTGGCGCGCTACAAGAAGTCTGAGACCAAGCTCGCCATTGATCCGGACGCGAAGGCCACGCAGGAAGTGACGCTGCGCCCGCAGTCGGTGGACTTTGAGATCAAGAGCATGCCCCCCGGCGCCAAGATCTTTGACCAGGGCAAGCAGCAGCTGGGCGTGACGCCGTGGGTGTACAAGGACCTGGCGGTGGACCCGCCGTTCCCGCAAATCGTCCTCAAGCGCGCAGGCTGCCAGGACTACCCGACTTCCATTGCCCCCGACGAGGCAGGCGAGGCCGACCAGGGCTACGTGTACACGCTCACGTGCAAGAAGTGACTCATCCCCACGCCACGCTGGTGAACGCCTTCTACGCCGCCTTCCAGCGGCGGGACGCTGGCGCCATGGCCGCCTGCTATCACCCGGAGGTGACCTTCCGGGACGCGGTGTTTGACCTGCGTGGGGATGAGGCGCGGCTGATGTGGCGCATGCTGTGCGAACGCGGCGCGGACCTGCGCGTGGAGTTCCGCGACGTCTCCGCCGACGACGCCACCGGCCGCGCGCACTGGGATGCGTACTACACCTTCAGCGTGACGGGCCGCCGCGTGCACAACAGCATTGATGCAACGTTCCGGTTCCGGGACGGGAAGATTGCCGAGCACGTGGACACCTTTGGCTTCCACCGCTGGGCGCGCCAGGCGCTGGGACCCGCGGGCCTGCTGCTGGGCTGGACGCCGTTCTTCCGCAACGTGGTCCGGCGCAACGCCCTCAAGGGCCTGCGTGCGTACGCGGTCAAGCAGGCCGCCTGACCGTTGACGGGCCCGCCCGTCTTCTCTACAGCCGCCGCGGTCCCCTGACGACGACGCAAGGGGGGTGCCGGAGGCGCGCGTGGGCTACTACGGCAGGAGCATGATGAAGGCCGGCCGCGCGGCCGCAGTGGGCTACTTCATCATCATTGCCATGCTGCTGGGGTCCGGCGCGGGGTGGCTGGTTGACGGGTGGCTGCACAGCGCGCCGTGGGGCGTGCTGGTGGGCTTCCTGTTTGGGCTGGCGGCGTCCGCCAAGGAACTGTGGACCATTGCGCGGACCACCAAGCTCAATGATCCCGGTGAGGGCGGCACGCCATGACGTCCGGCAACGGGTCACCGCGCGGGCCGGTGGTGCCGCGCAGCCAGGAGGAACTGGAACAGGAGCGCCTGGACCGCGAGGAAGACGCGGCCACCGCCGCCCGCGAGCGCCAGGCCATGCTGGGGCGGGCGCACCACAGCGCGCGCATGCTCGCGTACGCGTCCCTGCTGTGTTCGGCGGGCGCCTCCGTGCTGGCGTGGGTGCTGGCGCCGGGGCCCACCGCCTGGGGCGTGACGTTGGGGAGCCTGGTCATGACGGCCAACCTGGTGGCGCTCTCCGTGCTGCTGGGGAAGGTGCTGTTGGAAGAGGAGAACCGCGCGTTCTTTGGCATGCTGCTGCTGGGCAGCTTCCTGGCCCTGGCCGGGGTGAGCGCCTGGGTGGTGCGCAGCCACCAGGACATGGCGCTGGGGTACGGGCTGGGCCTCAGCGTGCCCGCCCTGGCGGGGATGGTGTTCGGCCTCTTCCGCCGGGGCCGGTCCGTGGGCTAAGGGCCCCCGCGCGGTTGTAGTGGGTCATTCAGGAGAGAGCCGGACATGGATCACCACACCACCTGGTGGAGCTTCCTTCCCTTCTTCGGGAACCTGCGTGATTACCTGCACCACGTGGCCAAGCCCGTGGTGGGCTCGCATGACTTCCTGGTCCATCACGTGCTGACCACCGCGTTGGTGGTGTGCATCATTGCCGTGATGGCGTTCATGGCGCGCGGGCACTTTTCCGACGTGGAGAACGCCGTCATCCCGCCGCGGAAGTTTGGCGTGGCCGCGTTCTTTGAGCTGCTGGTGGACGCGCTGCTGGGCCTGATGAAGAACATCATTGGCAAGGACCACCGCCGCTACTTCCCGCTGGTGGGCGGGCTGGCGCTGTACATCTTCTGCAGCAACCTGGTGGGTCTCATCCCGGGCATGGCCCCGCCCACGGACAACCTCAACACAACGGCGGGCTGCGGCATCACCGTGTTCCTCTATTACAACTACCAGGGCCTGCGCGTGAACGGCCTCAACCACATTGCACACATGGCCAACCCGGTGGGGACGTGGTGGGGCTGGCTGATGGCGCCCCTGATGTTCCCCATCGAGCTCATTGGCCACCTGGCGCGTCCCATGTCCCTGTCGCTTCGGCTGATGGGCAACATGATGGGTGACCACCAGGTGCTGTTTGCGTTTGCGGGGCTGGTGCCGGTGCTGGTGCCGCTGCCGTTCTACGTGCTGGGCTTCCTGGTGTGCGTGATCCAGACGGCGGTCTTCTGCATCCTGACCTGCGTCTACATTGGCACGTCCGTGGCGGAGGCCCACCACGACGAGGACCACGCGCACGGCGCGCCAGCGCACGCGCATTGATCTCACAAAGCAAGACTCCGCGGGCGCGCATCCGCACGCCCGCCCGGTGAAGGGCGACGGGGACAGAGAGAGAGAGTGGAGAAAACACCGGGCGGATGAACGGGCCGCGCATGACGGACCAACCACCCCGGGGGCAGCTCCCCGGGACACAAGGAAAGAGCACACCATGAAGAAGATCGTTTCCGTGATGACGTTCGCAATGACCTGGTTGATGACCTCCACGGCGTTTGCCCAGAACTGGGGCGGCGGCGGCGGCGGCGGCCAGACCGACAAGAGCTGGTACGCGCTGGGCGCGGCCCTCGCCATCGGCCTGCCGGCGCTGGGTGGCGCGTTCGGCCAGGGCCGCACGGCGGCCTCCGCGCTGGAGTCCATTGGCCGCAACCCCAACGCCGCGGACAAGGTCTTCGTCCCCATGATCCTGGGCCTGGCGCTCATTGAGTCGCTGGTGATCTACGGCTTCATTGTCGCGCTGATCCTGCAGGGCAAGATCGTCTGAGCCGCTCCAGCCGGACGCGGTGAGACGCGCCCCCGGTGCCCGAGGCGACTCGGTGCCGGGGGCGTTGTTGTATCCGCCGCGTGCAGCGCCCCATGATGCAGCCGTGCGCCGCCTCCCTCCCCTTGCCGCGCTGTGGCTGCTGGGCGCCCTCCCCGCCTGGGCCAGCCCGGAGGTGGAGGCAGGCAAAGCGGCCTTCCTCAGGGGTGACCTGCGGCCCGCCCTGGCCAAGCTGGACGAGGCCGCGCGCTCCCCGTCCGTGACTGAGGAGGAACTGGTGGACATCCACTGGTTCCGCGGCGCCTGCTACCACGCGCTGGGCAAGCGGGACCTGTCCGAGAAGGAGTTTGACGCGCTGCTGGCGGTGCGGCCGTTGTTCACGCCCAACAAGCTGGAGACGCCACCGGATGTGCGGGCGGCGTTCAAGAAGCGCGCGGACCACTACCTGAAAGCGCACGGCGTCACGTTTGGCCCGCCGCGGCTGCAAGGCACCGCGCTGGAGGTGACCCTGGCGGGCGCGGTGGCGGAGGCCAGGGAGGCGTTTGTGTTTGCCCGGGCGCCCGGCGACGTGCGGTATGTGCAGTTCCCGCTGGCGCTGGAAGGGCCCAAGGCGCAGGGAGAGCTGGCGGATGCCGCGCTGTGGGAACGCGCGGGGGCCGCGGGCAGCCTGCAGGTGGTCCTGGAGGCGCGCAACCGCCGGGGCACGCCCGTGGCCCGCGGCGGTGACGCCGTGCAGCCGCTGTCCCTCGCCGTCACGCCGGAAGCCGCGCGTGTTGCCCTGGACGCACTCAAGGCGAAGGCGCAACCCGCCCCGGAACCCGCGCCCCCCGTCCAGCCGCTTGCCGCGGCGGACGGCAACCCGCCCGCCCCCGCCGCCGCGGGCTCCCCCGCGCGCACTCCGCTGCTGGTGGCGGGCCTGGGCCTGCTGGGCGTGTCGTCGTTGACCGGGCTGGCGGCGCTGGCCGGCGCAGTGGGTGCGGCGGCGTGCGGGGTGCTGTTCGCCGTGACGAGCTGGCAGTACGGCCAGTTTGGCGCGGACCACCAGCGCAGCAGCCTGGAGCGGCGGTGGTGGGTGGGCCAGGTGGGCATGAGCGGCGCCGCCGCGGTGGCGGTGGTGGCCGCCGTGGTGACCCTGGCGGTGGGCGCACCAGGAATGGGCCTGCTGATCGCGCGCGGCGCCCTCGGGTAGCCCGGGGGTGCGTGCCCCCGGACCGTAATGTAAACATTACGCCCCCCCCGGAGGTCCCATGCCCATCCGCCTGCGGCTTGCCGAATTGCTGGAGGAGCGGCACCTCTCCGTCGAGGAACTGTCCCGCCGCACCGGCGTCTCCCGCGTCAACCTCTCGCGCCTGAGGTCCGGCCGCGCGGCCGGCATCCGCTTTGCCACGCTGGACGCGCTGTGCGACGCGCTGGAAGTTCTCCCCGGGGATCTGTTTGAACACGCCCCGTCCGGGCGTGGACCGCGCGCGCCCCTCCCCCGTGACCAGGTCCCCCGCGACGCCCACCAGCAGGCGGTACTGGACGCGGTCCAGGGCGGGCCGCTGCCGCTGGACGACATTGCCGTGGTGACGGGCCTGCGCGCGGGCGAGGTGGCCGCCGCCGTCACGATGCTGGAGGTGGCGGGCCTGGTGCGCCGCGCCGTGGGCGCGGTGCACGCGGTGTGAGCGGGCCGGCGGCTACCGCAGCTCCTTGAACAGGGACACGGTCTCCCCCGGTTTCACGGTGACCAGGAACGCGGTGCCCAGGTTCTCCTCGTCATTGATGAGTTTCACGGTGTGACGGCCGGCCGGAATGGGCAGGTCCGCCACCGGCGTGAAGCGCCCGGTGTCCTTTCCGTCCACCAGGATGCGGCCCCACGGACGGGACTGCAGGGACAGGAAGCCGTCACCCTCGGCGCGCGCGGGCGTCTTGTCGTTCTTACGCGCGGGGGGCTGAGCCGCGCGCGCGGGCTCGGCGGGGGGCGGGGACGCCGAGGGGACGCGCTCCAGGACCGCGTCAATGCGCGGGGGGGCCTCATCTGCCTGCACGGCGCGCTGCCACGGGAGGAAGCCGTCCAGCTCCAACTTCAGGTCCCTGGGCGCGCCGCCGCGCAGCACCACGGTCATGGGCGTGGCGCCCACCGCCCTGCCATCCACCACCACGCGCGCCCCCGGCGGCGTGGTTGAAACGGGCACCCGGACCTCCACGGGGTCCAGGACCAGGCGGACCTTTTCGGTGGCACCCGGGCGGATGACCACCACCTCCTTGCGGAGCTGCCAACCCGGCAGCATCACCACAATCTCCACGGGGCCGGGCGCCAGCGACGGGGCGACGACGGGCGCCGTGCCGGGGATGGGACGCCCGGCCACCGTGACGCTGGCCCCGGGCGGTGCGGTCTCCACAATGAGCTGACCGGGCGCCTGGCGGGACCCCACGGTGAACCACCAGCCCACCACGCCGGCCGCCGCCACCAGCACGCCCAGCAGCGCGGAGAACGCCACAACGCGGGTGGCGGACAACGGGGTCACCCCTGGCGGCAGCGCCGCCGCGGCGCCGGGGCGGGGCGTGGGGGGGTTGCCGCCCGCGGGGCTGCCCGCCGCGGTGGGCTCGTCGGCGGATTCGCGGCGGATGATGGCGCTGATCTGATCAGGCGCGGCGCGTGCCATCTCCTCCATGAGTCCCTGGAAGCGCGCCTGGACGTCCCGCTCCCGGGCCATCTCCAGTGGGAAGAGCCGCTGCATCTGCTGACCCGCCTGCGTGGTGGTGCAGTTCCACCCGCAGCCGTCCGCGGCGGCCTCCAGCGCGTCCGCAAACGCGCGCGCCGTCTGCCAGCGGCGGTCCGGGTCCGGCTCCAGCGCGCGGTACAGCGCATCCGCCACGACGTCCGGGAGCTCCACGCCCAGCTCGTTGAGCCGCGGGTACTGGCCGCCGGCCACGTCCACCAGCACCTGCACGTCGCTCTGCGCCTTGCGCATGCGGCGCATGGCCAGCAGTTCGTGGAGCACCACGCCCATGGCGTACAGGTCCACGCGCTGGTCCACCTGGTGGCGGGTGACCTGCTCCGGGGACATGTACGCGGGCTTGCCCTTCAGGGACCCGGTCAGCGTCTGCGTGGAGCGCTCCGCCGCCTTGGCAATGCCAAAATCCGCCAGCCACACGGCCCCGTCATAGCCCACCATGATGTTCTGCGGGCTGACGTCGCGGTGGATGATGCCCATGGGGCGGCCGGTGGCGTCGGTCTTTTCGTGGGCAAACGCCAGCCCGCGCAGGGCCTGGGAGACCACGTGGACGCACAAGGCGTGCGGGAGGCGTTCGCGGGCGCGCAGCGCCTGGGCCACCACGTTGTTCAGCGCCTGGCCGGACACAAACTCCATGGCAATGAAGTACACGGACCCTTCGCGCCCCAGGTCCAGCACGGGCAGGATGTTGGGGTGGTGCAGCGTGGCGGCAATACGCGCCTCATCCACGAGCATGCCGACGAACTCCGCCTCCTGCGCCAGGTGCGGGAGGATGCGCTTGACGGCCACCTGCCGCGCGAACCCCTCCTGGCCCAGCTGTGCGGCGCGGAACACCTCAGCCATGCCGCCGTGGGCGATGCGCTCCAGCAGCACGTACCGTCCGAAACGCTCCATCGGTGCGGGCAACGCTAGTAGCATCCACCGCCCCCGCCAAAAGGACGGTGGAAGGAGTGACGCGCATGGAGATCCGGACGGCGGTGGTGGCCTGGCGCGCGCAGGCGGATGCGCTGGTCATCCTGGACCAGCGCGCACTCCCGGCCCGCGAGGTCCACCTGGTCTTGCGCAGCGCCGTGGAGGTGGCCGACGCCATCAAGGTGCTGGCGGTGCGCGGGGCGCCGCTCATTGGCGCGGCGGCAGCGTACGGCCTGTGGCTGGGGGCGCGGGTTGCGGCGGACCACCCGGACCGCCTGGACGACGCCGTGGAGGAAGCGCGCCGGGTGCTCGCCGCCAGCCGGCCCACGGCGGTCAACCTGTTCCACGCGCTGGATGCGGGGATGGCCGCGTGGCGCGCCGCCGTGGGTGATCCGGCCACGCGCGTGGCCGCGTTGCGGCGCGCCGCGGACGATCTGGCGCGCGCGGACGCGGTGGCCTGCGAGCGCATGGCGCGCCTGGGCGGGGCGCTGCTCCCTGACGAGGGCGGCGTGCTCACGCACTGCAACGCGGGCGCGCTGGCCACCTGCGGGGTGGGCACCGCCCTGGGCGTCATCCGCGGGGCGCTGGCGCTGGGCAAGAAGCTGCGTGTGTTCGCGGATGAGACGCGGCCGCTGCTGCAGGGTGCGCGCCTGACGGCGTGGGAACTGCTGCGCGACGGCGTGGACGTGACGCTGCTGCCGGACGGCGCGGCGGCCTCCCTGCTGCGGAGCGGCGCGGTGGGCGCGGTTGTCGTCGGCGCGGACCGCATTGCCCGCAACGGGGATGTGGCCAACAAGGTGGGGACCTACCCGCTGGCGCTGGCGGCGCACGCCCACGGCGTGCCGTTCTACGTCGCGGCGCCCACCACCACCTTGGACGCAGCAACACCGGACGGCAGCGGCATTGTGATTGAAGAACGCGCCGCCGCTGAGGTGGAAACGCTGGGCGGCACGCGCGTGGCCGCGGAGGGGGTGCGCGTGTTCAACCCCGCCTTTGACGTGACCCCGGCCCGGCTGGTGACGGCCATCATCACGGACGCGGGCGTGGCCCGCCCGCCCGGCGAGAACACGTTGCAGGCGCTGTGGGGGCGCTGAGGGGCGCGCTCAGGTGGTGGTGGGCTCGTCAGGGGGCGGACCCACGGGGGTCACCTCCGGAACCGGCTTGGGTGGCGTGGCGGGCGGCGGGGCCACCGGGGCGGGCGGCGGCGCGGGCACGGGGGCGGGCCGCGGGGCCGGCGGGGTGGATGACGCCGTCTGGGTCGTTGGCTGCTCGCTGTCGCTTCCAAACCGGGCGATGCCGGCCGCCTGCAGCGTCATGGGCTTTCTGCCGTAGAGCGCGCCCACGTGGCTGGGGGTGAGTTCCAGGCGCTCGGTCTCGTCCCCGCCGGACCGCACCGGCGGGCCACTGTCGTCGTCAAGGGAATCCAGCAGCGCCAACGAGCGCATCCCGGGGCCGCCGGCGCTGGGGCGAGGCGCGGGGGCGGCGGGAGGCTCCGGCAGGACCGCGCCCGGCGCAGGCGCACCGGCAACCGGCGCGGGCGCCGCGGTCATGGCCGGGACGGCGGGGAGCGGGACGTCCGCGGGGGCGGCCCCGGCGAGCGCCTGCGGTGGCGACGAGGTCTCCTCCATCTGGGATGGAGGGTGGCTGACCGCCAGCGTGTCCCCACCCCACGGGTCCGCGGCGTCCGCCGGGTCTGCGCGGGTGCCGCTGGGGGGTGACATGGGCGTGGGTTCCAGCAGGAAAGCGGCGGGGGCCTGGCCGGGCGCGTCCTGCACCGGTGGGAGCACGGGCGCGGACAGGACGGGCGCGGTGAGCAGGCCCCCCCCGGTGGTGGGTGACCCGAACGGGGAACGCTCCGGGATGGAGCCCTGTGCCAGCGGCGGCGCCAGCACGGAAGGCGCGGGAACCGCCGACGGTGCGGGTTCCGGGGCAACCATCACCGCGGGGGGCACCGCGGCGGGGACCGGGGCGCGGGCGGCGGCGGGTGGTGGCGGGCTGACCACCGCGGGCGCGGGGGGTGGCGCCGCGCTGGCCGGGCGGGGAGCGGGGGTGGGAGGCGAGGTGCGCACGGAGGCCGGCGGGTTGGAGGCCCGCGCGGAGGCGGGGCGCGCGGTCTCGTCCCGGGCAATGCCCACTCCCGGCGCCTTGGCCGCCCGCATGGCCCGCGCCCGCTCAGCCAGGCTGCCCGGGCGGGGCTTCTTCTCGTCGTCAGTCTCAAACGGCTGACCCAGCAGCGCCGTGTACAGCTTGCGGTAAGCGGAAGCGCGGGCGCTCCACGGGGACAGCGTGGCGCTCTCCTGCGCCCGCTGCGCCAGCCGCCCGCGCGTGCCCGGGTCCTTGAACAGCAACCCCACCGCGTCTGCCAGCGCCTTGGGGTTGCCCGCGGGCACCAGCATGCCGTTCTGGCGGTCCTGGACCACCTCACGCACCCCGGGCAGGTCCGTGACCACGACGGCGCGGCGGCACGCCATGGCCTCCACCAGGCGCCGCGGCACGTGTCCGGCGTGCAGCGCTGCCGGGCCCGCGGACGGCAACAGCACCACGGCATCCACGGACTGGAACGCGGAGGCCAGCTTCTGCGCGCTGGCGGCGTCCACAAACGTCACGCGGTCCGTCAGCCCGGCCTGCGCCACCGCCGCCTCGGCTTGCGGCTCCCGCGGACGCTGGCGGGTGACCGCCCCGCGCACGCCGGCCGGCAGTGTCTTGAGGGCGGCTAGGAACGTACCCAACCCGCGCGCCGGGTCCGGCGCGCCGGCATACAGGACCACGAACTGCCCTTCGTGGAGGCGCAGCTCAATGGTGGAGGCGAAGAAAACGGTGTCATCCACGCCCGCCGGGATGACGTGGACCCGCTCTGCGGTCACCCCGGATTGCACCAGCATGGTGCGCATGGCCACGCTGTCCACCACCAGCGCATCGGAGCGCTGCAGCACCATGGCCTCGCCCCGGCGCATGATCTGACGGATCTTCTCTTCCACGTGCAGCTGCGGGTGCCGCTCGGTGAGGGTCTGCGTCGGCAGCTCGGTCAACTCGGTGATGAGCTTGACGTCGGGCGCGTTCTCCTTGTGCTGCGCGGCCACCGCGCCCGCCCACGCGTCAGCGGCGTGGCACAGGTCATAACTGTCCCCTTCCAACTGCCGTTTGAGCGCGCGCTGGAACGCGCTGACGCGTTCCACAAAGCCCTGCTCCGGCGCCGGCACGCGCATCATGCGGGCGGTGCCCAGGCGCTGGATGTGCGCCAGTTCCTCGCTCTTGACGGTGAGGCCGTCCGCCTCCACCGACCCGCCCAGCGTGAGGATCACCTGCCCCAGGCGCGCGCCGCCGGCGGTGGGGCCGGGCACGCGGTCACACGCGGTGTACAGGACCCGGAGCTGCGATGGGGTCACGACGTCAGCGCCTCCACCGGCGGACCTTAACAGGGCGCGGCGGGCGCGCACCATCGGCCGGCGCGTGCGCGGCGGTCAGCGGCGGGGAATGTCCCGCGTCAGGCGGTTGACCACCGCCTGGCTCTGTGGCGTGAGGTCGTCAAACGCAATGCCCATCCCCGCGGCCTCCGCGCCCCCCGGCGCCACGGCGCGCACCACCGTCCCCAGGCCCTCCACCGTCTCCAGTTCGTCAGCAATGACCGTGAAGCGCAGGTCCACGCGCGTGCCCACCGGCAGCGGTTCCGCGGTGCGGACAAACACGCCGCCCCGGCTGATGTCCGCCACGTACTCGCGGATGAACTCGTCCAGGCTGCGGAACTCGTGGTTCACGGGCACGCGCGCGTGCTCGCGGCGTCCGCCGCCCTCGCCGTCCTGTCGGCCCGCCATGCGCCCTCCGTCACACTCCCTGCAGGGACTTTTCGTCCGTCCCAAACAGCTCAAATTGCTCCTGGTGGAAACTGCCACGCGCCCGCATCACCAGCTTCTTGCCCGTCAGCGTCTCCAGTTCCTCCAGGTGGTCGCGCTCGGTGTCGTAGATGAGGTCCGCCACCTCGGGGTGGCAGTGCACCACAATCACCTTCTCCCGGATGGACGGCGCCAGGCGGCGGACCTGGCGGAACACCTCGTAGCCCACGGTGAGTTTGCTCTTGATGGTGCCGCGGCCGTCACAATAGAAGCACGGCTCCGTCAGCAGGCGCCCCAGGCTCTCGCGCACGCGCTGGCGGGTCATTTCCACCAGGCCCAGCTCGCTGATGCGCACCACGTTGGTGCGCGCGCGGTCCTTCTTGAGCTCCTCCAACAGCGCGGTCTGCACCTTGTCCCGGTTCTGCTGGCGGTCCATGTCAATGAAATCAATGACAATCATCCCGCCCATGTTGCGCAGCCGCAGCTGGTAGGCAATCTCGCGCACCGCCTCCATGTTGGTCTTGGTGATGGTGTCTTCCAGGTTGCGCTTGCCCACGTAGCGCCCGGTGTTGACGTCAATGGCGCACAGCGCTTCCGCCTGGTCAATGACAATGTATCCGCCGCTCTTGAGCCACACCTTGCGGCTGAGCGCGCGGCTGACCTCCTGCTCAATGCCCAGGTGGTCAAACAGCGGCTCGGTCCCCTGGTACAGTTCCACCGCGCGCGCCAGGCTGGGCTGGAAGCCGTTGATGAACTCCACAATACGGTCGTGCGCGGCGCGGTCATCCACCACCAGCTTCTCCACGTCCGTGGTGAAGATGTCCCGCGTGGCGCGCAGCATCAGGTCCAGGTCCGGGTGGATGAGCGCCGGGGCGCGCATCGCCTCGTTCTTCTTCTGCACGTCCCGCCACAGCGCAACAAGAAACTCAATGTCCGCCTGGAGCTTGGCGCGCGGCACGCCCTCAGACGCGGTGCGCACCACAAAACCGGTCCCCGCCGGCCGCAGCGTGTCCACAATCTCCCGCAGCCGCGCGCGCTCGCTCTCATCCACAATGCGCCGCGAGATGCCCACGTGGTTGGACGTGGGCATGTACACCAGGTGCCGCCCGGGCAGCGTCACCTGACAGGTCACCCGCACGCCCTTGGTGCCAATGGCATCCTTGGTCACCTGCACCAGGATCTCCTGGCCCTCCTTCACCAGCTCTTCAATGCGCAGGTCCTCGCGCCGCCGCTCCGGCCGCGTCTGCTGGCCCTCGCGCTCCGCCTCCGCCTCCGCCGCGGTGGCCCCCGCGCCGGCACCGCCGCCCTCGCCCCCCTCCTCCTTGCGCGGCTTGTCCTCGTCGTCATCGTCATCATGGTGCGCCTTGGGCAGGATGTCCCCCACGTACAGGAACGCCGCCTTGTCCAGCCCCACGTCCACAAACGCCGCCTGCATCCCCGGCAGCACCCGCTGCACGCGCCCCTTGTAGATGTTCCCGACGATGCCGCGCTCCTTGGCGCGCTCAAACAGCAACTCCGCGACGACCCCGTCCTCCACGAGCGCCACCCGCGTCTCGTGCTTCTCCGCGTTGATGATGAGCTGGACACCCATGGGCCACACCCGTGCTGAAAGGGAAGGGGTCAGGAGATCATGCACCCGGGTGCGGCGGCAACCCCCCGGCATTGCGGCGCCCGACGGGGCACCCTACAGTGGGTGAGCTTGTTTCCCCCGGGGGCGAAAGGTTTCGACGGGGGTCGGGAGGTCCGTGTGGCGCGCCGGGGGTGCCTGTCCCCTCGTCAAAAAGGTAGGCAACATACGAGTGCCAACGATGACGTTGAGCTCGCTCTCGCGGCCTGAG
>JACRCW010000067.1 GCA_016218805.1 Deltaproteobacteria bacterium | reverse complement strand
GGGACGCGACCCCTCAAGGAGACGAACATGACGACGACGACAAAGGCTGGCAACTACGTGGGTGCGGCGCTTGGCTTCCTGGGCTTCCTGGCAGTGGGTGCGCTTCCCTCCAGTCTGTTCGGCGCGTACATCGGGATGTTCTTTGCCAATGTGCTGCTGGGATTGTCGGTGGAGACGTCCATTGCGGCGAAGGTGATCACCGGCGGCGGGATGCTGCTGGGCTTCACTGCGGCCATGGCGCTGTTCGTGGTGGCGGGTGCGGTGCTGGGCGGCATGACGGCGTGGCTGTTTGAGTCTCCCAAGGAGCCGGTGGCGGCGCACGTGGAACAGAAGTGAACTGAAGCAGAGCGTCCACAAGACCTCGCAGTTGCGCGCCCGCCCTCTCGGCGGGCGCTGCTGTTTCAAGCGCGTCGGCGTCCCCCACATCCAACCGTGGGGCGGACCTCTGCCGCAGCCCCCCACCCGGCTCGGCGCTACGCGCCTCGGCGGCCTCCCCCACGAGGGCCTCCTGGGGGGCGGCCCCCGCGCCGAAATCCGTTCCGACGACGAGGCGGGAAGGCGCGGGGGAGGTGGGGGGTCGGTGGCACCCGTCTTCCCCTGGATGGGCCCGAGGAGACGAATCCGCCACTGAGCCCATCGCCCCGCCCGCAGCGTTGTCGGAGGACGGGCGCTCCACGGGCGCGGTGGTCTCCCTGCGGGGGCTGGGTTGCGCGCCGCTCGGCGGCTGCCGGATGATTGGCGGGAGAGCGGCGGGGAGGAGGGGCGGACGTGAGCGTGACGGATGCGGGACCCGGGCCGGAGACGGCCGCGGCGTTGGCCATGGCGCGCGAACTGCTGCGGACAGGGCAGGTGGCGGCCGCGCGCGAGTCCTTCCGCGCGCTGCACCGCGCCCACCCGGATGACCTGGGTGTCCTGTGGGCGCTGGCGGACCTGCAACTGCAGGACGGGGACCTGGACGCCGCGCTGCAGTCCCTGACGGCGGTGGCGGACACGTTCATGCGCCGCGGCTTCCTGCTCAAGGCGGTGGCCGCGCGCCGCCGCGCGCAGGAGATCTGCCCGGACAACGTGGACAACCTGGTGGCGCTGGCGGAGCTGCTGGCGCGGGACGGCCAGCGGCCGGAAGCGCAGCGCCTCTACCACCGCATTGCCACGCTCCTGCGCGAACGCGACCGCATGGACGACGCCCTGGAGGCGCTGCGGCGCGGCGCGGCGCTGGGCACCGCCGAGGGCGAGTCCGGCGCGCTGGTGCTGTTTGAGTCCTGCGAGTCCTTTGGCGTGCAGATGCTCCGCGCCGGCCGCCTGGAGGCCGCGCTGGCCGCGCTGGAGGCGGCCTGGAGCCTCAAGCCGGATTCGCGCTCCGCGCTGCGCTTCCTGCTGCACACGCTGCTGCGGCTGGGCTGGCATGACCGCGCGGTGGGCGTGCTGCGGCCGCTGCTGGAGGACAACCCGCAGGACCAGGAGCTGTGGACGCTGCTGGGGCGCGTGCACCTGCAGGCGGATTCGCTGTTTGAGGCGGCGGCCGCTTTCCACCAGCTGCTGACGCTGGACCCCTCCCGCACGCCGTACATGATGGACGTGGCCGGCCGCCTCCGGGACCAGGGGCAGCTGCCCGCCGCGCTGGCGGCGCTGGACGCGTGCGTGCCGGGCCTGGTGCACAAGGCGCAGGAGCCGCTGGCGCTGGCGTTCCTGGAGACGCTGCGTGAGCGCGAACCGCGGGACCCCTTCATCCGCATGCGCGTGGACGCCCTGACGGCGTGGATGGCCGCGCGCGCGGCCGCCACGCGGGACGAGGAGCTCAAGCGCCCGTGGGCGGAGCTGCGCGAGGCCTTCCAGCCGCGCGCGGTGCTGCTGGGTGAGGGGAGTGCGCGCCCGCCCTCCGGGCCGTCCCACCCGGCGGTGCCCACCGAGGGCGCCGACGACGTGCAGAGCCTGGAGCGCCTGCGCGCCGTCTACCTGGCCGAGGGCCTGCACGAAAAAGCGGCCGCGGTGTGCGTCACGCTGTCCGCCGCCTACACCGCGCGCGGAGACCTGGCGCCAGCCCGCGAAGCGATGGACATGGCCAACCGCCTGATGGCCGAGGCCAGCCGCCCACCGCGCACGCAGCGCGAGAGCGTGGACGGCGCCACCGGGATTGCCGGCAAGGCGGAGTTTGAGGACACCATGCACCGCGAGTACCGGCGCGCCACGCGCGACGCGCGGCCGCTGTCCGTGGTGCTGCTGGAGCCGGACCAGCCGGCCACCATGCGGGAGGGCACCCGGACCGACCAGGAGGGCCGCCTGCGCAAACTGGCGCACGAGCTGTTTGCCGCCCTCAAGCGCGCGCCGGACCTGGTGGCGCGCGTGGATGAGCTGACCTTTGCCGTGCTGCTGCCGGAGACGCCCACGGACGGGGCGCGGGTGGTGGCGGACGCGCTGCGCACCCGGGTGGGACGGCTGCCGCTGGGGACGGGCGGGGCCGCCACGGTGACCGCCAGCGCCGGCGCCGCCACCGTGGTGCCGGTGCGCGGCGGGGACCCGGTGGTGGTGATGCTGGCCGCGCGCCAGGCGCTGCGCGCCGCGCGCTCCCAGGGGGGAAGCTGCACCGTGACGCAGGAAGCCCACGCGCGCTGAGGCGCAGCTACTTGAGCACGCGCACGTAGGGGGCGGGCCGCTCGCCGGCCTTCACGCTGAAGGTGAACTCGTCACGCGCGCCCTCGTCGTCGTTGACCAGGCGGACCTTGTGGGTGCCGGCGGCAATCTCAAAGTCCAGCAACGGCGTGAAGCGGCCCGTGTCCTTGCCATCCAGCACCACGCGCGCCCACGGGTTGCTCTGGATGGAGATCACCGCCTTGCCCGCCGCCGGCGGAGCCTTGCGCGCCGGGGCGGCTGCCGGGGATGGGGTGGGCAAACCGGCCGGGGCTCCTCCCGCCGTCACCAGCTTCACCGCCCAGCCGGTGTTGGCGCGGCCCAGCAGCAGCTCGGTGGCCTGGGGCGCGTAGCCGTCCTTGACCACGCGCACCTTCACCCGCCGCCCAATGGGCCCCACCAGGGCGTGCGGCGTCCGCCCGGCCAGCGCCCCGTCAATCTCCACGTTGGCGTCACCCGGTTCACTGGTGATCTGCAGGGTCACTTCGGCCGGCGTGAGGACAGCGCGCCCCGGGTTGGTTTCCCCCGCCACCACCTCCACAGCCAGCTTGAGCGGCGTGTGGTCCGGGCTGCGGAACTCCACCTCATGGTGGCCCGGGTCCAACTCCTTGAGCACCGCCGGCGTGGTCTTCCCGGTGTCCCGGCCGTCCAGGAACACCGCCGCGCCCGCCGGTTCTGAGGTCAATGACAGCCCGCCCGCGCGGGGCTTCAGGACCAGGAACGCCGCGGCCGCGCCCACCACCAGCACGGCGGCCACCGCCGCCAGCGCCCCCCGCTTGCCGGTGGCCGGCGGCGCAACCAGGGTCCCCTGCCCCGGTGTCAGCACGGCGCCGGGCAGGCCGGGGGGCGTGGCGCGCACCGACGCATCACCCAGGTCCACGGGAATGGAGAGCGTGGCGCTGGTGGATGGCGTGGAGGGCTGCGCGGGGATGCCCGCCTGCAGCAGGACCTCGCCGGTGGGCAACGGGGTGCGCGGCGTGTGCTGGGACACCTGCTGGAAGGACCCTGAGGACACGCCGCGCAGCTGCCGCAGCTCCTGCGCCATGCGCGAAGCCATCTCCCGCTCCGCGGCAATCTCCTGCGGAAACAGCGACCCCATCAGCAGTGACAGCTGGGAGCCGTTGTAGGGCATGCCCAGCTGCTGCTGCACGGCGTGGACGGCCTCCGCAAATGAGTCGGCGGTGGGCCAACGGTTGGCCGGCTCAAACTCCAGAGCCGTGTAGACCACCTGCGCCAGCGGCGTGGGCACGTCAATGCCCAGGGAATCAAAGGTGGGCACCGCGCCCTTCATGGCCCGGGAGATCACCTCCAGGTCTGTGGAGCCGGTGCGCATCCGCCGGCCCGAAAGCAGCTCATGCAGCACCACGCCCATGGCGTAGACGTCCGCAGACCGCGTGGTCAGCCCGGCGTTCAGCTGCTCCGGCGCCATGTAGGCCGGCTTGCCCTTCACCGTGCCGGCCACCGTCTCGGTCTGGCGCGTGTCTGACTTGGCAATGCCAAAGTCTGACAGCTTCACCGCGCCGTCATACCCCAGCAGGATGTTCTGGGGGGACACGTCCCGGTGGATGATGTTGAGGGGCTGCCCGGTGGCGTCGGTGGCGGTGTGGGCGTAGGCCAGCCCCCGCAGCGCCTGTTCCACCACGTACAGCACGGCGGCCAGCGGGAAGCGTTCGTGCTCATTGAGCACCCGGCGGGCCACCGCACCCAGGTTGCGCCCCACCACGTATTCCATGGCCATGAAATACAGGCCGGCTTCCGTCCCCAGGTCCAGCACCTGGATGATGTTGTTGTGGTGCAGCTGCGCGGCAATGCTCGCTTCGTCAATGAGCATCTTCACGTAGTTGTCGGTGGTCGCCATCGTCGGCAGGATGCGCTTGACGGCCACGGTGCGCACAAAGCCCGCCTCGCCCACGGACGCGGCGCGGTAGACCTCCGCCATGCCGCCCACGCCAATCTTCTCAAACAGGACGTAGCGACCAAATCGCTCCATGCGTTGCCTCGTGCGCTACGGGATGGCCACGACGGCGATCACCGCGCCGCCGAGGACAAACAACGACACCACCACCAGCACCACTCCCGCACCGACCAGCGCTCCGGCAGGGATGGCACCCCAGGTGGCCAGGCCGGTGAGCGCGGGCAGCACCGCCATCTTGTCCGTCCCCACCACCTGGTCCAGCACCACCCAGGAACCCGCCGCCGCCGCCGCCACGCCCAATCCCGCGGCCAGCACCGTCAGCGCCGCGGGCAGGGGCAGTGCCGCCAGCACGGGGAAGGGCCAGCGGGGGATCCCGCCGGACGCCTTCTTGGCGGGCGCGGGCTCGGCGGCCGCGGCCGGCGCCGCGGGTGCGGGGGTGGCGGCCGCGGGTGGTGGGGCGGCCACCGGGGCGGGAACGGGCGCGGGCGCCGCGCGCGTCTTGAGCGCCTCCAACGTGGGCGCGTCCAGATTGACCAGCACCGGGGCGCGCGCGTCACCCAGGCGCGCCACCGGCGCACCGGAGCGCCCCAGCGCTTCCACCACCAGCTCCAGGCTCCCCGCCCGGGCAATCCGCTCCACCTGGCGCAGGTCCTCCAGCGGGCATACCAGCGCGTCGCCGTCCAACTTCGCTTCCAGCGGGGCAAACGTTCCCTCGCCGGGCGTGCGCGCAAACAGCTGACCGCGCACCACCCGCGCGGCGTTGCGGCTCACGGGCACGCGCACCGCCTCCGCCGTCAGCACCGGGACGCCCAGCGTCACGCCGTTGTCCGCGTCAAACTGGGTGCGGCGGCGCTTGAACTCGGCGCGCACGTCCGGGGGCGTGTCCAGCGTGGAGGGGTCGTACAGCGGGGAGAGCTGGAGGAGCGAGTCCATCGCTTCGCCGGCCTTGGGCTTGCGGCTCAGGCTCCACAGGCAGGCCGCCTTGTACCAGAGGGCGTCACTCTGGCGGGCCACGTCCAGGGACGGTGTCCGTTCCGCGTCCTCAAAGCGGGCCAGCGCGGCCCGGCAGTCCCCCCGGGCCATGAGTTCCTTGCCCTGGTCCAGCGGCGAGCCGGCCTGGGCGTGCGCCAACGCCGCGGACGCGGACAGGATGCAGAAGACGGCAAACGTGCGGAAGTGCGTCATGCAGGTCATTCCCTGGGCGACAGGACGGGGTTGGGATGTCTCAGCGCCGGCACTGCAGTTGGTTGAAGAACAGTGCCTCGTAGGCGGGCGTGCTCCCATCCGCCGGGACAAAGTCCGTCCACACCACGTCAAAGCTTGCCCCGTCCGTCCCCAGCGTCCGGTGCAGCAGCACGGAGGCGGAGACCAGGGCGGAGCTTCCGGCAAACAGCTTGGTGCGGACCTTGAGGGTTCCGTCCGCCAGCGCCCACACAAAGTTGGCGCCGTCCTGCACGGTGGCCAGCGTGGAGGGATGCCCCAGCCAGAGGAAGGAATCACCGTCCCAATGGCCATCCCCGCTGGGCAGCGTTTCCATGCCCGCACCGGTGAACTCCGCGGCCACAGTCAGGTCCTGCGCCGGGTCCAGGGACGCCAGCTGGGATGCGGCCAGCTTGCCCACGCGGAGCACGTGGCGCGCGCCGCTGTCCAGCACCACCACCATGGCCACCCGCACTTCGGTGGTGCCCGTGGCGTCCTGCACATCCTGAACGGCCAGGAAGTAGCCCGTGTCCGCCACCCGGTGCTCCTGGATGGTTGAGGTGGCGACCGCCGGGTCATGGCTGAAGATGGCGGCCGGACTGGTCCCCGCCTGGTTGGTCCCCACCAACGCGTGCAGCAGCCCGCCCGCGCGGGACACGCCCAGCACCCCGGTGACGTCCTTGGACAGCTGCGCGGTGCCCGGGTCCAGGATCCGCGGCGTGCGCAGCGTTGCCCCCTCCGAATACGTCCCCGCCGCCGCGTGATACCAGTCCTGCAGCGTCCCCTCGGTGGTGCGGTGCTTCTCCTCCACCTGCAGGGCCATCGCGTAGACTTCGGCGGCGTTCTCGTCCAGGACGCCGCGCTTGACGGAGTCAATGTATTCGTCCGGGGGCGTCACCCGGATGCGCCCCACGTCCGCGGGCAGGAAGGTGTCCGCAGACGGCAGGCGCAGCATCTCCAGCCAGTACTTGTAGGTGACCGCCACCCCGCCGCTGGAGGAACCGGTGCCGGACGCGGAAGAGGCCGGCACCGCCGCCGAAGACGCCGGCGCCGCGGACGATGCGCCACCGCCCGAGGACGCCCCGGCGCCCGACGAGGGCGCCCCGGCGGAGGAGGACGGCGCGCCCGCGGACGAGGCGGGCGCCGCGCCGATGGCCGTGGCGTTGGACACCAGCATGGTGGCGTCCCCGTCCCGCGCCTGGGTGGCCACCAGGTTGCCGGAGATGGGCAGCTCAATGATGTCCACGGTGGAAGGCCGCAGGGCCGTGTTCACGGACACAAATTGGAGCGGCTGGTAGCGGCCGGGCTGCCCCACCACGCGCAGCACCTCCTGCGAATGCCGGTACAACGTCAGCGGCTCATAGTAGCGGCGCGGAGTCACCGCTTTGCCGTTGGCCTGCAGCGTCTCCGGCTTGCCGTCCAGCGCGGCGATCTGTTCGGCGTTGCCCGCCCAGGAGCAATTGATGCCCGCGTCCGGCACTCCGCCGTCCGCGCCGGAAGGCCCCGCATCCGGGCTGCCGGGTTCACACCGCCCGGCGTTGCAGACGTGGCCGGCAGCCTCGTTGCAGTCCGCCGACGTGTTGCAGCGCGGCAGGGGCGCCTTGCACCCCAGGCCGGCCACCGCCACCGTTCCCAGCAGCGCACCAAGATTGCTTGCGGATGAGATGTTGTAGCTGCGCATCAAGGTGATTCCGTTCCCGGGGTGGCTGCCCCAGCGCGAGCCGGTTCAAGCAGGACCCGCCGCGTCTGGCGGGTGTCCGTTGTGGCTCGCAACATGAAGTGCCTCTTCAAAGCATGTTGATGTCTGGAGCGCAAGCAAAACCTCGTGGCGGATCCGGTCCGTTGACCTCAGCCCAAGCACGCCGGCCCTCCTACGGCGCGGCCGCGGGCGCTGGCTCAACTTTTCAGCCGGGACCGGGTGCCCAGCCCAAGACAACTGTCATCAATGGGAATCAATACAATAGACGGCGGGGCCTGCGGCAAGGCCTCTTCTCCGTGACGCAGCGGAAGGTCACGCGCGCCGGTCGCCGGCCAGCTGGGCCGCGGCCGCGCGGATGGCGGCCCGCGTCTCCGCAATGTCCCTGGCGAATTCCGGCTGCCGCGGCACGCCGGCAGCCGCCAGCAGTTCCGCCGTGGGCACGTGGTCATTGAGGAGCGCGAGCGTGCGGGCGTTGTGCCCGTCCACGTCCACCGCACTCCGGTCCGCGCCATGCTCCAGCAGCAGCTGCACAAACCCGGTGCACCCGAACCGCGCGGCCTCCAGCAGGGCGGTGGCCCCCGTGCGCGGGTCCGGCACCTCGGTGGAGGCGCCCGCGTCCAGCAGCACGCGCCCGCAGTCCACCTCACCCTGGACGGCGGCGTCCAGCAGCACCGTGGCGCCCCACGGGCCCGGCGCATGGATGTCCGCGCCCGCGCGCACCAGGGCGGTGAGCGCGCCCGGGTCGCCGCGGCGGATGGCGGCCAGCAGCAGCGCCCGGGAACTCACGCCGGCAGCTCCATGCCGTCTGCCGGCACGCCGGCGTCTGCCGCGTGCGCGTGCATCCAGCGGTAGAGCACCGGCATGGAGCGCGGCAGGTGCAGGCCATCGGCGCGGTCAAATGCCTCGCGCAGGCACAGGCGTGATTGCTCTACGTCACCCAGCACCCGCCAGGCCCAGGCGCACAGGCCCAGCAGGGCCGCGGCACCGGTGATGCCCAGCGCGTGGCGTGTCTGTTCGTGGAGGCGGACTTCGGGCAGGGGCACGCGGCCCTGTGCCATGGCCACGTAGAGACCCGCCGTGTCGAACAACAGCCGCGCGTAGTCCCCGTGCGGCGGGTCACCCACCGCCTGCAGCTGCGCCGCCGCGTCGTCCGGGCGGCCCAGGTTCACCAGGGTGACCGCCTGCGCGCACCGCAGCGCCTGCGCAAACACCCACCGCTCCTGCCGGCCGCGCAGGCGCAGCGCTTGTCCCTGGTGGCCCAGCGCTTCGGCGTAGCGGCCCTGCCGCCCGCACACCACGCCCAGGTGCTGCAGGGCCAGCGCGCGCAGCCCCACGGGGACCAGCCGCCCCTGCACCAGGCCGCGCAGCAGGGCCTCCGCCTCGTCAAAGCGGTCCAGCACCAGCAGGCGCACCGCCTGCTCCAGCCGGCTCCCCTGGCCCGCGCTCCAGCCCGCCCAGGCGCACAGCGCGGCGCCCAACAGAAAACCGGGAACCCCCAGCAGGGACCCGTACAGGCCCAGCCCCGCCACCAGCGTGCCTCCCAGCAGCAGGTAGGAGGCGGCCCGCAACACGCGGTAGCGCGCGGGCGAGCGCACGCGCCCGTGGCGGTCCACGTGGACCAGTGAGCGCACCGGCGCTTCAGCCAGGGAGCGGGCCAGCCGCACGCGCGCCGGGCGGTGCTCCGCCGCCAGCGGCTGGAGCGATGTGGTGGGGCTGTGCGTCACGACTGCGAAAGTAGCACGCGGCGGGACCGGGCGCCGGGCGGTCCTCACCGGAGCGGACCCACCGGCAACGCCTGCAACCACCCCGCCGCATCCGCCGCACACGCACGCGCGGCCGCCGCCGCGGCGTCCCGGGTGAGCTCCGCCACCTCCTTGGCGCTCACCGTCCCCTCCTGCGAGGCCGCCACCGTGGCCCGGGAGGAGAACCGCAGCCGGCTACCGGGCTGTTCCAGCACCATGCCCGTCACCGCCACCTCCACCACGGTGGACCCGGTGCCGGGCTTCACCACAACGGACTGCAGCACCAGGCTCACGGTGAACTGCGCGCCCTCGGCGGACGGCACCAGCCGCCGCGGGCCGGCCAGCGCTTCGCGCCCGCTCTCGGCCATGGCCGCCAGGACGGCGGGCTCGCCGCCGTTCACACCGGCCTTTGCCGCCAGGTGCACCGCGTGCTCCAGCGCGCCCAGCGCCACGCGCGCGCGCGCCGCCACCAGCTCGGAGGGGTCCGCCGCCGCTTCCCGCAGCGCGGTCACGGCGGCGCGGTCCGCGGCCACCACCAGCGCGTCGCACGCGGCCGCCCGCACCGCGGCGTCGTCGTCATCCAGCAGCGTGGCAATGGCCGCCGCCCGGTCCGGTGCGCCGGAGCGCGCCAGCACCTGCGCGGCCTTGATGCGGATCTTGGCGGACGGGCTCTCCAGTGACCGGCGCATCTTCTCCAACTGCGCCGGGGTGGGCCGGGCAGGCGCCGCCCGCAGCGGCGTCACCGCCAGGCACCACCACAAGACCGCACACGCGGCCGCCACGCGACGGGCAAGCACGCGGCGGCGATAGCAGGGCGGCCACGGGGCGGCTATCCACGGCGCCATGACCCAGCGCAAGCCGGAAGGGATGTCCCAGCAGTCCTGCGGTCCAGGGCGGCAACGGCGCGCCGGCGGGATTGATGAGCAGGTGGAGGCGGCGCGCCGGCGCGGTGAGTTTGACAACCTGCCGGGTGCCGGCAAGCCCATTGCCGGCGTCGAGAACACCGATCCGGACTGGTGGCTCAAGGCGTTTGCGGCGCGCGAGGGTGTGAACCTTGCCAGTCCGCTGCTGGAGGTGCGCCGGGAGGTAGAGCGGTTTGTGGAGTCATAGCCGGGCATGCCGGGCGAGGCCGCCGTCCGGGAGGGCGTGGCGCGCGTCAACCGCCGCACCATGGACGCCACCGTGGAGGACCTGGGCAGCCGGCTGCACGCGCCCCCGCCGCTGCGGGTGGAAGCCGTGCTGGCGCGCTGGCAGGAGCTGAAGAAGGGGCGGTGAGAGCTTCAGGCGCGGGGCAGCGTGACGCCGCGCTGGCCCTGGTACTTGCCACCACGGTCCTTGTAGCTGACCTCGCACGGCTCGCTGGCCTGGAAGAAGATGAACTGCGCCACGCCTTCGTTGGCGTAGATCTTGGCCGGCAGCGTGGTGGTGTTGGAGAACTCCAGCGTGACGTGGCCTTCCCACTCCGGCTCCAGCGGCGTGACGTTCACAATGATGCCGCAGCGCGCGTAGGTGCTCTTCCCCAGGCAGATGGTGAGCACGTCACGCGGGATGCGGAAGTACTCCACCGTCCGCGCCAGCGCGAAGCTGTTGGGCGGGATGACGCACACCTCCCCGGTGACATCCACAAAACTGGTGGGGTCAAAGTGCTTGGGGTCCACCGTGGCCGAGTTGATGTTGGTGAAGATCTTGAACTCGTTGGCGCAGCGCACGTCGTAACCGTAGCTGGACGTCCCGTAGCTGATGATGGGGTGCCCCTGGACCTGGCGTACCTGGCCGGGTTCATAGGGCTCAATCATGCGGTGCTCCGCCGCCATGCGGCGGATCCAGTGATCCGGTCTGACGCTCATCCGTGCGCCGGTCTCACAGCGTCACAAAGTTGAGCACAATGACCGCGGCGCGCTCCACGCAGGCATCGTCCGTGGCGTAGCCCACGCCAATGGCCGGCGGGAACAGGCCGCTGCCCGTTTCGTACTTGTAGAAGATGGCGCCGTTGACGTTCTGCTGGGACGGCGTCCCAAATTGCGTGTCAAACTCCGCCTTGCTGGACCCGAGCCCCAGCGTCGTGGAGTCAAACCCGGCGAAGGGCGGCGTGATGTAGATTTGGAAGGTGGTGGCTTCGTCCAGCGTGCTGCCCTGCGGGGTGCCCACCACGCGCAGCCCCAGCGACGCGTAGGTCAGGTAGGCCACCTGCTGGCTGTTGTACGTGATGGTCCCGGCCGCATCCGGCAGGCTGCCCAGCTTCTGCTTCACGGTGGCAAACGTGGTGCCCGCGGTGAACGCCGCCTTGACGTCCTGGCCGGTCCCAATGGCGTTCCCCGCCAGGTTGAGCCGCGCGTTCACCGGCGTGGGCGTGAGCGTCCCGTCCGAGCCGCGGTGCACCGCCATCCACGCCACACTGGACCCGTTGATGCCAAACGCGAGGCCGCGCGCGGGGTAGAGCTCCTGCGCGCCGCCCAGCACGGTGGACAGCACCTGCGCGTGCGACGTTTCCGCCGCGTACGCGGTGCCGATCTCCGTGTCCGCGTCTCCCAGCGCAATGTCCGTATCCGTCCTGCCAGCGAACCCCGCCAGGGTGTGGATCCGGACCACCACGTCGTCATTGGAGAGCGTGCCGGCCAGCACGCCGCCGCCGTCTGCGGTGTCACCGTAGGAGATGACCAGGCGCTTTTCGCAATAGAAGGCGCGCAGCGGGGCGCCGTCCAGGAAGCGTTCCTGCTCCGGGATGGCGGCGGTGACCTGCGCCCGCGTCATGCCAAGGGTGACCAGGCCCGCAATACCCAGCGCGCCGGACCCGGGCGTGGTGTTGAGGGTGCGCGCGGTGGTCTCCGCGGTGACGCCGTCACACAGCGTGAACGGCGCGGGCGGGCAGGTGGCGCCGCCGGAACTGCCGCCGGATGAGCTGCTGGCGGTCCCGCTGGAACCGCCGGTGGACGAGCTGCTGGAACTGGAGGTGGTCCCCGACGATCCGCCGGAGGTGGAGCTGCTGGAACTGGACGTGCCGCCGGAAGATCCGCCGCCCGTGGAGGACGAACTGCTGCCGCCCGTGGACGACGAGCTGCTGCCGCCCGACGAGGAGGAAGACGAGGAGTTTTCTTCCGTGCAGGCGGAGCACAGACAGAGGACCAGGCCAGTGGAAAGGACGCCGCGGGAGAGGATGCGCATGGGCGGCGTGATTACGCTGCGCTCCGGGGCGCTTCAAGGCGTCACGCCCGGGTGAGACGTAACGCGACGCGTTGGCCCCGCCGCGTAGACAACCCGCCCGGCCTGCGCGACCATTCCGTGCATGAGCGAAGTCAGGTGGGCGGACCAGGCGGTGCAGCAGGCCGAGGAACGCCGGCAGATTGAGAAGAGCGACGACGAGAAGAAGCAGACGCGGGCGGCGTTTGAGAAGCGCCTGCAGCAGGACCGGTCCCAGAAGGAAGGCGCGGTCAAGCAGCAGACGGCGGACCAGCGGATGCGGGCGCAGCAGCAGGACGCCAAGGGAGCGGTCACCAAGCAGCAGGGCGCGGACGAGCAGGCCGCGACGGAGAAGGCGCGCGGCGAGCAGCAGAAACAGGGCGCCAAGAAGACGGACAAGAAGCAGTCCGGGGTGCTGGCGCACGTCCGGCAGCAGGCCGCGCAGCAGGGGGCCAAGGGCCTGGACCGGCGTGCCTCCGTCCTGGGCGAGCAGGCCGCCGCGGCGCAGCGCGAGGCGGAGGCCACCGCCCAGCACAGCCAGGAGTCAGGCAAGACGCTGGCCAAGGGCCGGGACGAGGGGCTCAACACCGGCCGCACGTCCGAGAAGGACCGCACGCGGGAGCTGAAGGACAAAGACAAGGTCAAGGAGACGGACAAGGAGTCCGCGCGCGTGGAGTCCAAGCAGGAGGCCGCGCAGGCGCAGACGCAGCAGAACGTCCAGTCCGCGCAGGGCAACGCGCAGAACCAGGCCATTGATGCCGACCAGCAGCGCCGCAACCAGGGCCAGGGTCAGCAGCAGGGCGGGCAGCAGCAGCAGCCGGGGCAGGTCACCCAGACGGACGACCTCAAGGGCCCGTCCGCGCAGGCGATCAAGCGGGCCAACAAGGCGGCGGAGATCCAGAAGCTGTGCGAGAAGCTGCTGGACAACTTCTACCTGGGCGCCGCGCCGGACGGTTCCGCGATGATGCGGATGGAGCTGAAGGAGGGCGTGCTGGCGGGCCTGGTGATTGACCTGCGCGTGGACGACAAGCGGCGCGTGAAGCTGGGGTTGTCCGGCCCCAAGGACGCCGTGGACTTTGTCACCTCCAGCCGCGGCGAACTGGCCCGCGCGCTGTCCCGCAAGGGCCTGGAACTCACCAGCGTGGAAGCGACCTGAGCCGCGATTCACCGACGTTTCACCCGCCATCCGCACAGCCGCCGCGCGCGTAGCCGACGCTTTCCCGCAGCGTGGTAGCGTCCCCGCACCCGGAGGCGGCGATGGCGGACACCGAGAGCTGTCGTCGTTGTGGTGGTCCCTTTGATGCGCAGGGGTGCATGCGGTGCGGGCTGCCGCCGCCCGGGCGCCCGTTTGAGGAATCACGGCAGCGGTGGCTGGTCCGGTGGCTCCGTGAAGAGGGGCTTCTGAAGGAGGGTGACCCTCGCCTGGACGCCTGGCTGACCCCGCGCGCCGCCACCGCGCTGCCGCCGCTGCCATCACCACCCGTCCCGGCGCCGCACCCCGTCCAGCACGTCCGCCCCGACGCATCCGCGGCTTCGGACCCGCCCGTGTCAAAGGAGGCCGCGCCCCCGGACCCCGTGCCGCCCCCGGAGCCCTGGTCACCGCCGCCGCTCCCGCCGGTGGAGCGGCCGCGCCGATGGCCGGCGCGCACTCCCAAATCAGAGCGCCAACCGGCGCCCGAGCCGCCTTCGCGCCTGCGCAAGGACCTGCTGGCGCGGCGGATGGAGGTGGCGGGCTGGTTCCTGGGCGTGCTGTTCTCCGTGGGTGGCGCGCTGTGGGGCACCAACGTCTTCTGGGGGAGTTGGGCCGCGGCCACGCGTCTGGCGGCGGTGGCGCTGGGGCTGGCCGTGTATGCGTGCGGGTTCCTCGCCGGTGGGGCGTTTGTGGCCGCGCGCTACCCGGAATCCCGCGCGGGCGCGGTCCTGTCGCTGGTGGGCCGGCTGGTGGCCGCGGTGGCGCTGTTGCCGCTGGCGCGGCTGCGGCACGAGTCAATAGGCACCGCCCTACCCGTTGACGCGCTGGTGCTGGCCCTGGTGGCGGGGGCGCTGCGGTTGGCCCAGCGGCAGCAACATGCCGACACCACGCGTGATGGCCTTGGCCTGTGGCTGGCGGGGAGCGTGCTGGTCCTGCTGGCGCCGGGAAACGAACCGCTGGCGGTGCTGGTGGCCGCCGGCGCGGTGGTGCTGGTGGACCGCCAGATGGCGCGGCGGGACACGGGTGCGCGCCGGCGGTGGCTGGAGGACGTCGCTGTTGCCGGGCTGTCACTGGTGGCGCTGTTCAATGCCGCGGGTTTTGCGGAGGACGCGGTGGCGTCAGGCCGGCTGGCGGCGCTGGTGCTGTGCGGGTTGACGGGTTGGTTTGCCGCGGTGGGCGCCCGGCTGGTGGCGCGCGAACTGCCCGCGCCGCTGTTGCTGCTGGTCCGGTGGGGCACGGTGCTGGCCGCGCTGGGGTGCAGCCTTGCCTCCATCATTGCCGGGGCGGGTGATGCGCACGCCATGGTGTTTGCCGCCGCCGCCGTGGCACTGGCGTGCGCGCTGTTGTGGACCGCGGACCGCGGGTGGCTGGCGCCGCGGCTGCGTCCGCTGGCGTGGGCCGCCGGCTCCGCCTGGGTGGGCGTGCTGGTGCGGTCGTTGTGCGGTGGCCGTGGCCTGGACCTGCCCGCCGCGGAGGCCACGCCGCTGGCGCTGGCCGCGGCGTACCTGTTCCTGGGCGCCATCAGCTGGCATGTCCGCCGCGGTGTGGACACGGCGCGCGGCCCGTCCTCCTGGCTGCGGGTCACGTCGTGGAGCCTGGCCGCGGTGGTGTTCGCAGTGGCAACGGGCGGCGGCCGCGCGGACGTGCTGGCGTGGGCCGCCCTGGCGGGCCTGGTCCTGACCGACCGCTTCATGGTGGACCGCCCGGTGTACGCGTTTGCCGGGGTGGGCGCCGTGGTGGCGTTGGGGCCCGTGCTGGGGACCGTGTGGGGCCTGCCGCGTGAGGCGGTGCTGCTCATCTCCGCCGTGACCGCCGCCGCGCTGGCGGTGACCACGATGGTGGCTGCGCGCGTCCACCCGCCGTGGCCGTTGCGCCCCACGTCCAGCGCAACCCTGGTGTGGCTGGCGCTGCTGGGACTGGAGGCGCTGGTGCTGGGGTTGCCGGCGGCGGGTACGCCCGCCGGGGCGTGGGTGGCGGGTGCGGTGCTCCTGCTGCTGGGTGAGGTGTCCGGTTCCGTGGTGGCGGCGGTGGCGGGTGCGGTGCTGCTGGGCCTGGGGTGGTCCGGCCGCGGGGACCCGGCGGAGGGGCCGGCGGCGGTGTTGGAGCGCGCGGCGCAGGTGACGGCGGTCTTTGCGCTGGCGGGTTGGCTTCCACGCTTGGCGGGGGCGCGGCGGCCGCTGCTGGTGCGGGCATTGGACCCCTGGCGGGCACCGGACGCGGCGCGCGTGGCGCTGCGCGGTGTGGCCGTGTCCGGCGCCGCCCTGCTGCTGGCTGCCCGCGCCGTGTGGCTGGTGACGGGCGAGGCGCCGCGCGTCTCAGCGTCGGCTGCCTGCGTGCTGGCACTGGCGGCCGTGTTTGCCGCATCCCGGGACCGGGTGACGCTTGCGCTGCTGGCCATGGGGTCCGCGGTGCTGGCGGTGGAGGCCGGCACGGCGTGGGCGCCGGCGTACGGTCCCGCCCAGGCGTGGGGCGGGCTGGCCGGTCTTGCCACGTGCGCCGCGTGGGCGTTCACGTCATGGGGAGGCTACGCGCGCGGCCTCCGGCTCCCGCGCGCGCTGCGCTTCCGGCGGCGTCGCACCGGCAGGGCCACCCCGTTGCCGCTGTTCGTCTGGGCCGCGCTGGTTCCCGCGGGCGCGTGCCTGGCGCTCGTCGTCCTGAGTGCGGCCTCCATGGCTGATTCGTCGCGCGGTGCGGTGCTGGTGGCGCTGGGGCTGACCACCACGGCGGCCGTCCTGCTCCCCGCGTTTCTTGCGGCCGGATGGCAGTGGCTGCTGGCGGGCGCGCTCGCGTGCGTGGCGCTCGCGCTGGGGAGCGCTGCCTCCGCCGCCATCCTGGGCCAGCGCGAACTCCCGGCGCTCGCCTTCGCCGTTGGAACGGCGGCCTGGTTGGCGTGGTGCGCGCGGGCGTCCCGGCGTGCATATGCGCACGCGCGCCGGCCCCGGCCTGCGGCGCGGTGGATGGCGGCGCGTCCGGCGCCGGCGGTTGTGCGGTGGGTCCCCGTCGTGGGGCTGCCGTTCATGGGCCTGGTGCTCCTTGCTGCGGGGGGGTGGATGTACGCGGCGGCCATGTCCGCCATGGCGCAACGCTACCTCGCAGGCCTGGCTGTGGTGGCGGCCGCGGTCGTCGGAGCCAGCCTGCTGTTGGCCACCCGCCACCGCGTGTTGTCCACGGCGCTGGTGTCGCTGGTGTCCGCGGCCGCCGGGGTGACGGGCGCCGCGCTGGCATGGCGAGCCACCGGCTGGCTGCCCCCGCCGACCGGTATGGGCCAGGTCGGCGCTGCGGCGGGCGCGGTGGTGGCCGTCCTGCTCGTTGACCGGCGGTGGGGACGCCGCCTGCTCGGCGTGGTGGCCCTCCGCTACCCGCGGCTGAACCGCGCGTTCCTCCGCGTGGTCTTCGCCGTGGCCGCGTGCGCCCTCGTCGGCATCGGCGCCACGCGGGTCACCGCGCCGACGCCGGCCGTGTTCCTGGCCACCGCGCTGGCGGGTTCGGCGGTGCTGGCGGCGTTGGCACTGGTGTTTCCCGTCGTGCCCGCCGCGGTTCTCGCGGTGATTGGCCTGGCCATGGCCGGTGGCCTCGCGGGCGCGCACGCCGGCGTGGTCTTCGCTGGTCTGGCGGGGGAGCTGGTCCCGCGCGCGCTGGCCTGGGGTCTGGCCGGGGCGGCCGCAACCGTCGTCGTGGCGGAGATGCTCGCCCGGGCAGCCTGCGTGTCGCGTGCGTTCACCCGGTTGAATGACCGGTTGGGTCGTCGGGGTGTGCGGGAGACCGGTGCGCGGACGCGGCAGGTGGCGCGCCTGGCGGGGATCCTCGCGCTGGGGCTGGGTGCGGCCCTGCCGGATCCCGCCTTCCGTGAAGACGCGCTCGCGGTGGTGGTTCTCGTCGTTGCGGGGTCATTGCTTTCGCTGCGCGCGGCGGCCGTGCCGTGGGCACTGGGTCCCGCGGCCGCCGCCACCTGGTGCGTGGTGATGCGGTGGATCGACGCGACGTACATCCGTGGCGACGCATCCACGGGCGCGCGGATCACGGCGCTGGTGGCGCTGGGGTTTGCCTTGGGCGTGCACCTGGTCGGCGTGCGGGCCGCGCGGCGCCTGGTGGTGCGGGTGGGTGTTCCGCTGCACGGCGCCGGCGCACGCTGGATGCGAGTCGCGCTGGCCGGGGCCGCGCTCGCGTCATCCGCGGTGACACCGTTCATCGGTCAGGTCTCGCCCGACGACACCCTGGCCATGGTGCTGGCAGGCGTGGCCGGGATGGTGACGCTTGTGGGACTGCCGCGTCCGGTCACCGCGGTCTACGCCACCGCGGGACTCGTCGTCGCGGCCGGCGCCGTGGCGGATGCGCTCGCCGCGGCCATGCTGGGCGCGCCGCGTCTCTCCGTGGCGACGTTGCCGGCTTTCCTTGCCGGTGGGCTGGCGGCGTGCGTGGCGGTCCAGGGGGTTGCCCTCCACGCCGCCCGCCACCAACGCCCGGCCTGGGTAGGCGGTACCGCGGGCGTGCTGCGCCGCAGCGCGCACGCGTTGGGCCTGGGCCTGCTGCTGGCCGTGGTGGGCGGGACCCTGCTGCAGCCCGGTCCTGCAGTGGTGACGCTCGTCGCCACGTGGACCGGGCTGGGTTTTGCCATGGTGCTGTGCTCGCGCATGGCGGTGGCAGGCAGGCAGACGTTGGTGGGCGCGCTGGCCCACGGCGCCGTGCTGGCCATCTACGTGGACCTGCGCCGCCGTACGTCGTGGCTTGACGGCATTCCCGCGGTGGACTCCTGGGCAAGCCTGGGCGCCGCCGTGGTGTTCATGCTGTTGCGGAGTTGGAAGCGCCTGGTTTCTGACGCTGCACCGCTGGCGCGCGCCGCGGAACTGTATGCCTCCACGCTGCCCATCATGGCGGCCACGCTGGCTCCGTCGCGCGGGGGCAGTGCGCTGGTGCTGCTGGGGTCGGGCGCGCTCTACGGCGTCATGGCCCGCACGCGTCACCATCCCGCGTATGAACTGGCCGCCGGTGCCGCGCTGCTGGCCGGCACCACGCTGGGCCTGCTGGTGCTGGACGTAAAGGACCTCACGCTGTTTCTGATGCCGTTCGCGCTGGTGGGCACGTTCCTGGCGCGCCGGCACCGGCGGCGCTTTGGCACCGCGGGGCGCTACCTGGCCGTGGCCGCGCAGGTCCCGGTGTACGTCACCGGTGCGCTGTCCGCGCTGGATGACGGCACCATGCTCGCCTTCGCCGTCGCCATCGTGTCGTGTTCCGTCGGCGTGGTGTACGCGTTCCGCGCGCGGGACCGGCGCTCGCTGTACGCCGCGGTTGCCGCTGCCACGGTGCTGGTGTGCGGGCGGCTGTTTGTGCTGGGGACGGAAAACCGGCCCATTGGTGTGGTCCTCCTTGTGGGACTGGGGCTGGTGTTCCTGGGGGGCATGACCGCGTGGACGCTGCGGCGCGAGCAGGCCTACCGCGCCATCCGTGACGCCACCGACACGTTGCGCGCCTGGGACGGCGACGACGGAGCCTGAATCAACCCGCCCCGGTGGCCAGCACGTTGGCCACCGCGTTGCTGAGCGTGGTCACATCAAACGGCTTGGCCACCAGCGCCGCCGGGATCTCCGGGTCCGGGAGGCCGGCCCCTTCCGCGTAGCCGGAGATGAACACCACCCGCAGCGCCGGGAAGCGCGCCAGCGCGCGCCGGGCCAGGTCCCCACCCTGCATGCCGGGCATGTGCAGGTCCGTGATCAGCACGTCAAACCCATCCCGGTCCAGCGCCTCCCACGCCTCCTGGCCTGACGCCGCAACCGCCACCGTGTGGCCAGCGCTGGTCAACAGCCGTTGGGCGGCCTTGCGGACGCCCTCGTCGTCATCCACCAGCAGGACCCGGCCCACGCGCCTGGGCAGCGCTCCGGGTTTCTCCACGCTGTCCGGGCGCCCCTCCACCGCGGGGAACAGGATGGAGACGGAGGTTCCCACGCCGGGCGCGCTGTCCAGGGAGAGGAACGCACCGGATTGGCTGACAAAGCCCCAGACGGAGGGAAGGCCCAGCCCGGTTCCCCGTGGTCCCTTGGTGGTGAAGAAGGGCTCAAACGCCCGCTTCTGCGTTGCCTTGTCCATGCCCATGCCGTTGTCCTTCACCGTCAACACGCTGTAGCGGCCCGGCGGCGCCACTGTGTCTTCACCCGTCAGGATCCGTGGCTGCACAATGAGTTCCAGCGTGCCCCCGCCGGCCCGCATGGCGTCCACGGCGTTGGTGATGAGGTTGGTCAACGCGGTCTCAAGTTGCGCGGGGTCTACGCGTACCGCCGGCGCGTCCTGGTCCAGCCGCTGCACCACGCGGACGCGCTCGCCGGCGGAACGCGTCTGCAGCACGGCCATCTCCGCCACCAGCGTGGCCAGGTTCACCACGCGCGGCTGCAGCACCTGGCGGCGGGAGAAGGCCAGCATCCGGGCGGTGGTGGCCCCGGCCCGGACGGCGCTGTCCCGGATGGCGTGCACATCCTCCGCCACCCGCTCCGGGAGTTCCTCATCCTGCAGGACCATGCCCGCGCAGGCCAGGATGGCGGTGAGGGCGTTGTTGACGTCATGCGCCACGCTGGCGGCCAACAGGCCCACCGCCTCCAGCTTCTCGGCCTGCGCCGCCCGGGCCTCCGCCTCCACGGCACGCTGCTGCGCCACCACATGCGGCGTCACCTCCGCCAGTTGCAGCAGCAGTCCGGTCACCCGGCCGTCCGGACCCCGGATGGGATCCAGCGTCCAATCCCACCACGTGGTCCCGCGCTCCGGCTGGTCCGGGTACTCAAAGGGCTTGGCGCGCACGGTGAATGGCTCGCCCGTCGCAAGCACCCGCCGGAATATCGCCTCATTCTCGGCGTGGGGATACAGGTCGAAATGTCGCTTGCCGGGGAAGAACTCCACGGGGCGGGCACCCTGCGCGGCATAGGTCTGGTTCACCCGCACAAACCGCAACTGGTCATCCAGGATGGCAATGGCCTGATGCGCCGTCGCGAACACAAGTTGCAGGAGCTGGTCGCTGGGCATGTTCGCGCAGCCTAGCGCGGGACGGCGGGGGCGGCATGGCGCGCGCGGCGCGTTGCGGGGATCTTACGTGCCGGAACACGCGGATGCCGGCGCACCGCCGACGCCCAAGGCCATCCGGCGCGCAGCTTCCCGGCGCCACGTCCTTGACCCGTGCGCGTGGCCGCGCTTAGCTCCCGCCCCCTTCTTACGACGAGGACGGTGGACCATGGCACAGGAAAACAAGCCCGCACGGCAGGTGGCGCTCTCCAAGCCGCTCATCGGTGACGAGGAGAAACAGGCGGTTCTCAAGGTCCTGGACAGCGGCATGATCGCGCAGGGCCCGGTGACGGAAGCGTTTGAGAAGGCGTTTGCCGCCGAGGTGGGAGTCCCCCACGCGGTGGCGGTGGCCAACGGAACCGCGGCGCTGCACGTGGCGCTGCTGGCCCACGGTATCGGCCCGGGGCACGAGGTGATTACCTCGAGTTTCTCGTTCATTGCCTCCGGCAACAGCATTGTGTTCACCGGGGCCAAGCCGGTGTTTGCGGACATTGACGAGCACAGCTTCAACCTGGACCCCGCCAGCGTGGAGGCGCACATCACGCCCAAGACCCGCGCCATCATGCCCGTGCACCTGTTTGGCAACCCCTGTGACATGGACGCGCTGGGTGCGCTCGCCAAGAAGCACAATCTCGTCATCATTGAGGACGCGTGCCAGGCACACGGCGCCGCGTGGGGCGGCAAGCAGGTGGGGAGCTTTGGGAGCGGCTGCTATTCGTTCTACCCCACCAAGAACATGACGTCGGGTGAAGGCGGCATGATCACGCTGCAGGATGCGTCCGTCGCCAAGCGCGCCAGGATGATCCGCAACCACGGCATGCAGGAGCGCTACAAGCACGAAATGATCGGTTTCAACCTGCGCATGACGGACCTGCACGCGGCCATTGGCATCACGCAGCTGCGCAAGCTCAAGGAGCGCAACGAGGCGCGCCGCCGCCACGCGAAGTACTACAGCACCCGCCTCAAGGGCGTGGTGCTCCCGCAGGAGCACGCCAAGGCGCACCACGTGTTCCACCAGTACACCATCCGCGTGGCGCACCAGCGTGACGAGGCGGTGAAGAAGCTGGGCGCGGCAGGTGTGGGCGCGGGCATCTACTACCCGCGGCCCATCCACCAGCAGCCGTTCTACCTGGAGATGGGTTTCCGGGATTCGCTGCCCATCACCGAGCGCCTGGCCCAGGAGGTCATCTCCATCCCGGTGCGCCCGGACATGACCGAGGACGATGCCGCGTACGTGGTGGACGTGGTCAACGCGTTGGGCGCGTGAGCCCGCTACGGCACCGTCTCCACGTACGGTTCCGCCCACTCCACGTCCAGGTCCACGTCCAGCCCCACGGACAGCGGCGCGCTGATTGCCTGGAATGCGTGCTCATCCAACTCCAGTTCATCCCGCGCGTTGAACAGCGGCTCCAGCACGGGCAGCGGCGCGGCGGCGTGCGCCTCCGTGGTGGGGATGACCAGCAGGTTGGTGGCGCGCAGCCGGGCCACCATCTGGCTGACCAGCACTTCCAGCAGCTGCACCGCAAAGGGGTGCCCGGAGGCCAGCAACGGGTCAAAGTCCTGCTTGTACAACCGCAGCAGCCGCGCCGGTCCGTCCGCAATACAGCTGGTTTCACGCCGGCCGCCGTCCATCAGTGACACCAGCCCAAACCCGCGCCCCGGACGCAGCTGCGTCATGGTCCGCCCGTTGCGTCCAATGGTCACCGACCCGCGCACCAGGAAGTAGGCCGCGTCGCACGGCTCACCCTCGCCGAAGATCGGCCGCAGCGATTCCACTTCCACGACGGAAAGGACGTCCCGCAGCAATTCGCGCGTGGCCGGCGGGAGGGCCTGGAACGGCCCAAACGCGTCAATGTCCGCCAGCTCCGGACGCGAACCCGCCGGCAGCGGCGGCGTGCGCAACACCTGCTGCGACGACGACACGATGCGGGCGGAGGTCTGGCGGAACCGGCTGGACAGCTTGTGACAGACCCCCAACAGGATCTTCAGCGCCGACGGGTGCGACCGCCGCACCAGCCGCCGCAGCCCCACCGCGTCCACGTTCCACGCCGTCCCGCCCTCGGTGACCACCGCCACGCTGGAATGGCGGTGCCCCGTCAGCACCGCCATCTCGCCCACGGTCTCACCCGCGCCCAGCACCGCCACCACGTACGGCCGCAGCGAATCCGGCGTCTGCGTGGAGACGTGCACCTCCGTGCCCGGCCCCAGGATCCACATCGCGGAAGGCCGGGACGCCTCCGTGAACAGGACTTCGCCGCGCTTGAGGGATTCCTCCTCAATGATGGCCGAAACGTCCGCCAGCTCCGCCGGTGTCAGCATGCTGAACAGCGGCACGCTCAGGCGGATGTCCGTGAACGCGGGCGGGTCACCGGCCATCAACTCACCTCCAGGACGTTCCCCCACCTTGGCAGCATCCTCCCTTCCAAGTCATGCGCGCTGCGCCACGCACCCACGCCTCCCGGGTCTGTCTCCAAGACCACCCCGGTTTGGCGAAACCCTTGCGGTGGAATGCCCCCGGCCCAGGCGCGTTCTTGCGCGCGCCGTCGCCGCGCAACGTGACGTCGTGGCGGGCGCGCTTGCCGTTTGGTTCCGCGCCTGCTCAGGTGCCGCGCCGCCACGGCGCAACACGGGTCCGGTGCCCGCGTTTGCGCTCTCTTTCCGGAACCGGACAGAAACCACCGGAAATCGACAGGGTGACGCCATGACCGAGAAACGCCTCCTCATCCTCGGCGCAGCAGGCCGGGATTTCCACAACTTCCTGGTCGCGTGCCGGGACAACCCGTACTACCGCGTGGTTGCCTTCACCGCGACGCAGATACCCGACATTGCGGGCCGCAAATTCCCCGCATCCCTGGCGGGACCGCGCTACCCGGACGGCATTCCCATTGAGGAGGAGAGCGAGATGGAGCGCCTCATCCGGGACCGGAAGGTGGACGAGGTGGTGTTTGCCTACAGCGACGTGACGCACGAGTACGTGATGCACATGGCCAGCCGCGTGCACGCGGCGGGTGCATCCTTCAAGCTGATGGGCCCCAATGAGACGGCGCTGAAGGCGCGCGTTCCGGTGGTGAGCGTGTGCGCGGTGCGGACGGGCTGCGGCAAGAGCCAGACGGCGCGGTACATTGTGCGCGTGCTGCGCGAGCGCGGGCGCCGCGTGGTGGCGGTGCGCCACCCCATGCCGTACGGGGACCTGGCCGCGCAGGCGGTGCAGCGGTTCGCGTCCTACGCGGACATGGAGCGCCACAAGTGCACCATTGAAGAGCGCGAGGAGTACGAGCCGCACATTGAGGCGGGCGCGGTGATCTACGCGGGGGTGGATTACGCGGGAATCCTGGCCGAGGCGCAGAAGGAAGCGGATGTCATCCTCTGGGACGGAGGAAACAATGACTTCTCCTTCTACCAGCCGGACTTTGAGGTGGCGGTGGTGGACCCGCTGCGCCCCGGTCACGAGGTCAGCTACCATCCGGGCGAGACGGTGCTGCGGCGCGCGCACGCGGTGGTGATCAACAAGATCAAGCAGGCCAAGCCCGCGGACATAGACACCGTGGTGGCCAACATCACCCGCGTGAACCCCAAGGCCACCATCATCCGCGCCGCGTCACCCATTGGCGTGGCGGACCTGGCGGCGGTGAAGGGCAAGCGGGCCATTGTTGTGGAGGACGGCCCCACGCTCACGCATGGCGGCATGGCCATTGGCGCGGGCTGGGTGGCGGCGCAGGAGCACGGCGTGACGGTGGTGTCCCCGCGGCCCTACGCGGTGGGCAGCATCAAGGCGACGTATGAGAAATACGGACAAACGGAGAAGGTGCTGCCGGCGATGGGGTATTCGGAGCACCAGTTGCAGGATTTGATGGAGACCGTCCGGCGCACGGTGGCCGCGGAGAAGGTGGACGTGTTGCTGTCCGCCACGCCCATTGACCTGGGCAAGGTCATCAAGGTCCCCGTGCCCATTGTGCGGGCCACGTACGAGCTTGAGGAACTGTCCAAGCCCGGCCTGGCCGATTTGCTCGCGCGCTTCTGACCTGTCGCGGGATTCCGCCAGCCCGACGCGACTTCCCGACAACCCGCTCTGCTCCAGCTTGTTTCACCGCGATCCCGCGCCCTTGCACGGGTGGGGTGGCCGTGGGCCCGCGGCGTGTCGGGTGAATCCGGCGAAGGGCTCCCCGTGAAAACCAACGAAATCAACGCGAACGCACTTGGCATTGCGGGTGCTTTGTAGGGAAGCGAACAGCGAGGACGCGGGACGCGACCCCTCAAGGAGACGAACATGACGACGACGACAAAGGCTGGCAACTACGTGGGTGCGGCGCTTGGCTTCCTGGGCTTCCTGGCGGTGGGTGCGCTTCCCTCCAGTCTGTTCGGCGCTTACATTGGGATGTTCTTTGCCAATGTGCTGCTGGGATTGTCGGTGGAGACGTCCATTGCGGCGAAGGTGATCACCGGCGGCGGGATGCTGCTGGGCTTCACAGCGGCCATGGCGCTGTTCGTGGTGGCGGGCGCGGTGCTGGGCGGTGTGACCGCGTGGCTGTTTGAGTCTCCCAAGGAGCCGGTGGCGGCGCACGTGGAACAGAAGTGAACTGAAGCAGAGCGTCCACAAGACCTCGCAGTCGCGCGCCCGCCCCCTCGGCGGGCGCTGCTGTTTTCGGCGGCGGCGTCCCCGACATCCAACCGTGGGGGCGGACCTCTGCCGCAGCCCCCCACCCGCCTCGGCGCTACGCGCCTCGGCGGCCTCCCCCCACGAGGGCCACGAGGGGGGGAGGCGATGCAGCAGGCGCACTGACCAGACGCGACTACCGGCAATTCCAACCGTGGGGCAGGCCTCTGGCCTGCCAACGGCAACTCCAAGGCACCATCCACCCATTCCTCTGAACACCTTATTGCATTCCACGCGG
>JACRCW010000066.1 GCA_016218805.1 Deltaproteobacteria bacterium | reverse complement strand
CGGCGCCCGCCGCGCCGGACCCGGCGCCCCCTGAGCCGGACCCGGTGGCCGCCGATCCCGCCCCGGCCCCGCCACCGGCCCGGACCGCCCCGGCGGCGCGACCCTCCGGAGGCGCCCGGGGCGGCGCGCTGTCCGTCACCGCCAGCCACAAGGCCACCGTCTACCTGGACGGCCGGCAGGTGGGCCGTACCCCGCTGCGGCTGTCCGGCGTGGCCGCGGGTGACCACCGGGTGCGCGTGGTGGTGGACAGCAAGGCCAGCCGGGAGCTGGTGGTGCCGGTGATGGCCGGCGTGCTGACGGAGCGGGCGGTGGAGTTCGCCACGGGCAACCTGGTGGTGAAAGCGGCGCCGTGGGCGGAGGTGCGCGTGGACGGCAAGCGCATGGGCGTGACGCCCATGGCGCCCCTCAAACTGGTGGAGGGCGAGCACCAGGTGGTCCTGGACAACAAGGACCTCAAGGCGCGCAAGACGCTCAGCGTGACCATTGAGGCCGGCAAGGACGCTGAACTCAAGGTGAAGATGGCCGAGTAGGCCAACGCTGGGACGCCGGCCCCGCACAGCCTCTGTGCCGGTCGCCGGCGCAACTGCCTGCCCGGCAACACACGGGCACTGCTCCCATGCCGCCGGGTGCGACCGGCCTTCGCCGGTCTTGGAATCAAAGAGGAGAGCTGGGCCGGCGGCCGGCAGGGATGCCGGCCCCACGAAGACTGCGGTGCGTGTGGCCTGGAGCGGGCGCGCCGGTGGCGGCTCAGTCAGGCCTCGTCAAAGCGGCCAAACTGCATGGTGAACGTCCCGCGCCCCTGCGTGAGGCTGCGCAGGTCCGTGGAATACCCGAACAGCTTCACCAGCGGCGCGGTGGCGCGGATGATGGTGGCCCCGCGCTCGGAGTCCATGCCTTCAATGCGGCCGCCGCGCGCCTGCAGGTCACCCATGACCGGACCGGTGAGGTCCTGCGGCGCCACAATCTCCATCTGCATGATGGGCTGCAGCAGGCGCGGGCTTGCCGTGCGCGCGGCCTCGCGGGTCGCCTTGCCAATGGCGGCGCGCAGCGCCACCTCCGTGCTCTGCTTGGGACGCAGCTGCAACGTCTCCAACTGCAGCTCCACGTCCACCAGCGGGAAGCCCTGCAGCGGCCCGTTGCGGATGGCGTCCTCGCAGCCCTCGCGCACCGCAGCCTCCTGCTCTTCATCCAGCTGCAGGTCCGGCGGGTCCAGGCGAACGTTCTCGGTCACCACCAGGTTGCCCGCACCGCGCTGGCGCGGCTTCAACCGCACGCGCGCACCGGCAAACAGGTGCATCTCCCCGCCGGTGGCCTCCGGCAACACCTTCTCAAACGTGTCGTGCGCGTGCGCTTCCGCACCCAGCGCTTCCCGGAACACCACCTGCGGCCGCCCCGTGTTCACCGGCGTGCCAAACTCCCGGTCCAACCGGTCCACAATGATCTCCAGGTGCAGCTCGCCCATGCCGCGGAGCAGCGTCTGGCCCGTGTCCGGGTCCACCTGCACGCGCAGCGTGGGATCCTCGTCCTGGAGCTTCTGCAGGACCTCCTCCAGCTTCTCCTGGTCCTGGTTGCGCCGGGCCTCCACCGCAATGGCAATCACCGGCTCCTGGAACGCCATCTTGTCCAGCAGCATGGGCGCATTGGGCGCGCAGAGGGTGTCGCCGGTGCGCGCAAACTTCAGCCCCGCCGCCACCACCAGCTGCCCGGCGGTGGCCTTGTCAATGCGCGTGCGCTTGTCGGCGTGGGCCAGGAACAGCCGTGCCACCTTCTCCTTCTTGCCGTGGGTGCTGTTGAGCACCTCGTCCCCGGAGGACAGCGTCCCCGAATACAACCGCAGGTAGACCTGCTTGCGGCCCTCCTCCATCTGGATCTTGAAGGCCAGCGCCACCAGCGGCGCTTCGGGTTTCTGCTCCCGCTCCATGGGCGCGTGCGTGCGCGGCTCAAAGCCCTTCATGGGCGGCAGGTCCGGCGGCGCGGGCAGGTAGGCCACCATGGCGTCCAACAACAGCTGCACGCCCTTGTCCTTGAGCGCACTGCCCGCCAGCACCGGCACCAGCTTCCCGCTGATGCACCCCTTGCGCAGTGCGGCTTCCAACAGTTCGCGGGTGACGTCCGCGCCGCCCAGGTAGGCCTCCGCCACCGCGTCATCCACGTCGGCGCAGGCCTCCACCAGCGCGTCGCGGTTGAGGTTGATTTCGTCCAGCTCCACGCCGGTGGCGGGCGTGCGGGTGACGTCCGTGCCGCGGTCCCCCTCAAACGTCACGCGCTCCCGGCTGAGCAGGTCCAGCACGCCGTCAAACTCGTGCTCCTTGCCAATGGGCAGGTTCACCGGCACCGGGTTGGCACCCAGCTTCTTGCGGATGCTGTCCACGGACATCTCAAAGTCCGCACCCACGCGGTCCATCTTGTTGATGAACGCCAGCCGCGGCACGTGGTAGCGGTCGGCCTGGCGCCACACCGTCTCACTCTGCGGCTCCACGCCGTTGACGGCGTCAAACACCACCACCGCCCCGTCCAGCACCCGCAGGGAACGCTCCACCTCAATGGTGAAATCCACGTGCCCGGGCGTGTCGATAATGTGGACGTCGTGGCCCTTCCACGGGCATTCGGTCACGGCCGCGGTGATGGTGATGCCGCGCTCCCGTTCCTGGACCATGTAGTCCATGATCGTGTCGCCGTCGTGGACTTCGCCCATGCGGTGGCTCACGCCGGTGTAGAACAGCACGCGCTCCGTCAGCGTGGTCTTGCCCGCGTCAATGTGCGCGCAAATGCCCACGTTGCGGACGCGGGCCAGCCGGCCACCGGGTTTCTTCTCCTTCTTGGCTTTTGGTTCGGGGCTGTCTGACGACGGTGGGTGATCCTGTGACATGGCGGCGGCTACCTGCGTACGTGGGGCGACTGCGTCCTGGGGGCGGCCCCTATAGCAGGTTTGGCGGCGCGGGCGGCGTCGCGGCGAGGAACCTCGCCCTCCACTGGCACACCACCGACGGGCAACCCGTGCCGTTCAAGCACCTGCCAGCGCCGCGTCAAAGGCGGGACGCCCACTGCGCGTCCAGGAGACGCCGCGGGCCCGCTGGGCCAGGGGCAGGGGAGGGGAAGGTTCCCTGGAACATCAGCGGGCAGCGGAGCCGGTGGTGTTCCGTGCGGAAGGTGTCTCTTGGGTCTGGTGAGTTGGCTTCCCAGGCGCAGATGCATGCTAGCGTGCGGGGTTGTCGGCCAACACCACCCGGCACCGTGAGGTCGCTCCGTCTTGCATGCCATCACCAACGTCGTCGCCTTGGTCGCCTGCCTGGTGGCCATCCTCGCCCTGGGGAGCGTCATGCTGAAGCTCGGTGGCGAACTGGGCCGGATGGTGCGCTACATCATCGTCGGCATCTTCCTGGGCGTGTTTGTGCACGCCGGCGTGGAACTGGCGGCGAGCTTTGGTTTGGTCCAGGAGCAGGACCTGCTGCGGGTCATGGGTGTGCTGCTTACGGCGGGCGCCGCGTCGTTCACCATGGCCGGCTGGGTGGGTTTCAAGGCCACGCGATGAGGGGCGCGCTGTGAGCATCACCGCCAGTGACCCCGGGGCCGGCTACCGGGAAGTCCTCACCGCCATCATCACCAGCAAGGTGAAGGCCCTGGGGAAGCTCGCCGTCCAGAAGGTCCGCACCGTGCCTGGGTTGGTAGTGGAGGACTCGGGTGTGGTCACCGCCGTGGGCGCGGACGGCGTGCAGGCGCTTGACGCCGTGCTGGACATCTATGAGCGCCTGGCCGGCCGGACCAGCACGCACATGGCGCGCATTGCCATCCTGCCCCTGCTGTCCCGCTTCCCCACGCTGGCGTTGCCTGACCGTCTCCGGCGCTGATCTGTCCACGGCGTCACCGCACGGTGCGGACCGCGTCCCAGGTTGTGCTTCCAGCACCTCCGCTGCGTGGACTCCGTGGACCCCCCCGATCGGGGGGGGCGCACGTAGTTGGGCCTGCTGTATGAGGCGAGTGTTGCATCCATGCAGCAGCCCGAGGGGTCCCCCATGCGATTGCGTTTGGCCTATCTCATCTCATCTCATCTCATCTCCGTGATCGTCGGTCTTGTCACGTTCACGGCACCCATGACGGCCAATGCCGTGGTGCTGGAAGGCCGGCTGCAGTTCTGGCACGTCGGCCTGAACACGTACCGGCCGGTGCGCTCCACCAAGGTGGCCGTGGAAGTGCAGTGGGCGCCCGACTATTGGGTGCCACCCCAACCGTGGTTGCCAGTGATCATCAACCACGAACCGTTGGTCGTGTCTACGGACTCCTCCGGGTATTTTGTAGCGGACGTAGGCTGGCCCGGCGGCGGTCCCTGGCGCTACCACGTGGACGTGGGTGCGGAGACAAGCGCGGTCAACGTCCGCACTCAGCACAGCGTGCCGCCGCCCGTGCTGTGGGACAGTTACAGCGTCGTGGTGCCCACTCTCCGGACCGTTCGCACTCCGCAGGACGTGCCAGCGCCGATGAACTACGAATGGGGTGGTCCTGGGAATCCAGACACAACGGAAGGCCGGCACTTCGCGGTGACGTACGCGTTGCAGTACGCGCGGGAGTTTGCGGATGCCCACCGGGGAGGTGGTGACGCGCTGCCGCAGGTCAACGTGCAGCTCATTGCGTCGAATGAGCCGTTCATCACGTTCTATGATCCGGGGTGGGGCGCCATCCGCTGGGGCCAGGAGTACTACTGGCAGGACAGCACCCTCATTCACGAATACGCCCATTTCCTGCAGGAACAGATCAGCGGGAAGTTCTTTGCCGTCCCCAGCACGCACGGTGACTGCGATGCCCGGGCGGGCTCAGGCGGCTACGTCATCAACAGCGCGGAGTTGGCGTGGATGGAAGGGTTCGCGGACTGGTTCGCGTTGGCGGTGTACAAACATGAGGTATGGGACGTGACTCCCAATCCCACTAACAAGCTGACAGAGCCGACCGGCGGTACGTTCGAAGTCAAGGATGCGGAGACATTCAATTGCAGCAATTGGGTCGGAGAATGGGCGGAACCAGTACCTGGCTGGTCCCAGGGAGGATGGATCGGGCCAGAGGACTTCGAGCACACGGTCGCGGGCACGCTTTGGGACTTGGAAGACAGGCGACTCAGTCCCGACAGCCGGGACGGACAGTGGGAAGACAGCGAAGACAACGCGGATCTCATCTTCAAGATCTTTGACGTGGAACTGGACACGCCGGACTCCTTCCCGACCATCCTGGATTTTCACCGCGCCTGGGTGCGGCGCGGGATGGACCCGTTCCGTATTGAGCAGATCATGGAGGTGGCCCTGGTGGATCCACTTGTCCTCGCTGAACCCGTTACGGCTGTCGCGCTGCAACACACCCAGGCGGCTACGCCCAACTGGTGGTCTGGCGGCGTGTCCGTGTTTGCCAGGGGCGTCTACCAGGATCTCTGGCCCGCGGTCTGGGGCATCCACCAGCGCTCCACGGGCGCCGCCTTCGATCCGTGGGATGCGTACGGGTCCGTGGCGCCCAAGTCCGCGGTTTCTGCGGTGTTGACGGGACCCAATATCGAGTTGTTGTTTCGGGACAGCGACCACCACGTCAGAAGAATCGATCTGACGGAAGCCAGCGGCCAGACAGAGTCTCAGCTTCCCGACCTCACGACCGGCTCGAACAAGATCTGGGGAAACCCGCTGTTCCTCAAGCGCGCTGACGGCGTGGTCGAGGCGTACGCTCGCCGCCTTGATGGAGCGCCGTACCGCAGCGTGCAGGCCACGGCCGGAGGCGCTTTTGGCGCGTGGACCTCCCTTGGAGGGACCGCGACGTCGGGAATCGCGGGTGCTGTCAGCAGCAACGGACGGCGGGAGATCTTTGTGCGGGGAACGGACAACCGCTTCTGGCGCTGCACCAATCCGGGCACCGGGTACTGCTCATGGAGCGCGGTGAACACCGCCACGTTCACGTCCGCGCCGGCTGTGACCGCCCGGCTCTACGGCGCGCAGGACACCCTGGTGCTGTGTGGACGCAACACGGCCGGCACCCTTTCATGCAATCAGCAGTTGTCTCCGGGCGTGTTCGGCACCTGGGCCACCGTTGCAACGGACCAGGTCACCTCCGCCATCACCGGCGCGGCCTACCGCGATGGCGCAGGTCTGCCGGGTGTGTCCTTCTTCTTCCGGAACGCATCCAATGCGACCGTGCGCGTGGACCAGCCGATGCCATTTGGTACCTGGACAAGAACCGACATGGGCGGCACTGCAACCTCTCCGCCGGTCGTCGTTCGAGACTCATGGGGCTACCGTTCTCTGTTCGTGAGGGGCACGAACAACGATATTTGGACCCGAGAGGAAACCGCCGCGGGTTTTGGGCCCTGGGTCGGGCTCGG
>JACRCW010000068.1 GCA_016218805.1 Deltaproteobacteria bacterium | reverse complement strand
GGCAACCTTCTCAGCCATTTGCCCTCTCCCTTCGTGTCGTCGGTTGAGTGTGTTCAACCAGTCCGAATGCCGACGTTGTGTCGGCGTGCAGTGCGCGTTCTATAGACGATGACGATCCGCTTGCCAACGGTTTTCTGCATCAGCCTCGTCGGAAATTCGCCCGCCCACGACGGAGACGCGGTGATCCTTGCTGCAAATATGTCGCAACATGACCCATTCCCCCGTCGGAGAGGGCCGGTTCCGACGGGAAAGACGATCTTGTTGCGACGGAATCGCAGCACGGCGGGGGGCCCCGTCGGCGGGAGATGCCCGGGATGGGGCGGATGGGCTAGGAGGTGCGGCATGGCGGCACGGAAGGCGGCAGCGGCGGAGGAGGTGGTGGCGCGCCCGGAGACGGGCACGGCGCTGGGGCGGGGGAGTGCGTTCCAGGGTGTGGAGGGGCAGGCCGGGGCGGTGCGCATCCTGCAGGCGGCGCTCGGGCATGACCGGGTGAGCCACGCCTACCTGTTTGTGGGTCCGCACGGGGTGGGGCGTGAACTGGTGGCGCGGCGGCTGGCGGCGGCGCTGCTGTGCACGGGGCGCACGCCGGGGATGGCGCCGCATGAGGTGTGTGGCGGCTGCGGCGCGTGCGCGCGGGTGGACCGCGGGCTGCACCCGGACGTGCACGTGTGCATTCCGGAGGCGGAGGCGGTGCGCCGCGGCACGCTGGCGTGGGACGAAGACCGCAAGCCCTCCCAGGACATCAAGGTGGAACAGGTACGGCAGTTGCGGGATGACCTGCGGATGACGGCGTTTGAGGGCGGGTGGCGCGTGGCCATCCTGCCGCTGGCGGAGCGGCTGCGGGTGGAGGCGGCCAACGCGCTGCTCAAGACGCTGGAGGAGCCGCTGCCGCGGTCCCTGCTGGTGCTGTGCGCCCCTGACCGGGGCGCCGTCCTGGAGACGCTGCGCAGCCGCTGCCAGCGCGTGGCGTTCAGCCCGTTGCCGGAGGAGCTGCTGGCGCGGCTGCTGGTGGCGCGGCGCGCGTTGCCGTTTGAACAGGCGCTGGCGGTGGCGCGGGAGGCGGAGGGCAGCATGGGCCGCGCGCTGCTGGGGGAGGCGGCGGAGGCGGGGGAGACGTGGGAGGCGGCGGGGGCGTGGCTGGCTGACCTGGAGCGCGCCACGCCCTCTGAGCTGCTGTCCCGCGCGGAGGCGCTGGAGAAGGACCGCGATGCGCTGGACCGGCTGGTGCGCGCGCTGGCGCGCCTGGCGCTGCGGCGGGCGGAGGAGGCGGTTCCGGCCGCGCGCACGGACGGCGCGGTGGCGCTGCGGGCCCGGCTGTTGGCTGAGGTGGCGGCGGGCGCGCTGGAGCTGCGCGGGGAGCTCACGCGGCCGGGTGCCAACGCGCGCCTGAACCTGGAGCGGTTCATGCTGCGCGCGCGGGCCCAGCTTCAGGGGTTCACAAACAGCTCAATGAACTCGTAGACGTAGTTGCCGCCGCCGGACGCGTCCGCCCACTCCGTGATGAACACGCCGGTGTCCGTGGTGGCCAGCTCGGTGGCGCCGGGGGTGGCGGTGTCCGTGTTGTCCACCGTCCAGCTGGAGGTGCTGCCGGGCGAGCCCGGGTGGATGCGCCGGAAGCTCTTGCCGGTGCTGCCCTCCATGGTGGGGCCGTCCTTGCGGTGGTTCTGCGCGTCGTACAGCGAGTACTTTTCCCCACCATTGATGATGGGCACGCCCTCCGTGGGGCCGCCCGCGTTGAGGAACACCACGTTGCTGTCCAGCGTCACGCCCCAATGACCTTCAAACGCGGTGCGGCTGCAATCCCGCGCAATGACCAGCATCCCGCCGCGGGGCACCTGCGTGCCGGACGGGATGACCAGCGTCCCGCCCCCGGTGGCCTCCACATTGTCCAGGCGCCAGCCGCCCAGGTTGTAGGGCGCCCCGGACCCGCCGGACGACGAGGACGACGACGAGCCGCCCTGGGACGAGCTGGTGGTGGTGCCGGAGGAGCCTCCCGTGGAGGACGAGGAGGACGACGACCCGCCGAGAAACTCGCCGGTGGTGGGGTTGAAGCAGCGCCGGCTGAACCCGTCACACAGGTAGGGCACCGGGCAATCCTCCGTGCCGGCGCACGCACCGTCGGGCGCGGCGTTCACGCACTCGGCGTCGGCGCAGATGAGTGGCGCCAGGCAGTCCTCGCGGGTGGCGCATTCGCTGGCGGCGCACACGCCGCCGCGGCACCGGGAGCCGGTGGCGCAGTCACTGTCAGCGCCGCAGAAGGTGGACCCCCCGCCGGCGTCCGGGCTCCCGGAACTGCTGCCGGCGTCCTCACCGCCGCCGCTGGAGCAGGCGGCGGGTGGCAGCGTGACAAGGAGGAGGCCAAGGGGGAGGGCGGGCAGCAGGCGTGACAGGCGCATGGGGAACCGGGGCTTTCAGGGCATGGAGGGCGCGGAACCGCGCAGCATGAAGAAGATGACAACGCCGGTGACGGACACGTACAGCCAGGTGGGGAAGGTCACCCGCGCCAGCCGGCGGTGGCGCGGAAAGGTCTCAGACAGCGCAAAGTACAGCGTGGTCAGCACCAGTGGCAGCAACACCGTGGACAGGATCACGTGGCTGGCCAGGATGACCAGGTAGACGGTACGCACCACGCCGTCGCCGGCGTACTTCGTGTCGCCGTGGATGTAGTGGTAGGCCAGGTAACCCAGCAGGAACAGCGCGGAGCAGCACAGTGCGGCCAGCATGCACGCGCGGTGCGCGGCGCGCCGGCCCTTCCGGATGAACACCACCCCGGTGCACAGCAGCACGGAGGCGCTGGCGTTGAGCGCGGCGTTCACGGCGGGCAGGAAGGTGAGGTCCACGCTGGCGGTGCCGCCGGCCCGCGGGCGGACCCACAGAATCCAGACCAGCACGGTGAACGCCACCGCCGACAGGGCGGCGTTGACGACGAGAAAGGCGCGGAGCCCGGGAGGACGGTCGGACGTCACGGCGGTCATCGGGGCGCCTCCTCTACGGGGTTTCCAGCGCGTTGGAAAGCGCCGGCCCCGACGGCTATCACACGCCCCGTGTCCCGCCCCCTGCTCCTGCTCCCCGCGCTGATGGCGCTCCTGCCCCTGCTGGGGGCCACCTGCCAGCCCGTCACCGGCCGCAACACCACGCCCGTCTCCCCGCAGCCGGCGCCAGCGCCCGCCGCCACGCCACCGGGGGCGGTGCGCTTTGCCGTCATTGGCGACTACGGGAATGACTCGCAGGCGGAGGCGGATGTGGCGGCGCTGGTCAAGGGGTGGGACCCGGAGTTCGTCGTCACCACCGGGGACAACAACTACAACTTTGGCCTGGCGCTCACCATCGACGACAACATTGGCAAGCACTACGCGTCCTTCATCGGCAACTACCGCGGCAGCCACGGCAAGGGGGCGGAGGACAACCGGTTTTGGCCGGCGCCGGGCAACCATGACTGGTCGTTGCCCTCAGGGCTCAGCCCGTACACGGACTACTTCACGCTGCCGGGCAATGAGCGTTACTACGAGGTGCCGCGCGGCCTGGTGCACCTGTTCATTGTGGACAGCGACAAGCACGAGCCCGACGGGAACACCGCCGAGTCCCGCCAGGGGCGCTGGCTCATGGAGCGGCTGGCCGCGTCCACGGCGTGCTTCAAGTTCGTGTTCGTGCACCACCCGCCGTTCTCGTCCTCCGCCCACGGCAGCAGTGAACACATGCGCTGGCCGTTCCAGGCCTGGGGGGCGGACGCCGTGTTTGCCGGGCATGACCACACCTATGAACGCCTGGCGGCGGACGGGATTCCGTACTTTGTGGACGGGCTGGGCGGGGCGGACCGCTACGAGTTCCGCGCCACCGCCGTCCCGGAGAGCCAGTTCCGCTACAACGCCACGCACGGGGCCATGCAGGTGACGGCCACGGAAACCGGCGTGGAGTTTGAGTTCCGTGACGTGGCGGACCGCGTGGTGGACCGCCTGCGGGTGGACAAGGTGTGTGCTGGGGCGGCGCCCTGAGGCGCTTCAGGGCCGGGGGCGCTGGGACCGCCGCTGCAGCGTGGAGCGGTTGACGCCCAGCACGCGCGCGGCCTCGCTCTGGTTGCCCGCCACCTTGGCCAGCACCGTGCCAATGTACCAGTCCTCCACCAGCGACAGCGGCGCGCTGGCGTCCGCAATGGCGCGCGGCAGGCCGGTGGTGTCCGCCTGCGCGGACGTGGTCCCGGGCTCCGGTTCCGGCGGCAGGCCCAGCATCATGTTGCGCAGCGTGTTGTGCAGCGCGCGCACGTTGCCGCGCCACGCGCGGGACCGGGCTTCCGCGCCGGCCAGCCACTCCGCCACGCGCGCCAGCTCCGGCGCCAGGGACGGGTGGTTCATCACCTCGCGGACAAAGTGCATGCCGATCTCCGGGATGTCCTCGGGGCGGTCGCGCAGCGGGGGGACGTGGATGGTGCAGCCGGCCAGGCGCTCGTAGAGGTCACGGCGGAACTGGTTGGCGCGCACCATGTCCGCCAGGTCCCGGTGGGTGGCCGCAATGAAGCGCACGTCCACCGTGAAGGTGCGGTCGCTGCCCAGCGGCGCCACCTCGTCCAGCTCCAGCACGCGCAACAGCTTGGACTGCGTGGACAGCGGGAGGTCGCCCACCTCGTCCAGGAAGAAGCCGCCGCCGTCGGCGGAGCGGATGCGGCCGGCGCGGCTTTCATTGGCGCCGGTGTATGCGCCGCGCACGTGGCCAAACAGCTCCCCCTCCACCAGCGTCTCCGGCAGCGCGGCGGCGTTCACCATGTTGCGCGGGGCCGCGCCCCCGTCGGACGGGCCCGGCAGTGCGTCCAGCAGCGCCTGGGCCACCATCTCCTTGCCCGTGCCCGTCTCACCCACAATGAGGACGTCGTGGTCACGAATCACCTGCTCCAACACCAGCGCATGCCGCAATGATGCGCCAAACGACACGCCCCACACGCGCTCCTTGAGCGCGCGCATGGCCGCGGACCCGCCGTGCATCGTCGCCAGCGTGCGCTCGCAGCGCGCGGCGGCACAGGCCACGCGCACCCACGCGGAGCGCGGGCGCGGCAGGCGCGCCAGGGACGGGTGGTGCGCCAGGGACTCCTCCGCCAGCACCATGGACGGGGACTCGTGCCGGCGGGCCTGCCGCACGCCCAGTGCCAGCAGCACCGCCTCCGCGTCGTCCGCGCGGTGGTTGTCCACCAGCGTGGCCGCCACGGCCTCGGCATCCACGCCCTCCAGCGCGCGCCACGGGTCCGCCGCGTCCGGTGTGGACACAAACGGGTTGGCCAGCGTGGCCCGGGCGGCGTCCAGCCATGCCGGTTGGATGTCCATGGCCGCGAGGGAACGCCTGCGGGGTGGGGGAGTCAAGCCCTCTTGACGGGGTGCCGGCACCGCCCGCAGCGTCGGCGTGGACGTGCAGGGTGGAGGTCATGATGTTCATGTTTTGGACGGGCGCCGCGTGCGCGCTGCTGGCGGGTGCGGGTGGGCCGGGCACGGCCGGCGCGGTGACGGAGGACGTGGGCGGCGTGGCGGTCAAGGACCCGTACCGGGCGCTGGAGGATGACGCCACCGCGCGCCCGTACCTGGAGACGGAACGCCGCCGCGCCGCGCAGTGGCTGGTGGAGCACCGCGTGCCGGGCCTGCGCGAGCGGCTGGAGAAGCTGGCAGCCGTGGGCAGCGTGGGGCGGCCGCGGCTGGGCGGGGAGCGGGTGTTCTTCACGCGGCAGGACGGGAAGGCGGAGCAGCCGTTGTTCGTGGTGCGGGAGGGGACGCGGGAGCGCGTGCTGCTGGACCTGGGCAAGCAGGACCCCACCGGCAAGACCGCGTTGGACTGGTTCCACCCGTCGTGGACGGGGCGGTACGTGGTGTACGGCATCTCGCGCAACGGGGATGAGAACAGCGTGTTGCGCGTGCTGGAGACGGGCAGCGGCCGGCTGCAGAAAGAGGAGATCCCGGACACGCGCTGGTGTGACCTCACCTGGCTGCGGGATGACTCCGGGTTCTTCTACCGCCGCTTCCCACCGGGCGAGCGCTACAGCCCGCGCATCCACTTCCACCGCCTGGGCACGGACTGGAAGAACGACCCGGTGGTGTTTGGTGACGGGCTGGACAAGACGTTCTGGCCCTCCACCACGCTGTCTGACGACGGCAAGGCGCTGCTCATTGCGGTGAGCCGCGGCTGGTCCGCCACGGACCTGTATTGGATGGACCTGCCCGCGCGCACCGTGCGGCCGCTGGTGGTGGGCGGGCCGGGCACGTTTGACGCCGCGGACATCCGGGAGGGGCGGGTCTACGCCGTGACGGACCTGGATGCGCCGCGCGGGCGCCTGGTGCGGATTGACCCGGCCAACCCGGGCAAGGCCGCGTGGGAGACGCTGGTCCCGGAAGGACCGCAGGCCCTCAAGGGAATGCTGCTGGTGAAGGGCGGGCTGGTGACGCTGGCGCTGGACCGTGCGGTGTCCCGCATGCAGTACCGCGACAACCAGGGCGCGTTGCGCGCGGAGATCCCACTGCCGGGCGTGGGCAGCGTGAACAACGCGGACGCGCGGATGGACCGGTCCACCCTCGTCGTGGAATGGGCGTCGTTGGTGACCCCGCCGAGCCTGCTCACCGTGGAACTCTCCCGCCCGGCCCCGGAGGTGAAGACGCTGGTGGAAGAGAAGAGCACGCTGGACCTGGCGGACCGCGTGGTGGAGCAGGTCTCCTACCGTTCGTCTGACGGGACGGAGGTGCCGATGTTCCTGGTGCACCGGCGGGACTGGCACAAGGACGGCAGCAACCCGGTCCTGTTGACGGGGTACGGCGGATTCAACGTGAGTCTGACGCCGTCGTTCTCGCGGCGGTACCTGTATTGGGTGGAGCGCGGGGGTGTGCTGGCGGTGGCCAACCTCCGCGGCGGCGGTGAGCTGGGCGAGGCCTGGCACGAGGCGGGCCGGCGGCAGAACAAGCCCCAGGTGTTTGCGGACTTTGAATACGCCATGCGGTTCCTGGTTGCGGAGGGCATCACACGGCCGGAGCGGCTGGTGATCTCCGGCGGGAGCAACGGGGGCCTGCTGGTGGGCGCGGCGGTGACGCGCACGCCGCACCTGTTCCGCGCGGCGTACGCGGCGGTGGGCCTGTTTGACATGGTGCGCTTCCACCGCTGGCCGCCCGCGGAACTGTGGGTGGACGAGTACGGCTCCGCCGACAACCCCGCCGACGCGCCGTACCTCTGGGCGTACAGCCCGTACCACCAGGTGGCCGACGGCGTGCGCTACCCGGCGGTGCTCGTCGCCACGGCGGCCGAGGACACGCGCGTGACCTGGCGCCACTCGGCCAAGTTCGCCGCCCGCCTGCAGGCGGCGCAGGCCGGGAGCGACCCGGTGCTGCTGTTCATTGAGGACAAGGCGGGGCACGGCCAGGGCAAGGGCCGCACCGACCAGGTGGAGGAGCAGGAGCGCATGTTCACCTTCCTGCTGGCGCACGTCCCCATCCGGGACCCGTGAACGGGATCCGCGGACGTTGAAAAACGCCCTGTGTTGTCCGTAACATGGGTGCTCTCCCGGATGGCTGGCAGGGAATGGACGCCGTGGGCCGGCTGTATGGCACGCACCCACACGGACATTTGACCGATAAGCCCTCCGGGAGCACGCCTTCGCCGCGCAGGCGGGTGGCGCGGTTGGTAGGCTCCCGCGGGCCACACGCCCGACGGCAACGATGCCTGGGAAGGACGACAATGAACCGCTCGATTCCATACGCCGCCCTGCTGCTCCTGCCGATGATGCTCAACGCGTGCAGCTGCGACAGCGGCACGGGCTACGTCCGCGAAAACGACGTGACGACGTCCAGTGGCAGTGCGCCCGGTTCGGCGTGCACGGTGGACGCGGACTGCGCGTCCGGGCGGTGCCAGGGCGGCGTGTGCTCCACGGGCGGGTGTGACACGGATGCGGACTGCCGGGACGGTGAAGTGTGCGTCTTCGGTGAATGCACGCCGGACAGCACGTTTGAATGCACCGCGGACACGCACCCCATCATCGACATCAACCCGGCCGAGGTGGACTTTGGCGCGGTGACCATGGGGCGGACGGAGACGCGGTCGGTGACGGTGCGCAACCTGGGCAGCTGCCTGCTGACCATCCAGGGCGTGGGGTTCTCCTCCACCACACCGGCGGACTTCACGTGTGACGCGTGCGAGCCCTCCGCCTACCCGCGCCGGCTGCCGCCCAACCGCAGCCTGACGGTGAACATCACCTACGCGCCCGCGCAGGCCGGCGAGCGCACGGGTGTGCTGCAGATCCGCTCCGACGACGAGACCTACCCCACGCAGATGGTCCCGCTGGTGGGCCACTACGAGGGCCAGGCGCGCTTCCTGGTGGAGCCGGAGCTGATGGACTTTGGCTACCTGGCGGCGGGGTCGTCCGCCACGCGTACGGTGCGCGTGTCCAACGTGGGGGATGGCAACGCGGTGCTGACGGTGACGGATGCGCGCCTGTTCCAGGCCGGTACGCCGCCGCCGTTTGCCTCCACGCCCACCATCAGCTTCCCGTCCGCCACCGTGCAGTTGTCCACCACCACGCAGGGCGCCACGGACTGCCTGACCACGGGCGGGTGCATTGACCTGGAGGTCACCTTCCACCCGCAGGGATTCCAGGATTACGAAGGTGAACTGGTGCTCAGTTACGAAGCGGTGACCGGCCAGACGCAGACCGCGCGCGTGCAGCTCAAGGGGTTCTCCACCACGCCCCCCGTGCTGGCGCTGGACCACACGGTCATTGACTTTGGCAGCAAGGAGGTGGGCACCACCGTGGAGCCCGTGCTGGTGCGCATCCAGAACACCGGGCAGACGCCCATGACGGTGTCGGTGAGCTTCTCGCCCAACTCCTCCACGGACATCTCCGTGCAGGCGCCCAGCCCGCTGGAGCTGCCGGTGCGCCCGGGGTTCGACGCGTTGATGCGCGTGAACTACGACCCCACGCAGCTGGGGCCCATCACCGCGGAGATTCGCGTGGCCTCCAATGACCCCACCACGTACGACGCCAATTTTGGGGCGGGCGTGAAGACCATTGTGGTGCGCGGCAACGGCACGCCCAACCAGTTCAATGACATCCTGAAGCTGGAGATGACCTTCGAGAACGGGGACAGCGGGTTTTTTGGGAACGACTTCCGCGACGTGGACCTGCTGCTGGAGGGGCCGCAGGGGGACCTGTGCACCAAGCCGCGCTACTCGTACGACGCGCAGGGGCGCATCACCGGCATCATTGAGGACCCGTGCACCACGTGGACCTACGGCGGCACGCCGCGCTGGCAGGCGCTGGGCATTGCGCAGGAACCGGAACGCATCATCCTCAACAACGCGGGCAGCTCCCAGGGGGACTACACGGTGAAGGCCAGCTACGAGGAGGACTGCGCGTCCATCCCCACGCAGCTGCTGGCCTCCTTGCTGGGCATCGGCATTGACGTGCTGGTGGACTACATCTCCGGCGGCGTCATTGACATTGGCGCGGGCAACATCTCGTCATTCATTGCCAACAACTGCTGGGACCACGCCAGCAGCGGCGTCACGGTGAACATCTACATCAACGGGTCCGCCAACATGACATGCGCCGGGCGGCTGGGCAGCAAGGGCCAGGTCAACGACATCGCCATTGTCACGCGCAGCGCCCAGGGACAGTTCTCCGCGCGCTGCGTGCCGTGAGGCAGGGCCGCTTGGGAGCTTCCCGTCCTATTGCCGCCGCCTGGCTGCTGGCCCTGGCCGCGGCCTGCAACCCGTCCGGGACCACGGACGAGTGCGACGGCGGGACCGCCTGTCCCGGCGCGGAAGACACCCCGCCGCGGCTGTTCATCACGCCGCCGTTTGGCCTGGGGTTCGACTGCGTGACCACGCAGTGCGACACCACGCAGCACCTGTCCATTGAGAACCGCGGCAGCGGCGTGGTGCGCCTCACGCGCGTGGCGCTGACCTCCACCTCGTCGGAAGACTTCACCGTCACGCTGCAGGGCGCGGTGCCGCTGGAGATCCGCAAGGGCACACCGGTGCGCCTGGATGTCCGCTATGTGCCCACGGATTCGGTGGCGGATGACGGGCAGGTTCGCATTACTTACCAGTTGGACCCGCCGCAGGGGCCGGACCCGGAACCGGTGACGGTGGCGCTGCGCACGCGCACGCTGGGTTCACCGCACGCCAAGGTGGAGCCGCCGGAGCTCAACTTTGGCTACGTGGCGCCGGGGGACGCGCTGACCATCCCCATCCGCGTGAAGAATGACACGCTGGCCCCCAGCGTGCTGGCCGTGACGGCGTGGGAACCGGAGCCCGAATCCGATCCCGCCTTCCGCGTGCTCACCGCGCCGCCGCTGTACGTGAACACCGCGGGTGAGGCGCTCATCAACGTGAAGTTTGCCCCCGCGCTGGACCCGTCCAGCGCGCGCACCTTCCGCGGGCGCCTGCACCTGGCCACCAACGACGGCGCCAACCCGGACATTCCCGTGGACCTCATTGCCACGGCCAAGATGGATGCGGAGCTGGAGGTGCTGTTGCCGGGCAACGTGCTGGAGGTGGGCAGCATTGGCGTGGGGGGCACGCTGTCTGCCTCGGTGCGCCTGCGCAACGTGGGCGGGCGGGACCTCACCGTGGCGCCGTCCCTGGAGGGCGCGGAGGGCGCGGGATTCTCCATCCAGCCCGCGGCCGGAGCGCTGCCGCCCATTGCGTCTTTTGAATATGACCAGGTGGTGGTGAACTGGACGGCGGTGGCCGGCGGGCAGGCGTTGGGGCCGGGGGCCTCCGTGCCGTACCTGGTGCTGCGCTCCAATGACCCGCGGCGCGCGGTGGTGCGCATCCGGCTGGACGCGTTTGGCGTGTTGCCGACGTGCACGCCCAATCCGGCGCAGCTGGACTTTGGCGGCGTGGTGGTGGGCTGGACCACGGAGCCGCGCACGGTGGGCGTGCGCAACACGGGGGCCGGGCCGCTGCACATCACTGCTGTGTCCATGGAACCCGGGAGCTCGGTGCAGATCCAGTTGGAACCGGTCAGCGCGCTCCCCGTGACGCTGCTGCCGGAGGACCCGCCCATGGACATCACGCTGCGCTACCTGCCGGCGTCTGAGGGCACCGTGAACGGGACGCTCATCATTGTCAGCGACGACCCCAACGAGCCGCTCAAGCGCGTGCCGGTGCGCGCACGCGGGATGAACTGCACGGAGGGTTGTCCCATTCCGCACGCCACGCCCACGTGCCTGGGCGGAAAGTGTGACATTGACGCGTGCGAGCCCGGCTGGCACGACACCGACCACGTGGGCGTCAACGGCTGCGAGTGCGGCGAAGACGACGGCGGGGACATTGGCCAGGCGTGCGGGAACGGTGGCGCGCGCAACGCGGGCACGTTCAAGGATTCGGACGGCCGTGAGGCGTACCTGTCCGGCGTGCTGTCCACCGCCGAGGACGAGGACTGGTGGTGGTTCTTTGCCGAGGACGACGGCGGTGTGGGGGAACTGTTTGGAGACAGCTTTGACCTGCGCGTGGAGATGACGGGCAGCACGCCGGCCGGCCTGGAGTTCTGCGTGCGCCACGACGTGCACGACGTGCAGGGCCAGGGCTGTGGCCGCGGCGGGGAGACGTGCGGGCTGCGCAGCTTCCGCCGCGACGGCAGCTGGGGCAGCGAGGACGGGCGGGACGTCACGCTGCGCGTGCGGTTCACGCCGGGAACCGGGCCGTTCTGCGGGAATTACTCCATCCGCGTGAAGAACGGCTGACGCAATTCATGGGAATTCTGCCAGGGTCTTTTCAAAGTGCTGCGGGTCCGCGCGGACTTTGTCCGCATGTGACGCCGGCCAGTCCCCGCCCCACCGCCAGCCTCGCTGCTTGAACGCGCGCACCACCGGGCTGGCGGGAGTCAGCACGCCGCCGCCTTCCCCGCGCCGCAGGTGCGTGCGACCGCCGGCCGGAAGCACGTCGCACTGGGCGTCCGCTTCCAGGCAGAACGCGCGCAACAGTGACGGCAGGCGCGGCACCGGAGCGCCGGCGGAGAACGCACGCCACGCGTCCAGCCGCGCGGTGGAGGCACGCAGATACGGGTTCTCCAGCGGGTTGAGGTCCACCACCGTACCCCAGCTGTGCAGCGAGAACTCCGCGGGCGGCCGGGTCCCGTCCGGGAGCGGCGCAAGGACCTTGCGGCGGCAGTTGAACGCGCTGGTGTTGTTGGCCGCCATGGAGGCGTCGTCGTCGCCGGCATAGCGCTCAATTGGCTCGGCGCGGTGGATGGGAAAGCGCGCGTTGTACGCGTCACGGAAGATATCGGTGAATTCGCGGGCGGCGCGGCGGTGTACCACCAGGACGCCGACGGCGATGGTCCCATCCGAGCGGTGGTGCGTGAAGGTGAACCGCGCGAGATCCGTCACGGCGACCGGACAGCCGTCCAGCACCAGGCCCGCGGCCCGCATCCGGGTGCCGTCATCCTCCGTCAGGGCCTGGGCAACGGCGAGGTAGGCGCGCGGTGGCGGCGCGGCCCGCAGCGCGGCCAGATCCGCGGCGGTTCCAACCAGCAGCGCGGGAGCCGGGGCCGGCGTGCCGGCAAGAAGGACGAGAGCGAGCGCGTGCATGTTTGCCGCGGGCAGCGTGGACGGATGGGGCGGCCGTGGCAAGGCGCACGCAGCGGGGAACGCTGTGGGGTGCCCGCGGCGTTGGAGATCTGCCTCCGTTCCGCCATGGTCCCGCCTGATGACCCATTGGCATGACGCATTGACAAGGCGGCTGCGCGCGCTGGTGAAGACCGCGCCGTTCCACGCCCTGCGCGCGGCCGAAGGGCGCCGCGCCGCGACGCTGCCGCACGACGATGCGCTTGCGCTGGCGATGCGTGCGCTGGAAGTGCTGGTGGACGCGCTGGGGCTGCGGCCCGGGGCCAGCCGCGCGGAGCTGGAGTGCGCGCTGGTGCCGCTGCTGGAGTCGGGTGACCGCGCCGCGGGGGTGCCGCCCGACCGCGAGCGGCACCGCGCGGTGATCCTGTCCGTGGTGGGAATGCTGCTCAATGACGCGGACCGGCGGCAGGCGTACCGCGCGGAATACGTGGATTTCTCTGATGGGCGCGCCGAGCGGCGGGTCATTGACTTCACGCTGGCCAGCGAGGTGGAGGCGGTTGACGGGTCGGTGGTCATCCGCGTGGAAAAGGACGGCATCAACCTGTTCCTCCGCTCCCTTGACGTGGATCTTGAGGATGCGCAGGCGGCGGCGGAAGCGGTCATCCGCTCGCAGATGGAGCGCGGCCGGCTGGACATGGCCGCGCGCAGCGCGCGCGAGGCGCAGGTCCGCAGCATCCAGTACGCGGAGAAGGTTGACGACGTCCTGAAACGCACCCGGCGGGACATCGGCCGCGTGGACTGGCGCAGCGAGGTTCCCCATCTCGTCAAGGAGGCCCGCGCGCACCTGGAGGGCCGGCTCGCGGCGGAACGTGAGTTGCTGGGGACGGTGGAGGAGCAGCTCCTCGTGGTGGAGGAACCTGCGCAGGCCGCCGCGCTGGCAAGAATCCGCGAGGCGCTGGATGACTGCCGCTCCCGGCACCTGCAGCTGCATGGCCGCCTCATGGCCACGTTTGACGTGTTCCGCGCGGAACAGGAACGCCAGCGGTTTGCGCCGGTGGCGCTGGTGCGGCTGCCGCCGCTGGAGGAGGGACTGTGGGTCCCGGCCGCCAGGCTGGTGGCGCGGGACGCGGTGACCGTGACGGATGCGTTTGTGGCCAGCGCGCGTGGGCCGTCCGCGCCCGCCGTGCTGGACCTCGGCGTGCTCTGGGACCAACTGCTTGTGCCGCCACGGGAGCGGACGCGCGTGGGGCGCGCCGTTGACGAGGACGCGCTCGTTGCCATGTCACCGCCGCCGCCCGCCTTTCCGCCGGAGGTGTGCGAAGCGGTTGACCGCCTGCTGGTTTCCTTGGAGGAGCCGCGCCCATTGTCGGCGTTGCTCTCCATTGTCGCCCGCGGCTCGGAGGCGGACTTCCTTGTCCTGCGCGCGCTGCAACACTTTGCGCCTGACGTCCACCCGCCACTCGCCATCCGCGTTGCCACGACGGGCGAACGCCTGGTTGCACCCGAACACACCGGCGACGACCTCACGCTTCATCCCGAGGTGCCCGATGAGCATTGATCCGACACCCGTCCATGATGCCGCACGGCTCATCGCGCTGGCGCTCGTGCCGTCCAATCGGCCGCTGGCCAACGCGGAGTACGGACAGTTGCTCGCGCGCGTGCGCACGGACCCCGCCATGGAAGCCGCGCTCCATGAGATTGCGGTGGGACTTGGCCTCCGCGTGCTTGAGGTGGCCGAGGGCGGGGTCATTCTAGGGACGACGGCGGATTCCCCATTTGCGATGAAGACCGCGGATTGGAAGGACGGGCTCAGCGGCGATGAGCGGGTGCTGACGGGCCTGGTGCACGTGGGGTTGGCCGCGTACGTCTACCCGCGTCCCGAGGAACTGGAGCGCGTGGACGTGAAGGCCGTCAGCGTGGCCGACCTTGACGGGTTCCTGCGCGATGCGTGCCGCCGGCTGCAGGAACTGGCCGCCGGCGAGACCGACCCGCCGGCCGAGCATGCGGACCTGGAGCACGCGTGGCGGGTGTACCTGCGCTGGCCGGCCGTGGGCGAAACGGCCGGTGGCGGCCGCGCGCGCAAGACGATGCAGGCACTGGTGCGGCAGACGCTGGAGCACCTTGCGGACCTGGGCATGCTGCGCCGGCAGGCGGATGAAACCTACCAGGTCCTCCACCGCTTCCGCGTGCAGGTGCGCGAACTGGCGGGTCACCAGGCGCTGGACCAGCTGCGCGCCGTGGCGTGCTGAGGAGGACGCGATGCCGAGACTCCGGGCGTTGCGGTTTGATTCGGTGGGCCACGAGTCCGCCCGGCTTGACGGCCTGGTGCTGGACCTGTGCGGGGAACGGGGAGACCCCGTGGACACCGTGCTGTGGCTGCGCAATGGGGGCGGTAAGAGTTCCATCCTGTCACTGGCGTTCAGCGTGCTGCGTCCCAACCGCAATGACTTCATGGGCAAGGAGCAGGACACGCACGCACGCCAACTGGTGGACTACGTTGCCGACGACGACACGGCGACCGTGGCGTTGGAGTGGCAGGCCGACGAGGGCGACGCGCGCTTTCTCACGGCGTGCACCATGGAACGCCAGCCGCGCGGCGAGCTGCGCCGCATGTTCTGGGCGGTGCGCATGGACGAACCGGCGCACGCGATGTTGGACATCCGGACGCTGCCGCTGCACGAGCTGGTGGACGGACAGCGCCGCTACCGGAAGCTCACTGCGCTGCGTGAGGGGTTGCGGGCGTTTGACGGCCGCCGCGGCGTGCAGGTCACCATTGAGGACAAGCACGCGGACTGGATGCGGCTGTTGGATTCGTTTGGCATTGATCCCGAGGTGTTTGGCTACCAGGTGGAGATGAACCGCCGGGAAGGCGGAGCGGATGAGCTGTTCCGGTTCCGCACGACGGCGGAGTTTGTTGACTTCATCCTGGAGGTGGTGATGCCGCCGGATGATGCGGGGCAGGTCAGCGCCAACATCGCCAAGCACAAGGAGACCGTTCGCCGGCACCCGGTGCTGGTTGCGGAAGCGGCGTCACTGGAGAAGATCCACGCGCAGCTGCGGCCGCTGGCGGCGCTGGCCAAGGAGCGCGTGGAACAGCACGCGGTTCTGGTTGACGCGGTGGGCGGCCTGCATGTGCTGCGGGGGGCGCTGCAACAGACGCTGGACGCGCGCCACGGCGACATCCGCATCCTGGAGGCGGAGCGGGAACGGCAGGCCGCGCGCTACCAGACGGCGTCACAGCGACGGAACCATGCGCAATGGGCCGCCCGCGTGTTCCGCTACCGGCGCGCGGTGCTCGTGCGGGAACAGGCCGAACGGGATGAGAAGGCGTGCGAGGACGCGCGTTCGGCCGCGGCCCGCGAGGCGGCGCTGGCCGACGCGCTGGTGCCCGTGGAGAAACTCCACCAGGTACGGGGCAGGATGACGGTGATTCGCCAGGAGATTGCGCGGAGGCAGGAGGAACACCGGCCGTTGCTGGAGGAGTGGCAGCACGCGGCGGCGACGTTGTTGGCGTGCGTTGACGCGGACCTGGCGGGCCTGGATGAGCACGTGGCCGCGCTCTGCGCGCAGGAGGCGGCGGCGGAAGCGGAGAACCGGGAGGTGCGTGATCAGTTGGAGGCGTCAAGCCGGAGGTCCGGTGTGCTGGCCGCCGAGATCCGCGAGTTGGCGAAGACGCTTGAACGGCTCGAGGAGCGTCGCACGGAGCTTGAGGCACGCGGCCTGTTGCTGGTGAACGAAGCCGCGGAAGACGCGGTGGCGCGCGCTACCCGCCAGCATGACGAGGCCGCCGTGGAGGTTGCCGCGTCGCGCGAGGCGGAGGCCGCGGCGCGGATACGTGTCGACGCGGCGCAGCGCGCGCACGGCGAGGCGAACGCGGAGAACCGTTCGGCGCAGGCGGAGCGTGCCGCGCTGGAATCCAAGCTGACCGACGCGCGCCGTGAGTGGGCGTCATGGAGAACCCACGCAGAGCTGGCGCGGCTCCTTGAAGGAGATGCTCCCACGTTGCCGGGACAGGCCGTGTCCACGGTGGAACGCCTGCGGGCGCGCGCGCGCGTGGCGCAGGGCCGGGTGCTTGAGTTGCGGGCGCGGGATGCGCAGGCGGACCGCGCGATTGCTTCGCTGGAGAATGGAGGACTTTTACCGGGGTCGCTGGCCGCGGAGCAGGTGCAGCAGGCGCTGCGGGCCGACGGAATCCAGGCCCATCTCGGGCTTGCGTACCTGGTAGATAACGAAAAGACCGGGCGCGTGGCCGCGCTGGTCACCGCGAATCCGGAACTCGCCGCGGGCGTGGTGGTTCCGGCCGGGCAACTGGACCTCGTCGCGGGGGCGCCCTCGCTGGCCGGGCTCGCGCTGGATGTGCCGGTTGCGGTCGGCTCCACGTCGGACCTTCTTTCGGTGGCGGCCCGGCGGCCGGTCCACGTGGTTCCCCCGGTCAAGGCTGCGTGGGAGCGTGACGCTGCGCGCGCCGAACTGGAACGCCTGCGCCTGGAGCGCGAGAAGCACCGCGCCGAGTCCGATGCGCTGGAGCACGATGCACAGGTTGCGACCAACCTTGCGGCGGCGCTGGAGCAACTGGCCGCGCGGTATCCCCCGACGTGGGAGAGCGACGTCCTCCGCGCCGTGGAAGCGGCGGCGGCGGCCGGGGAGTCCGCGGCCGCCCGCGCAAAGGATGCCTTGTCGCGTCAGGCGGCCGCGCAGGCGGAAGCAGCGCGGGCGGCCACCGCAGCGCTGCGGGCCACGGAGCGTCGGGATCGCGCGTTCCAGGCGCGCGTGGAACTCGCGGCGTTTGTTGACCAGGGTGGTGGAGCCGTGGAGACGCTCCGCGCCAACCTCGTGGAGCGGGAAAGCGCGTTGAAAAAGGAAGAGGACGCGGCGAGCGCGTTGCGGGCGCGGCGGGAAGCGCTGGATGCGCGCCTGGGCGAGTTGTCGGAGCGGCGGCACGCGGCGTTGCGCGAGCGTGACCCGTTGGCCAAGGAGCGTCTTGAGGTTGCCCAGCATTGCGCGGCACCCGCCGCGGCCGACGTGTCGACGGAGGTTGCGCGAGAACGCTTCGCGCTTGCGCGCCGTGTCTATGAGCGGGCGGTGGGTCGCGACGAGCTGGATGGTCAATTGGGCGAGTTGCAGCGGCAGGAGGCGGACCACGCGCGAGACGTGGACGCGGCGGGCCGCAGGTTGTCCGTGACGCCGGAACAATTGGCGCAACGGCTTGACGGCGTCCTCAAGGGAGCCGGTGTGGATGCGTGCCGACGCGCGTCCGCGGACGCGAGGGCAGCGGCGGACGAGGCGCTGGACCAGGCGCGAGGACGGAACGCGGTGGCCCAGGCCGACGCGCGGGAACCGGAGCGGGACTACCAGCAACTGCGCCGGGAAAAAGGCGCGGAGGCGGGGCGCTGGTTCAAGGAGTGCGACGGTTGGTCCATGGACACGCTGGCCCAGCAGGTGGCCGCGCGCGAGCAGGAGGCGACCGAAGCACGCGGTGACGAGGCGGAGGCCGAGAAAGCCCGGCAATCCGCGGAGGAGCGCCTGGGTGTTCGTCGTGACGATGTGCGCGACCTCGACGGGTGGCTCGTCCGGGCCACGGAGAGCATGGAGCTGGTGCGCGATCTCCCGGAGGCGCAGGCGATTTCGTACCGTCCGCTCACCGAGGGACCGCTCGACCGGCTCGATCAGGTCCAAGCGAAACTCGAACGTCATGCCGGCGACCTGCGGACGAGCTTTGCGGCGATCAACGCGATCAAGGAGCGGGCCCACCACGCGTCCAGAGCGCTGGTGCGGCTGCTGTCCGCCGGCGTGACCGTTCCGCAGACGCTGCTTGATCAACTCCAGGACGAGGACTCCGTCCGCCTGTTGGACCGCTCCGCGCAGCTTGCTGACGACGTCCAATTGCGTGCGACGACGATCCGCATTGAACTTGATGACATTGAGCACCACCGCGATCTCCTGGCGCAGGAGTTGGTGAGCGTTGCGGAGCCCGCGCTGCGGGTCCTGGACGCGCTGGACCGCAGCTCACGGTTCCCGGCGCACGTTGTGGAATGGGGTGGCTTGCCGTTTATCCGCGCGCGGCACAAGGCCCCGCGGTCACCGCAGGAACGGCTCGGCGTCGCCAAGGCGCTGCTGGCTCAGATGGTCACCGAGGAGCGCGTCGCGCAGGGGCTCGCGCTGGTGCAGCGGTTGGTGCGGGAGCTGACCCGGGGCGGTCTCACGGTGGAGCTGCTCAAGCCGGAGGTGCACCGTCGACGGAACTATCTTCCCGTGGAGTCCATGGGGAGCTTCTCCGGCGGCGAACGCCTGACCACCGCGATTCTCTTCTATTGCGCGCTGGTGAAGCTGCGCGCGCTGCAACGCGGCGCGCGGCGGGACGCCACACAGGTCCTGTTTCTCGACAATCCCATCGGCACTTGCAGCAAGAAGGAATTCGTGGCGCTCCAGCGTGAGATGGCGGCGGCCCACGGAATCCAGCTTGTCTACACCACCGGCGTGGAGGACCTGGAGGCATTGAGCGAACTCCCCAACCGGCTGCGCATCCGCAACGAGAAACGGGACACGCGCGGTCGGTTCCATGCCCGGTTGGACGCGGCGGACGGTTCGCTCGATGTGGCCAAGGTGGTGCGGGAGGCCTCGAAGTGAGACGGGCCGAGCGGCTGGCGGACGAGATCACGACGCGCGCGGACGGCCGCACGCGTGTGGACCTGGAGACGTTGTGGGCGGCGTTCAACGCGGCGTTCCCGCAGGAGCGTGGGCGCGCAAGCGCACGCGGTGAACTGGAGGAATTGCTCCGGGAACTCGCTGAGCAGGGCGTGATGAAGCTGCCAAGCTCCCCGCGGTCATTCGATCGCGTCCAGCAACCGCCGCTGCCGCGCTGGGTGGCGCTGCCCGGCCCGGACGCCCACGAGCCCGTGCGGGATGCGCGCGGATTGGCGTGGCACCCCGCGCTGGAGTTCGTCCACGGACTTGCCCGCCTCAACCCGAATGAGTGGGATTTCCTGGAACGCGTGCAGGAGTTCCTGGCGCGCGGCGGCGCGAACGAACCCGTCCTCACCGTGCGGGAACGCTCCGTCCGCCTGCTAGGCGACGACAAGCGCCTGGAGGCATGGGCGGAGGGACGGTTGTTCGGCCCCGGGCGCCTGGACCTTGCGCTCCTTCGCTGCCGTTGTGTGCACGAACCCCTGGTGAGTCACGATGCCGGAACCGGCGTTGACGGCCTCATCATTGAGAACAAGGACACCTACGCCAGCGCGGTTTCCGCGCGCAGCATGTCAACCCGCGCCCACGCGGTGCGATGGATTGTGTACGGCTCTGGCAACGCGGTGATTCAGGCGTTCCCCGGCACAACGGAATGGCCGGAGGGCCCCCGTCGCTGGCTGTATTTCGGTGACATTGATGGACGCGGTCTGGAGATCGCGCTCCGGCTCGACGATGTCGTTCGGCGCCTGACGGGACAGCCGCTGGTGCCTGCGCTTGCCCTCTACGATCAGGCCCTGCGGCGCGGGCGCGGCCTGCGCCTGCAACTCACCGGCAAGGTGCTCGAACGCGACGTGCTGGATCGGGTCGGGGCGTGGGTGGGCGGGGAGATGGGCGAGGGTCTCGCGGAGGTGTTGGCGGCGGGAGGACGCATTCCGCAGGAGGTCCTGTCGTCAGCGGATATGCAACAGTTCATGCCGTGAGTGGGTGCAGCGGCGCTCCTTCATCCCCCATGGTTCGCGGCCCAGCCAGGAGGAGGAGGCCATGGGTTTGATCGTCCAGTTCCCGGGCACTACCCTCGAATGTGAGGGAGAACCGAGAATGACAACCATCCGGTTTGATTGAGACCACCCTGTCAGGCAGCCAGGGCGAGGCCGTGTCGGCGCTCGCCGACGAACTGGGTGTGCCCAAGAGCGAACTCCTGGGCGAGGCCGTGGCCCTGCTCATCATGGCGGCGCGAGAGGCGAGGAAGGGCAGGAGGCTCGCCACGGTGTCACCGGAAGGCTCGGGACGGTCACGCAGCTGCTGACGCCGCTCCTGAGCCAACTGGAGTGGGCGGCCAACGTCGAGAGAATCCGGCTCCCGGCGGCGGAGTTCCAGAAGGTCGCTGCCGCGGTGGCCAAGCCGCCCAAGCCGAACGCAGCCCTGAAGCGGCTCATGGGCAAGAAGGCGTCGTGAGCACCCGTCCTAGCTAAGCTAGGAGGTGATGCCCGTCCTCATCCAGCGCTTCCTCGCGCGCAAGCTGAAGTCCGGCCTCGCACCGCAGACCGTCGAGCACTTCCGCCGAACGCTGCGCGCGATGTTCAACAAGGCGACGACCTGGGAGCTGTTCGTCGGGAAGAACCCGGCCGTCGCCGTCGACGTTGTTGTCTCTCACACTGCAGTCCAGGGCAGAGGGTGTTTCTTCCCGGTCTTGACCAACGCGCGGACACGTGAGGGCGCGGGGAAGGCCGGGAATTGGCTGCAAGGGAACGCGGGGATGATGATGGAGGGGGAAAGTGG
>JACRCW010000069.1 GCA_016218805.1 Deltaproteobacteria bacterium | reverse complement strand
CCCACTTTCCCCCTCCATCATCATCCCCGCGTTCCCTTGCAGCCAATTCCCGGCCTTCCCCGCGCCCTCACGTGTCCGCGCGTTGGTCAAGACCGGGAAGAAACACCCTCTGCCCTGGACTGCAGTGTGAGAGACAACACTACAATGTGAAGAGCCGGTGGACGCACTCTGCCTCGGCTGGCTCTGGGACAAGGCAGGGCTCCCCCTCCCCGCCGAGGCGATAGCCAAAGGGAACGGGTGACCCGTTGAATCCGCCCTCGCGCGCGTTCCGAGCGCGGCCCGCGGAGACGCGCTCTTGAATGACCTCACGCTCCGCCTGCGCGAACACGAGGACCATGCGGTACATGGCGCGGCCCATGGCGGTGCCGGTCTCCAACGGCTCGGTGACCGAGAAGACGGAGACGCCTTGTTGTTCCCACGCCGTGATGAGCGGGTCCGCGTCGACGACGGACCTTGAAAGCCGGTCAAGCTTGTACACGACGACGACGTCGCCTGAGCGCAGGTCCGCGCGGAGCGCGTTGAGGCCCGGCCGCTCAAGGGTGCGGCCCGAGGCGACGTCCTTGGTCACGTCGTCCACGGAGAGGCCCCGTGCCTTGGCCCACGCGCGGATGCACTCCGCTTGGTGTGGGAGGGACGTGTTGTCGGCCTGGTTGTCGCCGCTGACCCTTGCGTAGCCGAACACGCGCCCGCCGTGCTGGGATTGAACGGGGGTCATGGCGTACCTCCCGCGTTGGCTGTCGCGGCCGTGGTTGCGGATTGGTCGACGTTGTGCGCCGCGCACGCCGGGTTCCGGCACCAAGCCCACGGGTCGGACTTCTTCACCGCCTTCGGCGTCATGCTCTTGTAGAGGGCGCGGCCGCAGCGGGGGCAGGGTGGGTGCTTCGGGTGCGCGCCGGAACGTGGCGCGTCGTTCCCGCCCTTCGGTTGCGCCTCAATTGGCGCGGCGCCCACCAGGCCGGCGACGCGAGCCGCGAGGTCCGGCGGAGAGAGCAGCGCGGCGACCACGGTTGTTGCTGTGCGCCGGCCGCGCCTCTTGGCCTTCGCCTGCTTCGTGGTGGGCTTCGCGGTCTTCTTCGTCTTCTTGGATTGCTTGGTCACGTGGCTGACCTCCCGCCGTGGCGTCGGAAAGTCAGGAAAGACCCTGAGCCCCGCGCACAGGCCTTTGGAGATCCTCGTGACTGAACTAGTGTTCAGTAAAGTGAAATCGCCCGCAACCCAACCGTTGATGGACCGGGCGTGGCGACGAGATCTGCTTTCAACTCGCCGGAACCCGGTTCGCCCGCGTCGGAGTCGCCAAGCACGTGGCGGCAGCCAACTCCGGACCCGTGTCGGCCCAGGTTGCGTGCTGTGCCCCGCGCACAGGCTGCCCCCTTCGCCGGGCGAGACGTCGGTCCCGCTGGCCGAATGGTGGCCATGGTGGGACGTGGACTCCTCGCGCCACGAGGACCTGGAAATGAAAATGAGGAAGACTGCGTGCGACTGCGCGGGGCTCCCGGCGGGTTGCTCTTGGACCATCGTGGCCTCCATGCGCGCCGCGTTGTCTTGGCGCGTTGAAAGCCCCTTCTCGGAGCGGAGGTGATCCGCTCTTTTTCAATGGTCTCCACGGGGGCCAAAATCACAGCAGTGGTTCATGAACATTGATTGAAATCAACAGTTTGATTTAAATTTGTAAAGTATTGTGTGCCTTGAGCATGAGCAGTATTGAAACACGCCCGGCGGGCGAACGCTGCCCGTGCGCGTCTCCCCGCCCGCTTCAAGCCAGCAGGCCAGCCCGAACCAAGGGGCGTTCCCCGCCAAGCCAGATCGCCGGTTCGTACTGGGAGGGTCGGCCGCCAAAGACGGTTCCCGCCGTCGGGTCAGCGAACACGGAGCCGTCCTCGGTCTCCAACCACGCGTGCCCCCCGCCCTTGTACGTGCCCACCACTACCCGGAATTGGTCAAACCCGGCGCCCTGGAGGCGATCAAGCGCCAGCATCGCCATGTCCTCGCAGTCCCCGCGGCCTGTGCTCGCGGTGACGACGGGGGATTGCCAATACTCGGATTCTCCGCTGGTCACTTCGTCGGGTGTCCACGCCACCGCCTCGTGGACATCCCTGACGATCCTTTGGACTGCCGCGGCGGGGTCCCTCCTCGCAAGAGCCCAGTATTCGCTGGGGGCCCAGCTCCATGCGGGCCAGTTGGACCGCATGGCGACGAGGAACCGCGCGTTGAACTCGTGGACGCGGGTCCCGAAGTCCTTGAGCGTGTTCCAGACCCTTCGCCTGCGCTCTGCGCCGGCTGCGGCAGCGCTGACGCCGCCGCCAATGATGGCTGCCAGAAGAAACAACTTCAGGACGTCCTTTCCAGACATGTGATAACCTCCAGTGGCCTTGATTGACCGTATTGGTTTTCTGTAACCCTGTGGGGTTAGTTGCGTGGATCTGCCATTCCAAGTCCGCCTGCCCACCGTCTTGGGTGCTGTCATTCACACGGAGCGCACCGCGCGCGGCCACACGCAGACCCAACTCGCCCAGGCCGCTGGCATTCACCCCATGGCCCTCTCCAAGATCGAGAGGGGCATTCAAGGTGACATTGGCGTTGACACCCTCCAGCGGATCGCGAACGCGCTGAGCCAGACCGGAACGAGCGTGACCGCGAGCCAACTGCTGGCCGCGGCGGAGCAGTGGCAGTGGCAGTTGTACGAACAGTGGAAAGCAGGGACGCTGCCTGTCCCGGCGAAACCGAAGGGCCCGGACGGCGCTGCCATCGCGTTGTCCGGCGCGGCCTTGGCGGCCGTGATTCTGCTCTTGATGAAGGGGAAGTGACCCGGCCTTGCCCGCCGCACGTTTGGAGCGCCCACGTGCCACCTGCCGCGTTCCTGTTCGTCGACGAGTCAGGGAACTCCGGCGTCAACTACTTGGATGCGGCGCAGCCGTTCTACGTGTCCGCAGGGTTCCTCATTCAAGCGTCACGGGTTCCGGAGATGCGGCGGGCAATTCAAGCATTTCTCCGACCGGGCGAGGTTGAACTCAAGGCCGAGCGCATTCTCCGGCGGCCCGCTGGCCAACGGCGCGCGGTGGACATCATCAAGGCAGTTGGAAAAGCCGGGGCGGTGCCCTTGTTCATCGTAATGGACAAGTGGTTCTCGGTGGCGGGCAAACTCGTCGACGTGTTCTTGGATCCTGAACACAACCCGGGGGCTGCGTGGTTACCGACCAGCGCGGTGAAACGACGAACGGGCTTGGTGGAGTTGTTGTCGGACGTCCTGTCCGAGTCCGCCCTGCGGGACTTCGCCGCGTGCTACCACACTCCCGACGTCACGGGTTTTCAGAACACGGTTGAACACGTTGCACAGGAGTTGTTGAACGCGAGCCTGTGGATGTTGGCCCACACATTCCTGGCCGCCACCACCGACCTTCCAAACCTGGTGGAGCAGGAAACCTACGACCGAGATGGGACGCACGCCCAATGGGCAAGTCTGAATGTGCCGGCGCTGGGCCACCTCCTTCGGCGTGCTGACGTTCTGATGGACTCAAAGGGCACCTACAGCGTGGTCCACGACGAGACGTCGCAGTTCCGCCCGGTGATTGAACACGCCGTCGCGGCGATGCGGCGGCCGGGCACACCCGCCCCGGACCTGTTCCTTGAAGACGGCCTGCGCCACCGCCAACTGCTTCGCAACCTTGAGTGCCTCACGTTCGTGCGGTCGAACGACGAGGTGTGCCTACAGGCCGCTGATCTTCTCGCCGGGTCCATTGCGCGCGTCGCCCGAAATGCTTCGGGGGGCGACCCGCTAACCGAGGAGATGGCGGCACTCGGTGCGCTGACCGTCCCGGCCTTGTTGGTGGCCGGCGATGGCGGGCCTGACTTCGCAGGCATGTACGCTCGCGAAGAAACCATGGCGCGGGTCATTGCTCGCGTCATTGAGGGGCGACGTGGCCGGTGAAGGGCCGCATTGTCTTCGAGGGACCTGCCTTTCACCAATGTGCGCCCCGACGACAACGCCCGCTGCAGAACGACAATCCAATGCTGCGCCCAAGGTGGGAAACGTGTTCAGAATCAGCCTATTACGCCGCTCCCTGCGCGAGGTTCGAGTCCCGTCCACCCCGCCAGTCAAGCCCCGGTAACCCCGGGGCTTTTTTTTGGGTCCGTCGCCCCACAAACCTCGTCGTCATCGCGCGATGTGCTTTCACGCTGTTCTCACGACGTCGGTGCTGTCGCCCGTGGCCATGGGGTCACGCGGCAGACTGGCGGCAGGCCCGCGGGCGGGGGTCACAAGGGCGTGGAGCGCCAACCCGTCCGCCTTGGGCACCTTGGGCACCGGGCCCTACGCGGTCAGCGCCGTCCCCGCGCGGCCTTCGGTTCGGGCGCGAACACTGCCTTGAGGCGCCCGAGCCACGCGCCGCGCCCGGCGCGTGCCGCCAGCGTCCGCGCCCGCTGTTGGTGCAGTGGCGTGGGTGCCAGCTCGGCGGCGCGCGCCGCCGCGTCCGCGGCGGCGGCGACATCCTCCGTCTCCAGCAGCGTAGCCAGCAGGTTCCAGCCGGCGGCGCTGGCGGGGTTGGCTGCTACCCACGCGTGCACCACCTCCACGCGGGCCTGGCCGCGGAGTTCGGCGCCCAGCTGACGCCCCACGTGCTCGTCCCAGCTCTTGAGCAGTCCCGGGTGGCTGGTGACGCCGGGTGCCGCGGCGGCGGCCTGTTCCGCCAGCGCGCGGGCTTCGCGGACGTTCCCGTGGCGCAGCGCCCGCAGCGACGCGGCCTGGAAGATGAGCGCAGCCTGGCGGTCATCACGGGCGGGCGCCTGGGGTGGCGCTTCCCGCCGTGCGGCGGCGCCGGTGGCCGCGGGCGCCACGCGCAGCGCGGGGCGCGCGCTGGCACCTCCGAGCACGCCCTTGTGCAGCAGCGCAACAAGCGCAATGCGCAGGTCATCCACGCCGACGCCGACGGCCGCAGCGACGTCATCATTGTCGCGGACGCCGTCCACGGCAGCCACCACGGCCGATTCGAAGACGGAAAGCGCGGCGAGCAGCTGGGGCCGCCGGTCACGAACGGTGAGGACCGCGTGGCCCTGCAGGCGCCCATCATCCACAGTTGCTGGCACGTGCATCCTCCTGGCCTGTCTTTCCTGACACGTGTCAGATTACAGACCGGCGCGGAGAAGCGCAAGCCCTGCGGCGCGGGTCCCGCAGGCCTTGTGGCGCCGGCGGATCCGCGGTCTAAGAGAAGCGTGGCGACGAGGAAGAAAGGCAAGGCAAAGCCGGTGCGCCGGCCGGGGCGGCCAACCGCAGCGGCGGCCATCCCACCCGACGCGGAGATCATGGCGCGTGGTCTGTCTGCGTTTGCCGAACGCGGGTTTGACGGAACGTCAGTCCGGGACCTGGCCCAGATCCTGGGGGTGAGCCACAATTTCATCCACGACCGCTACGGCAGCAAGGACGGTTTCTGGCGCGCCGTCGTCGACGACTCGCTCCGTTCAGTGGAAGAGGGTATTGACGCGATCCTCGCTGCCCCCGCGGCCGACGAACTTGAGCGCCTGCGGGCGGTGGTCCGGCATATCGCGGGGTATACGGGCCCGCGGCCGCAGTTGCACCTGATGCTGACGTTTGAGGGCGCGCGCAACTCGCCGCGCCTGATGTACATCTTTGAGCGGTACCTGCAACCGTTCACCCTGAAACTGACGCCCGTCATCACCGCGCTGGTGCACGACGGCGTGCTCCGGCCGGTGCCCTGGCACGTCCTGTTCTTCCTCATCGGCGCCCCGGGTACGGCGCTGGGCAACCGCACGCTGGCCGGGCTGCTGGGGCGTCCCCGCGGCAATGACGACGCGACGGCGGCCATGTTTGCGGACCTCATTGTGAACGCGCTGCGCGTGCACCCCGCTGGCGGATGACAAACGTCAGGCCACGCGGCGGCATCGGGGGCCCGCGGGCTCTCCCGGGCGCGGGCCGGCGTGCGGTTGCCCGTGCCGCGCCCCGCGCGGGATGGTCCGCAGGCCGTCACGGAGAGCCCGCCCATGTCCAGCCCCGCTGCTGCCACCGCCGCCGAACCGGAACGCGTGATCTTTGAGGGGCGGCCCGTTGCGCTCTACAGCGCGGGGCGCTGGCTGCTGGCGGTCCTCACGCTGGGCCTGGCTGGCGTGTACTTCTGGGCCAAGGCAGCCGCGCTGCGCGTCCGCATCACCAGCGAGCGCATCACCATCAAGCGCGGCCTGCTGGGACGCACCACGGACACGCTGGAACTCTACCGCGTCACGGACATGCAGCTGCGCGAACCCTTCCTGGAGCGGCTGGTGGGCTGTGGCCGGCTGGTGGTGACGTCGTCAGACCGCGGGCAGGTCACGCTGGAGATTCCCGGCCTCAAGGGTGTTGAATCCATGGCCAACCAGGTGCGCCAGGCGGTGGAGACGCAGAAGCTCACGCGCCGCGTGCACACGCACCAGGAAGCCTGACGCAGCGGTTTGACGTGCCTACGCGGCGGTCCCGCCGGCGCGTCACGGGGCCGCCCCGTTGGTGACCGCGGGCATCCGCGGGCGGGTGCGCGCGCGCGCGGCGGCGCCACGCATCCATTCGCCAAAGTCCCACGCAAACCCCGCCGTGTCCGTCACCAGCACCGCGACGATGACGGCCCCGAACACCAGCGAGGTCACTTCGTCCGCAGGCCGCGCGAGGTGCAGCGCCAGGGCAAATGGCACGGCCAGGCCGCTGCAGGGGAGCAGCACGCCGGGGCGCACCGGCACGCCGGTGCTGGCGGAGAGCAGGCGGGACGCGAGCGTCTTGCCCACCAGCCGCCCCGCCGCCAGCGCCACGCCAAGCGCGATCACCGCCAACCCGGGCGTCCACACCGCGCCGGCGAGAAACGTCGTCGCTACGAGCACGGGGCGGTCCAGGTGGGCGCCGCCCTCGCGTGCCACCACGCGCGTCCCCACGCCCACCGCCGCCAGCACCGCCCCCGCTATGAGCGCGGACACCGCCGGCGGTGCGGCGGCGCGGTCCCCGGCGCCCGCCGCGATCACCGCGCACGCCGCGATGACGAGGACCGCCTGGCCACCGCGCTCCCGGCGCGCGCCGAACAGCACCGCCGCCAGCGCCAGCAGCAGCCCCAGGCCCAGCACATCCCCCATGGCAGCCAGTGCGCTGCGCGGATCCGCGCCCGGGGCCAACAGCGGTGCGGCCAGCAGCGACAGCGCCGCCAGCACGGCGTCGTGCCGGGAGATGAAGCGCGCGGGGCCGTGGGCGCGTTCGTCCAGCGCCGGCAGGCGGGCCTCCACGGCGGTGCGGCTGGTGCCGGATAGCAGCGCGGCGGCCAGCCACGGGAACGCCAGCGCCGCCGGGGCGGCATGATGCCACGCGTCGTCCATCACCGGGGGCAGGGCGCCTGCCGTCCACAACAGGCCCGTGCCCGCGGCCAGCGCCACCGCGCCGGCCGTGGTGGCCAGCAGGACGTCCGCGGCCAGCAGGGCGGCGCAGCGCGCGCGCGTGCCCGGCGTGGGTGGCGCGGCGCGCAGGCCCAGCAGCAGCGCCAGCCAGCACACCGCCACGGCCAGCGCCGGCGAAAGAGCCTGCACCATGGACGGGCGCAGGAAGCCGAGCACGCCGGGGGACAGGACAAACCCGGCGGCCAGGAACACGGGCGCGGCCGCCGCGTTGAACAGCGCCAGGCCGCCGCCCCGCCGCGACGCCAGCGCGCCCACGCTCAGCAGCGCGAGCAGGATCAGCGTGGCGGTCATCCCGCGGGCCTTGCCAGGCGGACCGCGCCGTCACGCCCGGCCTCGGACACCGCCAGCAGGATGGCGGAGCGCGTGCGGGGGTCCGCGCCCTGCCAGCTCACCCGCAGCGTGGCGGCGTCCTCCGCCAGGCCCTCCACGGTGACCTGCACGTCCGGGGCAATCCCCGACGCCAGCGTCCGCAGCGCGTCCACCTGCGCGCGGACCGGCCGCGTGGCGTCCACGACGAGAGCGAGCCACCCGCGCGGCGCCGGCAGGCGGTGGACCGGGCGCCACAGGAGCGACAGCGTGGGGACGCTCACCGCCCCGCCTTCCTCCGGGACCAGCACCAGTTCCAGCAGCCCGATGCCCGCCACCTCCCCGCGCCGGCCGCCCACTTCAACCCATTCGCCGAAGCGCAGCGCGCGCCGCCACAGCAGCGCTCCCCCCACGAGGACAGACGCCAGCAGCGGCACCGCCGCCAGCAACACCGCGCCGCCGGACCACAGCGCCAGCGTCTCCAGCGGCGTGCCAAACCGCCCAAACGCGGCGGCCACCACCAGCGGGACCACGACGAGGATAAGCGCCACCCGCAGCAACGTCCGCACCAGCGGCGCGCGGTCCGCGGACACGCCCGACCACGGCACGCGCCCCTGCTGCACTTCATCCAGCAGCACGTGCGTCACGCGCAGCGCCGCTTGCAGCAGCAGCAGCAGCAGCAGCGCCAGCAGGACGGACGGCACCGCGCCCACCACCGCCTGCGCCCCCTTGAGCACCGCATCCAGCAGCGCGCCCGCCCCCAGCTCCATCCACCGGCGGGACTGCGGGAACTGGCTCATCATGGCCGCCAGGCCGGTCACCAGCGTGGCGCCGTAGGCCAGCCAGCGGCCCACGGCCAGCAGCAGGGCCAGCAGGCCGCCCACGGCTTCGCCGCCCATGACGGGAACGCCAAACACTGACAGCGCCCCAATCACCCCGCGCCGGGCCTCCAGCACGCTGTCCGCCCGCGCCAGCGCACGGGCCACCTGCTTCAGCGCCAGCAGCGTGAGCAGGCCCAGGAACACCGTCACAAACAGGTGCAGCGCCGTCTGCTGCAGTGACTCGCGGCGCAGCTGCGCGGGCACGTAGTCGGTGAGGCGCGTCTCCAGGTGCTCGGCGTAGGTCTGCAGGTCCGGGAAGCCCGCCGCCAGCGCGTCCTCCACGGAGACGGCCGTCACCAGGTAGCCGCGCACACGGACCTGGCCGCCCGCCTCCGTGACGGCCACGTCCGCGTCCGGCGCGGCGGGTTCCGCGGACACCGGGGCGTCCAGCGCCGCCGCCAGGGCCCGGCTGGCGTCCCGCGCCCGCTGCTGCGCCGTCCGCGCTCCGGCGGGGAGGAACAGGTGGAACGCCACGTCTTCATGGTAGGCCACCGGCGCGGCGTCAGCGGGGCGGGCCTCCGCCGTCACCGCGCCGCCGTCCCCCCAAGCCACCGCGCCGCCCACCCCCTGGGCCAGCAGCGCAGCGCCCAGAACCACCGTCGAAAGTCGGACAGCGCGCATGGGCAGCTCCGGTCACACAGTCGCCCGCACCCTACACCTGTCGGCGTGGGCGCGTCGGTCCCGGCGGCGGGGGCCGGGGGCCACGGGCCGCGGCCTTGACCAGTGCGCCTTGCCCCGGCGACAAAACCACGCCGCTTGCGGAGGCGCTCCGATGACCCGTGGTCGTGACGGCCGTATCCCGATGCTCCTGGTGCTGGTGGCCCTGGCCAACGCGTGCGCGGTGCGCCAGATCCCGCTGACGCCGTCCCTGGAGCCCGCGCTGGATGACAAGACCCCGCGGACGGCCGGCCCGGTCACCGTGGCGCTCGTCATGGACCCGCGCGTGGGGTCGTTCGTGCGCGAACGCGACTTCTCACTGACGCAGGAGGAGCGCTACGCCTCCGGGCCGCACTTCATCCAGTCCGTGGTGCCGCACCTGCGCGCGCGCGGCGTGCGCGTGCTGGAGGTGGAGAGCCTGGCGCAGGGCCAGGCACTGGGCGCGGCGTGGGTGCTCATCCCGGATACGCCGGGGGTCAGCGTGGTGCGGCCCAAGGGGCTGCTGGACTTCTCGTTCCTGGGCAGCATCAACCGCATCACCGTGAACTACGCGGTGCGCGCGCAGAAGGCCGGCGCCCGCGTCCCTGAGCGCGTGGCCGGCTCCGGCACGCGCACCGCCAGTTTCTTCTGGTCCAACGCGCTGCTGCAGACCGCGGGCCTGGGCGCGCTGGGGCTGGCGGTGACGGCGGGCATCTACTCGGCGTGGTTTGGATTCACCGCGTACCGCAAGATCCAGAAGTACCGCGCGGGCGCACCCGCCGGGTCCCAACTGGTGGATGACGTCAAGGCCGCCGTGGACATTGACCCCGGCGTCTACGTGGCCGTGCTGGTGGCGGACGTGGTGGTGAGCCAGCTGACGGCGCAGGTCATGCCGCGCCTCATCAACCCGCTGGTGGACCTGCTGATCAATGAGCCCCGCTGGGAAGGCATGGTGCAGGCAGCGCATGATGACGCCATTGCCGACCTGGCGGACAACGTGGTCCGCAAGGTGGCGGGCAAGGGGGCGGTCCGGTGAGGGCGCGCGGCATGGTGGTGGTGGGGGTCCTGGCGCTGGCCGGGTGCCTGAATGTGAAGCCGGTGGACCTTGCGCCGCGGTTGGATGCCCCGGACGCGGAGGTGCAAAAGGTGGTGCGCGGGATGCGCATCATCGTCGTCAACCACGTGCCGCGGTCCGCCATGGAGGTGGTGGACCAGGCGGGTGGCGCCGGAGACGCGGCGGGCGCCGCCAAGGCGGGAGCCGGTGTGCTGCCGCCTCCCGCGCGCTCCGGCCCCCGCACGGAGGTGGCGTTCACCTCCAAGTACCGTGAGGCCTACCCCACGCTGGCCCACATGGCGGAGGCCGTCCCCCAGGCGCTGCGCGAGCTGGGCTTTGACGTGGCCACGGCGCTGACCGTGGACGAGGCAGGAAAGATGGGCGCGCCGTGGGTGCTGCAACTGGCGGCACCGGAGATCCAGGCATTCCGGCGCGCGGGCGGCGGCGGCCTGTCCCTGGAAGGCACCGTGTACGACGCGCACGTGATGTTCCGCGGGCAACTGCTGCAGCCGGACGGGACGCGCGGTGGCGTGGTCACCGGGCACGGCCAGTCCACCACCAACTTCCGGTTTGATGACCCGTACCTGGAGACCGCCGTGGTGGGCGCGGTGTCCCTGGCCATCATGGGCGTGGTGACGCTGGCGGTGGCCGTGCCCACGGCGGGCTTCTTCTGGGCGCGCCGCAACGCGGAGACGCCGCTGGCCCCGGCGGGCAGCGGAAGCGCCACGGGCACGCTGCCGTGCACCGGCGTGGCGGACTTTGACGCCAACGTGCAGGACCGGGCGGGCACCTGCCAGCAGGCGGTGTGGCTGGTGAGCGCGGTGGCGGCGGTGACGGGCGTGGCGGTGGTTTCCGCGCTGGTGCTGGCGGCGGCGCAGTTCGTCGGGTCGCGGGTGTTCACCGGGGTGACGGCGTTGGTGAAGAGTTTTGCCTCTGAGCCCATCTGGCAGGGCATGGTGAAGTCCGCGCATGACCGCGCGGCCCGGGCGCTGGCGGCGGAAGTGGCCCGCGCGGCGGGAGGGGCGCCATGAGCCGCGCGCGCGTCCTTCCTGTGATGGTGGCGGTGGGCCTGGCGGCGCTGGTGGCCTGCTCCAGCACGCGCGTGGTGCGCGTCCCGCTGGAGGCCCGGCTGGATGAGCGCGAATCCCCCCCCGCAGCCATGGTGAGCCGCCTGAGAGTGGCGCTGTGGCGGCCCGCGGTCAGCAACGACCCGGATCAGAACGTGGGCCTCACCAGCGACGAGGCGGAGAGCTACCCCACGGCCACCCACCAGGCGGTGGCCGTGCCGCAGGCGCTGCGCGAAGTCGGGTTTGACGTGGTGGAGATTCTCCGTCCGGAAGACGCCCGCGGCGTGGGCGCGGACTACGTGCTGGAACTCAAGCCGCCGGAGGTGCAGGCGTTCCACCCCGCCCAGGGTGCCCGCATCACGCTGGAGGGCAGCGCGTATGACATCCACGTCAAGTACTCCGGGGCCATCAAGGGCAAGGACCTGGCGCCGCTGGGAGTGGTGGAGGGACACGGGCATGACAGCCGGCGGTTCCGGTTCATGGAGCCGCTGGCCAAGGCGGCGTTCATGGGGCTGGCCACCAGCGTGGCAACGTTTGGCGCCTCCATCTTTGCGCTGGCGGCGGTGGCGTACCTGGGCGCGCTGGCCAACGTGGCCGGCGCCGGGAGTGACCTGTTTGGCGCGTGCAAGGACCCCGTCCGGCTGGGGCCCAACGGCCGCGGCCCGGCACTGCCCACGCCCGTGTGCATCACGCTGGAAAACCTGCTCATCAACGGCGCGTTCGGCATTGCCGTGTCACTGGTGACCGCGCTGTCCGGCGGTCTGGCGGGGGCCCTGGCGGAGAACGTGTACGACGTGTTCCTGGCCGGCGCGCACCTGTCGTTGGTGGACCCCGCGTGGAAGCGCACCGTCAAATACGCCCATGACGGGGCGGCGCGCGCGCTGGCGGACCGCCTGGCGGTCCGCGTGCTGGAGGAGCGCGGGCGCGTGGTGCCCGGCCAGGATGCCCCCGCGCCCGCACCCGCCGCGGTGCCCGTGCCTGTGCCGTACGTCCCGCCGCCCGCGGACCCTGCGCCGGCAGCCGCGCCCAAATGATGGGTCTTGGCGCGCACTGGGCGCGGGAGCGGCGTCGCGGCGCGGAAACTCGCCGCGCGCTGGAACCACCAGACGTGCCACCCGCAACGGGGAAGCGCCTGCCGCGCGGGGCGTCAACAGCGGGAGTCCCGCCGCGCGTCCTGGGGATGCCGCGGGTTTCTCTGGCTCAGGGCTTGGTAGGGAGGGCTCACGTCCGAACAAACGTGACCGCAGCGAGGCGGATCCCATCCTGAGCCGGCATCTCCGCACCGCTGGCGGGGCGGCGGGGCCTCCAGAGCCCGGCCTGTAATGTTTACATTACGCTCCGGACCAGGGAGATACGTCCGGCCGGCGGGATGGCGCACGCGCCCGACTGCCCAGCCCCTACCAAGCCCTGCCCGACTCACGTGCCGCGCCCCTGCGCCGTGCCGCACCCCTGCCGCTGGGGAACGCGGCCGGCGCGCGGGACGGCCCGGCGCGGTGACAGGTCCGCTTGTCACTTCCAGGCCCCATGGCCCAGGATGCGGCGCCGGGGAATGACACCACAAACGTCGCTTTTCAGGGAGAACTGAAATGTCTCAGATGCCATTGCGCGCCCTGGCCATCCGGCTGCGGCGCTCCGTGAAGCAGTGTGACGCCAACCCGACCTGGCCCTCAGCCATGAAATGGGGACCCAAGTTGAAAGAGAAACTCGCTGACGTTCTCCGCGAGGCACGCGAAAACGCCCAGGCGCTGCGGGCCCGCGCCAAGGAGGTCAGCGAGAAGAATGTGGCCATGGAGCAGCTCGCCAAGGCGTACAGCCAGAACCGCCTCGCGTGCCTCGCCATTGACCCGCGCCTGATGCTCGGCGAGTTCCGCTCCGGCGTCACCGGCGAGGACAGTCTTGCCATCAACATGGATGCGCTGATGGACCTGCTGGAGACCGAGGCGGAGCAGGACAAGCAGGCCAACACCCCGGTGGCCGACCGGAAGTTCGAGTTTGCCGAAGAGGCGGTCGCCACCCTCCGGCCGCTGCGCGCCGCCTACGACAAAGAGGCCGCGGAGGCGGATGCCGCCAAGGAGAGCGCCGACCGGGCCACGCCTGAACTTGCCGCGGCCGAAGCGGCGGCCACCGCGGTATTCACCACCTACCGGCAGCTGGTGCGCGCCAAGTTTGGCGACCGGTCCCGCGAGGCCGTTGAGCTGCGCAATCCGCCCGCATCACGGAAAGCCACCGCTGACGAGCCCGCGGACCCCGAGATTGACGCTGTGCTGCCCGTCACGCCGCCGGCGTGAGGGACCTGGCCGAATCCCTGTTGCGAAAAAATACAGCAAAATCAGCGGCGAGGGTGGGGGCATCCGCCCCGAGGTGGGGGTGGCGAGCCGCGAGGAGGGGGTGGCGAGCCGCGAGGAGGGGGTGGCGAGCCGCGAGGAGAGGGTGGCGAGCCGCGAGGGGGGGCGTAGCGAGCCGCGAGGGGGGCGTGGCGAGCCGCGAGGGGGGATGCGTCCGCCGCAGGGAACGGCGTGGTGAGGCGCGAGGAGGGGGCGGCGAGGCACGAGGATCGACGCCCGACCCCGCGCGAGGTGGATGGCCCTGCGCGGCCCCGTTTTCATGGTTGGAACGGCGGGCGTTCCATGTGCTACGGGCGCCAGCATGATGATCACCGTCACCCAATTCAGTGGAAACCTGCTCAAAACCGCTCACGCCCTCCTGCCCAAGGGGGAGTCGCGGGCCGCTGCCGCTCCCGCCCCGTCGGAAGCGCCCGCCGCCGACGCCGCGCCGCCCGTCGACATTGCCCCGGCCGATGGCGCCGCGCCGCCCGTCGACATTGCCCCGGCCGATGACGCTGCGTCGCCCGATAACGCCGCGCCGCCCGCCGACGCTGCGCCGGGCGATGACGCCGCGCTGCCCGCCGAGGCTGCGCCGGCCGATGACGCCGCGCCGCCCGCCGAGGCCGCGCCGGCCGATGACGCTGCGCCCGCCGCCGACGCCGCGCCCGCGGCGAGCAAGCCCGCCGAGAAGAAGAGCGAGCCGCCCCCGCCGGATGCAGCGGTGCTGGAGCAGTTTCAGAAGCAGTTCGGCGTGGACGAGGCGCGGGCGACCCGGATGTGGGAGACGCTGCACCTGGTCCGCGAGAAGTGGGACCGGGTCCGCCAGGTCCGCGTGATCCGCGCGGACGGGGCGCCGCCCAACGCGCCGATGGTGGGCGAGTTTGCGTTCCTGGTGGACCTGCAGCCGGTGGCGTCCGACAAGGGCGGACGCGGCGGCCGCGGGGACCGCCGCGGCGGTGGCGGCGGTGGCCGCCCCCGCGGGGGCACGGGTGGAGGAATGGGCGGCGGCATGGGGGGCAAGCCGGGCGCCGGGGGCAGCAAGCAGAAGGAGGGGGACCTGTCCGGCAACTTCAGCATGGACGCCCTCAAGGAGGACCGCCGGCGTGAAGGTCCGCCGGGCGGAAAGCGCCCCGGCGGCCGGGGTCCCGGGGGCCCGCGCGGTGGGCCCCGCGGCCCGCGCCCGGGTGGCGGAGGGCCCGGCGGTGGCCGGGGACCGCGCCCGGCGGGTGGGCCAGGCGGCGGCGCGTGACGCACGCAAGTCCCGGTACGATCGACGATTTCTTGATCCGTCGCACGGCGCGCCGCTAAGCTGTGGGCGTTCCCGGTGAACGGGTGGACCGCGCTGTGTGGCCGCACGTTCTGGACCGGGGGAGTACCCGATGGCTTCACCCCGGAAGTCCGCGCCGGCGCGTGCCGCCGCAGCCCCGCAGGCGCGGAAAGCAGCCGCGCCCGCGCCGCCGGACGCCTTCCTGGGTGAGCCCGCGTCTGAGCGCCTGGACACCGTGCCCGCCAAGGGCCGTCCCGCAGATGCGCGGCAGCGCCCCGGCGTGGCGGTCAGCAACATGGTGGGGGTGCTGGAGGTCGTGCAGGGGCCTGACCAGGATGCGTCACTGCCGCTGGAGCCCGGGCGGACCTACTCGGTGGGGCGCGGGCGGGACAATGACCTGGTCCTGCGTGACATCGTCGCCAGCCGGCGCCACGTGCAGTTCACCGTGCGTGGTGCGCAGCTGGTGGTGGAGGACCAGGGGTCCGGCAACGGGACGCGCGTCAACGGCAAGCGCGTGAAGGAAGCGCTGATCGCGGACGGGGACCAGGTGGAGATTGGCAACACGGTGATGCGCTTCTCGGCGTCTGCGCCGGTTCGCAGCGCGCCGCCGCCGCAAGGCGAGAAGGGCCCGTGGAATGACGTCCGCACCGTGCAGGGCACGGAGGCGGAGCAGCTCAAGCGGGAGTTCCTGGAGGAGAGCCTGCGCGCGGATGCGCGTCACGCGCCGCGCGGTGCGCCGGCGCCGCGGCCGGAGCCGCCCAAGTCCTCCGCCCGCGGTGACGCCACCGAGCGGCGCACGCGCGAGTCCGTGACGCGGCCGCATGGCGTGCAGGGCGTGGGTGTGTCACGCAGCACGGTGATTGTGGTGTTGCTGGTGGCGCTGGCGGTGGTGCTGGTGGCGTTGTCCGTGACGGTGGCGGTGCTGCTCACCCGCACGTCGGGGGGGCCGGTGGCCACCACGCCGCTGCCGCAGGAGGAGGCCAGCTTTGCGCAGCGGCTGGCCAACCGCGCGCTGGAGCATGAGTCCGGCGGCAAGAGCAACGAAGCCGACGCGGTGATGGAACTGCTCAAGGAGCAGGACCCGGAGTTGTACGCGGCCACGCGCCGCAAGCTGGACATGTACCGCGCGCAGCTGGCTGCCCGCCGCCGCTCCGAGGAGCCGGCGCGCCCCGCCCCGGAGCCCGCACGCGCGGAACCGCCGCCGCCGCGCGCGGCCGAACCCGCGCCGGAGCCCGCGCCTGCACCCGCGCGTGAGCCCGTGCGTGAGGCGCCTCCGCCCGAGGAGAAGCCGCGCGAAGCCGCCCCGCAGAAGGCGGCTCCGCCCCCCAAGGCCGCCCCGGCGCCCAAGCCCGCCCCCGCCCCCCGGCAGGCCCAGAAGCCCGCGCCCCGGCCCGCCCCCAAGCCGGCCCCCAAGCCGGCCGCGCGTCCGGCTCCCAAGCCCAAGCGCCTGTCCGCGGAGGAGGGCACGGCCCTGCTGCAGAACGCCAGCGAGCTGGCCAAGGATGACAAGCTCAAGGACGCCGTCCGCCTGGTGCGCCAGGTCCTGGACCAGTGCGACGACGAGGATGTCCGCAAGAAGGCCGAAGGCCGGCTGGCGCGGTACCAGAAGAAGCTGGAGGGCATGTGAGCCGGGGAGCGCGCTGAGATGGGGCTGCGGATCCTGTTCGCGGGTGTACCGCGGTTTGCCCTGGCGCTGGCGGATGCTGGCCACCACCTGCGCGCGGTGGTGCTGCCGTTCCTGGATGACGCGGATGACTGCTGGGAGCTGGTCACGCGCGCCACACGCGCCGGCATCCCGCTGTTCCCCGCCGCCGCCGTGACGGACGACGCCACCGACGACGAGCGCACCGCGCTGGCCGGCGTGGGCCCGGTGGACCTGGTGCTGGTGGCCAGCTTTGACCGGCGGGTGGCGGCGTGGGCGCGCGCGCTGGGCACGCGCGGCGCGTGGAACGTGCATCCGTCCCTGCTGCCGCGGCACCGCGGCTACAACCCGTACTTCTGGACCATCCTGCGCGGAGACGCCGTCTCCGGCGTGACGGTGCACCGCATGACGGAGCGCTTTGATGACGGGGACATCCTGGCCCGCGCGGAGCTGCCAGTGCCCGCGGGTTCCACCTCCGGGCAGCTGTGGGAGCGGCTTTCGGACGCAACCATGCCGCTGCTGCTCCCGCTGCTGGAGGCGCTGCAGGCGGGAATGCATCCCGCCGCCGTCCGCCAGGACCACGCCGCCGCCACCAACGCGCCGCGCCCCACGGACGCGCATCTCTCCATTGACCCCACCGCGCCGGCCGACGACGTGATCCGCCACATCCGCGCCGCCACGCCGGAGCCCGGTGCGCTGTGGCACGTGCGCGGTGAGACCTACGTGGTGCGCGGCGCCGCACCCGGACCGGACGCGCCGCGCGGCTGCGCCCCCGGCCAGGTGTTCCCGCATGACGACCGCGCGTACGTGGCGGCGGGGCGGGGCAGCTTCCGCCCGTTGTCACTGGAACTGCGCGGGCGGCCCGTGGCGCTGGCCGAGCTGGCCACGGGGGGCGCATGAAGCTGGTGCTGGTGGCAACGGGGCGGCGGATTGCGCCCTTTGATGACCCGGTGGGCGAGATGCCCGCGGGGACGGGCACCCTGGCCGCACACCAGCGCGCCGTGGCCGAGGCCACGGGGCTCACGATGGCCGCTGCGCCGTCGCTGGAGGAGCTGGACACCGGCGGCGAGCCGGCCTGGGTGATGATGGATGACCTGTTTGTGTCCCTGCGGCTGGCGCGCCACTGGCTGCCCGCGGCGCGCGCGGCGGGGCGCCCGGCGGTGGTGACGCTGCCCAGCAGCCGGTTCCTGGAACTGTACGGCCAGCACCAGGATCTCCGTTTCCACGACGACGGCAGCGCCTCCTACCGCGCGTGGTGGCTGCCGGGGGGTTGCCGCCGCGGGGAGGCGCCCGCGTTGACCGCGGCCGCGCTGCCCGTGCGGCCACCCTTCCGCGAGCGCGCCATCCGCTTCCCGGTTCCCCGCAACATCCTGGGCCGTGACGAGGTGGTGCACCCGCTCACCACCACGGTGGCGCTGCACCTGCGCCACTGGGTTCACGTGCTGTGGCTGGCCAACCTGTGGCCGCAGATTGAGCTGGTGGAGCGCATCACGCGCACGCCGCTGTCCACTGCGTGGCGCCTGCTGCGTTCGCTGCGGCCCGGCGTGGCGGCCACCAAGTGGGCGGCCGCGCGGTCATTCAACTACGTGGCCCGCGGGGTCAGCATCCACCCCACGGCGTGCGTGGAATTCAGCGTGCTGGGGGAGGGGTGCCGCGTGGGGCCGTTCGCGCTGGTGCGCGGCGCGGTGCTGGGCCACAACGTCTGCGTCGAGGAGCGCGCCAACATCTGTTACTCCGTGCTGGGGGACGGTGACTTTGTCAGCAAGAACTCCACGGTGTTTGCGTGCCTGGGTTTCCCGGACGCGGACCTGTGCATCAACGGCATGCAGTACTGCGTGGCGGGCCGGAACAGCGCGCTGACGTCGCTGGTGCGCCCCATGGACATGAAGTACCGCGACGATGTCACGGTGCGCATGGACGGCAAGACCGCGCGCATCCGGGAGCTGATGGTGGGCAGTTGCTTTGGGCACCGCAGCTTTGTGGGACCGGAGGTGCTCATTGCGCCGGGACGCGAGATTCCCAACGGCGCGGTGGTGGCGCCGCGGCCCGGCAGCGTGCTCACGCGCGTGGATCCCAACGTGGGCGCGGATGTCCCCTCCTGCGTGGTGGACGGCGTGCTGGTGCCCATGACCGGACGCGGCGAGGGATGAGCGCCGCGTCCCCGTCGGGGCGGGCGTGTGGCCGGGTGCACAACCGCGTGGTACCGTCGGAAACGCTGGCACGGGACAGGTCCCGTCCCGCCGGCGCGGGGACTCGCGAGTGAAGGCCGACGGCGACCGCATCTGCCCGGAGTGCGAGAAGCGGACGCACCTCAAGGCCTGCCCGTCCTGCGGCGGCATGACCGTCCCCGCCAGCATGGTGAACGCCGCGCCGGAAGACCTGGTGGGGACGCGCCTGGGCCAGCAGTACGAAATCACGCACGTGCTGGGGAAGGGCGGGATGGGCGTGGTGTACCGCGCCGTACAGCTGTCCATGGACCGCCCCGTGGCCATCAAGGTCATCCACGGGTCGCTCACGCGGGACCTGGCCGTGGTGAAACGCTTCCAGCGCGAAGCCCGTGTCACCTCCAAGCTCAACCACCCCAACACCATCCGCGTGCATGACTTTGGCCTCACGGACGAGGGCGTGCTGTACCTGGTCATGGAGCTGCTGGAGGGCCGCGAGCTGGCGCGCGAAATCAAGGTGAAGGGGCCGCTGCCCCTGGCGCGTGCCGCCGGCATAGCCGGGCAGGTGCTCAAGGCCCTCCACGAGGCGCACGGGTTTGGCATCATCCACCGCGACCTCAAGCCCGCGAACATCTTCCTGCAGTCCATGCCCGGCGCGGGGGACATGGTGAAGGTGATGGACTTCGGCATTGCCAAGCTGCTGGGGCAGAGTTCGGAGAACACCGTCCGGCTCACCATGCAGGGGATTCTCGTCGGGACGCCGCACTACATGTCCCCCGAACAGGTGGCCGGACAGGAGGTGGGTCCGCGCTCTGACATCTACGCGCTGGGCATCATCCTGTTCCAGATGCTGGCCGCGCGCGTGCCCTTCAACGCGGACACCGCCACGGCCATCCTGCTGGCCCACCAGAAGGAGCCGGTGCCGCGCATTGCCCGCTACCGGCCGGACCTGGCCGGCAACGCCGCGTTGCAGGAGGCCATTGACCGGCTGCTGGCCAAGGACCCGGAGCAGCGCCCGGTGAGCGCCATGCACGCCGCCACGCTGCTGGCCCGGCTCATCCCCGGCAATCTTGAACTCAGCCAGCCTGAGATGGTGAACCTGGACACCGGCGGGTTTGCGCAGCTGGAGTCCACGCGGCAGCAGAAGGTGCAGGAGGCGCGCGCGCTGGAAGCGGCCACGCCGTCATCCCATGAGCAACGCACGCTGGCCCGCGTGGAGCGGCGCCCGGCGCAGGACGACGAGGGACCGGTGTCCCCCGACGAGGCCACGCGCATCCTGGAGGAACTCCCCAGCGAGGAGGTCACCGAGGGCCGCACCGTGGTGGACGGCGCCGTGCTGGCGGACCTGGTGAGCGACGTCCGGCGCATCCCCATTGTGCACCAGGAAACCACCGTGACGTCCACGCAGGAGGTGCCGGTGGAGCCGGTGGCCACCGACCCGCCGACCGACACGATGGACACCCCCATGCCGGCGCCGCCGGCCACCGTGGCGATGCGGAGCGGGGAGGCCCGCCGGCGGACAAAGGGTCCCGTCGCGGTGGTGGCGGGCGCCGTTGTGCTGCTGGTGGCGGTGGGCGCGGGTGTCGTGGTGCTGCGCCGCCCCAACGTGGTGCCGCGGGCGGCCGCGGTGGCTCCCGCGGTCCCGGCCACCGCGCAGCTGTCCGTGCGGTCCGTCCCGCCCGGTGCGCGCGTGTTCCTGGACGGGGACCCCGTGGGCGCCACGCCGTGGGCCCGCGCCGTGGAACGCGGGCGCACCTTCCACGTGCGGCTGGAACTCCCCGGCCATGAGCCGGTTTCCGAGACCGTGAACGCGACGGAGAACCGCGCGCTGGCCTACACGCTGCACGCGGTCACCGCTCCCGCGCCCAACCCCCCGGACGAGCCGCGCGCCAGCCCGCCCCGCGCGGTGAAGGCTCCGCCGCCCGCCACGCCGCGCCGCGAAGAGCCCCGGCCCACACCGGTCAGGAAGAAGAAAACGAGCGACGCGGACCTGCTGGAGGATCTATAAAGTCCGGTTGTGCCTGCGGTTCCGCTCGCCCTGCTGCTCGTGGCTTTCGCTGAGCCCCCGCCCGACGCGACGGAGGCCGCCCGCGAGCACAACCGCGCCGCCATAGAGTCATTCAAGGCGGGCGACTACGAGCAGGCGCTGGAGAGTTTTGAGCGCGCGTTTGAGCTGCTGCCGGATGCCAAGGTGCGCCTCAACCTGGGCGTGGTGAACGAGAACCTGGACCGGTTGGATGAGGCCAAGGGCCACTACGAGGCGTTCCTCCGCGAATACCCCCGGGGTGAGAAAGCGCCGGTGGTGCGGGAGAAGCTTGCCGGTGTGGAGAAGCGGATGCGCCAGTGGGGCAAGCTGGTGGTGCAGGTGAGCCCGCCGCCGGACCGCGTGCGCGTGGACCAGCGGGAGTTCCGCACCACGCCGGTGACGGTGTGGTTGCCGCCGGGCCGGCACCGCGTGGTGGCGGAGAAGGATGGCGCCGGGTCAGCCGAGCAGGCGGTGGAAGTGCACGCCGGCGCGCTGGGCGAATTGCGCCTGGAGCTGGCGCGCACCCTCACGACGACGACGGACCGCCCCACGCCGGTTGCGCCGGCGCCGCTGAAGGCCGCGCGGCCCGCTGCACCGGCCGGGAAGGCGGGCGCATCCCCGGGCTCGTTCCGCCCGGTGCCGTGGGCGCTGCGCGGTGTGGGCGCGGCGCTGGCCGCGGGCGGGGCGGCGGTGCTGCTGGGCGCGCTGGCCGGCGCTGCCACGTCGGGGAGCATCTTCGCGGTCCGGGTGACCGTGCCGGGGACGGACCGCTTCACCCGGCCCATGGAGGCCGGGTTTGTGGGCGGGGGGGCGGTGCTGGTGGCGTGCGCGCTGCTGGCCCCGTTGGGGTTGCTGGCGGCGGTGGCGGCGGTGGCGGCGTCGTTTTTCGTGTGAGGTGGCCGTGGAAGAGAGCGCGCGCAAGCGGCTGGGCGAAATGTTTGGGAAAGCCGGTTTTGAACGCGCGTTCCCCGGGCTGGAGCTGGTGGACGCGGCGGCCGGGGCGGCCAGCATCCGCCTGCGCGTGACCACGCCGGTGCAGAACATCAACGGCGCGCTGCACGGGGGCGCGGTGGCGTTCCTGGTGGACCACGCGGGTACGCTGGCCATCATCACCGCGGACCGTGATGGGCGCGCCGGCGTCACCACCGATCTGAACCTCACCTACCTGGCGCCCGGCCGCGCCGACGAGAACGTGCTGGCCCGCGCCCGGGTGCTGAAGGTGGGCCGGACGCTGGCGTTTGTCAGCGTGGACGTGGTGCGCGAGTCCGACGGCACGCTGCTGGCGCAGGGCCGCATGACCAAGTTCATGGGCGGCTGACCGCCTCTTGCGCCGCCCGCCCGCCTCGCCGCATGGTCCGCCGCCATGGACCTGGCCACCTGGACCCAGACGCTTGCCCGCATCCGGCCGTTGCCCCCGGCGGACCCCGCCGTCCGCGCCGCGTTCCTGGAGTTCCGTGACGCCCTGCAGCGGGGCACGCTGCGCGCCGCGTCCCGCGGGACTGACGGGGCGTGGGTGGTCCACCCGGACGTGAAAGAAGGCATCCTACTGGGGTTCCGCGCAGGCGCGCTGGTGCAGATGGACGCGGGCCTCAGCTACGTGGACAAGGACACCTACCCGGCGCGGCGGTTCACCCCGGAGGACCGCGTGCGCGTGGTGCCCGGCGGCAGTGCGGTCCGCACCGGAGCGTACGTGGCGCCCGGCGTTGTCATCATGCCGCCCGCGTACGTGAACGTCGGCGCGTACGTGGATGAAGGCACCATGGTGGACAGCCACGCGCTGGTGGGCAGCTGCGCGCAGGTGGGCCGGCGGGTGCACCTCTCCGCGGGTTGCCAGGTGGGCGGCGTCATTGAGCCCATTGGCGCGCTCCCCGTCATCGTCGGGGATGACGCGTTCCTGGGCGGCAACACCGGCGTGTATGAGGGCGTGCAGGTGGGCGAGGGCGCCGTGCTGGGCAGCGGTGTCGTCGTCAATGGTTCGTCCGCGGTGTTCGACATGGTGCGCAACGAGGTGTACCGCGCGCGCGGCGGTGCGCTGCGCATCCCCGACGGGGCGGTGGTGGTGATGGGCACGCGGCCCGCACCCGGTGCGCTGGCGCGGGCACACGGGCTGTCCATCATGACGCCGCTCATTGTGAAGTACCGGGACGCCAAGACCACGGCGCGCGCCGCGCTGGAAGACGCGGTGCGCGGGTTCTGAATGGGGGAGCTCATGGAGCGCGCGCAGGACAACCAGAGCCGGATGCACCTGCTGATGGCCGCCGTGACGGTGGCGTTTGCCTGGATGGTGGGGCCGTTCCTGGTGCCCGTCATCCTAGGCGCCGTGCTGGCCGCGCTGGTGGGCCCCGCCCAGCGGCGGCTGGGCGCGTTCACCCGCACCGGCCCCGGCGTCTCCGCCGTGCTGGCCACGTTGATCTTCTCCGTGGGGCTGCTGCTCCCGTTCGTCCTGTTGCTGACGGCGGGCGTGCGGTCCGCCGCCCAATTGGTGCGTGACCTGACGGAGCGCAACACCGGCGCGGGCGGCGTGGAGCAATCGCTGCTGGGCCATCCCGCGGTGGCGCGCGTCATGGACTGGCTGGAGGCCAACTCGTCATTTGACCGCGGCGCACTGAAGGGTCACCTGGCGGACCTGCTGCAGCAGGTGGGCCTGAAGATGGGTGGCTTTTTGGGTGCGGCGCTGCAGCAGGTGCCGCAGCTGATGGTGTTCCTCTTCATCATGCTGCTGGCGCTCTATTTCATCATGGTGGACGGCGAGCGCCTGGGGCGCTGGGCGCTGCGCCAGAGCCCGTTCCCTGAGGACGCCACGCGGGAGATCCTGGAAGCGGTCAAGCAGACCAGCGCCCTCACGCTGCTCAGCTCCGTCGCCGTCAGCGCGGTCCAGTCGCTCATCGTGTTCGTGGGCATGCTGCTCACCGGGATTCCCGGCGCGTTTGTGTGGTTCAGCGTGGCGTTCCTGATGGCGTTCCTGCCCATTGTCGGCGCGTCACCCATCAGCCTGGGTTGCACGCTCTACCTGCTGGCGGACGGGCGCGTGGGTGCCGGCGTGGTGATGCTGGTGTGCCTGGTGCTGGCCGGCCTGTCAGACAACGTGGTGCGCACGCTGGTCATCCGCGGCGGTGCCGCGCAGCACCCGCTGGTGTTGCTGCTGTCCATCTTTGGCGGGTTGTCCATGCTCGGGTTCCCCGGGCTGTTCATTGGTCCGGTGCTGGCCAGTCTCTTCATGGCGGTGCTGCAGGTGTACACCAAGACGCTGCGGCCGGACGCCGTGTCCCGCCCGCCCACGCCGGCTCAGGTGGTCCCGGACCCCGCGGCCTCAAAGTAGTCAAACAGCGCGCGCCGTCCCGCCTGGTCCAGCGTGATGAAGCGGACCCCCCACCGCGCGGCGCCCCCTCCGGTTGCCTTGCGCACCACCTCCGCCCGCGCCTGCAGCTGCGTCCGCGTCCCGGGGACAAAGAAGGTGAGCAGCAACTCCCGGCCCACCTCCAGGGATGCGTCCGTTTCCAACAGCAGGCCGGAGGTGGACAGGTTCACCGTGCGGCCCAGGAACGTCAGCGGTGCAACGCCATCACCGCGCACCTCCACGTGGGCCAACAGCCGCGCTGCCTTGCGCACCGCCACGTCCACGTGGCGCAGCACGCGGGACATCAACTCACCGCCCTGGAACGGCTTGGCCACAAAGTCGTTGGCGCCCGCCGCCAGGCACCGCTGCCGCGTTTCCTCGCGCGCGCTGCCGGAGAACATGATGATGGACACGCCGCGGATGGACGGGTCCGACCGGATGACGCTGGCCACCTCGTCACCCTCCATGCCCGGCATGTGCAGGTCCATGATGATCAGGTCCGCCTTCTCGCGCCGGTGGATCTCCAGTGCCTCCGCGCCGGAGGTGGCCTCCAGAAGCTGCAGGGACGGCCGTTCCAGGATCTCGCGCAGAATCGCCAGCCCCAGGCGGGTGTCGTCGACGATCAGGACCTTCTTCATGTCAGCTCCGGCGCCCCACGTCGCCAGCGATTGTGTGCCGGCCCCGCCCGGGAGACAAGCGCCGGGGTGGGACGTCAGCGGCCGCGCGCGGCCAGCCGGCCCTCCAGCTCGCGCGCCAGCTGCCGCACGTCCACGCGCGCGCCCGTCCGTGTGAGAATCCCGCGCAGCCCCGCGCACACCCGGAAGTAGAACAGCGCGGGCCGCGGCGGCGCCACCGTCTTGAGCACCAGGTTGTCGCGCAGGAACGCCAACGCCCTGGCCTCCAGTTTCCACGCCGCAAAATCAAACGGCCCCTTGTGGATGAACGGCTCCAGGACAATCTCCTGCCATTCATACAGCAGGTCTCCGTCCACCCCGCGCGCCGGCACCACAAACCCCGCGCGGCGGTACAGGTCCAACAGGCCGTCCGCTTCACCGCGCCACTGCGCCCGCATGATGTTGGTGAACGCATCCGGGAAGGAAGGGTCAAACGTCTTCACGCAGCCAAAGTCCAGCAGCACCAGCCGCCCGTCGCCGTCCATGAGGAAGTTGCCCGGATGCGGGTCCGCGTGCAGCAGGTTGAGCTCGTGGAACATGCGCATGAACATGTCCAGGAACCGCGTGGCCAGCGCATCCCGCTCCGTGGGTGAGGACGTGGACAACACCTCCACCAGCGGCGTGCCCGTCATCAGCTCCATGGTGAGCACACTCTTGCGCGTCAGCTCCGGCAGCGGGCTGGGAACGCGCGCGTACGGGAACACGGCCAGACGCTGTGCGTACTCCACCAGGTTGCGCGCCTCGTTCTCGTAATCCGCCTCGCGGTGCAGCACCTGCCGCAGCTCCTCCAGGTAGTCCTCAATGCGCGCGCCGGGAATCACCAGCTTTGCCATCTGCAACATGGTCCCCAGGTTCTTCACGTCGCTGTCAATGGTGGCGTCAATCCCCGGGTACTGCACTTTCACCGCCACCGGCTGCCCCGCGCGCGTCACCGCGCGGTGCACCTGCCCAATGGAGGCCGCGCCCAGCGGTTCGCGGTCAAACTCCGCGTACGCCTCCGCCAGCGGCGTCCCCAGCGCGCCCGTCACCACCTGCTCCACCAGCTCCCACGGCATGGGCGGCGCGTTCTTCTGCAGGCTCCCCAGCGCGTCCCGGAATTCCGGCGGCAGCACCTGCGGGTCCACGGACAACAGCTGGCCCACCTTCATGGCCGCGCCCTTCATCTCAGACAGCGTGCGCACCACGTCCTGCGCGCTCTTCACCGTGGCGTCACGGCGGGACTGCGCCCGCTCCTCCGGCGCTATCACCGCCTCCTTGAGCTTCTGGAACGCGTGCCGCGCGGTCACCGTGGTGGCCGTGCCGGACAACTTGGTGAACCGCTTGAGGCGCCCGGTGGGCACGCGCGCAGGGTGGGGCCGGGCTTGTTTCCCGTCGGACATGGCGTCCAGACCTTAACCATCCCGGCCCGCCCCGGCCAGCGCCCCGTCGTCACGCTCTCCGCCCCAAAGTCCCGCGTCCCGCCGGGCTCCCCGCTCCTTGACGTACCCCTGTCCCGTGGCTATTCGGCGCGGACTTTCCGCATGGCGGAAAGGCGCCCCGGCCGGGTTCCCGACGGAGGCGCACGTGGTCAACCGCAAGGTGGGGCACAGCCCAGGGCACCTTGCACGTTCGGCCTTCCCGGGCATGGTGCCCGGGGCCGGGCGGTCACCCCCCGCCGGTATTGTGCCGCTGAGCGGCCGCCTCCGGTGAGACCCCAGGCAACACGACGCGTTTGGAAAGGACGCAACCCTCTCATGGCTTCAACGCAGATGCAGACCCAGCAGGAAGACCTGTCCAACTTCGAGGCCCTCCTCGAGGCTTCCTACGCCAAGGGCGAAATCAAGGACGGGGAGATTTCCCAGGGCACCGTGGTGCACGTCGGCAAGGACTTCGTCGTCGTAGACATTGGCTACAAGAGCGAAGGCCAGATTGCGATTGGCGAGTTCCCCACCGTCAACGGCGTGCCGCAGGTCAAGCCCGGCGATCGGGTCGACGTGCTGGTTGAGAGCCGCGAGAACGACAATGGGCTCATCGTCCTCTCCAAGGAGAAGGCGGACAAGCTGAAGGTGTGGGATGACATCTCCGCCGCCTGCGAGCGCGACGAGGTCGTCGAGGGCACCATCGTGGCGCGCGTCAAGGGCGGCCTCTCCGTCGACATCGGCGTGAAGGCGTTCCTCCCGGGCAGCCAGGTGGACCTGCGCCCCATCCGCAACCTGGACAAGCTCATCGGCGAGAAGCACCGCTTCAAGGTCATCAAGTTCAACAAGAAGCGCGGGAACATTGTGCTCAGCCGCCGCGTCCTCCTGGAAAAGGAGCGCGAGCAGCTCAAGAAGGAGACCCTCAAGAAGCTGCAGGAAGGCGCGGTGATGGAGGGCATTGTCAAGAACATCACCGAGTACGGTGCCTTCATTGACCTCGGCGGCATTGACGGCCTGCTCCACATCACGGACATGAGCTGGGGCCGGGTGAACCACCCGTCCGAGCTGTTCAACGTGGGCGACGAGGTGAAGGTCAAGGTCCTCAAGTTTGACCCCGCCACCGAGCGCGTCTCCCTGGGCCTCAAGCAGATCCAGGATGACCCGTGGACGTCCGCGGCCGCGCGCTACACCTCCGGCCTGCGCGTCAAGGGCAAGGTGGTCTCGCTCACGGATTACGGCGCCTTTGTGGAACTGGAGCCGGGCGTGGAAGGCCTCATCCACATCAGCGAGATGAGCTGGACCCGCCGCGTCAAGCACCCCTCCAAGCTCGTCAACATCGGTGACGAGGTGGAGGCGGTGGTGCTGGACATTGACAGCACCAACAAGCGCATCTCGCTGGGCATGAAGCAGATTGAGACCAACCCCTGGACGGTGCTGGAACAGCGCTACCCGGTGGGTACGGTCATCAAGGGCAAGGTCCGCAACATCACGGACTTCGGTATCTTCGTCGGCATTGAAGAAGGCATTGACGGCCTGGTGCACATCAGCGACCTGTCCTGGACGCACCGCGTGAAGCACCCCAGCGAGCTGTACAACAAGGGTGACGAGGTTGAGGCCGTGGTCCTCAACATCAACGCCGAGGAGGAACGCATCTCCCTGGGCATCAAGCAGCTGCACGAAGACCCGTGGGGACGCATCCCGCAGGCCTACCCGCGCGGCGCCCGCGTCAAGGGCAAGGTGCAGAAGATCACCGACTTCGGCGCGTTCATTGAGATTGAGCCGGGCATTGAGGGTCTGTGCCACGTCTCCGAGTTTGACGACGCCCGCGTGGAGAACCCGCGCGACTTCCTCAAGCTGGGCCAGGACGTGGACGTCATGATCATCGACGTGGATGCGGAAGAGCGGAAGATTGGCCTGTCCATCAAGGCGGTGAAGAAGGCCGAGGAAGGCACGGATTACCGGGCCTATCTCGCTTCCACCAAGGGCGAATCCCGCGCCACGCTGGGTGACCTCCTGAAGGACAAGCTGCAGAAGTGAACCGCTGACCAGCGGGCAAGCACCGGCCCCCCGCGTCGTCGTCAGACGGCCGGGGGGCTTGGTGTTTGTGGGGTGGTGGGGTCGGTGGAATCGGTGGGGGCCGCGCCTCGTCAGCGCGTCGCTGCGGGACGGCGGACCCGCTCCGGCTCGGCCGGCTTGAGCAACTCCCAGGCCTCCAAGTCCAGGGCCGCGGCGATCTTGCCCAGCCAATCCGTCGAAGCAGCCTTACGTCCCGCGAGAACATCGTACAGCTGCGCGCGGGAGACGCCGGCGAAGTCCGCAAGCGCATTCAAAGAGACGCGTCTTCGGCGGGCACAAAGACGGATGTTGTCCGCGACGACGCGACGCAGCGCGGAGGCCTCCACGGCCAGCACGCTACCTACACCAGTCCGTTGCGCAGTCCGCTATAGCGGACTACGGACGCTGGTGAGTTCCGGCTCGGGTCGGATGGGAGGCGGGGATGAGACGGGCATTGATTCGGTTCGGCTGCTTCGCATTTCTCGCGGGCGGATGCTCGGGCAGTTCCAACAGCGACGGTGGGTCGTCGCGCGCCTGCGTTCCCGGAGAACAGCGGGTGTGCCCGTGCGTCGGCGGCGCGACGGGCGTGCAGGTGTGCGCGTCCGACGGGCAGTCGTTCGCGGCGTGTCTCGGATGCTCGTCCGCCGGAGGCTCATCGGGGGGCATCGCGTCGAGCGCGGGCTCCGGTCGTGTAAATCTTCCTGTGTCTGGGTTGCTGGCGGCCTCACTTGAGGTGAACGCAGATGGACCCCATGAAGCTGCTGATGAAGATCATTGTTCGAGTCCAAGACGTGGTGGCCGTGGCGCATCGGTTCAAGGCCGCTCCCGCGGAGGCCATG
>JACRCW010000060.1 GCA_016218805.1 Deltaproteobacteria bacterium | reverse complement strand
CGCGATGCGCCTGTCCCGGGGGTCCGTGTCCTTCATGCAAGCAGGATCGGCAGCAACCACCGCCGCGTTGATCAGCCGAGTCGCCGATGGGATCTCCCCCTACATCACGCCTCCGGGCCCTGGCCCCGCTAATCAAGTACTGCGAACCGACCTCAATACCGGGCTGTTGATGAGCAGCAGCGCAAGCGCCACATTTGGGTCGTCCGGAGAGACCGACGTCCAGGGGTCAACATCCCGTTTGGCGGACATGTGCCCTCGATGTGGGGCGGCCTGCGGTGAAGCCATCCCGACCGTGTTTGGAGTGGAAGAGATCGAAAGTGCAGGCCTCGCCGCTACCGTTCTTTGTCGACTGTTCGTCAGCCCATCAGCCCCAAATAGGGTCTTGGGCCCCGCCGCATCAAGCCGCCGCCCCGTTGGTCTCCTGCAACAGCTCCTTCATGGCCTCGCCGTAGCCCGGTGCGGCGGGCGCATCAAAACCCTCCACCTGCAAGGCGCCGTACAGCACCTTGGCCGGCGCGGGGTCCGTCAGCATCCGCTTGAAGCGCGCCGCAAACTCGGCCGCCTCCTCCGGTGACAGGCGCGGGCCCACCACAATCCCGTCGTGCGGGCACTCCATGGAGAACGCCAGCGGCTCCAGTTCATTGGCCCGCTCCGGCAGCATCTCCACGTAGCCCAGCCGAGCCGTGGCCGCCGCCGCGGCGGACGCAAAGGTGGCGGACACGTCCACCTTCCCGTCCAGGACGGCGCGCACGCACGCCAGGTAGGAGCCCAGGAACTTTTCGCGGGCAAACGTTTGCTCAGGGATGACGCCGGAGGCGCGCAACTGCGCGCGCGGCAGCACGTACCCGCTCATGGAGCGCTGGTCCAACCACGCCGCGGTGGTGCCCTTGAGCTTCTGCAGCGTCAGCCCGCGGTCCGCCCGCGCAAACAGCACGCTGCGGTAGGTGGACGTCCCGCCGCGGATGGCGCGCAGGATCACACGCCCACCCCGCTGCTCCACCCGCGCGCACAGCAACGGCGGCATCCACGCGGCGTCCACCGTGCCGGCGATAACTTCGTCCAGCAGCAGCCCGTAGGTGAGCGCCACCTTCACGTCATCACAGCCTACGGTGGACAGCGCGCTGCGTACCTGCGCCGCGTACGCGTCCCCGCCCGCCAGCGTGGGGGGCAGCGCAAACTTCCAGTGGGACCTCATCCGGCACAACCTCCAGCCCCGCACCACGCCGGACTCCCACCGACGCCCGCCCAGGCATGACAGAAGCGAACGCGCGTTGACAAGGGCGCGCCCCCCCCGCGACAACGGGCGCCACAGCCCACGCACCAGCCTCGGGGGAGGCCGCGCGCGGGTTCCTGTCATACGCAGACGGAGGGAACATGGGGAATCCCAGGCACTACGACCTGCTGGTCATCGGCTCGGGGCCGGCAGGCGAAAAGGGGGCGGCGCAGGCCGCGTACTTTGGGAAGAAGGTCTGCATTGTGGAGAAGGCGCGCCAGGTGGGCGGCGCGTCACTCAACACGGGCACGCTGCCGTCCAAGACGCTGCGCGAAAGCGCCCTGGTGCTCACCGGCCTGCGCGACCGCGGCTTCCAGTCCGCGCAGCTGGAGGCGCGCCGGCAGATCAGCGTGGGTGAGTTCATGTACCGCAAGCGCTTCGTGGTGGACCGCGAGCGCGACCGCATTGAGCGCAACATTGAGCGCCACACGGTGGACCTGGTGTACGGCACCGCGTCATTTGTGGACGCGCACACCCTGGAGGTGAAGCGGCGCGCCGGCGGAACCGAACGCCTCACCGCGGACTTTGTGCTCATTGCCACCGGCAGCCAGCCGTTCCGGCCGCCCAACGTGCCGTTTGATGACCGCGAGGTGTTCGACTCAGACACCATCCTGGACATTGACCGCATCCCCACGTCCATGACGGTGGTGGGCGGCGGCGTCATCGGGTGCGAATACGCGTCGGTGTTTGCGGCGCTGGGCCCCAAGGTGACGCTGGTGGAGAGCCGGGACCGGCTGCTGCCGTTCCTGGACCAGGAGCTGGGGGATATCCTGCACCGCGCCATGGAGGGCCTGGGCGTCAACATTGTGCTGGGTGATGACGTGGAGACGGTGGAGGTGGTGGGCCGGGAGGACGTGCGCACCACGCTCAAGAGCGGCCGCGCGGTCACCACGGACAAGCTGCTGTGGGCGCAGGGACGGCGCGGCAGCACGGACAGCCTCAACCTGGCGGCCGTGGGCCTGGCTGCCAACCCGCGCGGGCAGCTCCCGGTCAACAAGCTGTTCCAGACACAGCTGCCGCACATCTACGCGGCGGGTGACGTCATTGGCATCCCGGCGCTGGCCTCCACGTCCATGGAGCAGGCGCGCGTGGCCATCTGTCACGCGTTTGGGCTGGAGTACAAGAAGCACGTCTCAGAGACCATCCCGTTTGGCCTCTACACCATCCCGGAGGTCAGCTACGTGGGGGAAACCGAGGAGGACGCGCGCAAGCGCGGCGTGGAGGTGCTGGTGGGACGCGCGCGCTTCCGGGACAACGCGCGCGGCCAGATCATCGGTGACACCGACGGGCTGACCAAGATCGTGTTCGAGGCGCCCACCGGCCGGCTGCTGGGCGTGCACATCATTGGCGAGCGGGCCACCGAGCTCATCCACGTGGGCAGCCTGTGCCTGATGAAGGGCGGCTCCATCCACGATTTCATTGACATGGTCTTCAACTTCCCCACCCTGTCTGAGACCTACAAGTACGCGGCGTACGACGGGCTGGGCCAGCTGGCGAAGTACAAGGCGGCACGCGCCGGGAAGTGAGTGATGGGCCGGTTCTCGCTCGCGCTGGTGCACCACCCGGTGCTGCACAAGGACGGCAGCACCATCGCTTCGGCGGTGACCAATACGGACCTGCATGACATTGCACGGTCCTGCGCCACCTTTGGCGTGGACGCCTTCTACGTGGTGACGCCGGTGGCCGCGCAGCGCGCGCTGTGTGACCGCCTGGTGCACCACTGGACGGTGGGGGACGGCGCGCGGAAGAACGCGGACCGCGCGCGCGCGTTTGCCGCCATGCGCGTGGTGGACTCCATCACGGCCGCGCTGGAGATGGAGACGCGCGCGGCGGGCCGGGCGGTGCCCGCGTGGGCCACCAGTGCGCGGCCGCTGCCGGGCGCGGTGCCGCTGGAGACCGCCCGGCGCCAGCTGGAACAGGGCGCGGATGCGCTGCTGCTGCTGGGCACGGCGCACGGGCTGGCGCAGCCCGCGCTGGACCTGTGCGCGCTGACGCTGGCCCCCATCCCCGGCCGCGCCGCGCCAGACGGGACGCGTTACAACCACCTGTCCGTGCGCGCCGCCGCCGCCATCCTGCTGCACCAGCTGCGGCGTGACTCTTGAGCCGCGGCGCACGCCGGGGGAGAGTGCGGGCATGCCACTGGAACTGCCGCTCGGGCTGTCGCTGGAAGCGTTCACCCAGAAGAGCAAGCTGTTCGAGTTCCTGGATCCCGCCGGGCGCCAGGCCATGATGGACATTGCCCACCGGGTACAGTTCCCCGTTGGCACGTGCGTGGTGAAGGAGGGCACGCCGGGGGACGCCATGTACGTGATCCTGCGCGGCAGCGTGAAGGTCACGGTGGACGACATGGGCGGCGAGAAACAGGTGGCCACGCTGGGGGCGGGCAGCTTCTTTGGCGAGATGGCGGTGGTGACGGACGCCCCGCGCTCCGCGTCCGTGACGGCGCAGGCGGACCTGGAGGTGCTGGTGTTTGACAAGGCGCACGTGACGGCCATCCTCAAGAGCCAACCCACCGCGCGTGAAGCGCTGGCCAAGATGGGCATGCGGCGCAGCGAGGACACGCTGGAAAAGCTGATGACGATGGACGAGCCCACGCCCAACCCCGATGAGTGACGAGCGACTTGCCTTCACGGCCACCGCGGCGCTGGGGACAGAACCCGCGCTGCGCGACGAGTTGCGCGCGTTGGGCATGAAGGAGGTGCGCGCGGGCCGGGGCAGCGTGGCGTTTGCGGGCACCGTGGAGGACGGCATGCGCGCGTGCCTGGAGCTGCGCACCGCCATGCGCGTGCTGTGGCGCCTGGCGCAGGTCCCCGCCGCGGACCAGGACGCGCTGTATGAAGGCGTGCGCACCATCAACTGGCTGGACCACGTCACGCCGCGCCACACCATTGCCGTGGAGGCCAACGGCGGGAATGAGGCGCTGCGGCACTCCGGGTTTGTGGCGCTGAAGGTGAAGGACGCCATTGCGGACACCCTGCGGGACCGCGTGGGCGCGCGCCCCAACGTGGACGCGAAAAACCCGGACGTCCCGGTGGTGGTGCACATCCGCGGGCCGCAGGCGCAGGTGTACCTGGACCTGGCCGGGCAGGCGCTGCACCGCCGCGGCTACCGCCCGGCTGATGTGGAGGCCCCGCTCAAGGAGACCCTGGCTGCCGCGCTGGTGCTGTTGTCCGGCTACCGCGGCACCGAGCCCTTCTGCGATCCCATGGCGGGCAGCGGGACCATTGCCGTGGAGGCGGCGCTCATTGCGCTGGGGCGCGCGCCGGGGCTGGGGCGGCACTTTGCGTTTGAGCGGTGGCCGTCGTTCGCCGGGGCGCAGCAGTCCAGCTGGCACCGCCTGGTGCACCGCGCGCGGGAGGCCGTGCGCACCCAGGCGCCGGACATCCTGGCGCGGGACTGGCTGGACCGCCCCATGCGCACGCTGCAGGAGTCCGTCATCCGCGCGGGCGTGAGCGGCGCAGTGCGGGTGGAGCGCGGGGACGTGCGGCGGCTGGCGCTGCCGCCGGGCCCGGGGCTGGTGGTGTCCAACCCGCCGTACGCGGAGCGCATTGGCAAGGACCTGCAGGTGCGCGGCCTCTACCGGTCCCTGGGCGAAGTCTCCAAGACGTGGACGGGCTGGCGCGTGTCCCTGTTCAGCGGGCACCTGGGCTTTGAGCGCGAGTTCGGCCGCAACGCCACGCGCCGGGTCCGGCTGTTCAACGGCGCACTGCCCGCCACGCTGTTTGCGTTTGACCCCCAATAGGCGGGTTGTCTTGGGCGTCCCACTGTCGTTACGGTGACGCGTTTTTGGGTGGCCCCGGGCGGCGCCGGGGCGAGGAGTGACGGCATGAGGTGGCTGGGATGCGGGATGGCGGGCGCGGCGGTGCTCGCCGGGGGGCTCGCGCTGGCACAGAAGGGCGCGGCTCCGGCCCCGCCGCTGAAGGTCACTGTCCTGGCCACCACGGATGAACACGGCTGGCTGGAACCGCTCACCCAGAAGGGCCAGGACAGCTACCAGGGCGGCATGGCGTACCTGATGGGCCAGCTGGTGGGCCGCGAAGGCTACCGCCCCCGCGACGCAGTGCTCCTGTCCGGCGGGGACATGTGGACCGGCCCGTACGAGGACACCGTCCTGCAGGGCCGCCCCATGGTGCAGATCATGAACGCCATGGGGTACGACGCCGCGTCCATCGGGAACCATGATTTTGACTTTGGGCAGGAGGCGCTGCAGAAGCGGGCGCATGAGGCGGGCTTCCCGCTGCTGAGCGCCAACCTGTTCATCCGCGGCACGCGCAGCCCGCCGCCCTACGTGCGGACGCACACGCTGACGGAAGCGGCCGGCGTGAAGGTGGGCCTGGTGGGCCTGACCACGCTGGAGACGCCGTACACCACGGACGCGCGCAACCTGGGCGGCCTGGAGCTTGGCCCCTATGAAGAGGCGCTGCAGCGCGTGGTGCCGGAGGCGCGGGCGCAGGGCGCGCAGGTGGTGGTGCTGCTGGCGCACGCGGACCTCAATGAGATGCGCCCGCTGGCCCCGCTGCTGCGCCGGCTGGGCGTGTCCCTGGTGATCTGCGGCCACCGCCACAACGGCAAGCTGGAGACTGAAGAGGGCGGCGCAGGCATTGCTGACGACGTGGTGTTCTGCAACCCGGGGCCCTACGCGCGGTCCTACTGCCGCGTGGATCTCACCGTGGACGCCCAGACCGGCGCGCTGTTGGCGCAGAAGAGCATCATTGAGATGGTGGCCGGACTGCGCAGCAAGCCCAGCTACGCGCCCAGTGAAGGCATCCTGGGCGTGGCCGCTGAAGCGCGCACCCAGGCGGAAACCCGCGGCGCCGAGGTCCTGGCCACCATCCCCGCCGGGCTGACACGCGCGGAGCCGGTGAACACCATGGGGTATCTGGTCGTGGATTCGTGGTTGGACGCGCTGCCGTACGCGGAGTTTGCGTTCACCAACACCGGCGGGTTCCGGCAGGACGTGGACGGTGGCCCGGTGCGCATGCGGGACATCATTGGCGCCATGCCGTTTGACAACTACCTGATGGTGGTGTCCCTCACCACGGAACAGATCATGGACGTGATGGAGAACCCCCAGACGCTGCCCGGCGGCCTGACCGCGGAGGTCAGTGTGGACGCCGCGGGCAAGCGCGCGGTGAAGCGCCTGCTGGACCGCCGCGGACAGCCGCTGGAGGCGGGCCGCAAGTACCGCTGCATCGTCAATGACTTCATGTACCGCGGCGGGGACCGCTACCGCCTCAAGGAGTACGACCCCAACCCCGAAGAGACCGCCATGCACTGGCGCGAACCCGTGGTCCGCTACCTGCGCGCCGCCGGGAAGGCGGGCAAACCTGTGACGGTGGCCACATCGCCGCGGCTGCGGCCGGTGCCCTGACCAGCCTCCAAGGCGGTCGAAACCGCCCTGCCCGGACCCGGGGTCCACCCGGGGGCGGTTGCAACCGCCTCGCCCCTACCCCCCGGGTACACCCGGGCCGGTTCAAACCGCCTTGCCCCTACCCCCGGGGTACGCCCGGGCCGGTTCTGACCGCCTCGCCCCAACCCCAGGGGTACACCCGGGCCGGCTCAAACCGCCCTGCCCTGGACCCCAGGGTCCACCTGGGGTCGGTTGCAACCGCCTCGCCCCTACCCCCGGGGTACACCCGGGCCGGTTCAAACCGCCTTGGACGGATATCCCTGACCGCGGTCACTCCAGGAAGATCATCGGCAGGGGGCTGAGCGCCAGCAGGGCGAGCCCGCTGAGGACCACCACGGCGCCGAGGACCATGCCCGCGATGCCCAGGCCCAGCACGGCGAACTGGTGGTAGACGGCATTGCGCTGGCTGAAGAGGGATGTGCTGCATTCCATCTGGCCGGCGCTGTTCTTCTTGCACACGGAGTTGTTCAGCAGCTTCAGCGTGCTGTTGAGATCCGGGCGGAGGCGGTCCTCTTCCAGGCTGCCCGCATTGGCGCCCCACGCAGTCACCACGGCCCCTGCGGCCAGGCCCAGCACGCCTGCTGCCAGACCCGCCGCGCCCGGCACCGGGCTGAAGTACTTGGCGCGGTGCCACGCCGGGGGAGCGGCCGCCGCAGTCTCCAACGGCGCCGGGACGGGTGCGGGCGTTGCCGCGGGGGGGCGGGCCGCGGGAGGCGGGGCGGGTTGCGGGGGGGCGGCGGCAACAGGAGGCGCGGGCGCCGGCGTGGCGGCCGGGGGGGGCGCGGGCTTGTTGGACTGCAGGGTCAGGCGGACCTCGGAGGCTTCGCCGATCTTGAGGTCCACCTTGGTGGATTGCGGTTGGTACCCCTGCAGCTGCACCGCCACGGAATGCGGGCCCTGCGCGAGGTCATTGACCGAGTAGGGTGCCGGGCCCACCGCCTTGCCGTCCACGCTGACCAGCGCTCCCGGCGGATCGGTAACGACCACCAGGCGGGTGGGCTTCACCGGGCCCAGCAGGGACCGGGCGGCGTTGCGGACTTCCTGCACGGTGGCACCCAGGTCCGCCAGGGGGATGGAGGTGAGCCGCGTGGGCTTGGGGGGCCGCACGTGCACCAGCGAAATCACGACCTCCTTGCGGCCGCCCGCACCCACGCTGACCAGCATGACGGCGTCCGCCTTGAGGTTGTCACCCGCGCCGCGCAGGCAGGCGTCATCCATGCCGCCGCAGTTGAGGGCAAGCGCCAGCTCGTCAACGGAGATGGCCGGCGGGTCCACCCACTTGAAGCCCACGGAGCGCTCAACTTCGGTCTGGAGGGCGCCGACGAGCTGGCCGCGGAGCTCCGGGGGGGCGGCCGGGGAGGAGTCCACCAGGACCACCAGCGCGCGCGGCGTGGTAGGCGCGGGCGGGGAAGCGGGCTTGGCCTGGACGAGAAGCAGCGCGAGCACAGCAAGGGACACCGACGGCATGGGCAAATCAACGCGGGAACGGAGGTCGTATGTCAAGGGCCCCGGGCCGGGTGCCCCCGGGGGAACGTGCGGGGTGCCCCGCCACTTCAGGTCCTGCGCCGGGATGAAATAGGGTTCACCCCGGCACCATATCCATGGGGGCGGCAGCGCCGTTCCCGGAGTGTTTCATGCGCATCAGCTGCCCTCAGTGCAGTTCCCAGTACAACGTCGACGAGAAGCGGATCCCCCCGCAGGGGGTGCAGATCAAGTGCCCCAAGTGCCTGCATGCGTTCGTGGTCCAGGCGCCTGCGGCCGACGCGGGCGCAGTGCCGCTTCCCGGCGGCGGCGGCGCGGTGCCCCTCCCCGGCGGCGGCGGCGCGGTGCCCCTCCCCGGTGGCGCCGGCGCGGTGCCCCTCCCCGGTGGCGGCGGCGCGGTGCCCCTCCCCGGTGGCGCCGGCGCGGTG